>SUUX01000001.1 GCA_015062305.1 Alphaproteobacteria bacterium
GTTGAAACTCCTTGGTAATATCTATTAATATAAACTATATTTTATTATTTTGCAAGTTTTTATTTTATGCTTTTGCAATTTTTCATTTAATGGTTTTGCAGAAATTCATTTTATGTTTTTGCAATTTATTGTTCGGCAGTTTGAGAGCTTTTTATTTTATGATTTTGCAAAAAAGTATTAAATTCGGTAAAAATTTTCGCTTTTCGGTAAATATTCGGTAATATTTAGGCGAGATTGTTTTTTTGATTAAAAAAATGCTTGATTATCTCCACTAAATCCAATTTAATTGGAGTAACTGGAGAAAATAAAGGTGTTTTAACAAGTGTAATAACGGAATTGTGATTTTGATTTCTTGTAAATAACCCAATAGAGGCGATAGAAAAATCTATGATTTTGTGTGTGTTAGATAAAGTAAACCCCTCACAACAATAAAATTGTGAGGGGATAAAGTCATTTTTTGAAACTGATAGTATAAACAAGTTATGGCCAAATATTTTTCAATCTCTCTTCCTTGAAAAATTTCTTATTGTTATTGATTCCCCTTAACCATCCGAGTAAAAATGAGAATATAGCCGAGATAACCATAATTATTTTTATTACTAAATTGGAGCTTTCAAACTCTTGATAAGACGCAATACTTCCCAAGAAAAAGAAAAGCCCACCGAAAATCAATCCACCTAAAAGGGAACTTTTAATACAATCCCAAAGAGATGGTTTAAGTTTATCAAGGTAAGCACTCGCGCCAAAATAGCCCAAAATGCGTCCAGCAATAAAAAACGATACTATCCCTACAAAAATAAAAAAAATTGGAATTTCCATAATTAATTTTTTTAGTGTTTATTTAATTTTTTTTACCTTGTCTTTGAGAGACACTCTAAAAATACCTGTCTTTGAACCAATGTTTAAACCATCCTATGCCACACCAGATTAAAGCCCATATAATTATGAAAACCTTTATTTCCGCTGCTGGGTAGCACCAAATTTCAAGGATAAAAGCACAAGCAAGTCCACCAATAAATAATGCAATTCCGATGTGGAAATAATTGCCAAAGTAATCATCATGGAAACCCAATACTGACTCTGGTGGCAAATATTTTGCTAAGCAAAGGTTAATTCCAATCCATTTGCAAAAAATGGTAAACATTAAAAAACAAATAGTCTCTCTTAATCCAAATGAGAGGAATGCCTCATTTAAAACTTGAATAAACTCTTCCATATTTATAATATTTTAATGATTCAACATAATTACTTTTATTATTGAGGCAAATGTAACATATTTTATTATAAAAATCAAATATTTTTGTGTCTAATTTTCGAAAAATGTTGCTTTTTCTAAAAAAAACTATATTATGTCAGCAAAATAATATAATTGTATCACTTTAATTTTTATGTCTTATGGAAAAGTATGCTATGCTTTTTTTTGAGGAATTAGGTTCACAAGGTATTGGTGGCTTATTTCTTTTTATCTTGTCTTCTCTTTTGGCTTTTATAGCTGGTCATCTGATTAGAGACTGTTTTTCACAGTTAAATAATAAGTATTTTGAGTGGTCTGCTATATGGCTTCCTATTGTGGTATTGTTGCTATCATTTTTATGTGGTGGAGCTCTATTGATGTCAACAGTATCAGGTGTTCCAATTGTGATGATAATATGGCTTATTATTTCTGTGGTTATTGGCACTTTTATATCAATGGATAAGAATGGATAATCTTAAAATTATCATATTATGGAAAAGAAAAAAGATAGAAGTTGGATACCTATGTTTATCATTGGAATGATATTATTTGTATGGTTTGGGGGAATGACATTTATTGCTCTTAAGCCTCCCAAAGTTTCTGAATGGAAAAAGGTAATAGTAGTTTCACGAAGTGAAATAATTGTTCCCTATAAACTTAGTTCTGAAACAGAGGTTTCCTTAGTATTCTCAGATGGGACTACTTGGAAAGGCTCTCCTTCTACAGCAAAAAGCGAGCAACAACATCTTCTTCATGCTCAAAAAGGTGATGTTGAGTGTTATAGATATAATTCACATTATTTTGGTGGTAAGCAGTGGAGATAATCTATGATGTAAAAAAGGAAGTCCTAAAAAAACTTCCTTTTTTTGTTGTAAAAATTAGAAAAATGTGGTAGTATTGAGGAACAAATTGATTATTGTGACTAAGTTTAATCTAAAAATATATAATTATGCAGACGAAAGAAAAAATTAACATTACACAAGTCAAACCGGGGATGTTATGGTATAAAGGTGATATTTTCTCATTTGAGAAAATAGAAGGCAAGGAAGTAAAAGCTATTGTTGAGTTGGTAGAAGATGGTGTTATCTATGGTGATTTAACAGCTTCGGAGATGTTTGATATTCGAGAAGAGATGTTAAATTGGGGAAATGCTAAGAATTTCATTGATAATTTTTATTATCCAAGCCAAAGAGGTGAGGCGGTTGTTTGGTATAGTATCGAGCAGTTAGAAAAGGTTTGTAAAAATTACGAATTAGTGAAAAAAGCATTTCGTGAAATAAAAAAGCCTTTTAGAAAAGAATTTTATTGGTCCTCTACCGAAAGAAGTTCAACAAGTGCGTGGTATTTATTTTTTGAAAACAGGTTTGTACATACCAATGTTAAGTACGATAAATTTTTTGTGCGACCGGTTTTGACTTTGACAGTTAAGTAATTACAAAAAACAGTTCTGAGTTTATACTCAGAGCTGTTTTTTGGTTGAAAATAGGTCAATTGGGTTATATGATGGATATGTTTTGAAGAGAGGAGTTGTTGATATGTTGGATATTGTTTTGCCAGAAGAAAAATATTGGGCATCTTTTCAAAATGGTTTGATAGAGATGAAGAGCTTTCCGACCCCATTTGATATAGTAGCTATGAAGAATGGTTTGAAATTTGAAAGTTTTACTGATTATAAAATTGATTGTGAAAATAAGAGGTTGGGAGTAGGGTTAAAAGAAGGCTATGTTGCATCGACAATATTGTGGTTGATTGAAGATGATAAATTTGTTGGTATGTTTGATGTTCGTCATAGTTTGACCGAATATTTGAAAAAAGAAGGTGGCAATGTTGCCTATTATATTATTCCTTCAGCCAGAAGAAGAGGTTTGGCTCAAGAGGGATTAAAGCTTTGTTGTAAATATGCTAAAGAAGTTTTGGGGCTTGATGAAGTTTTAGTAACATGTAATGCAGAAAATATTGCTTCTTATAAAACAATGTTAAAAGTTATGAAAGTTTTAGACGGATATGAAGATGATCCGGTTATGTTTACGGAAAAAGAAGAAAGAAGAGTTTGGATTAAGACCGTATAGTTTAGAGATAAAATTATATTGCTATAAATTTACTTTTTTTAAAGGGGCGATTTTTTGTGTATGGAAACTTGACAAAAATTATATGTTGGAATATAGGCATAGCTAATCTATCTACAATTTATGAATAATTAATATTAAAGTTTATGAAAAAGAAAAGAAATTTAGCAGTTGCCAGTGAAGAAAAGGCAATTGAACTGATGAAAGCTTTTTTGGCTTCGCAGCTTATTGAAACAGATCTCGAAAGAGATGAGGGTGTGGATCCAGCATCGGCTCCATATTTTATTAAACTGGCATGGGTGAACAAAAACTGGGAAGGTGACGAATGGCTCGGTTGTCCATGCTTTGTGGCTGATTTCCACGGCAAGACGCATGATCAGAAAAAAGTACATGGTGTTGTGTACGTAAAAACGTTACCAACACAGACTACTGAAATTACCAAGATGCAGATTGTGGAAGATGAGCTGAGTTTGGATTTTGATTTCATTGAGAATGGAGATACATTCTCAATGCGAGACACTAAGTGTCGGTATCAAGATGAGAAATTTATCTTCAAAAACGGCGAGATTTCTCGTTTGGATTAAAAAAGTTCGCAAACATAATGTTTGCGAACTTTTTCATTTAAATGATACAGATTTATGATTGTAAATAATTAAAGTATTTGTTATAGCTTAAGGTGATTATTGAGGAGATAATAAATATGAAAAGAATTTCTTATAATACGCAAGGTGTTTGTTCGACAAATATCAGTTTTGAACTAAATGAAGGTAAATTATATAATTTGCAATTTAGTGGTGGTTGCATGGGAAATCTGAAAGCCATTTCTAAGCTGGTGGAAGGGCGTTTGGCGAAAGAAGTTGCAGATATATTGCGAGGAAATGATTGCAAAGGCAAGGGAACATCTTGTGCAGATCAGCTGTCTAAGGCAATTGATGCAGCTTTGGCTGCAAGTAAAAAAGTTGCTTAGTTTTTATTTATATCGTTGGCGTTCTTGATATCTTTGGTGCATTCTTAAAATTTCTTGCGGATCTATTTGCTTGATGATTTTGCGTTGATGAACGAAAAATTTGGTGATTTTAGATAGTTTTTTTTCGACTGAAGCTACAGTTTCTTCGGGTGATGTTGGAACTTCTATGCGTAATTCGTTGAAATAATGTCGAATGCATTCATCGCTTTTGGGGATGAATTGTGCTATTTTGTTTGCAATCATTATATCTGCTATTTGTTTGTTTCTTTCATCAAGAGTATCGTATTTGATTTTTATGTAGGCACGGTCGGAACAATTTTCTCCATTGCAACCTGATTCTGTGGTTTCGACATTTTTATCGAATAAATATTGGCAGGCTTTTAGGCAAGGTTCTTCAACAATTTCTTTGAGGTCATCACGGGTATTGACAGGGATATGTGTTCCTTGACGAATAGGGGGAACATCTTTGATTCGTTTTAGCCCTTTTATTGTAAAAGGAGGTTTCTTCGGACCAAATTTAATTTTAGGAGCTTGTTTTTTGGGGCCAATAATCATGATAATCTCCAAGGTTATTAAACTATCGCCCATTATATCATGATTTTGAGATTTTTTCAACGAATTATAGTTTTAGATGTTTCAGAAAGGCGTCACATCCTTCGACAATATCCCAATAGGTTTCATCAAAGTTGCCGGTGTACCAAGGATATTTGATGTTGCGAGGTTTGTTTGCAAAATCGAGTAAGCGGTGGATTTTGTTATCTGTATCAACGCCAACAATAGATTGAATATCCTCTATATTGCTATCGTCCATCGCCAAAATATAGTCATAATAAGCATAATCGCGCGGACGAATGCGGCGGGAATAATGCTCCTCAAACGGCACATGCATGGATTTTAGTATTTCGCGCGTGCCATGATGAATGCCGGCATGACACATTTCATTATAGCTTTCTGTGGCAGCGGAATCAATTTCAAATTGCTCTGCCAAACCACGTTCCTCTATCATATGCTTAAACACAAATTGCGCCATCGGCGACCGACAAATATTCCCCAAACATACAAACAGAACTTTAATCATTTTAAATCCTTTGGTTTTGAGGGAGAGTAACAAATTGTTGTGGTTTTGGCAAGAATGTATTGCGATTTAAAATGCAAAACCTCCCCGAAGGGAGGTGTTGCTAGAGTTTGGTGAAGAATTTTGAGAAGTAGGGCTCAACACAGTATTGTAGAACCTTTGCTTCATCTTCATTGATTACCAAATTCTCATTGTTAATAAAAGAATTGATAACCTTGTTTCTGAGAGATTCTGCTGAAATTTCTGCTGAAATCAACATTTTCTCGGCCAAATGCTCTGAGGCTTTCTCAAAAGGACAGTCTGAAAAAGTCCATGTGTACTTGAATTTTCCAGACAGGCAATTATCTGCGACAACTTTCCATAAAATACCTCTTTTGCATGCATCAGTTAAGTTGCAGTCTTTGAGGTTTATGTAATTTGTTTCTTTAATGAGCTTACCATACATTTGGACAACCTCTTGATAATAGCCATGGTCGACAGCCACGTAGCCATCATAGAACTCATTTTCTTTTAGCACATTTTTTTGGCCGTAGATGTTAATGAGATCTTGAAAAGACGTTGTCTCTTTGAAACTCATTGCTTGATCTGGTGATAGTTTGATGACATGTAATGTATTACCTAGTCTCAGATCAGCATCTCTGGTTTCCAGAGCGTAGCGGTTTGGTTTGAATGTTTTATACTTCATAATTTTAATAATTGGTTAATGATTTCTTTTCTGCTCTATAATAACACAAATTTTGTCTAAATGCAATATGAATTTTGCATAAATAAATCTTGCAAGGGTGGAAAAAATGTGATATGATTTACAAAGTAAAATATATTGAGAACTTATTGTGTAACAGAGAGATTTCTCTCATAAATTTTGACAAATATGAAAAAAAAGAGTAGCGTTATCGCATTTGCTGTGACTGTGGTTGCTTGGTTGACAGCTGTTGTGTTGGGTTGTCTCGACAAAAATGTGGGGTTTTGCGTGTTAGCTTTTGTGGCTGCAGCATCTGCATTTTATCTTTTGATAGGTGAGTACAGGGCAGCAAGAATGTGGAGGTAATTTTTTCAGGTATGAGAAGAGGGGTGTGAAGCTCCTCTTTTTTTGTGGGAAAATTCCAGAACTATTGACTTTGAGGTGGCTTTGCGGTTTAGTATTATACATATATTAATAAGGAGATGACCTATGAAGCAAAACTATTCTGATTTGGCGCAGAGATTAATGTTGGATTTTCAAAAAGATGAGGCTACAAGTGCTTTGATCTATGCTCATTTTGCCAGAAAGATGAAAAATCAGAAAGAACATGATAAAATTATGCAGATTTCTCATGACGAGGCAGCTCACGCCGCTATTTGGAAATCTTATACCAAACAAGATGTGAAACCAAATATCTTGAAAATTTGGTGGTATAGATTTTTGATGATGGTATTGGGTTATACTTTTGTGATAAAATCTCTGGAATTGCATGAATATGAAGGTGTTAACGGCTTGAAATTGCTGGAAAAGGAGATTCCGGAGGTCAAAAAAATTATCGCCGATGAGCTCAAACATGAAAAGCAATTGATTGAAATGCTTGATGAAGACAGGTTGAATTATGTGGGAGCGATGGTGTTGGGACTTAATGATGCTCTGGTGGAATTGACCGGTACAATTGCAGGTTTGACATTTGTATTGATGAATACAACCTTAATTGCTATGGCCGGTATTATTACAGGAATTGCAGCTACATTGTCGATGGCTGCTTCTAATTATTTGGCAGAAAGAGCCGATGGAAATCCAAATGCGTTGAAAGCTAGTTTTTATACCGGAATTGCTTATTTGGTAACGGTGGTGTTTTTGGTGTTGCCTTATTTGTTGTTTCCTCAAAATATGTTTGTGCCGGCACTGATTTGTATGATTGCAATTGTGGTGTTTTTGGTGTTTATATTCAATTTTTATATTGCAGTGGTTAAATCAGAGAGCTTTTGGCCGAAGTTTTTGGAGATGGCTACAATTAGTTTGTCGGTGGCTTTGATATCGTTTTTGATTGGCTTGGGCGCAAAAATGTGCTTTGGGATAGAAGTATAGGCTCTGGATATCTGAATATTTGAGTTTTAGATTTCGGAAACTTTACGCTATGATGCTAATATTAGTGAAATAAAAGGAGAATTTCTAAATGAAGTTGATGGTGGTGAAAGATCGTAATGTTAGCAGTCGCTTTGTGTGGGATTTTTGCAATATGTTGGCAAAACGAGGACATGAGGTGAATTTTGTGTTTGATAGTTTTAAGCAACAATCTGGACCGGCTAATTTGTTGCCTCAGGTGAAAGTGCAAAATTTGAGCGCAAAATGCGGAAATCTGATGAAAGATATTTGGACAGGTGCAAAAAGTGTGTTTATGCCGGCTTCTTTTAGATATGCAAAAGCTATTAAGCAGATTAAACCAGATGCGATTGTGTGTTATTTTTTGAAAGATGTTTATAATATTTGCTTTTTGCATAATCATAATGTTCCAATTGTGCTGATGGTGCATAATCATCCTCCGGTGTTCTTTGCTCCGTTACGCAAAAAGCCTATCAGATATAGAGTGTATAAAAAACAATTGGAAAAAATTGCAGCATATGATTTGTTGCTGGAAAGTTTTAGAGGAACAATCGGAGATGATTATCCGAAACATGAGGAACGTATTATCGGAAATATTATTGCCCAAATACCTCCGGCAGAAAGAGCTGATTTAAATAATGAAAAAAAGAAAATTGTTTATGTGTGCCGGGTGGATGAAACACAAAAACGCCAACATTTGTTGTTTGAGGCTTTTGGGAAAATTGCTAAAGATTTTCCAGATTGGAAAATTGAATTGTATGGTAGTATAAAGCATCCAGACTATCATAAACGATTGTTGGAGCAATTAAAGCAGTTGAAGATTGAAAAACAGGTTGAGTTTATGGGCTATGCAGATGATGTGAAAGCTGTATATCGTGGTGCTGATTTTATGGCATGGCCAGCAGCCTATGAAGGTTTGAGTATTGCTTTGGCAGATGGGCAAGCTCATGGGTTGCCAGCTATTGGTTTTGCAGATGCCCCATCTGTGAATGAGGTGATTGTTGATGGTGTAAATGGATTTTTGGCCAAAGATGTTGATGATTTTGCAGTGAAAATGGCAAAATTGATGAGTGATAAAAATTTGCGAATTAAAATGGGGGCAGAGGCTGCTAAAGGAGTTGAGCAATATGCTGAGCAACATATAGCTGATAAATGGGAAAAGCTTTTGCATGATTTGCAAAAGTAATATTATAAAAAGAGCCGCAGTCTGTAACGACGGCGGCTTTTTTGAAAACAATTATTGCCATTGCGGAGGAAATTCTCGAAGTAGTTTAAGTGCTTTATCTTTGTTGCACCAACAAACCTCAGTTATTCTGTCCGATATGACACGAGCAGCTCCGTATAATTTTTTTGCCTCAAAATAGTAAACAAATGTTTTTGAGGCTTTGCATACTACCCTTGATGAGTTTTGATCAATATGACAAGCAATGTCTGTCAGTTCTAAAACGGCTTTCATTGCAACATCTTGTGGCAGTTTTTTTGGCGGGACGGTACTACCCGGAAAGTTCCATCAGCATAACGAACTAGCAAATACTGTTCTGAATTGTCTTTGACAATAGCAAATGATAAAAATTTCTCCATAACAAATACAAAATTATAAAAGTGAAGAGGTGAATATAGAAAAATTTTTGTAAAAGTCAAACAAATAAAATAAAACTCTGCATATTTTTTTATGCAGAGTTTTATTGGACGTTAAGATTGTTTTTTATTCGTCAGAAGCCGGTGAATTATCTCCGATTAGTTCACTTGCCAGATGTCCGGCATCGGCTTTGATTTTATTTTCTATTTCCAGAGCTAAATCTGGATGTTCTCTTAGAAAGATTTTGGCATTTTCTCTGCCTTGTCCTAGTTTATCTCCATTGTAGGCAAACCAAGCACCAGATTTTTCGATAACATTTGCTTTGACGCCAAGATCGATAATTTCTCCGGTTTTAGATATGCCCTCTCCATACATAATGTCAAAGTCAATAACTTTGAACGGAGGAGCTACTTTGTTTTTGACAATTTTGACTCTGGTCTGGCTACCAATGATATCTTCTTTGTCTTTGATTTTTCCGATGCTGCGAATATCTATACGCACAGAAGCATAGAATTTGAGAGCATTGCCGCCTGTGGTGGTTTCTGGATTGCCAAACATTACGCCGATTTTCATGCGAATTTGGTTGATGAAGATAACCAAAGTGTTAGAACGAGCAATGGTGGAGGTTAGTTTGCGTAGAGCTTGGCTCATTAGGCGAGCTTGCAACCCCATGTGAGAATCTCCCATTTCTCCTTCTAATTCAGCCTTAGGAACAAGGGCAGCCACAGAATCTACTACCAAAACATCAATTGCTCCGGAGCGAACTAATGTATCGGTAATTTCCAGAGCTTGTTCTCCGGCATCTGGCTGAGAAATAAGAAGATTTTCTATATCTACGCCAATTTTTTTGGCATAAGATGGGTCAAGAGCATGTTCGGCATCTATAAATGCACAGGTTCCGCCTTTTTTTTGGGCTTGGGCAATAACACTAAGCGCTAAGGTTGTTTTACCAGAACTTTCGGGGCCATATATTTCTATGATACGACCACGAGGGAGTCCTCCGATGCCTAAAGCCATATCAAGGCCAAGAGAACCTGTGGGTATTGCCTCAATATCGACATGGGCATTGTCTTGTCCTAATCTCATAATCGAACCCTTGCCAAAGGCTTTCTCAATTTGGCTGAGGGCGGCGTCTAGCGCTTTATCTTTGTCCATAACTATACTCCATTTGTGTTTATAAAATTAATACTAACGAATCGCTATAAATGTATATTGTTCTATTTTTGTTCTTTTGGCAAGAACTTTTTTGAATAATGTCTGTTTTTTTTGCGAGGATTGTTGTTTGTATATTCAAACACTTTTAATTCTCTAGGTTTTTGTTCTTTGGGTTGTTGAAAATCATCGAGGGCAGCCGTGATGACGGCACCAAAGATAACAGCAGCCCATACTAAATATAGCCAAATTAACATTATGGGAATAATGGCAAGTGCGCCATAAAGAATATTGTATGTGTTTGTAGATATGAGGAAGGCGCCAAATGCTTTGCGTAATATATAAAATAGTATTACGGCAATGGTGGCGCCAATAAAAGCGTGAAAAATATTTACTTTTTTGTTGGGTACCAAAACATATAGCAAAACTAGAGCCAGCGTGGTGAGAATGCTTGGAACAATAGCACTAAACATTAGGGCGCTACTAATAATGTTGTCGGGCATGAGGTTTTGAAGAGCGTACACATATCCTCTCAGCGAGAAAGCTGTTCCAAGCAAAAGTGGTCCGAGAGTGATAACTGTCCAATAAAGAGTGATTTTGGTTTTGATGCTTCTAGCTTTATATACTTTAAATATAAAGTTTAAGCTGTTTTCGATGGTTGATAGTAATAAGATTGCGGTGACTGCAATACCAATTACTCCGATAGTGGTTAGTTTGGCTGTAGCAGAAACAAAGTCGTTGAAGTATTGGCTGATATCTTGTTCGGCATCGGGCATCATGTTTTGTAATAATAGCATCTGAATTTGTTCTCTAATATCTGAAAACACCGGAAATGCCGAAAAAATGGCCAAGCCAATAGCAATAAGTGGAACTATAGCAATAAGAGAAGTGTAACTGAGAGATGATGCTACACGTAGAATCATATCGCTTTTGACACGTTGTGTCAGAAAAATCATAAAATTTTTGGCTGTTTTTAGTTTGGTTTTGCAAAAATTACATTTTAAGTTATTCAGAAACATTCGTCACCTATAAAAAAATATGTTTACAAATTTGTTTGAATTTTATAAAAAACTAACTAATAATTCAAGTGATTTAATTGGATTGTTAATTGTGTGAAATTTAATTAAGGATATTGGTATGACTGAAACAACAGCTCTTATGGCTGGTAAAAAAGGCTTAATTATGGGGCTTGCAAATGATAAGTCTATTGCATGGGGTATTGCTCAGGCTTTGAATGCTCATGGAGCTCAAATTGCGATTTCTTATCAAAATGAAGCTTTAGAAAAGAGAGTTCAACCCTTGGCTGCTCAATTAGATAAAGAACCTTTGTTGATAAAATGTGATGTTTCGGATTCCGCAAGTGTTGAGGCTTGTTTTAAGGAATTGGGTGAAAAATGGGGCAAAATAGACTTTTTGGTTCATGCTATTGGTTTTTCTGATAAAAATCAGTTGAAAGGTCGTACAATAGACACAACTCGAGATAATTTTACCATGACAATGGAAATATCTTGTTTCTCTTTTATTGAGGCTTGTAAATTTGCATCTCCAATTATGAATGAAGGCGGAAGTATTGTTACTCTGACTTATATGGGAAGTGAAAGAGTTTTGCCTAACTATAATATTATGGGTGTGGCAAAGGCTGCCTTGGAGGCTTCTGTTCGTTATGCGGCAACAGATATGGGTGCTCAGGGCGTGAGAGTGAATGCGGTTTCTGCAGGTCCGATAAAAACATTGGCTGCATCTGGAATTGGTGATTTTAGAAAAATATTGCATTGGAATGAGTTGAATGCTCCTTTGCAACGCAATATTACTCAAGAAGAGGTTGGTATGGTAACTTTGGGATTGTTGTCTGCTTGTGGCAGCGGAATTACCGGAGAGGTTATCCATGTTGACTGCGGATATCATACGGTTGGTATGATGAATATTAATAAGACTAAGGAGCTTGGCGAATTTTTGGTTAGTGAATAGCCTTGCTTTAGCATTTAACAGCCTCCATTGAAATGGAGGCTGTTTTTGTTTGGTGAATATATAATTTGTGCTTGATATCTGTTATATTTGTGTGCTAAAAACAATACAATATTTTGATATGATAGAGGTAAAAAATGGCAATAGATAAGGAAACTGTTAAAAAAGTTGCTTTTTTGTCACGTTTAAAAATTGAAGAAGACAAAATTGAGGCAACAGAAAGGGAGTTTAATAAAATTTTGCAATGGATTGAACAATTGAGTGAGGTTAACACCGATGGTGTAGAACCTTTGGTGTCGGTTAATGATTGTTCTTTGCAAATGCGACAAGATATTGTAAATGACGGTAATCTGGCAGAGCAGGTGTTGGCAAATGCACCGATGAAAGAATATGGTTATTTTGGGGTTCCTAAAGTTGTAGAGTAAAAAAAATGACAGATTTAACAAAGTTAACTATTGCTCAAGCTAAAAAAGGCTTGAAGAATAAGGATTTTAGTGCAGTAGAATTGGTTGATGCTTATGCGGCTAAAATGAATGAAGGACGCAAATATAATGCTTATGTTTGTGAGACTGTAGAGCAAGCAAGAGAATTAGCTAAACGTAGCCAAGCCAAAATTGATGCAGGCGAAGGCGGAAATCTTGAAGGGATTCCTTTGGGAATCAAGGATTTGTTTTGTACTAAAGGGATTGCAACGACAGCATGCTCGGAATTTTTGAAAGGTTTTGTTCCTCCTTATGAGTCAACAGTTAGTGCTAAGCTGTTGGCTGCTGGTGCAAGTTTTCTAGGCAAATTGAATTTGGATGAATTTGCAATGGGTGGAAGTAATGAAACCTCAGCTTTTGGTCCTGTGATAAACCCATGGAGTAAAGATGTTCCGTTGGTGGCAGGGGGATCTTCCGGTGGTTCGGCCGCAGCTGTGGCCGCCGGTATGTGTGCCGCTGCAACAGGTACGGATACCGGAGGTTCTATTCGCCAGCCTTCGTCATATTGTGGCGTGACAGGAATAAAGCCTACTTATGGACGTTGTTCTCGTTATGGAATTATTGCTTTTGCATCATCTTTGGATCAGGCTGGACCAATTGCTAAAGATGTGCGTGATTGTGCTATTATGTTAAATTCTATGGCTGGTTATGATGCTAAAGATTCTACCTCTGTAAAAATAGATGTGCCGGATTTTGAAAAGTTTTTGGGTGAAGATATCAAGGGAATGAAGATTGGTATACCCAAAGAATATATGGTTGATGGTATGGATTCTGAACTGTCAGCTTATTGGAATAAGGCTGCGGAGATGCTAAAATCAAGAGGCGCAGAGCTGGTGGAAATATCTTTGCCTCATACAAAATATGCGTTGGCGGCTTATTATATTATTGCACCGGCTGAGGCTTCGGCAAATTTGGCCAGATATGATGGTTTGCGCTATGGAAATCGTGTGGAAGGTGATACTTTGGATGAAATGTATATCAACTCTCGTACAGCAGGTTTCGGAAAAGAAGTTAAAAGACGCATTATGGTCGGAACTTATGTGCTTTCGGCTGGTTATTATGATGCTTATTATGTAAAAGCTCAAAAAGTGCGCCGTCTGATTCGTAATGATTTTATGAATGCTTTTGAAAAATGTGATGTGATTTTGACACCAACTGCGCCGGTGGTGGCTTTTCCGATTGGAGATAAATCGATGCAAGAGAATCCGATAACGATGTGGTTGAATGATATCTTTACTGTGTCTGTTTCTTTGGCAGGATTGCCGGCAATGAGTTTGCCAATTGGTTTAAATAATGGTGGTTTGCCTTTGGGAATGCAAATAATTGGAAAAGCTTTTGATGAAGCCAGTGTGTTTAAGACTGCTTTTGCGCTGGAAAAAGATGCAAATTTTAAGGGGATGAGATAAAATGAGTGGAATGATTTTGAAGGGTGAAACCTGTGATTGGGAGATTGTTTGCGGGTTGGAGATACATTGCCAGATTATTTCTCAATCTAAAATATTTTCTGGAGCTTCTACTCATTATGGTTCGGATATTAATGAAAATGTGTCGTTTGTTGATGCCGGTATGCCCGGTATGTTGCCGGTTTTGAATGAAGAGTGTGTGCGTCAGGCTATTAAGACCGGATTGGGATTAAATGCTAAAATTAATAAACATTCGGTTTTTTCTCGTAAAAATTATTTTTATGCTGATTTGCCACAAGGATATCAGATAACTCAGTTTGAATATCCACTTGTGGGAGAGGGGTGTGTTCAGATTGATTTGGAAGATGGTAGTAAAAAAGGTATTGGTATTGAACGTATACATATTGAACAAGATACCGGAAAATCTATTCATGACATTTCTCCGACCAAAACATTTTTAGATTTTAATCGTGCCGGTGTGGGGTTGATGGAAATTGTGACCAAACCAGATTTTCGGTCACCGGAAGAGGCTGGCGCTTTTTTGCGCAAGTTGAGAACAATTGTGCGCTATTTGGGAACTTGTGATGGTAATATGGATGAGGGTTCTATGCGTTGTGATGCCAGTGTTTCTATCAGACCCGTAGGGAGTGATGAGCTGCGCCCGAGAGCAGAAATTAAAAATGTGAACTCAGTTAAATTTGTTATGCAAGCTATTGAATTTGAAGCAAAACGCCAAATGAAAATTTATGAATCCGGTGGAGAAGTTGAACAACAAACTCGTTTGTTTGATCAGTTGAGCGGAGAGACAAGATTTATGCGTAGCAAAGAGTTTGCGCATGATTATCGTTATTTTCCGGAGCCGGATTTGCTACCGTTGGATTTGGAAGATGGTTTTATTGAGGCTATAAAAGCCGAAATGGTTGAATTGCCCGATGCAAAACAAGAGCGTTTTGTAAAGGATATGGGCTTGACACCTTATGATGCTTCTGTTTTGACAGAGGATAGAGAAACTGCTGAATGGTTTGAAAAAGCAGCTAAGGGTCACGATGCTAAGAAAGTGGCCAATTGGATGATGGGAGACTTTTTTGCAATGCTTAATGAGAAAAAAATAGCTTTGCAAGATAGTCCAATCTCCCCGGAAAATTTGGGAAAATTGGTTGAATTAGTTACATCTAATGTTATTAATGGAAAAACAGCCAAAGATGTTTTTGCCATTATGGTAGAAACTGGTGATAATCCGGAAAAAATTGTAGAAGAAAAAGGATTAAAACAAGTTACAGATACAGGAGCAATTGAAAAAATTATAGATGATGTAATTGCTTCTAATCCGGCAAATGTAGAAGCTTATAAGGCAGGAAAGACTGCTTTAATGGGGTGGTTTGTGGGACAGGTCATGAAAGCATCTCAAGGAAAAGCGAATCCTGGCGTTGTGAATAAGATACTACAACAAAAATTGGTCTAATAATCTTTTTTGTTGGTATAATATTACAATAAAAATCCCGCTTCTAATGTGAAAGAAGCGGGATTTTTGAGAGGTTGTGTTAGTTTTTACAAACTAGGGGCAGGAACCGGAAGCTTTGGAGCCACAACAGGGGCAGCTACCGGAGCTTTGGGAGCCACAACAGGTGCTGAAGCTTTTGGTGTGGCCGGTTTGGGTGCTTCGGTATTGGTTGGCTGAGCTTTGGGTGCTACGGGTTGCTTGTTTTGCGGTTGAACCTGCAATTGTGGAGAAGGTTGAGTTTTTTCCGGAGCTTTTTCATAGGATATTACTTTGGGTTCCGGCCCAGGAGTTTTTATATCTAGCATACTATTTAGAAGCATGTGGGTGATTTTGTCTCCAACTTTTATGTTGTTACGTTTGACTTGCCCGGCGTTGATTTCTACTACAGCACGAACAGGATCTTTGCATATAATTAATTCTTCAGATAGTGGAGCGGCGTTTTCTTTGATCATGATGATGGAACCATCAGGGCCAATAAATAACATATCTAAAGGAATTTTTGTGTTTTTCATCCACATGGCTATTGGTCTTACGGGATATATGTTGAATATCATTCCACTGGTGAAGCCTAGGTTTGTGCGGTGCATTAGACCAGTTTTTAGCTCTTCGGGGGTGTTGGCAACCTCTACCATAAAACGAGTTTCTCCATTTGCGGTTTTGACCATAAGAGGAGTGGTTGGTTTGGGTGGTTGTTCTTGCGAACAGGCCGAAAAAATTAAAGCAATTAAAAATAATTTGGCAAATTTAAGCATTTTTATTCTCCTTGGTTGTTTTTTTGCTAAGTTTGCGAGGGTGCCATTGAGATACAACAACAGGACCATTTTGAGATAGCATAACTTTGCGTTTTTTTGAGGTGTTATGAGGCGCTGATGAAGCAGTTCCCTTGAAAAGAGGGGTTAACTCTTCTAATGAGGTAGGAGTTAATTGTCCAGATTTGAAGTATTTGTTGTATGCATCTGAGTTTTTGACAAAGTCTTCTAACTGTAATTTGCTCATGGGTGAGTATTTTTTCCAGATAAGTTCAAGAAAAGTGTGGATTTCTTTGTCAAATTTTGGGGCTTCCATAAGGGGCATACCAAAAGTAAGCATGTGTGCCAAGTTTGGCTCATGAAAACCTTTGTTGTCGCATACAAATATTCCCGGAAAAAGATATTCTCCGTTGTGTCCTACGGAAAAATGAATTTGCGCCAAAAAAAGAAGATGGTGCAATTTATCATTTTCCAGATAAATATCTGAAGAATCTGCTTTGCGAAAAAACCAATTGGCCGCAGATAAGATAGAATTTATGTGGGGAGAAGACATGAACAACTCCTTTTTGTTATGAAACTATCTTGTATTATAATCAGTGCAAGATAAAATACAAATGAATATTGAAAGATAATCACGGATAAATTAATTTGCTGAAAAAATATTTTTATTCTTGTTTTATGGTGTTTAATAAGTTAGTTTATCTATAGTTGAAAAGTTATAGGGACATGTCTGATGTTTGTTATTAATAAGTTTTTGGTCGGATTGACCGCTGTTTTGTTAGTTTCCGGTTGTGCTAGTGCTGTATTTCCGGATTTTGATGATAATATGGAAGATATTCAGGTATCTGAAGGTGGAAGAGTGGCAGGACAAATGCCTGAAGAAGGAAATTCTTTGAGTGCAGATGCCGAAAATGTTGCTTATGAGAATGAAGCTCAGGCAAAAGATGATTTGAAAGCAGAAAAAGAAGAAAAAGGTGATTTGATTGCAACAGCAGAAACAAAGCCTGTTGAAACAGAAGAACTTGATGACATTGATGATGATAAGTTTTTGGCAATGGATGACGAGCCTGTTGATGAAACTGTAAATGTTGTTGCTGAAGAAAATGTGGAAAAGGCTGCTCCGAGTGTAAGATATTTGGTTGAAACAATATATTTTGATAACGGAAGTTCTTATGTTGCACCGTCTTATAGAGCTAAGTTGCGTAAGGTGGCCAAACAAGTTAAAGAAAATGATGCAATGGTATATGTGTATGGACATTCATCGAGCCGCACAAGAGATACTGATCCGATCAGCCATAAGATAGCTAATTTCAAGGCTTCTATGGATAGAGCTCAAAATGTGTCTGCAGTTTTGAAAAGAGCAGGCGTGCCGGCAGATAAAATTGTGATAGAAGCAATGTCTGATTCAGCTCCGGCCTATTTGGAGGTTATGCCTGAGGGAGAACGCTTGAACAGACGAGCAGAAGTTTATATAGCTTATTAAATAGTCGGAGGTTAGGGGTTAGTGCTTGGTGCAACTTCCGATATGATATCAATAGGGGGCAATTTGTGGAAAATTGCCCCTGTTGATGATAGACAAGCTCAGTTGTTGCAAGAAAGATGTGGAATTTCTTATATATTGGCAAAGATTTTGTCACAAAGAGGTGTGTCTTGGGAAGATGCATCTGTTTTTTTGGAGCCTAAAATTCAATCTTTGATGCCTAATCCGTCTATTTTGCTAGATGTAGAAAAAGCTGCAAGGCGAATTGCAGATGCTGTTGTAAATAAACAACAGGTGGCGATAATTGGAGATTATGATGTTGATGGGGCAACTTCTTCGGCTGTATTGCGACTGTTTTTGGAAGCAGTAGGTTTGAAACCAGATGTGCATATACCAGAAAGAGAAGAAGGATATGGTCCCAGTAAGATGGCTGTTGATAAATTTAAGGCTATGGGTGCGGAGCTGTTGATTACAACAGATTGCGGAACAACAGCTTTTGAACCTTTGGAATATGCAGTTGAGAATGGATTTGATGTTATTGTAATAGACCATCATGAAGCAGAGGCTAAACTGCCAAATGTTTTGGCAGTGGTGAATCCTAAACGTTTGGATGAAACAAATAATTGTCCGTATTTGAAATATATGGCGGCTGTTGGAGTGGTGTTTATGGTGGTGGTGGCCATTAACAGAGAACTGCGTCAGAGAGGTTTTTATAATGAAAATGTGAAAGAGCCAAATTTGATGCAATGGTTAGATTTGGTAGCTTTGGGAACTGTTTGCGATGTGGTTCCGCTCAACGGCTTAAATAGAGCTTTTGTACGCCAAGGACTAAAAATCATGTGTAATACACAAAATGTTGGTCTTGGAGCATTGTTGGAAAAAGGTGGTTTGAGTTCTCCGCCAACAGCATTCCATTTGGGCTTTGTTTTGGGACCCAGAATCAATGCCGGTGGCCGAGTGGGGGATTCCAGTATTGCTCATAAATTGTTGTGTGAAAAAAATGATTATCAAGCGCAAATATTGGCAGATAAATTAAATGATTTTAATGCGCAAAGAAAAGATATTGAGAATTATGTATTATTGCAAGCAATAGAGATGTTGGAAGGAACTCCTCAAGAATATCCGATTGCTTTTGTTGCAGGAGATGATTGGCATCAAGGGGTGATAGGGATTGTGGCCGGAAAGCTCAAAGAACGTTATAATTTGCCGTCGTTTGTAATGTCTATTGAAGATGATGAGGTTAAAGGTTCTGCAAGATCTATTCCGCAAGTTGATTTGGGAGCTTTGGTTATGTCGGCAAAAGAAAAAGGCTTGTTGACCAAAGGTGGTGGACATACGATGGCGGCCGGATTTTCGTTGGAAAAAGAAAAAATTGAAGAGTTTAGGACTTTTGCCGGACAGTATGTGATGGAACGAATTGGCGGTGAAGCTATTATTCCTGTGCTGGAAATTGATGCTGTGTTAGAGGTATCGGGAGCAACAAAAGATTTGGCTAAAGCTTTGGAAAGTATGGAACCTTTTGGAGCAGGCAATAATGAGCCTAAATTGATGTTGAAGAATGTGAAAATAATAAAATCAAGCTTGGTTGGAATCGGACATGTGCGTTGTATATTGACCTCGGATAATGGAGGTAGTATAAAAGGAATGGCGTTTAGAGTAGGGGATAATGATGTTGGAAAAACGATGCTGAATTCTAAAGGTGAATGTTTTGATGTGGTGGGAGTGCTACGGAGAGATACTTGGAATGGGAGAGATGAAGTACAATTTATAATTGAAGATATTAGAAAAATTGTTAGGTGATATGGAGTGAAGATGAAAAAAGAAAAAAATATAAAAAAAAGAGCTAAAAATATTAAAAAAATTCGTTTGGAGAGAGAAAAAGCTGTTTTTTTGAAACTTGGAGGAAAACTGAGAGCTTATTTGTTTACCGGAATTCTGGTTACGGCACCGGTGGCGATTACACTCTATTTGGCGGTAAAATTTGTATTGTGGATGGATATTTTGGTAAATCGTTTGTTGCCTCCACAGTATAAATTTGATAATATGCCGTATACTATACCCGGCCTAGGTTTGGTTGTGGGAGTGTTGTTTTTGACTGTTGTTGGTATGTTTGCAGCAGGTTTCTTGGGGCGTTTCTTTATAAAGCTTGGTGAATGGATTGTTTATAAAGTGCCATTAGTGTCCAGCGTGTATTCTGTGTTAAAACAAGTGTTTGAAACATTTTTTTCAAGTAAAACTCAAGCTTTTAGCAAGGTGGTAATGCTTGAATATCCGCGCAAAGGAATTTGGATTTTGGGATTTGTGAGTTCTGATTTGCAAGGAGAAATTAAAGCCAAATGTCCTAAAGATATGTTGAGTGTGTTTATTCCGACTACGCCCAACCCGACATCGGGATTTTTGATTTTTGTACCGAAGAAAGACTGTATTGAAATGGATATGACAGTTGAACAAGGATTGAAGTTTGTGATATCCGGCGGTTTGGTAGAACCGGAAAGTAAAAATAAGAAATAAAAAATAACCGACAGTATAAAGCTGTCGGTTGTTTTTTATCTTCGCATAATGATGTTTGCGAAAAGAGATTTGTTCTTTTTGGAAGAGGGCGATGCCATCTGCTTATATTTTTCTATCCAAAACAAACCTTCCGGAAGAGGTGTATCACCGGCGTTTTGGCGCATTTGTGATACATGTTTCCAATAAGCTAGCAAAACTTGAGCCTCAGACCAACTTAGTAAATGTCCATTGTGTTTCTTTGCGAATTCTGTTGTATCATCTTCACTCCATCCTCCTAGAGAACCAACCATATCGTGAATAACTAATGTTGGGCTGATACGATAACCTATGATTTGTCCCTGAGATGGGTCAAAATCTTCACTCTCTGCCAAATTTTCATAAACATAGCGAGGAAGTACGAAATTATCAACTTTTTCAGGCAGTTTTCCGTTCCATTCTACAGGCTTAAGACCTGAAAGTTTGGAGCCTTGAGGCAATTTGATTTCAGTTACTTCGTCGTGTTGTTTTTCAACTTTCTTCATTATTCGTTTGAATACGATTCCTTTGCTAACAACGAGCAACAACACAGCAAGAGCTATGGCAATGCATGCAATTAGAAAAATACTCATAATTATTTAGGATTATTTTACGAGGGCGCATCTCCTGATATGCTTCCTATTCCTCGAGTTAAAATTATTTGATAATAGTTATTTTATGGAGTGTTTTTTATCTGATTGTTTATAAAAAGTAAAGTTTTTTCGTTAAATAAAAAAACTTTTACTAATTTGTAAAAAAGACTTGATTTATTTTTATTTGTGATTTATTTCTGTTTGCAGCTTTATTGGCGATATGCGGCCATGGCGGAATTGGTAGACGCGCAACCTTGAGGTGGTTGTGGGAGAACTCCCGTGAAGGTTCAAGTCCTTTTGGCCGCACCATTTATCTTGCTGAATAAAGCTTTTTTTGTATGTATAGCTTTGCTATGAGCTGGTAACAACAAAGATTTATTAGTCTGAAAGGGGGAAATATGGGCAAGCGTTTTAAAAGCGATATTCTCCCTAAATCGAAACTCCTGAAAAAAAGAAAAAAATCTGAGGCAAGAAAAAGACAAATGTTAGGCTTGGGGCCGAAGTTTATCGAATCGGTAAGCTGTGCTTTGTGTGAAAATGATGTTATTCATGTTCGCAAGATGGTTGAAGGCTTGTCTGAATATGGCTTGGCCAATTTGATTGAGGCTTTGAGCCATAATGAGCGAACAAAGCTTGTGCAGATTTTGGGTGATAAAATTAATCCAGATGTGTTTCCTGAACTCAATGATGTGGTACAAGAGCAAGTTATTGACAGTTTGCAAGAAAAACAAATTGTTAAAATTGCTAATGAGCTTGATTCTGATGAAGTGGTTGAGATTTTGGAACATTTGGATGAGGAAGAGCAAGAAAGTATTATCCAAAAACTTGATCCGGAGTTGCAATATCAGGTGCAATCGTCTTTGGCTTATCCGGAAGACTCTGCCGGGCGTATTATGTCTAGAGAGTTTGTGAGTATGCCTGATTGGTGGACAGTCAAAGAAGCTAAGGCTTTTTTGCTTAAAAATGAAGAATTACCAGAAGAATTTTATGATATATTTTTGACAGATGAAAAATTTAAGCCAACAGGACAGATATCTTTGGATAAATTGTTACGAGCAAAACCATCTGAAAGCTTGTTTGATATTATGGATGGAGAAGTAGTGCCAATAGATGTGTTGACCGACCAAGAGGAAGTGGCTCATATGTTTAGAGAGTATGGTTGGCATTCTGCTATGGTGGTGGATAACAAAGATCATTTGATAGGTGTTATAACCATTAGTGATGTTGTAGATGTGATTCATGAAGAAGCTTCTGAAGATATTATGCATCTTTCCGGAGCCGAAGAAGGTGATGTTTATAAATCTGTGTTTTCTATTTTTAAATCTCGAGTTTTGTGGTTGGTGACCAATTTAGTGGCTACAATTTTGGCTGCCTCTGTGGTGAAAGGGTTTCAAGATGTAATTGCTCAGATATCTGTTTTAGCAGTGTTGATGCCAATTGTTGCTTCTATGGGAGGAACAACAGGAAACCAAACATTGGCAGTGGTTGTCAGAGCTTTGGCAACTAGAGAGTTGACGTCTTCGAATACATTGAGAGTTATCGGAAAAGAATTTTTGGTGGGATTGAGCAATGGTTTGTTGTTTGCCTTGTTAATAGGGGTGATAACTCAGTTGTGGTTTCCTGACTATAAGGTGGTTAGCTTAATTATTGCGGTGGCAATGCTGGTGACTCTGTCTATTGCTAGTTTGAGCGGAATTTTGGTGCCTTTAACTTTGAATCGCTTAAAAGTAGATCCGGCAGTATCTTCGGGGGTGTTTTTGATTGCAATTACTGATTGTGGCGGTTTTTTTGTGTTTTTAGGTCTGGCTAAAATGTTTTTATTGTAGGATATGTTTATATCTTACAGTTATTACTTTAGATTTGCAGAATATTTGCTATATTTTATTTGGTAATTTTAATATTAGAGGTTTGATGTGTTTATAGGTTTAAATGTTGCTCTATTGGTGGTGTTGCTGGATCAGCTAAGCAAATATTATATATTGCACGAAGTACTTGGTGAAAGAATGGGAATATATGTTGTGTCATTCTTTAATCTGGTGAGAGCTTGGAATACCGGTGTTAGTTTTTCGATGTTTAATAATTATGGTAATTTTGGTGTTTGGGTGCTTTCCGGTTTGGCTTTGTTTGTGGTTTTGTTTTTGTTGTGGTGGTTGAAATCTGAACAAACCAAATGGGGTAAAGTTGCTTTGGGTTTTATTATTGGTGGTGCCATCGGTAATGTTATTGACAGAATCAGATTGGGTGCTGTTTTTGATTTTTTGGACTTTCATATTGGCGATAGTCATTGGCCGGCTTTTAATCTGGCGGATAGTTTTATTTGTGTGGGGGCTGCAATTTTGATTTTGCAAAGTGTAGGTTCTCATTTTAACAAAAAGAAAGGTGAATAAAATGAAGAATATTGCTTTGGTTTTGATGATGTTGTTGGTTTTGGGTGCTTGTAGCAAGCTAAATAGAGATACGTTGGGCATGAATAAAAAAGCACCAAATGAGTTTTTGGTTACAACTCGTCCTCCATTGTCTTTGCCACCTGAATTTGATTTGAAACCGGTTAGTGCAAATGTGGTTGAAGATAAGGTTGTTTCGGAAGATGAAGGGTTTTTGGATAAACTGAACGCAGAATAATATATGAAATATAGATTTTTGTATGTTTTGGCTTTGTGTGTGGTGTTGCTGTCCGGCAATGCCACAGCAGGCTTTTTAAATGCTGAAGAATTTTATTTGAATAATGGAATGCAGGTTATTGTTGTGCCAAACCATAGAACTCCGATAGTGAAACATATGGTGTGGTACAGAACGGGTGCTGCGGATGAGGTTGCGGGCAAGGGCGGAAGCGCTCATTTGCTAGAACATTTAATGTTTAGGGGTACTAAAAAAGTGCCTGGTAATGAACTTAATAATCTGTTGGAAGTCAATGGAGCCTCCAGTAATGCATTTACCGGACAAGATATGACAACTTATCATCAGTTGTTGGATGTTAGCCGCTTGGAGCTGGCTATGTTTTTGGAAGCTGACCGTATGACTAACCTGCACATTAGTGATGAGGATTTTGCGACAGAGCGAGATATTGTGTTTCAGGAAAGAAAAGAAAGAATTGACAATGATCCGATGGGATATTTTAGAGAAGCTGTAAATAGAGCTTTGTGGCAAACACATCCTTATGCAAAACCAGTAATAGGTATTGATGAAGAAATAAAGTTATTAGAAAAAGATGATGTTTGGGAGTATTATAAGGCTAAATATAATCCCAGCAATGCAATTTTGGTTATGTCGGGTGATATAGATGTAGATACTGCAAAGAAGTTGGCTCAGAAATATTATGGTAATATTGAAGTTAATGGTATTAAAAATGAAAAAAAATTTGCAGATTTATCTGAGGGAAGCAAAGTTGTTGTGGATATGAAAAGCTCTCATATCAAAGGCTTTAGAGTATTAAAAAATTGGGCGGCTCCATCTTTTGCAACAAATAAAGAAGATGTGTATAATTTGTATGTGTTGGCCGAATATATGGGGGGCGGCAAAACAGCAAAATTGTATAAAAAATTAGTTGAAGAAAAGAAAAAAGCATTGGATGTTGCTGTTAAATATAATCCGATAGCTCGTAGTTATGGCGTTTTTGCCATTTCTGTGGTGCCGGCGGATGATGTGAGACCGGAGGAAATTTTGCAAGAGTTGGAAAAATCTTGGACGGAGGCCTTGGAAGAACTAAGTATAGATGAATTGGAAAAAACTAAGCAAAAAATGTTAGCCGGATTGATTTATTGGAGAGATAACCCTGAAGATGCCGCTTATATGGTTGGGGCTATGGCAGTGGCAGGTGTGTCATTGCAAGAGATTGAACAGCAAGATGCTAAAATTAAGGCTGTTCGATATAAAGAAGTTAAAAAAGCAGCAGAAAAATTGTGGAATGATGCTCCTCAGGTGATTGGAATTTTGCGTCCTAAAGGAGATGATGATAATGCGTAGGGGGTCTAAATTTAGGCGTAAAAGCTCAAATATATGGGTATATTTTGTATTGTTGATGATTTTGGGTGTTTGTTTGTGGTGGAAATGGCCATTGTGGAGGCCGTTTAATCCGCAAGATTTGGTTGAACAGTCTGAGCTAAAATACAAAAAATTTGAAACCGATATAAAAATTGTAAAATCGCCGTTATATGGTGTGTCTGCATATTGGATGGAAGATAAGACAAATCCTATTGTGGCTATTAATCTGAAATTTAAGAATTCTGGTTATGCATATGATGATGAAAAGGCTTTAGGTGAGGCGGTTTTGGTTGCGGCTTTGATGACAGAAGGTGCTGGAGAGTTGACTGCTCAGCAATTTAAGGAAGAACTTGAACTTAGAGCAATAACTATTAGATTTGACGCTGAAAAAGATGATTTTAGTGTATCTGTCTTAACTACTAAAAAAAATCTGCAAAAAGCAAAAGAATTGCTTTCTTTGGCGCTGAAAAGACCTCGTTTTGATGAAGCTGATATATCTCGTGTCAAAGCGCAGATATTGGAAAGTTTGAAAAGGCAAGATGAGTATCCGGATAGCGTGTTGGATAGAGAAATGCAAAAAGAGTTATATGGTTCTCATCCATATGCCAGAAATCCGCTTGGAGAAGCTCAATTTTTGAAAAATTTAACAAAGGATAATTTGATGTCTTTTGTTAAGGATAGGTTTACTCGTACAAACTTGTTGGTTAGCGTGGTTGGTGATTTGAGTGAAGCCGAAACCAAAACATTGCTAGATGATGTGTTTGGTGATTTGCCGACTAACGGAAAAAATAATTTTGTAAGAAATGCGGAAGTTGTTTTTGATGGCAGAGAAAAGAAGATACTGCGTGGCGGTGGGCAAAATTTGGTATTGAAGGCCTTGCCCTCTGTACAACGTACAGATGAAGATTTTTATCCGTTGTTTGTGGCAAATCATATTTGGGGAGGAGCCGGCCTAACCTCTAAAATTTCTCAGAAAATCAGGGAACAAGAGGGGTTGACATATGGAGTATATTCTTATTTGACAATAGACGATAAGTTTCAGTTATTGATGGTGGGCTTTGCTTCTACTCCGGACAAGTTTGAACAAGCAGAAAATTTGCTTATGGAAGAAGTGGCTTCATTTGCAAATAAGGGAATTAGCAAGAAAGAGCTTGATAAGGCTAAAGATTATTTGTTGGCTTCTTATAATTTGCGTTTTGCATCAATTACCAATATCGCTGAGATATTGACAGCAATGCAAAAATACAATTTAGGGCTGGATTTTTTGCAAAAAAGAAACGAATATATTGATAAGGTGTCATTAAAGCAGGTTAATGCTGCTGTAAAGAAATATTTTGTTAAAGATAAAATGATAAGTGTTAAGATAGGTGAGTTTTAATGTGCTTTGAAGGAGTAATGTTATGTTTGGACTGAAATCTGATTTGAGTAAAAATAAAGCGTGGAAAAAGCTGGCAAAGCATTATAAAGATATGCGAGATGTTGAAATGAGAGGACTTTTTAGAAAAGATCCACAGAGAGCAGAGCGTTATTGCATTACTCTAGATTCTATTATGGTGGATTATTCTAAAAACAGAATAACCAATAAAACAATGGATTATTTATTTGAATTGGCTCAAGAAAAGAAGGTTCCTGAGAAAATTGAACAAATGTTTCGTGGAGATAAGATTAATCAGACAGAGAATAGAGCTGTTTTGCATGTGGCTTTGCGTAATAGAGAGAATTCTCCGATATATGTTGATGGCAAGAATATTATGGCAGATGTTAATGCTGTATTGGCAAAAATGCGCAAGTTTTCAGATGATGTTAGATTGGGTAAGTTTGTGGGTTATACCGGTAAAAAACTGGTGAATATTGTTAATATTGGAATAGGTGGATCTGATTTGGGGCCAAAAATGGCAACAGAGGCTTTGAGAAAATATTGGGCCAAGGATATTAATTGCTATTTTATATCTAATATTGACGGGACAGCTTGCAATGAAGTGTTGAATAAGATTAATCCAGAAGAGACATTGTTTATTGTATGTTCAAAAACTTTTACCACTATTGAGACTTTGACCAATGCGCATACATGCAGAAAATGGTTGATTGATGCATTGGGAGAACACGCTGTATCTAAACATTTTGTGGCAGTTTCTACTAATGCTAAAGAGGTGGCTAAGTTTGGTATTGATACCGAAAATATGTTTGAATTTTGGGATTTTGTCGGTGGTCGTTATTCTATGTGGTCGGCAATCGGGTTATCAATTGCTATAGCTGTCGGTATGGATAATTTTGAAAAAATGCTTGATGGTGCACATGAGATGGATATGCATTTTAAGTATACTGAAATGTCAAAAAATATTCCGGTGATATTGGCTTTGTTGGGCGTTTGGTATAGTGACTTTTTTAATTTTAGAAGTACGGCAGTTGTACCTTATGACCAATATTTGCAATATGTGCCGGCTTATTTGCAGCAATTGGTAATGGAAAGCAATGGAAAATTTGTGTCAAACGATGGAGAATATGTGAAATATATGACTTCTCCTGTTGTGTTTGGTGGGGCAGGTACAGATGTTCAGCATTCGTTTTTTCAGATGATGCATCAAGGTACATCAGTTATTCCGTGTGATATTATCGTGCCGGCTATTTCTCATAATGAAATTGGGGAACATCATGAAATTTTGGTAGCTAATGCATTGGCTCAGGGGGAGGCCTTGATGAAAGGTAAGACCGTTAAAGAAGCATATGATGAAATGCGACGTGCCGGAAAACCAAAAGAAGAAGCAAAACGGTTGAAGAAATATAAGAGTTTTGAAGGAAACAGACCTAGCAATACGATTTTGTTTAAGAAAATAGATGCTCATGCCTTGGGAATGTTGATTGCAATGTATGAGCATAAGACATTTGTAGAAGGAATTATTTGGAATATTGATTCTTTTGATCAGATGGGTGTGGAGCTGGGTAAACAGATGGCATTGAGCATATTGCCAGAATTGCAAAGCAACGCTTCTGGAATTAGTCATGACAGCTCTACTAAAAATTTGATAACAATGGTTAAGCGGATGCGAAAATAGGAGTTTTTAAATGTCTATCAGAGTGTTGCCATCTAATTTGGTAAACCAGATTGCAGCGGGAGAAGTTGTGGAGCGTCCGGCCTCTGTTGTTAAGGAGTTGGTAGAAAATGCTATTGATGCCGGGGCAACAAATGTGGAAGTGCGTTTGGTTGATGGTGGTAAAACGCTGATTGCGATATCTGACAATGGAAAGGGAATGTCTGCTTCTGATTTGGAGATGGCTGTGGAACGCCATGCAACATCTAAATTGCCAGATGATAATTTGTTTAATATAAATTTTTTGGGGTTTAGAGGTGAGGCTCTTCCATCTATTGCTTCTGTGGCTAGACTTTCTATTGTGAGCAGAAGTAAAAATGCTGATGATGCGTGGAAAATAGAGGTTAATGGAGGAGACAAATCGGCAGTTGTACCGGCAGCACATGGGGTAGGAACAAGAATAGAAGTACGTGATTTGTTTTATGCAACTCCGGCAAGATTAAAGTTTTTGAAGACAGCTGCCACGGAAACGTCACAATGTGTTGAGATATTGCAGAGAATTGCTTTGGCTAACCCTCAGATAGGCTTTTATTTATATGATGGAGATAAAAAGAAGATAGCTTTGCCTCCATGTAACGGAGATTTGTTTGAGGCAAGGTTAGAGAGAGTGGCTGCAGTGTTGGGACGAGAATTTTCGGAGAATTCGTTTAGGGTAAGCGCAGAACGTGAAGATGTTCAGATTAGTGGTTATGTATCTTTGCCTACACTCAATAAGGCTAACTCATTGTCTCAGTTTTTGTTTGTAAATAATCGTCCGGTGAGAGATAAGTTGTTGCTGGGAGCTCTTAGAGGAGCTTATCAAGATGTGTTAGCTTCAGGAAGGTATCCGTTGTGTGCGTTGTTTATTGATGTTGCTCCTAAATATGTAGATGTAAACGTGCATCCGGCCAAGGCTGAGGTGCGTTTTTTTGACGGGGCTTTGGTTAGAGGGTTGTTGGTAGGTGCGATTAGAAATGGACTTAATTTGCACGCAAATAAAACGTCTAATGTTTTGAGCTTGGAGGAGTTAGTCGGCGACAAAATTCCAGATTTTGCTGAGCCTATTGCTGAAAATATGAGTTTGCAAGAAGGTGTTGTCCCTAATAGAATATATAACCCTCAATCTTTTGCTTATGGAAGTGCCAGAACGTATAAACAAAGTGCGTTGCCGGATTTGGAACGAAAGTTTTCGGTTAGAGTGGAAAATGTTGAAGATGTTGTTGAACGCTCTGATGTTGGTCCTCTTGGGTTGGCGAAAGCTCAGTTTCATGACACATATATAATATCACAAAATGAGGATAGCATAATTATAACAGATCAGCATGCCGCTCATGAAAGAATTGTAATGGAGAAATTAAAGGCCGGGTTAAGTGAGGGTCGTGTTGCTTCTCAGATTTTATTGATTCCGGAGATTGTTGATTTACCAGATGCGGAAAAAAACAGAATTTTGGCGGCGGCAGTTGAATTGGAAAAGTTGGGTTTGGTATTGGAAGAGTTTGGAACAACGGCTGTTATTGTGAGAGAAACACCAGCTTTGTTAGGAGAGGTTGATGTTAAAAAGTTGGTTAAAGATGTGGCTGAGCAGATGGCTGAGTGGGGACGGGGTTTTGAGCTGACAGAAAAATTGCATTTAGTGTGTGCAACAATAGCTTGTCATGGTTCGGTTAGAGCCGGTAGACGTTTGAATATTGAAGAAATGAATAGGTTGTTGCGAGATATGGAAAAAACGCCTTATTCTGGTCAGTGTAATCATGGTCGTCCAACTTATGTTGAGTTGAAAATAAAAGATATTGCAAAATTATTTGACAGGAATCAATAGATGATGGTTAATCAGGTGTTTTTACATGGATTTTTGGTCGCTCTTGGAGCAGGTTTGGTGACCGGCATAGGTGGTTTGTGCATATTTTTAAAAAAGCGTTATTTGAAAGCGGAGATTAATATGCTTTTGAATGTGGCTGCCGGTGTAATGTTGGCGGCATCGTTTTTCTCTCTGTTGGTGCCATCAATGCAAGAAATTGTTGTTAATGCTGATTTAGCACGAACTTCTTTGAACTATGTTTTGTCGGTGTTTGGAGGGGTTTTGTTGGTGTGGATATTGAATTTGTTGATTCCACATGAGCATAATGCTATAGGACGTCATGGACCACATTTTGATCTGAAAAAAGCATGGTTGTTTATAATTGCAATTACTTTGCACAAATTACCAGAGGGCTTGGCTGTCGGGGTTGCGTATGGTGCGGAGAGCATTGTTAATCCGACTTCTTTAGTTATAGGAATTGCAGTGCATAATATTCCGGAAGGATTAACAATAGCGATATCTTTAGTGGCAGCTGGAAATTCCAGATTAAAAGCGGCAATGACTGCTTTGGCAATAGGTTTGGTGCAACCTTTGGGAGCTATTGTGGGGTTGTTTTTGATGGGGCTGAGTTTTAATGTGGTGCCTTATGGTATGGCTTTTGCCGGAGGAACATTGCTGTTTGTTGTGATAAATGAGATTTTACCAGAGACATATGGAAATCAGTCCACCAATAAATCTGCAGCGGCAGTATTTGTTGGTTTTATTGTTATGACGTATTTATCAATAATTTTTCATTAAAATGAAAAAAAACGTTGACGATATGATAAACATGGTCTAAATATAGACTTCGTTATCGCTTGTGGAGAGTTGGCAGAGTGGTAATGCAGCGGATTGCTAATCCGTCATCGGGATACCGATGCACAGGTTCGAGTCCTGTACTCTCCGCCACTTAAACCCTAGAGAAATCTAGGGTTTTGTTGTATCTGAAATCAGGTTAACTGTTGGCTTTTTTGATAAATAGGGCTTTAAGTTGCACAATGTTACTCAAATTTTGCACAATTTTTGTTGTGAGGAGATAGTGTTGTGGTAAACAAAATTAAATATCAGATAATAAAAAATAAAAAAGGTGGTATTGTATTGGCAATGCAACACGAAAAGAGAATTGCCGTTGCATCTAAAATAATTATTAAATTTGCGGAAGCTTGGGATAGAGTTGTGTGGATTGCTCCAAGCGGCTATTTGGATACGGATGAATATGAATTATTAATAAGAAAATATCTCAAGGGTTATTTTAATAAAGTAGGTCTATATTCTTATGATGATTTATCTCAAAGAAGTGATATATATTTAGAATTGTTAAATGCCGCAAAAACTCAAAGAGTGTTTGGTGTGGTTGACGAGAATTTGTTTGTGAAGAATACATATTCTTGGCGAACAAAAAGAGTTAGTTTTTTGAGAGATTTTTTTACATTTAGGTTATTGTTGGCCAGAAACCTTACTTCCAGAGGGTTGAGAGATATATATGCTCAGTTGAATTTTGTGTCGCCGGCAATATTGAAGATGACAGAAACACAATTTGTGCATCAATTTATGCCTTATTATGAAGATGAATTTCAGATATCGAAAAGGTGGTCTAATCGTTTTTTTGATAGAAAAGTTTTGAATTTGATAAGACCTTTTTTGGTTTTTTGTTCTGCTTGGGATTTGAGTAATTTTGATTATCGAGAAATATGGTTTGAGCTAACTCCGCAGGAAAAAGAAGCCTATCGAAATGATAAAGAAATGTTTTTGCGTAAAAAAGATAGAGTTTGTTATTTGCAAGTGGTTCAACAATTTCAGTATTGTTATACAATATGTGTGAAAAAAGTTGATTACTTGCGTTTTTTGTTACAGCAGATTAGAGATAAGAATGAGAAAGTTATTTTGTATACAAAATATTTGGGAGAAGTGAAATTTTTGAAAGAATCTGGTGTGTTGAAAGGTTCTAAATATGTAGTGATGTGTGGAACAACAGATAAGCAAAGAGCTATTGGACTATTTGCAACAGAATGTAATGTTATGATTTGCACATATAAGGTTGATATTCCAAGATTGGTGTTGAAAAACTGTCAGAACTTGATATACTTCTCTCAAACTTTTGATTACAAGGACAAGCTCTTTGCTATGTATAGGCTGTGCGGAAATCGTAAACATAAGGTTCGGATTTTTGATTTTTGGGTTAATACAAAGTTGGAGCTGATGATTAAGGATAATTTGCTACGCAAGCGTAAATTATTGCAAGAATTTAGTCAAATTATCTCTGAAAATGGAGAATGTTGTTTATGAAAATTTATCAAAAAGAAAATGTTTTTGATGCAACAATGAAAAGAATCAAATTTGCTTTTGATAATTTTGACAATATCTATGTTTCTTTTTCTGGAGGAAAAGACAGCGGGTTGCTGCTGAATATGGTTTTGGATTACAAACGCAAGCATAATATCAAGAAAAAGATTGGTGTTTTTCATCAGGATTTTGAATCTCAATATCAGTTGACCACAGAATATGTAACAAAAATGTTTGATGATAATATTGATGATATTGAGCCGTATTGGGTTTGCTTGCCGATGGGATCCAGATGTGCGGTTAGCAATTTTCAGATGTATTGGTATCCATGGGATGATAAAAAGAAAGATTTGTGGGTTAGGGAGATGCCTAATCGTCCATATATAATTAATATGGAGAATAATCCTATTGACACCTATAAATATAAAATGGCTCAAGAAGATTTGTATATGGCATTTGGTAAATGGTTTGCTAAAACACATGCAGGAACAACTATTTGTATGGTGGGAATTAGAGCCGATGAATCTATAAATCGTTTTAGGGCTTATGCAAATACCAGAAAAACATTGATGAAAGATTCTCAATGGACTACTAAAATGGGTGAAAATTTTTATAATGCATATCCTCTTTATGACTGGACAACCAAAGATGTTTGGGTTGCTAATGGAAAAATGGGGTATGAGTATAATCGTATTTATGATTTGTTTTATAGAGCAGGGTTGAGTATCAACCAAATGAGGGTTTCTAGCCCATATCATGAGAATGCGAAAGAAAGTCTCAATTTATATAGGGTTTTGGAACCATCTACTTGGATTAAAGTGGTATCTCGCGTAAATGGGGCGAATTTTGCTGCAATATATGGCAGTACCAAAATTATGGGAGTTGGAAAAATTACTCTGCCCAAAGGTCATACTTGGCGTAGTTATGTGAAGTTTTTGTTGGCCACTCTGCCAGAGGGAATAAGAAGAAACTATATAAACAAGTTTAAGACGTCTATTCGTTTTTGGTGGAAAAAAGGCGGAGTGGTGTGTGAAGAAGCAATCAAAGAATTAGAAAAATGTAATTATAAGGTGCGAAACAACGGAAAGAGCTGCTACCATACTTTGAAAGATAGAATGGTTTTCTTGGGAACGCCGGATAATACAGATGATATAAAGTCTACAATAGATATTCCTTCGTGGAAACGTATGGCTGTTTGTATATTAAGAAATGACCATTTGTGCAAATACATGGGGTTTTCTCAGACAAAAAAACAGACTATGCGTGAGCGTGAATTGATTGAAAAATATAAAAGTTTGTGAGGTGAATATGAAAAATTTTGTAAGCCCGGTTTATAATGTTTTGGCTGTGCCGGTAGAAAAGGTTAAAGCGAATGATTATAATCCTAATAAGGTTGCACCTCCAGAGATGAAGTTGCTAGAACTTTCTATTTGGGAAGATGGTTTTACACAGCCGGTTGTGTGTTATTATGATAAAGATGCCGATGAATATATTGTGGTTGATGGTTTTCATAGATATACGGTTTTGAAAACAAGTGAAAGAATATTTGCCAGAGAAAAAGGCAAATTGCCAGTGGTGGTGATTGATAAGGAGTTAGGAGAGCGTATTGCTTCTACAATAAGACACAATAGAGCCAGAGGTAGCCATAATGTGGATTTGATGAGTAATATTGTGGCCGAGCTGCTGGAACTTGGTAAAAGTGATGCTTGGATTTGCCGTAATATAGGTATGTCGGCAGACGAACTCTTGAGATTGAAACAAGTGACAGGTCTGGCAGCATTGTTTAAAGATGATGAATTTTCTAAAAGTTGGGTTGTGGAATAGTTTTTAGTTATTAGCTCTTTAAGTTTGGAAACTACTGCTTATATGAAAAAAATAAGTGTAAGCAGAAGGAGGTTTGGTATGCAAAATATTTTGTTGAATAATGATGTGGAAATGCCGATTTTGGGGCTGGGGACTTGGTTGTCTGAGCCGGGTGAGGTTTATCAGGCCGTTCGTTGGGCAATAAAGTTGGGATATAAGCATATTGATTGTGCTTCAATTTATGGAAATCAGAAAGAAATCGGACAGGCTTTGCATGATGCAATTGCAGAAAAAGACATAAAAAGAGAGGAGTTGTTTGTAACCTCTAAGTTGTGGAATGATTGTCATGCCCCACAAGATGTAGAGCCAGCATTGAAACAAACATTGCAAGATTTGCAACTTGATTATTTGGATCTATATTTGATACATTGGCCAGTGGCTCAGGTTAAAGGTGTGTTAATGCCACAAAAAGATGAAGATTGGATAGAGCTGGAAAAATTGCCATTGGAGGAAACTTGGGCAGAAATGGAAAAGCTTTATGAAAATGGTTTGGTGAGGGCAATTGGCGTTTCTAATTTTAGTGATAAACAGCTTGAAGACTTAATGAAAAAATCAAAAATTGTGCCAATGGTGAACCAAATTGAATGTCATCCATTCTTGCAACAGTCAGAGTTGATTGATTTTGCAAAGAAAAATAATATAGCGATTACAGCATATTCACCTTTGGGAGCCAAACCTAGGGACAAAGGAGAGCATTTGCTGGAAAATGAAGAGATTGTTGGCTTGGCAAACAAATTGAATGCAACTCCAGCGCAGATTGTGTTGGCATGGCAGATGCAGAGAGGGGTAATTGTTATTCCAAAATCTGTGCATGAAAATAGAATACGTGAAAATTTTGCGGCGCAGGTAGTTAAGCTTGATGAGGCAGACGTGAAGGTAATAGAAAGACTGGATAAAGGATATAGATTTATTACCGGCAACAGTTTTGTTAATCCCAATAAAGGCTATTCTGCTATATTTTGAGTTTAATGAAGAAGAAAATTAGCTAACTCGAGCGGGTTTTCCCATTCGATGCAGATTTCTAATACTTTGAATTTGCTTTGTAGGTGGGGTGGAATTTTTACAAAGTCTTTAGATGTTGTATAAACGGGAGATTTGTGTTTTTTTCCTAAGTCAAGAAGTTGTTGTAGTTCTGCCTCTGTATAAAAATGATGATCGGGAAAATCTTGTGTGGCAACAACATTAAAACCACATTCTTTTAGAGAATCATAAAACTTAGATGGTCGGCCAATGCCGGCAAAAGCCACAACATCATAGGTGAGGGGAGATGGAGATACAGCCTTTATTTTGCCTTTGAATACCGGAATGTCGGTGAAGTCTTTGGCCAGATTATATTTGTCTTGACCAATTATTACAACGGCATTTGCCCTTTTTAGGCCAAGGTTTTTGAACTCTCTCATCGGTCCGGCAGGAATACAGAAGCCATTGCCAAAGCCAACGCTACCATCTATGACCAGGAGTGAGCAATCTTTGTAAAGAGAGGGATTTTGATAGCCATCATCCATAATTATGTAGTCTGCTCCTTCCATGGCAGCCATAAGAGCGCCTTGGTAACGATTGGGGTTGATTATAACAGGAGCTTGTCTGGCCAGAATAAGAGGTTCGTCACCAACATCGACAGCTGAATGTTTCTGTGGAGATACTTGTATTCCTTTTAGACGTCCACCATATCCACGGCTTACAAAAAAAGGTTTTTTGCCGTTTTGTTGCAAAAGTTTGGCAAGAGATACAGAAACAGGGGTTTTGCCGGTTCCTCCTGCTGTCAAATTGCCAACACATATAACTTTAGCTTCAACTCTAAGGGGTTTTTTGAATATAAGACGCAATGCTGTTGCAAACCCGTATAATAAGCCAAACGGGTAAAGAATTAAAGAAAGTAAATTTATTGATTTCCAATGAGTTGGTGTCTTCACTTAAACAAATCCTTTAACTTTATCCATGATACCATCAAGCACTTTGGCTTCACTTGTTGCCCAATTATATGCCAATGAACGTTTGGCATCTAATAAATCTTTGTTTTCTAAAAGTTGAGCAACAATTTCTTCCAGCTCGACAGTATCCGTTACTTGAATGATAGCATCTGCTTTTTTGGCTCTGTTCATGGCATCGGTGAAGTTGTGCATATGAGGACCGACAATTACGGCATCTCTAACACGAGAAGGCTCTATAAAGTTTTGACCTCCATGAGGGATTAGTGAGCCTCCGATGAATACAAGGTTGGAGATATCATACCATATACCCATTTCTCCAATGGTGTCGGCAATATAGATATCTGTGGTAGGGGTTATTTTTTCTTGTGTGGAACGAAGGGATACGGAAAGACCGAGATTTTCACTTTCTTTTTTGATGTCTGCACCTCGTTGCGGGTGGCGAGGTGCGATGATAGTTAGCAAATCTGGGAATTTTTCTTTTAATCTTTTGTGTATTTTAGCAATGCGTATTTCTTCATCATTGTGAGTTGAGCTGGCCAACCAAAATGTGCGATTGCCAATTTGTTTGAGGATTACAGATTTTTTTTCTTCATCAATAGGAAGAGGAAATCCTGCATATTTGATATTGCCAAGACACATCGTGTTTGGTGCGCCTAGTACTTGTAAACGGTAGGCATCTTCTTCTGATTGTCCAAGACAGAGATGAAAACAACTCAATAGTTCTTTGCTAATAAAGTCAAATTGTTGCCAACGTTTGAATGATTTGTTAGAAATGCGACCGTTTATTAGGATAAGGGGGATATTTTTGCGTTTGATGCAAGAGAGGATTGAAGGCCAAAATTCTGACTCAAACCAAAGAGCAACATCAGGGTGCCAGTATTTGATGAAACGAGTTGTGAATATTGGGTTATCAATTGGAATATACTGGTGAAAAGCTCGTTCTGGCAGTCGTTTGTTCATTACGTCTGCAGAGGTAACGGTACCGGTTGTTACCATGACATGAGCATCTGGATAGGTGTCTACTATTTTTTGAATAAGAGGAAGCATGGAAATAGATTCTCCAACAGAAGCTCCGTGTAACCATACCAATTTTCCGTCAGGACGTTTGAGAGAGGGACGGCCAACACGCTCATTGAAGCGAGAAGCATCTTCTTTGCCGTTTGCAAGGCGTTTTTTGATGTATCTTTTTATTACCAAAGGATATAAAATGGTAATGAGAGTGTTGTATATGTTTATGAACATCTGTTATTTCCTTTTTGATGGGCGGTGTTTTGCATTTATGGATTTAGAATCCGGCAATATCGGTTGCAATCCCATTTCTGTATCACATTCGTGAGTAATTCGATTTAGTTCATTTTCAAGCAATTTGCGATATTCTTCTAATTTTGGTTCTGTAGCGTCGGCTGGAATATATATGGGTTTTGTTGTTTTGCAAACACCTTTTGAAAAGGGAAAAGGCAACATGGTCTTATCCCATGCTTTTTCGATGATTTTGGAATTTTGAATGCTGTATGCAGCTCCGATAATGGGTTTTCCGGTCTTGAGAGCGTAGTATATAGGGGATTTGCCCATGTGCATACGAGGCCCCCTAGGTCCGTCGGGAATAATACATATAGATGTATCTTTTTTGATTGTTCTCATAAGGTCTAACGCTCCACCAGTAGCGTTTTCATTGCTGGAGCCGTCTATTATGCCGATACCGAATCTTTTGAGTAGGCCGGCAATCATTTGACCATCTCGGTGAGGCGATACAAGGGCGCTTAGGGGTAGGTCTTTTTGTTTGAAATAGGGCAACATTACAGCTCTGCCGTGCCATATAACTAATATTACGCCATTGTTTTCTTTGGCGAGCCGGTGAAATTCTTCTACTCCTTCAGTGTGCCAACGTGTGGTCTGTCCGACAAATTTGGCATATAAATATAGTATGGCGGATATTGTTTGCAACACAAAGCCAGAGTTGCCAATTTTTTGGAGTGGTTTTTTGATATATTTTTTATAAAATTTAGTTTTCTTCATCGTTTATTTATTAGAAACAGTATCTGTTACGCTAATGCCAATAGTTTCGTTGTCTGTGATAACAACTTCTCCATGGCCGATTAAAATATCATTTGCATAGATATCCACGTTGTCATTGATATCTCTATCAAGTTCAACCACAGCACCACGGCCGAGCTTGAGTAATTGGTGTACTCGCAAGTCTGCAGATCCCAGAGTGACAGATACGTTAACAGAAATGTCGTTATTGAATAATAAGTCTTTGTTGATTGCCATTATATACTCCAAATGTGACAAGTGTAATCTGTAACTATTATATATATTTTTTTTAATCTGCAAATTTTTTATTGCATTTTATCACCGTAAAAATATTTGTGGATTATACAAATTGCATTTGCGAAGAGATATCAGATGTGGCAAAAAAGTTTAGAGGAGAATCTTGCATAGGTTAGGACTCTTTCCTATATAGATTACATAACTTATTTTTATAAAAGGTGAAACATGGTAAAAAAAGAAAAATATCCGGTGTTACCGTTGAGAGATATTGTGGTTTATCCGAAGATGATTGTGCCTCTGTTTGTGGGTAGAGATAAGTCTATTAGAGCCTTGCAAAAGGTGGTGGATGGAGACCAAAATATTGTTTTGGTAACACAGAAAGATGCTGCTGTAGAAGACCCCAGAGCAGATGATATTTTTCAGGTGGGTACATTGGGAACAGTATTGCAATTGCTACGTTTGCCAGATGGTACCGTGAAAGTTTTGATTGAAGGATTGGAAAGAGTCAAGCTGGATAAAGTGTTTGATGATGATGAGCATATGTCTGCAAATATTACGGTTTTACCGGAAGCAGATAGCGATAGTCCAGAGTTAGAGGCTGTGGTTAGAGCTGTGATGACGCAGTTTGAAGAATATGTGAAATTGTCAAAGAAAACAGCTCCGGAGGTTTTGGTAGCGGTTAGTCAGATATCTGATTATAGTAAATTGGCAGATACGATAGCTTCTCACTTATCTTTGAAGATTGCTGATAAGCAGGCTCTTTTGGAGGGTAGCACTCTAAATGAAAGATTTGAAAAAATATTAGGCTTTATGGATGCAGAAATTACGATGCTGGAAGTGGAGAATCGTATTCGTAATCGTGTGAAAAAGCAGATGGAAAAGAGCCAAAAAGAGTATTATTTGAATGAACAGATGAAGGCTATTCAAAAAGAACTTGGTGATGGTGAAGAAGATTCTGAAATATCTGAGTATATGAAACGTATTAAGAAGACGCATTTGTCTAAGGAAGCAAAAGATAAGGCTATGGCAGAGATTAGAAAACTCAAAAATATGAGTGTGATGTCTGCAGAGGCAACTGTGGTGCGTAATTATTTGGATTGGTTGTTGGATATTCCATGGAAAAAGCGTTCTAAAGTTAATAAAGATTTACAAAAAGCAATGGATATCTTGGAAGCTGACCATTATGGTTTGGATAAGGTGAAAGAACGAATTGTTGAATATTTGGCAGTTCAAGCCAAAGCAGATAAGGTGAAAGGGCCTATTTTGTGTTTGGTTGGACCTCCGGGAGTAGGTAAGACCTCTTTGGGCAAATCTATTGCTAAGGCAACGGGAAGAGCTTTTGTTAGAGCTTCTTTGGGAGGAATGCGTGATGAGGCAGAAATTAGAGGACATCGTCGTACCTATATCGGTTCTATGCCCGGAAAAATTATTAAAGGCATGAAAAAGGCAGGAACATCTAATCCGTTGTTTTTGTTAGATGAAATTGATAAGATGGGGAGCGATCATCGAGGGGATCCGGCTTCGGCTTTGTTGGAGGTATTGGATCCGGAACAAAACTCATCTTTTAATGATCATTATCTGGAAGTGGACTATGATTTGTCTGATGTGATGTTTGTTACGACAGCAAACTCTTTGGATATGCCAAGGCCTTTGTTGGATAGAATGGAGATAATTAGGCTTTCTGGTTATACAGAAGATGAAAAGATAGAGATTTCTAGAAGACATTTGATTCCGAAAATTTTTGTTGAAAATGCGGTGACACCAAGTGAATTGGAAATTACAGATGATGCTGTGCGCTCTATTATAAGATATTATACCAGAGAAGCCGGTGTGCGTAATTTGGAAAGGGAGATATCTACGATTGCTCGTAAAGCAATAAAAGAGAATCTATTGGCTAAGAAAAAGAAGAAGATTGTTGTTGATGCCAAAAATTTGGATAAATATTTAGGAGTAATAAAATATAGATTTGGCGAGGCAGAAGAAGAGGATCATGTAGGTGTTACAACCGGATTGGCTTGGACAGAAGTGGGCGGAGATATTTTGTTTATTGAAGCTGTTGATATGCCAGGAAAAGGAGTGGTTAAACAAACCGGAAAGCTTGGTGATGTTATGAAAGAATCTATAGAAACAGCTTATTCGGTGGTGAGAGCTCATTCTAAAGAGCTGGGAATAAAGCCGGAAGTATTTGAAAAAACGGATATTCATGTACACGTTCCAGAAGGAGCAACTCCTAAGGATGGTCCTTCTGCCGGTATTGCAATGTATACAACTTTGGTTTCTACCCTAACAAAGATACCAGTAAAAAAAGATGTGGCGATGACCGGAGAAATTACATTGCAAGGTAGGGTTTTGCCGATTGGCGGGTTGAAAGAAAAATTGCTTTCGGCTTTGCGAGGAGGTATTAAAACGGTAATAATTCCTAAGGACAATGAAAAAGATCTGGTCGAAATACCAGATAATGTAAAAAAGGGATTGCGGATTATTCCGGTGGCGGATGCCAAAGAAGTGCTGAAAATTGCATTGAAATGTAAATTGAAGCCCTTGAAAAAATAACAATTAAGCCCAGAATCGATAGATTTTGGGCTTTTTTTTTGTATGCTATAAAATAGAGGAATCGGGCGAATCTGGAAGAGATGGTTGTGGAAAATTTGGGTTTTGTAAGCGGGTTTATATAAAAAAATATGCAAAATGGCGGTTTTTAAGCTTTTTGTGCACAAAAAACATAAAAAATGTTGAAATATTTGATGTTTTTGTTTGACAGAGCTTTTTTTTAATGCTCAAATTCCTGTGTAAGCGAGGGAAACCTTGGCTTATGTGGTTTATAACTTATAATTAGAGGGAGTCCTCACCGTGAATAAAAACGAATTGATTTCTAGCATTGCTAACGAAACTGGTTTGACAAAAACTGATTCTGCTAAAGCTTTGGATGCTTTGGTATTGTCTATTACAAAAGCTTTGAAGAAAGGTGACGAAGTTCGCTTGGTTGGTTTCGGTACTTTTGCTGTTAGCAAGCGTGCAGCTACTACAGGTCGCAATCCTCGCACTGGCGCAGCTATCAAAATCCCAGCTCGCAAGCAAGCTAAATTCAAGGCTGGTAAAGCTTTGCAGGATTCTGTAAACTAGTTATTTGTGACTAGTCTTTAGAGATTAGAAATTAGGAGATTTGCAAATGTAAATCTCCTATTTTTTTTGATAACTATATATTTTATCAAGATAAATTAAAAAAAATGATTTTTTTTGAATTTTTTGCTTGATTAATTATTTTTGTGAGTGTATAAACACTGACGTAGACAAGATGGGCGCTTAGCTCAGCTGGAAGAGCATCTCGTTTACACCGAGAGGGTCGGGAGTTCGAACCTCTCAGCGCCCACCAATTAGAGCCTTGAAATTAAAAAAGAATTTCGAGGCTTTTTTCTTTTTAAATTTTATGTAAAATAAAATAGCTAACAAATAGCTAACAGAATTTAGAAAAAAGATAGTGTTTTTTATTCTTTACTTTTTTGTTTTTTATTTATAGAGTCGTAATTGGATGGGATGATAACCCGTCTGGGGTGTGGTAACCTCTTACTTGACGTCTATGTGTAAAGACGAAACTTTTGCACGCTTTCTAGTTAATGAGACTGGAAGGCGGCAAAATACGCTATTTCAGTCAATATGCTGCACTATTCAAGTATAGTTACCAACTTCCAGTCGCCTCTCATCATGGCGGCTTTTTTTATAAGGAGTTGAGAATGAAAAAAAGTTTGTTAGTGCTATTATGTTGTTTTTTATCATCATGTAGCTTAGAAAGCCGGATTAATTGGGCTAAGTACTCTATAAATGTTGAGCGAGATACATTTAAGAAAACATTATTGGTTTGCACGGATGAGTATAAAACAGATGATTATATTAATGGAAGAAGTCCGGCAACTTATGCTTTTTGCTATTATGAAGATAAAAACAATAAACATATTTATTCTATTACTGGAAAATATGTTTTACATCAACCTTTACCTATTGAATTTAATGAAGCTATTGATAAAAATGGCAATCAATTAAAAATAAAATCCACAGATGATAGGCGTTTAGGTGCTACAATAAATAATTTTGCAGTTCAGATTGAAGATAAATATATTGAAAATGTGACTGAAAGTATAGATGTTAGAATTTATGGTAAATACTCTTATACGTTACATATTCCTTATATTGATATTTTGGCATTAAAAGAAAAAATTAAAGAGGAAAATTTATAATAATATAAGGTTGAACAAAATTTATCTTTGAGGGGATATTTTGTTCAACCTTATTATGTTTTTTTGTTAAAATTACATGTATTTAATTGAACGTGTTTTTATTGTTTATTTTCAATGTGTTATACTATAAAAATAAAACATTTATCTTGAACACTGTTCTACTATGTTCAAGTATTTTTTTGAACATTTTGAATAAAAAACTTTAACACGTTGAATTAGATTTTGACTTATAAATAATAAAGTTAAAGCTTCATCTTGATTTTTTGTTATATATTCAAACCATCCAGTTGGAGATGAAATGTTTTCAAATTTTATAATATTCTTATTCATTGGATGTTGTTTATGTTTTTTATTAAAAGCAATTTCTTTGAATATTTTTTTTAATGTTTTTATTTTTTGTGCGTTAAAATTTATAATTCCATGTATATGAAATAAATGTAAGTTATCTTTTATTGTGGTAGTTTTATCAAACTCAATAACAAATAACCATTGAGGGTTGCAGTTAAATACATATTTATATTTATTTCTAAAACTCTCGCTAATATAATTGGTTAGTGTTTTAGAGGATTTATAGGCGTTATAAATATATTTGGTGGAAAATCTTAGTGTAAAGGCAATAAATTCATTAGCAGGAGCAAAACGTAATATGCACATTAGTTTATCAGATTTGTTAAGATTTCTCCATAATGGTAATTTATTATAATTATATATATTACTAACTGAAGAAGGATTATCAAAAACAACCTTATGAATACAGTTAGTGATTTGATAACTATGAGTTCTTACATCATTTGTCATTATATGAATTTTTGGTTTTTTTGCGAGTGTTTTACAAAAAAAATTACTTGATGTTTCATTTTCGTTATGTATTATGGTTTTAGATGATTTATGAAAGTTGTCTATTTCTAAGGCTTGCTGTTGGTGCAAAACAAAGCAAGCCTTTTCTTTTATTGTTCTTTTATACATATTTTACAACCTCGCAACTATTAGAAATGGCTGTTGATATGCGAGAAATTGCCCATTCTTGTAATTCTTTTTCATCATATACAACTGTTTTATATCCAAACTTATGATATTTAGGACCACCGCCAGTGGTAGCGTACTTACCAAGAGTTTTAGGACTTATTGTTAATCCAAATGTTGTCTTTAAGAAAATACAGGCTTCAGGTCTTGTGTAATATTTCATAATTTATCCTTTCTTTGTTTTTATAAGTTTTACAAAGTAAGGAATAGTCTATTTTGAAGTAAAGCATAAGTTAGGAAAAAAAATATTTTTTTCTTATTTTTCGTACGCTTTTTCTTTTTTATTATGATAATGTCGATAATCTGCAGATAAATGTCTACATCTATCATTACAGTATTTTTTATTACTTCTATATAAGAAAAATTTATTACAACTATGACGTTCACATTGTTTTAAAATATGATTGTTTTCTAAATGTTTAAAAAATGTTTCGATAATGTTTAATAGTAAATGTTTACTTAAAGTGTCTTTTCTTGATGCCAAAATTTTTTGTATTTTAGGAAACAATGTATTTGCTGTTTTATCTTGGGGTTTAGACGAGTTTAAAATGTCATTAAATATTTTTCCTAATTTTCCAATAGATATTGCTAATCCTATTGAGTAACTTCCATCAATAGCTTGATATTTAAGTAAATTATAAATTTGCTTATCAAGAGTATTAATTATTTCTCCCATTATTTGAATATTTTTAAAATTTGTTAGTAATTGACATATAAAAAAATAGGGAAAAATGTTATTTTCGTTTTGTATTCTAAATTTTAGATAATAGGAACGTTCTCTTTTAGTGTAGTCATCAGGAAAAAAACTTTTTTCTTCATCTGCATTAAAATTTTTAGATAATGAACATTTTATTGGATGTTTAACATAAGACATTGTCACAAACTCTAGAGTAACATTATATTTTATATTATTTTCATCTAACATTTCTGCAGATACAATATCCTTAAAAAGATATATTCGGTTTGTATCTTGTTTTATAAGGTGGTTTTTTTTGTAAGCAACTATGTCATTCATGATTATCTCTTTGAATGCGTTTTTTTACAGTTTGGGGTAAATGATAATTTTGCATATTGATAATTAATGGTGTTGCAAATAACATCTTTAATTCCTGTAGCATATCGTAAATCAGCGCCTTTGATGTCGGCATTGGTTAAAATTGCATTTGAAAAGTTGCTACATCTAAAATCTGCATTTTGTAAGTTTGCATTGGTAAAATTAGAATTGCTAAAATTAATATTAGAAGCTTGTATTTTTTTCAAATTACCATTTATAAATCGTTTATTAGTGTATTTACTTATTTGTTCTTTTTCGCAAATTCCACTCCATGTATTAAAAGAAATATTCTCAAGTGTTATATTGCTTAGATGATAATTAGAAAAGTATATTGTGATAATAACAATATATATTGGTAAAATGGAATTCATTTTTGTTTTTTGGGGTATAAAGTGATATGATAAAACACTTGTCACAACAATAAATAAGCTTAACATCCAAGTGGGTTTGTTAAATGATAAGAGTTTTGTTATGTTTGTACCAATATTGTTTATATCAATAAAAGTAGCTAAGGCTAATATTAACAATATTGAGGTTATAGGATGTATAGTATTTCCTGAGTGATTTATTTTGAATATAAAGAATACACCTAAAATCATTTGAAGTTCGTTTTCACTTAAATTTAAAAATGCAATATCAAAAAAGTATATGTGTAATATTCTGCTTAAGAATAGATATAAACAAATAAAGTCTAAGAATCGAAATAAAGCTATAGTGTGATTAGTTATTTCATTATAATCCAATTTTAAATTTTTATCCATATTTTGACTTTTGATATTACTAATTGGAAGTAATCCTTTAAAGTCTATTTGAAGTTCAGTTATCCATCTTAATAAAAAATACTTACTTAAAACGGTTGAAATTCTTTCACCATCTGGAAATATTACGGGTAAAGTTCTTATCATTGCCATTATTTCGAGAGTTAATGGTATTAAAAATTTATCTAAGGCAAATACTATTATAATTCCAAAACATAAAAATGTTGTATAAGATACCATTCCTGTTAAATCAAAGAATGGATTTGGAATATTTATTTTTGTTCCTAAGAAAAAATCAGAATATGAGGCACTTAGTGCAAATAATATGTAGTAAATACAAATGATACAGTAGAGAAGTGAGATTATTTTGTATTTTGAACTATGGTCGTTAATATATTCTATTTTTTGAGAATAAGAAAAAGGTAGTTTTGTTCCGTATAAATTTGAAAAGCCAAAAGCATTAATACTAAGGTATTGAGCATTAATAAAATTACATTTTTGGATAATTGAATTTTCAAATTTTGTATTTGTGAGGTCACAGTTAGAAAAATCACAATTTTCAAATATACTATTATTTAAGTTCATATTAGATAAACAATCTTTTGTAAAAGAGCAATTTACTAATTTTAATTGTTTTCCAGTAATGTTATTTGTAAGCCAATCAGAATGATTCTTATATAACTTTTCAAATTCTTTTTTGTTTATTTTTTTCATTTTATTAAACCTCTAAAGCTTCTGCGATTTTTTTTGATATGGCATCGGCGGCATAAACTAGGCTTGCATCAACACTGTGACTGTAGCGGTTAGTTACGCCACCAAGTTTATGACCTAATAGTCCGGCAATGGTTAATTCATTATAATTCATATCAGCGCCGACGCTTGCAAAACTATGTCTTAATGTGTGAAGGCATATATCTTTACTAATAAAGGGTGTTTTTTCTTGTTCTGGATGTTCATTTTTATAATCGGTAGGCAAACGATATATTTTATTAAAGATTTTTAATAAGCTAATAAGGTGTCCTGAGCCTCTAGTTGCCGGAAATACCCAATCATAATTATTATTTTGTTCTTTTATTTCTTCTAATAGTTTTTTTGCAGAGTATCCAAAAGGTCTTATTTGCGCTCCTGTTTTGGTGTCAGGAAAACGAAAACACTGATTTTTAAAGTCTACATAATCCCATTTGAGAGTTAATATCTCATTTTTTCTACAACCTGTTAATATTAAAAGTTTTAAGGCATTTATAGCGGTGGTGCTACATAAATGCAATTCTTCAGCCGCTGTCAATGCCTTTCCAAATAATTTAATTTCATCAATAGTTAAAAATTCTTCTCTTTTGTTAGTTTTAGGCTTTTTTATTCCTAAAGCAGGATTCTCATTAATATAACCTCTTAATTTTGCAAAGGATAAAATACTACTGAGCATTTCAAGCGTACGCTTAGCAATAGATTTTCCACCTTTTACATTTATAACACCTCTTTTTTTTGAGCTTTTAGCTATATATGCTGTGTCACCTTTAATAATAGATAATACCATTTTATCTATATGTTCTTTTTGTAGTTCTTTAACCGCCATGTTTCCTATTAATGGCTTAATATGGCGTTCTATTCTGCTTCTATCGTTTATTATAGTTGAATTTTTTTTATTGTAAGTTGCTTCATCCATATAAATTTCGCATAGTTCAGTTATAGTAATAGCTTTTTTATTACCTGTTTTTTCTAATGCAGGGTCACCATGATTTAAGGTTATATCTGCTAATGTTTTTTGAGCTTTTTCTCTTGCCTGTTCAGGAGTTATTTTTCCAACTTTTCCTAATGTAAACATTTTTTGTTTACCAAATTGGTTTCTATACATAATTACCCAAGATTTACTTTTGGGTTGAATTCGTATACCAAAACCTTTTAAACTATCATCCCAAAATGTCTTTCCTATGTCTTTTTCTGTTATTTTATCTATAAAACTTTTGTTTATTTTTACCATAATACTAGTGTTTCCAATGCTTGTAGATTAAAAAATAGCTAACAAATAGCTAACAAACTAGGGTAATTTATGGTAAAAGTTATAATTGATTTTATTTTTAAAGTAAAGTATATTATTTTGTAAAAACAAATATATGAGTACAAAATAATCATTTATAAATCACCATAAAAATATAGTAAAAAATATGGTTTCTCGTTTACACCGAGAGGGTCGGGAGTTCGAACCTCTCAGCGCCCACCAATTAGATAGAGTTTCGAATGATATTCGGAACTCTTTTTTTTTATGATTTTTTTGTTCGAACTCCCGGGAAGGGAGTTTGGGCTGAACTTTTAGGCAGACGGGAGTATGCCGGTGGCAAAGCCAAAAAGTGAAGCAGGCGAAGCCAGCCTCTCAGCGCCCACCAATTAAAAGAACACCCTTAGAGAAATTCTAAGGGTGTTCTTTTTGTTGATATGGGACTTGAGTAGCCTGTTCAGCGCTCACCAATTAAATAGAATTTCAGATGATATTCGGAACTCTTTTTTTTGCATAATATATACATTTTATCAGATTTTTGAGTTCTTGAAAAAGATATGAATGTTTATTACTTATTTTTTATATACTTTTGTAACTTGAACTAATCTTTGTACTATGTGTGAAAACAAGGATTGGAGTTGCTATGATGAAGGTGTATTGTGATTCTAGTTTTGATGATAGGAGAGGCATTGCCGGAATTGGGGTAACAATTGTGGATGGAGAAAAAAGACGAACTTATTCTTCTTGGATTAGAGCCAGAAGTAATAATGAGGGAGAATTGTTTGCAATCCACTTGGCAAGTATTTTGAGTGAAGGACGAGGGATTATATATACAGATTCTCAATGCGCATTGACTTATATTAGTGGTTTGGTGCAAGACAAGCCCAGAACAAGAGAACAGTATTTGAACCACAAACATTGTGAATATTGGGCGAAGCAAATTAGGCGCAGAGGTGTGTCGGCAGAAAAAATAAAAGCACATCAAAAAACTTTTCAGGTTCATTCTATAGGGAACAGAATGGCTGATTTGTTGGCAAATGAAGGCAGAGCAAAGTTTTATGAACGCTTGCATTAAAAAATCCAAAGTCATGAGACTTTGGATTTTTTTGACCGGTAATTGTTTTATTCGTAAGAAACGGTGATGGTTTTGTCTTCATTGATGATGAACTCTTGGCATGTTTTGTAATAAGATGGATTATTTTTTACGAGATGCTTGAATTCATCTATTGAAATAGCTGTCAGAGGCTTGCCATCTGTAGAAAATTTCTGCCAAAAAGAAGCTTCTTCTTTGTACAGACATAAGACGAAAATCTCTTTATCCATATTAAAGTAGATGTTCTCAATGTGCAAAGAATACTCCATATCGGGACACTCCAACAAAGGCAATACTTTGTTTATTAGCAAATTGTGCATTGGGTTGAGAGTGTAACATGGAGGCAATGTCATAGATTCCAGTTCTACAGGAGGTTTTTGAATTTCTTTTGTAGCGGTTTCGGTGACGGCAGAAGTTTTGTGTTTTTGCTTGTTTCTATTAAATATTCCAAATCCGGCTAATAGCACCATCATAATGATGCAAATTACAATAATCAAACTTTCCATAGTAATTGTGTTTTTTTGTTAATAATAAAATTTTGTCACATATTATGTCTAATAAAATAAAATGTCAAGATATAAGTCGTTTGTAGTTGATAATGAAAAAAATGTATGTTATCTTGAATTAGATTTGTTTTTTGGGGAGAAAAAATATGGAAACTAAAGTTGCTGTCATCGCTATTATCGTAGAAAATAGAGATTCTGCTGAAAGTTTGAATGCAATTTTGAGTGAATATGGTGAATATATCATAGGGCGCATGGGGATTCCATATAAGGCTAAAAAAATTAATATTATCAGTGTGGTTGTGGATGCACCGCATGATGTGATTAGTGCTATGGCCGGAAAAATCGGAAATTTGCAAGATGTTACTGTTAAAACGGCTTATTCCGGTTGCAATTAATTAAATATATTTAACTGACGGGAAAGAGTAATCTGACCCAAAAGATGAGGTGGAAATGGTTTATGATGTTAAATCGGCCAAGGCCGAAGAATTTATTTGTCATGAAGAAATTTTGGACAGTTTGGCTTATGCAGAGGCTAATAAAGGAAATCTGCAATTAATTGATGAAATATTAGAAAAAGCAAGGCAGCGCAAAGGATTGTTGCATCGAGAGGCATTGCTTTTGCTTGATTGTGAAGATGAAGAAAGAAATCAGCAAATTTTTGCTTTGGCAGAACAGATAAAAAAAGATTTTTATGGCAATAGAATTGTGTTGTTTGCACCGTTGTATTTGTCTAATTATTGCGTGAATGGTTGCGTTTATTGCCCGTATCATGCTAAGAATAAGAGAATCTTTCGAAAAAAAATGACTCAGGGCGAGATTCGACAAGAAGTGATTGCTCTGCAAGATATGGGTCATAAGAGATTGGCTCTGGAGGCCGGTGAGGATCCGGTTAATAATCCGATAGAGTATATTTTGGAATCTATCAAAACTATTTATTCCATTCAGCACAAAAATGGTGCAATTAGGCGAGTTAATGTAAATATTGCAGCAACAACAGTTGATAATTATCGCAAATTGAAAGATGCCGGAATTGGAACTTATATTTTGTTTCAAGAGACATATAATAAAGAATCTTATGAAAAATTGCATCCGACTGGTCCTAAGCATAATTATGCGTGGCATACAGAGGCTATGGATAGGGCTATGGAAGGTGGAATTGATGATGTGGGCTTGGGTGTGCTTTATGGTTTGGAATCTTATAGATATGAATTTGTGGGACAATTGATGCATGCCGAACATTTGGAAGCTGTGCATGGGGTGGGGCCACATACAATCAGTGTGCCAAGAATAAAGAGGGCAGATGATATTGATCCGGATAGTTTTGATAATGGAATAGATGATGATACTTTTGCAAAGATTATTGCTTGCATTAGAATTGCTGTGCCTTATACCGGAATGATTATTTCTACAAGAGAATCTCCAAAAGTTAGAGAAAGAGCCTTGCATTTAGGAGTGTCGCAAATTAGTGGAGCTTCTAAGACAAGTGTGGGCGGATATGCACATCCGGAATCGGAAGACGAAAATTCGGCCCAGTTTGATGTGAGCGATAACAGAACTTTGGATGAAATCATCTATTGGTTGATGAAAATGGGGTATGTACCCAGTTTTTGTACGGCTTGTTATCGAGAGGGGCGTACAGGTGATAGGTTTATGGAGCTTTGCAAAGCAAAGCAAATTCAAAACTGTTGTCATCCCAATGCATTGATGACACTGAAGGAATATTTGACAGACTATGCTTCTGAGGCAACCAAAGAGCTGGGACAGGCATTAATACAGTCAGAATTGGGTAATGTTCCGCAAGAAAAAGTGCGCGAGATTGTACAAAAGCATTTGATAGAAATAGAAAAAGGCAAAAGGGATTTCTATTTTTAATAAAATTTTATCAAAATTTGTTTGACTATAAGGCGATATCATGATATGTTGTGGCAAGTTTTGTACAAAAAGGATTTGCCACTTTGATTATTACAAATTTTAGAGAGTATATTGAGTGTTTGCGCAATTTGTTTGCCGGCGAGCAAGCAGGTGCATTGTCTGATTATGCTCAAGATGTGGCACAAAGCGGCAGAAAACAAAAAGAAGTTAAAGAAAAACTACAAAAAGAGATTGTGGCTATAACTGCTAAAATCAACTTTTGGCGGCAAAGGATTAAAGAGGAAGAAGATAAAGTAGCTCTTAGTCAAGAAATAACAAAATTCAAAGAAGTTAAACAAGATTTGTTGCGCAAACTTAAGCAAAAATCTCAGACCAGTCGTTTTGCAATGCTTTCTGATGAAAGTAAAGCTACTCTTTGTTGTCTAACGGTGTTGCGTAAATATTTGACCAAAGAATTGATGAACAATAAATTTGTCGGAATGGCGACAGATGATGATGGCAATTTAATATTTAGCCAAGAAGTATTTGAAAATTCTTTTTTATACAATGATGCCAGACATATTTATGACTATATGTTGGCTTATATAATTGAACATCCGGAACAGGTATTGAGCGAAACGCATTTTAATAAATTTTTTGACAAAGAAAGCGGTTGGCGAGGAATTGTCCATTTTGCTGATAAGTATTTTGAAGAGAAGAATAAACGCAAAAAAAAGAGCAGGGCCGAGATTATTGCAGAAAGTCGAAGCGATTTGGAGCTAATTAAGGAATATCCGCAGCAAAAAGTGGTGTTGGTAAGGCTGATAACTCCAGAGGCTTTGGATTATGAAGGGGCCGCTGCGCATAATTGTGTGGGAGCCGGAAGTTATGATAAGCTCTTAAATCAAGTTAATAGTGGTATTTTTTCGTTACGCAGAGAAACCAAAGACGGTGAACTTAAGCCGGTTGCAACCGTAGAATTAAAAAATGGCTTAATTACTCAATTTAGGGGAATTTGTAACGGTATTGTGGCTTATGATTATAATTTGGCCGCCAGAGATGTAAGCTTGCGGATGATGAGGGCTGAAAGTATTGCAGAATTGGTGAATAATGAAAAATTGAGTGATAGTGTGCTTAATTCTTTGGGAATTTATCGTGACAAAAAGGGCGGATTTTTAGATATTCATAACTTGAGTGGCGATGAGGGATTTGTTTTGCCTAAACTGGTTGTTGATGGTGACAGTTTAGGAAAATATGAATTTGAAAAATTGAAAATAGAACAACTACAAATAGAAGGTTTGCGACCTAAAGATGCTAAGTATTTGAGTAAGTTTAAAAGAGTTAAAAACTTAACAATCAACCAGATAGAAGATGGAGTTGTTTTGGATTTGAGTGGTTTTGATTATTTGACCGACTTGACTACAGAGTTGAAAAACGGATTGGGCAAGATAGTGAATTTGCCTAAATCTGTAACTCGTATTACTTATAGAGGTAAAAATGTTTTACATGCATCGGGCGAGGTGGAGCGTATTTATATACAATGTAGCGGTAATAACAAAGTAAGCTTAGAGGATATTCCGTCGGCCAAAGATATTGTTGTAAATTCAATGGGTAATATAGATTTGTCTGGAGATACAATATATCCACGCTTGGAGAGTTTGTCTTCTGATGGAGATTTGTTGAACGAGGTATGCGCTGAAAAATTTCCCAATTTGACGATGTTATCGTGTTCAAATATTAAATCTTTGGGGCATATTCCAAGTCTTAAGATGATAGATCTTACAGGAACATCTGATACGTTGATTGATTTGTCGAATAACCCTCAGTTGTTGGTTGCTAAGATTAAAGGCAAAGGAGTAAAACTTCGTTTGGCAGATTGTTATCCTAATTTAAAAGATTTCTATACGGAAAATGTTGGTTTGGATTTATTTGATGTGAAAAGTTTTCCGCAATTGGAAAATTTGAAATTGGGTGTTTCTGACAGTTGTATCATACGTTTTCGTCCTGATAGTAAATTAAAATCGGTTTCGATGGTATCTTCAAATAATAATGCAATATTTACACTCGAAGGACAGACTAATGGAAGAGAAACATTATATATAGATAATGTTAATGCTCCGGTGTTTTTGAATGATAATATCGGTTTTGGTAAAGTTGAATTTCGTAATTCTTATTTGAACGATCCGCTTCCGGATTGTTTTAATGATATGGAAACTTTTTTTGATAACACGCGCTTGAGTGCTGAGCTATGTAGAAGGATTGCCGTGATTAATGTAGATTCCAGAAATAGGGATAATGGTGCGGCACCGGTGATAGATTTTTCTGATTGCCAGAGTGTTGATTTTTCTTCGTTTGCGGTGTTGCCGGCAGAAAGGTTGATCCTTCCTGAGAGAATGGAAAAATTGGTTTTGCATGGAACTTTATTTCCGGCAGCAGAAATTGTCGGAGGACGACAAATCAGAAATTTGGATTTAGCTCAAGTTTATAAACATCCTTTTATTGATAAGCTGGATTATGGTTATATTGAGGAATTAACATTGCATAATGTAACGCAAAATGATTTTATTGCTAAATGTCCGAATTTGAAAAAATTGAATTGTACAATGTTGCCGCTTGAAAGGGTTCCCGAAGGAATTACGGATTTGACATATCATTCGGCTATGGGAATTGCGATGGAAGGGGACGAGCCTCAAAGATTGTTTGATGAAATAGTGGATTTTTCAAGCTTGGGTAATGTTAAAAAACTTGATTTGCGTATGAATCTTTCTCATTTTAAGTCACTGAAGCTACCTCAAAATATAGAAAGTCTTGCTTTTATGAATCAGATGTGTAGTATGCAAGTGTTGGACTTGAGCCCGTATCCTAACTTGAAAAAGATATCTTTGAGAAATTCTTTCAGTGATAAGTTTGAAAAAGTAATACTTCCGGAATCGGTAGAAGAATTAGACGCCGGAAGAGGAGATATGGATGCAATCGGGTATTGCAAATTTGCGCAGTCTGATGGACCGGAAAAGCCGGCAAAAGTGTTTTTTGAAATTCCACAAACCGCTAAACCGGAAGTCATTGCATATTTGCAAAAAGAATGGGGTAAGGATAATGTGATAATTGTGCCGCCTAAAAATAAAAAAGAACAAAATTTGCTGTCGGTAGTGATGATGAAACAAAAATTATCTCGAGGAAATAGTTAAGATAGGGGTGGTGGATATGTCTGGAAATGCGGTTAATGGTAGATTTTTAGAAATTTCAAGGAAATTGAGGAAGAATCAGACAGATTGTGAGAACAGGCTTTGGTTGCGAATTAACCGAAAGCAGCTTGGAGTTAAGTTTAGAAGACAATATGTTGTTGCAAATAGGTATATCGTCGATTTTATTTGCTTAGAAAGCAAATTAATAATAGAGCTGGATGGTGGGCAACACTGTGATAATAAAGATGATGTAGTGAGAAACAGTTGTTTGCAAAATATGGGATTTGAAGTGTTGAGATTTTGGAATAGTGATGTTATTGATAATATAGAAGGATGTTTAAAAGTTATATGTAAAAAAATTAAGAAGTAATTGTTGATACACCCCCACCTTAATCCTCCCCCATCAAGGGGGAGGAAAAAAGAGAAGATTAATCTTCCATCAAGAGGGAGGAAAAGTTCCTTTCCCCTTGATGGGGAAAGGTTAGGATAGGGGTGGTGGATATCAACGGCAATTGAAAAGTTTTGAAAAAATATTATTGTATAACCTTTAAAAATTGTAAAATTATGAATGTGAGTATGAAACTTAATGCGGTTAAAGCTCTGATGCAATCATTAAAGTTTGACCTAAGTGACAAACAAGCTTTGGTTAATTTGCTTAATGCAGAACTGAAGCCTGAAGTACAGACACAAAACCTAGCAGAGCCGGAGACCTTCGGAGAAAAACAAAAGTTTGAGATGTTGTTTGAGGACGGAACAACCGGGTTCTATCAGCGCAAAAACGAAAAACCTGTTGGTATAATTGTAAATCGTAGCGGATTGCGGTTTGCAATTTATTGCAGGACGCACGGCTGTCCTGATAACACTTGTAGGAGTAGTGCCAGACGATGTGCTTCTAATTTGAATACAGTATCCGGAAAAGGGTGGTGTGTGATTCGAGAGGAGCATTGTCGAGCTATTAACAACAGAGAGGTTTTTACCGACTTGTGTGCTCAACTTCGAATACTTGGGTGTCGCCCGATTGTTGCTAGCAAGTTCAAAGAGGTTTTGACAGATGATGGTTCTTTGACTGCAAATGAGTGGGAAGTGTGGTTCGTGATGGATCTGTAACATCAAAGCGGGGGAGGTAACTTCTCCGCTTTTTTGTTGACTTTTTGAGGTGGGCGCAATAATAAATTAGCTTAGGTGATAAAGGATAAAGAGTATGAGAACAGAACTTTTGGCGCCGGCTGGCGATATTGAAGCAGGATATGCAGCTCTGTATTATGGAGCCGATGCTGTTTATTTGGGGTTGCAACAGTTTTCAGCCAGAGCTACGGCTACCAATTTTGCAGAAGATGAACTTAATGAATTTGTCGGTTATGCTCATTATTTGGGTCGCAAAGTATATGCCGCGGTTAATACGGTAGTGCAAGAAGATGAGTTGCCACAACTCTTGCAAACCTTGGATATTTGTTCTCATTGCAAAATAGATGCGGTGATTATTCAAGATTTGGGAGTTGCTCGAGTAGTGCGAGAGAGCTATCCGGAGCTTGAAATGCACGCCAGTACACAAATGGCGGTGCATAATAAAGAGGGGGCTTTGGCTCTGCAGAAACTCGGATTTTCGCGTGTGGTGGTGGCCAGAGAGTTGACTTTGCCGGAGATTAAAGAAATTGCTGATATTCCTAATCTGGAAACCGAAGCTTTTATTCATGGGGCTTTATGCTATTCGTATAGTGGGCTTTGTTTGTTTTCGTCCTTTGAAAGCGGGCGTAGTGCAAACCGGGGAAAGTGTTTGTATCCTTGCCGTTCGGAATTTTTGGGTGAATTCGGAAAAACTCACTATTTTTCGATGAAAGATATGGCATTGCAAGAAGATGTGTTAAAAATGCCGGTTACATCTTTGAAAATAGAGGGACGTAAAAAAACAGCTCTTTATGTGGCGGCAGTCACTGATTATTATCGGCGTTTGCTTGATGGAAAACCGGTTGAAAATAGAGATGAGCATATAAAGCAGATTTTTTCTCGTCCATGGTGCAAGTTTCATTTTATGGGTAGAGATAAAAATGTAATTGAGCGCAATTTTGTAGGGCATAGAGGGCTTAAAATTGGAAAAATTGAGCGCTTGGGAAAGCATAGTATAGTTTTTAAAACGGGTCATGATATTGGTAGATATGATGGCTTGCAGATAGAAATACCAGGTATGGAAAAGCCGTTTGGTTTTTCGATACAACAAATGCGAGTAGAAGGCAAAAATGTATTCGTTGCCAAAGCCGGAACAGAAGTGGAAATCGTGGTACCATCGCAAGCTAAAAACTTGTGTAAAGGACAAGAAATTTATTTGGCATCGTCAACTGAGGTTAAAGGGGCTTATGATTATGTTAAACCTAGGCCCAATGAATATAGGCAAAAACAACAAATAGACGTGTCAGTGGAACTTTTTGAAGATAAGATTGTTGCTAAAGCGGCAGATAAACAGGCCATAATTTGTGGCAAATTTGAAGCAGCTCAACAGCCGGAAAAAGTAATAGAGGCAATTAAAAAATCTTTTGGCAAAAGCGGTGAGGCTGATGTTGCACTTGATAAATTGGAAATAAAAAATGATAAAGTTTTGTTTGTACCAGCTTCTGTGCTAAATGAATTGCGGCGTGATTTATATAAGCAAATTGAACCAAAGCAAAAATTAGGAATTTTGCCAGAGGTTTCTAAGCATAATTTGACAAAACCACAATGGATTTTACGAACTGATAATGTTGGTAATTTGGCTCTGGTCGATTTGAGCGACGTGGCAGAAATAATTGTATTGTTGAATGAAAACTTTAAGGTCTCTGATTTGAGCAGTATGCCTAAGAACAAGGTTAGATTGGCCTTGCCGGCGGTTTGTCGAAAAGTGTCAGCTTGGAAGCCGATAATTGAAAAAATGTTGACTGCAGGATATCGCAAATGGGAAATTGCCAATTATTGGGGATGTTCGGTGTTGCCGGAAAAAGGTATTGATTTGAGTTTTGATGCGCCGATTTATATGTTTAATTCGCAAGCAACAGAAATGGCAAAAGAACTGAGAGCAGGGCGTATTACCTTGCCGGCAGAAGATTTGTTGATTAACTTGCAAAAAGTAGCTAAAAACTCAGCTTTGCCGGTGGTGTGGGAAGTATATGGTGATATGCCGTTATTTACCAGCGCCGCTTGTATCAGAGATAATGATTGTAAAGATTGTAAACGTGGCGAAAAATGGATAAAACTTGAAAAAGACGGTCACAAATACGATGTTTGTTCAAAAGATTGTCAGACAATGCTGTTTGATGCAAAACCATATTGTGTGGCAGAAGAGGCCAGAGATGTGGCTGTTGATTTTTATAGAGTTAGCTTTGTTTATAAGAAATATAAAGTGGAGCAGGTGGTAGATATTTTTGAAAAATTGCAAAAATTTGAAGATGTGTCAGTTTATCATAAAGGCAATTTGGTTGGTAAAATTTTGTAAAATTTGGAAAATAATCGTCGTTTGGTTGCAATATGTGGATATAAAACAATTATTTGTTGAGTGCTGAAGTTATATATGTTTTTCTAATCTTAAATAAAAGATTGGAGATTGGTTATGCATCCTTTGTTGACGAGGTTTTTTAGTTTTTTTATAGCAAATAAAAATAAAAGACAGCAATATCGGAGAGAACAGGCGCTTAAATATGAGAAACAGAAACTGAAAAAATATCGTTTTGGAGTTTCTTATTCTCTTTTTGATGGAATAGAATTATTGGAACCATCTATAAAAAGTATCAGATCTGAAGTTGATTATGTGAATGTGGTTTATCAAATGCACTCTTGGTATGGTGAGCCAGTGGGTGAAGATTTGCCGCATAGTTTGAGTGAACTAAAAAGAAAAGGTTTGATTGATGAGGTGATAGAATATATGCCGGAGATATCAAAACCAGCAGGATTACAAGAATTAAATAAACGAAATTTGGGATTGAAGTATGCAAAAAAGGCCAAGGTTGATTATTTTATGACCATGGATGTAGATGAATTTTATTGCGCAAAAAATGTGGCTGAGGCTAAAAAAGTAATTGTAGAGAAAAATATTACTCGAAGTTTTGTAACACAAGTTCTTTATGGTAGAAAGCCGACAAAGTTAAATTTGAATTTTGGAGAGGCTTGTTATGTGCCATTTTTTTGCAAAATTAATATGTTTTCAAAATTAGGGAGAAATTCTAAAGTTCCATGTAGGGTGGATAAGACCAGAAGATTTGCTTATAGTATGTTTGATAAATGTTTTGTATTAGATGGAGTGGTTATGCACCATTTATCTGAGGTTAGAAAAGATTATGCCAAGAAAAAACGAAACTCTTCTACTCAGCAGACCAGAAAAAAACGAAGATGTTTTATACTTCATAAAGGAAAAGCGGAGGTTAGAGATGTGTTTGGTGTAATGGAGTATTTATAAAATAATACCGGTTATAAGGAGGAGCCTAGGCTTCTCCTTTTTTGTTGTTTAGCAGATATTTGCGAAGACCTTTATCGCTAAAATGGCGAATAGTGAGGAAGTAGCCTATGGTTACCACAATTCCGGCACCGAGCCAAGCGATTGGTCCGGCATAGAAGACACCGATATATCCTATTTGAGCAGATAGCCAGATGGCTGCAAAAGCTCGCATAATCAGTTCTGTGGTGCTGGCAAACATGGGAATAAGAGCCTTGCCCATGCCTTGAAGGGCGTTTCTGAAAACAAAAATCATTCCTAAAAAGAAGTAAAATAATGTGCTGATATTCAAATATTCACATGCAATATCTACAACATTGGAATTTTGTTGTTCCATAAATATGGATATCATATGTTTTCCGACTAATCTGACCAAAATGGCCAAAGCAATACTGAAAACAAAAGACATGAGAGCGGCACTGCGAACACCTTGGCGAATGCGATGTAATTTGGCAGCTCCCCAATTTTGGGCAGTGTAGGTGGCAATTGCAAGGCCAATAGCCAAAAGGGGTTGCGTGCAGAGTTGTTCGATACGTATGCCAGCCGAGAAAGCTGCGATGACTTCTGTGCCAAAAGAGTTGCATACGCTTTGAATAATCAGCATACTTAAAGCTAATATGGCAAATTGTACAGTCATGGGAATAGCAATATTTAGGTGTTCTTTCATGAAATTCCAACGTAGTTTCCAGTCTTGTTTGTGGAGTTGCAAAATGGAATATCTTTTTTTGATGTATATTAGGCAGCAGATAACTGAAGAACAAATAGCAATGATAGTGCCGGTGGCAGACCCTGCAACCCCCATGTTAAATACACCAATTAGCAGCAAATTTAGCAACACATTGATAATTGTTGCAAAAATAAGAAAATATAGAGGAGTTCGGCTGTCGCCAACAGCACGAATAAATCCCGATAATAGATTGAAAAATACGGTTAAAACCATGCCTGAAGAAAGAATAAAAAGAAAAATATATGCCTCATCCATAATCTCAGATGGAACATTCATTATTTTTAGCAGAGGAGTTGTGAAAGTGAGGAGGCAGATTGAGACAATAGAACTAAGGACTAGAGATGCAACAATACAATGAGCCATGGAAGAGTGCATACCTTGATAATCTTTGGCTCCAAATCGTTGGGCCGTGATTACGGTTAGTCCATTGGTAAATCCAAAGGTTATGAATAAAAATAAAAAATAGATAGGAACAGTGGCTCCTACGGCTGCAATAGCGTTGATACCTATCAAACGACCGACTATAATTAAATCTGCCAAATTGTATAATTGTTGAAAAATATTACCCAGTAAGAGAGGTAAGGCGAATAGTATTATTAATTTTAGGGGAGACCCCTTGGTCATATCTTGTATCATTTTGTGTCCTCATATTTGCGTCTGCACTTTAGCTGTGACTTATAACTTTGTAAAGAGGGAGTTTTGAATAAGTGCAAAAATATTGTCGCTTTTTTGGGATATGAAGATATAATGTTTTTATTAGATGTTGCAAAGAAAGGTTTTTGTATGAAAAAAATATATTCGTTATTATTGATAATGTTGCTTCTGGGTGGATGTGTGGCTCCGAATTATCATAGTTATAGTCAAAAATTGCCTCTTGGTGATATGATTAATACTCAAGGAATGACGTTGGAACAGGTTAGAGGCACAGAGATTATGATAGACCAAAAACCTATTGATAAAAGATGTATAGAGTTTGAAGATGGTGAATATGTATTGAAGGTTAGTCGTGGTTCTGAGGATAAGATTGTGGCTGTGGTTGATGAATATGGTACAGAACATAAGGTGTTGCTCAGAAGTCAGATTACTAATGATAAATGGGCGCAAAAAACAGGCTTTAACGGAGAAGATATTTCTGCCGGATATTTAATGGTGCCAACAAATACAGTAATCAATTTTAAGGAAAATGATTTTTGGAAGTTTATAATATGTTTGCCTTTTTCTTTGGTGGCCGATGTATTGAACATGGTAGTATTGGGGCCCTCTACGGCATTGATAAACCCATGGTATGAATATGTGGCTGAAGTTCAGCAATAAAGGAGTTAGCAATGGCAAAAGTGTTGATTGTCGGAGGTGCCGGGTATATTGGTTCTCATACTGTGAAGCATTTTTTGCAACATGGTTATGAATGTGTGGTGGTGGATAATTTGGTTTGCGGCCATAGAGAAGCTGTGCCACAAGAAGCAATTTTTGAATTGGCTGATTTGCAAAATGTGGAATCTTTAAGAAAGGTTTTTGCCAAACATCAATTTGATGCCGTAGTACACTTTGCAGCATATTCGTTGGTGGGCGAAAGTGTGGGAAAACCTCAGAAATATTACTATAATAATGTGGTTGGAACATTGAATTTGTTGGACGTGATGATGGAAAATAGAGTTAATAAAATTGTTTTTTCCAGTACTTGTGCCACTTATGGAAATCCTCAATATGTGCCGTTGGATGAAAAACATCAGCAATGTCCGATTAATCCGTATGGTCAGACAAAGTTGGTGATTGAAAATATTTTTAAGGATTATGCCAATGCCTATGGGCTAAAATATATTGCATTGCGCTATTTTAATGCTGCCGGAGCATCGTTTGAAGGTGAAATCGGCGAAAGCCATAATCCGGAGAGCCATTTGATTCCTTTAGTGTTAAAGGCAATTAAAGGTGAGCGTGAAAATATAAAAGTATTTGGCTCGGATTATGATACTCCGGATGGAACATGTTTGCGTGATTATATACATGTGGACGACTTGGCTGCTGCTCATCGCTTGGCTGTAGAAAAAGTGGGTGAATATAGCGGTTTTGTTAATTTAGGTACAGGTATTCCTACATCTGTTTTGGATATTATCAAGGCTGCAGAAAAAGTAAGTGGCAAAAAATGTCCGGTGGTTTATGCCGAAAGAAGAGCCGGAGATCCCAGTGTGTTGTATGCGGATAATAAAAAAGCAAAGGATGTTTTGGGTTGGGAACCAAAATATAAAAATATTGAACAGATTGTGAGTTCTGCATGGAATTGGGAAGTTAATAGGCTTTTTTAGGAGTGAAACGAGATGAAATGGTTTGTTTTAGTGATGTTGCTTTTGCCATTGGAAGTTGTAGCATCTGAGTTTTATGTTGATGACTATGGTGTAGAGTGGGAATGTGAAGGTGAATATTGTTATTCTGATGATGAGAGGATTGAAGACAATAAACTTTTGTATCGCAAAAAGACAAAAAATAAAATTAAATATGGTGGAGATGTTTTGGCTATGCCAAAAACAAAAGAGACTAAGGCGGCCAAAAGAAAAAGAGATCCTTTGGCTTTTTAGGATGATTTGAGCAGTTCTTCTATAAAGGCGGGGAGGGTGGTGCCGGCTGGCCCCATGATGTGTTTGTCAAAATAAAAGTTGTTAGAGGTTGGTTCTAAATTGAACTCAAATGTTTTTGCTCCGTTATATTTGGCAATTTGTACAAATGAGGCTGCCGGAAAAACAACGCCAGAGGTGCCGACAGATAAGAACAAATCACAAGATGATAATAGTTGTTCAACTGTGTCCATACAGAGCAAATTCTCGCCAAAAAATACAATATTAGGTTTCATCATACCTGTAACATGACAGTTGTGGCATTGAGTTTGAGTATCAACATCGCCAAAAGTTTCTAATATGTGTCCACAATTGAGGCATACGGACTGATTAATTTGTCCGTGAATGTGATATATATTTTGATTGCCGGCTTTTTCGTGCAGAGTGTCGACATTTTGGGTGATAACACTAATTTTTGCCGGGTAGTTTTGCTGCAATTTGGTTATGGCCAAATGTGCCGGATTGGGTTGAGCTTTAATTAATTCTAATTTTAGCTCGTTGTAGAAGTCATGAACATAATCAGGGTTGCGCTCAAAAGCCTCTATTGTTGCGACATCTTCCACCTTGTGATTGTTCCACAAACCATTTGAGGCACGAAAAGTGGCCAGACCAGATTCTGCAGATATGCCGGCACCGGTTAAGATTATGATGTTTTTATAAGAATTCATTTTAACTCCTCTGGGTGTTTATATTAAAATATAGTTTGCTAATTTTTAGTGAAGATTTATAATGTATTGAGAAAGGATAAATAAAATGAAATTTTTGTTATTATCTTGCTGTGCTCCTTGTTCTTGTGCTGTGATTAAACGACTAGCAGAAGAAAAGAACAATTTTACAGTTGTATTTTATAATCCCAATATTCGTCCCAGAGATGAATATGAGCGCAGATTGGAAGAAAATAAACGTTTGTGTGATATATATGCGGTGCCGTTTGTCGAGTTAGAATATGATAATGAACGTTGGTGTGAATTGATTGCCGGTTTAGAAACAGAGCCTGAAAGAGGAAAACGTTGTGATGTATGCTTCTATATGCGAATAAAACGCGTGATGGAATATGCAAAAAAGCATGATTTTGATGCTGTGGCATCTGTATTGGGAGTGTCCAGGTATAAGGATTTGGCTCAAGTAAATAGAGCAGCAGAAAAAGCAGCTGCAGAAACAGGTATAAAGTATTTACAGATAGAAGGACGAAAAGGGGGGATGCAAGAACTTAGGATCCAATTGATTAAGGATTTGGCTCTTTATAATCAAGATTATTGCGGTTGCAAGCCCCGTTAATTAGTTTTTTTGGGGAATAGATTTATAAATTTCAGGCAGAGATTTTGAAGGCGAAGCGAAAGGCTTCCGGCGGCTCTGAATCTGATTGCAATACGTTCGATGCCGTTTTCTACACATATACCTATGCGGTGATGCCCATCATCAACACAGTCTTTGATACCACAACGGCGACAAAGCATAATTGCTATCGGGTATTTGTCATCAAAGCCGTTTTGTTTAATGGAGTTGCTAAGTTTTTGATATCTATTGACTCGTTCTTCAGGAGAAATTTTCCAACGTTTTGATATTGCATAGGCATTTTGGGCGTTGCGAAATCCTCTTTCTATGTGCATAGAACGCAAAGAATTAAGGCTTATGTGATATATATTTGGGCTTTGGAATTTGTAATGTTGACGCAATCCTTTGAAAAATATGGCAGGCAAATTCCAGCGTGAGATATTGGATATAAATGCAAAGCGAACGCCAATATGTGTTTGTTTGTTTTGGATGGCATTTTGGACTTTTTCTCTGCCACTTATGAGTGTATCGGCAATTCCTTGTTTGTCGTTACCAAGAAGCACCACAACTTCTGATGTTAGGTGTGGAGGCAAAGCAATTGGAGTGATGTTGTCTTCAAGACCCATGACGTCTTGAGCTTCAATAAAATAAAGTTCTGAAGAGTAACCGATGGTTGTTGACATTAAATACACCTATTCGTAGAATTGTGATTGCAGAGACAATATATTTAAAACAAAACAAAATTGCAAATGATTTTGAGGTGTGAATGCTAAATTTTTTGAAAAAATGGATGGAACCAAAGCCTTTTAATAGTGGTTTTTTACCTGTTAAGGATGGACATAGTGTTTACTTTGCTGAATATGGAAATCCGTTAGGTGAGCCGATTTTAGTTTTTCACGGCGGACCCGGAGGGGGAAGTCGTCCGGGACACGCAACATTTGCTAATTTAAGAAAATATAGAGTTATAATGTTTGACCAAAGAGGATGTTGCAGATCTGAGCCTTTGGGAAAATTGGAATTTAATGATACTGAATGTTTGTTGGACGATGCTGAGCGATTGTTAAAATTTTTGAATGTAAACAAAAGGGTAATATTGAGAGGGGCTTCTTGGGGAGCGACATTGGCTTTGGAGTTTGCACAAAGGAATCCGAAAAAAGTCAAAAAAATGTTGCTTTCTCAAGTATTTTTAGCTGATGAAAAGGATGAATATTGGGAGTTTGAAGGTAAAAAATGGCATTATCCTGAATTTGTGGAGGAGTTATTTGAAAAATCTGGGGGTGAAGTAGTTGATTTTTTTGCAAAAGAGATAAGCTCTAACTCTGCTAGAGAGCAACTGGATGCTGCCAATTATTATGGTTGGTATGAACGTGTGGGATGTAGTTTGACTCCTATGTGGAATAATAGTCAAATGCTTGATGACAAAACATTGGCTGAATTGCGAATATTTATGCATTATAGAAAAAATAAATTTTTTATAGAAAAAAGCAAGCGTATTATGTCTAATATAGACAAAATAAAGAATATAGAAACGGTTATTGTGCATAATAGATTGGATTTTGTTTGTCCGCTAATAGGTGCTTATGAATTGAATAAAGCGCTAAACAAATCAAGGCTAGTGATAGTTCCGGAGTTTGGACATGTTGGAAAATTGTTGAGCAAAACAATAAAGCGAGAATTTAGGGCAGAATTGGATGGAAAATAAGGATTTTTATATATTTAGACACGGTCAAAGCACCTATAACGAGCAGGGGCGCACTCAAGGGAGAACAAATGGCTCTGTTTTGACAAAATTGGGAGAAAAACAGGCGAGGGCAATAGGGCAAAAACTAAAAAAATTGCAAATTGAGGTTATAGTGTGTTCTCCATTGTATCGAGCAAAACAAACAGCAGAACTGGCTAACGAATCTTTGAGAGTGAAAATTATTGAAGATGATAGGTTTAATGAGATAGATGTGGGTGAAGCCGAAGGAATGTTGAGAGAGGATATTAAAGCCAAATATCCCAACATTTTTGAAAAATGGCATTCAAATAGTGATGAATGCGAGAATGTTTGTTATCCGGGAGGAGAAACAAAAAAACAGGCAAGAGATAGAATCTTGAGCGGTTTAGATGATTGGGCATTAAAAAATTATAAAACAGTAGCAGTTTCGGCGCATGGGATTATGATTAGTCAGATTATGAATATGTTGGGGAAAAAAATGGATGATGTGCCAAATGGAGCTGTGTTGCATCTGCGGTGGCAAAATAAACAGTGGAAGTTTATAGAGCTTTTATAGCGAGATGATGTGTAAATATATATAAAAAATAATTTAGCTCGTTGTGAGCGTCCAATTTGATACAATATAAATATAAAACGAAAATATTAGATGTATGCTAGAGTTTTGAATTACACTCTTCCTCTTACTATTCATAATATATATTATGCGACAAAATATGTGGGTGATTTTGTGGAGAAGATTGCTTCCCTTTTCTTTGTTTGTAGTGGTGAAAGCGCTTTTGCCAGTTGTTGTGTACGAATTTTGTATTTTGGTTTATTTTCTGTTAGTAGTATTGCTAATAAAATTGTTTTGGTATGCTTTTTGATGTAAAAATATATATATTTTTTAGGAGCTATAGATGGCAAAAATTAGTTTGACAGCGAGTATGCGCAGCAATTTGCTGAGCTTGCAAAAGACCAATAGCCTGATGGATTTGACCCAAGAACGTCTATCCACCGGCAAAAAGGTCAATTCTGCCATCGATAACCCCTCTTCTTTTTATACGGCACGTTCTTTGAACAACAGGGCCAATGACCTCGATGCCCTGCTCGACTCTATGGGGCAAGGGATTCAGACCATCAAAGCCGCTACCACAGCTATTGAAACCGCCACCTCTTTTTTGGAGCAAGCTAAAGCTGTTGCCACCCAAGTTCTTGATGGAAGTGGTCAATCTGCGGCAGCCGGAGGTGGAGGAAATATTCCAGAAAATGATAATGATGTTGGAGGGGCTGGTGGTGCAACACCTAATCCTCCGACGCCAGATTTAGGGGTTGTTGCTTCGGTTGCTTCTATAGGCGAGTTGAAAGCGGCTCTTGCAGATGCTTCTATTGATACTGTGATTGTTACACAATCTCTGACTTTTGCAGACGGTGAAACAATAGAAGTTGGTGCCGGAAAAACACTGCAAGGAGCTACTTCTGATGTCACGCTTACCTTTTCAGAAAATGTTGGAGTAGAACAGTATGCAATTAATCTTGATGAAACGGCAACCATCAAGAATATTTCTGTTTCTATAACAAGACAATTAAATAATATTGTAGAGGGTGGCGCAATTACAGGAGGTATTGTTGATGGAGTTGTGAATGTTTCCGTGGAGGGAGGTGCAACTGTTGGAATTAATAATTCCCGTATCAATGGGCAAGTAAATGTGGATGTGGTTGGGGCTTATTCTGTTGCCGTGTATAATAGTATTGTTAATGGTACATCAAATATTTACGTTGGTGAAGATGGTGTTGGTTTGAATGCTTCTACTCTAAACGGAACAGCAAATATTATAGAAGAAGAAGGTATAGCTGCTATTAATATGGCAACCATTAATGGTGAGTTGAATGTTGTTTATGGTGTTAATTTTTCTTGGAGTGGTAGTGTAATAAATAGCTCTGGCGTTGTAAATGTATATTCTGCAGAAGCATCTATTTCTGGTAGTGACGTAGATATTAAAGCAGGAGCGACAATTTGGGTGGCGGATAATGGTAGTAATATTATGCAAGAACATAAAGTGACTACAGATGCCAATACAGATACTCTTTCTGCTTATGCAACTGGAAATTCAAAATCAGCGGAAAGTTTTGTAAATAGTATTTATCAGACGGTCACAAATACACAATTTATGACCTTAGATGTCGGTGGAGAAGAAACTCCGGCAGATGGTTATGACATCAGCCAATATCAAAAGATTTTGAATCAATATGACGACTTGATTGATGACGCCAAATATAAGGGCGTCAACCTGCTTAAAAATGAAACTCTGAAAATCAAATTTAATGAAGATGGCAGTGCTTTTATTGATGTGGTTGGCAAAGATATTTCTGCCGCAAATATCGGGCTAACCACAACAGAATGGGCAACGGTTGAGGACATTTCTCGCTCAATAGGAGAACTGACCTCAGCCATAAATCAGTTGCGTGCGTTTGCCGGAGAGCTTGGCAATAATTATAGTATTGTGATGAACAGGCAAGATTTTACTGAGAATTTGATTAATATTCTGACGGAGGGAGCAGATAAGCTCACGCTGGCGGATATGAATGAGGAATCTGCCAATATGCTGGCTTTACAAACTCGTCAACAATTGGCTATTAATGCCCTATCATTAGCGTCACAAGCCTCTCAAGGTGTGTTGAAGTTGTTTTAAGGCAATAGAAAAGAGCAGGATTTTACCCCTGCTCTTTTCCGACCTTCGAAACTTTTTAAGAATTTTACTTCTTTTGCCGTTTCTTTTTTATTGAAGGTGCCTTTTATTATTCACTCAAACCGGTAAAAGAAATAAAATCTCTATATACCAACATCGTGAATAATAAAAATATGATCATTGTTTGCGTGATTGCAACCCTATATAGACTAAGTATCTATATCTATTTGTTTATCAGTAATTTGGCAAAATTCATTAAGAATACTATGGCGATAAATGTGACCGCTCTTGCGGCAATGGTAATAACCCCTGCTCCACCGCCGATAAGGATAAACTGAATAATTAAAGCAGCCACAACAGCGCAAGCTCCGATAATAAGCCAATAATTCTTGTTGCCTAAGAATAAAAATGCACAAACTGCAGCACTGACAGATAATATGTTTTGTCCGGCGTAGTTGAGGCATTTGTTTGTGAATGAAGTGATGGAGCCGATTTCCATGATGTAACCAATGGCAATTATGGCGACGGCAGCAATTAAAATAGAAAAATAAGATTTGGTTTTGCTCATTGAGTGTCCTTTCTTTAAGTTATAAGGCAGATGCCTTGATTAGTTGTTGTGTATAGGGATGTTTGGGATTTTGGAATATCTGTTTGCAATCTCCCTGCTCTATAATTTGGCCATCTTTTATGACGGCAATTTCATCGGAAATTGATTGAATGGCTTGCATATTATGGGAAATAAAGATGTATGATATGCCCTTTTGTGTTTGTATTTGTTGCAAGAGTTTGAGTATCTGAGCTTGGATTGTGACATCTAGAGCTGATGTGGGTTCATCTAATACTAACACTTGCGGTTCTACAATTAGTGCTCTAGCTATAGCTATGCGTTGGCGTTGACCACCGGAAAATTCGTGAGGATAGCGCATAATAGATGTTGTGGGTAAGCCAACCTCTTGCAAAACATTGCTAACTTTTTGAAATTTTTGAGCTTTTGATAAGTGAGGAAAATGTACTTCTAGCCCCTCTCCGATTATTTGTCCGACATTCATACGAGGATTCAACGAATTGTAAGGATCTTGGAATACAATTTGAACTTGTTTGTGCCAGTTTGTCGATGTTTTGTCTGCAATGGAAATTTGACCTTTGAAAGGTATAAGTTTGCAAATTGCTTGTCCGAGAGTGGTTTTTCCGGAGCCAGATTCTCCAACAATGCCTAAGGTTTGACCTTGTTTGAGGCTAAAAGATATGTTGTTTACGGCATAAAACCATTGTTTGACACCTCCCCACAGGCTCTTTTGTTTGGGATAACAAACATTTATATTGCTGGCTGTAAGTAGTGTCTTGTTTGTTGTTATTTTGTTGTTTTTCAGTGTGTTGTGGGCTTCTATTAATGTTTTGGTGTAACTTTCTTTGGGAGTGGTGAATATTTGATAACAGTTGCCCTGCTCTATGATTTGTCCGTCTTTCATTACAATAACATTATCGGCAATTCGATTAATAAGTCGAAGATCGTGACTAATGAAAACAATACTCATGCCCATCTGTTTGCGAAGTTTGAGCAAAAGTTCTATAATTTGTTCTTGAACAGTGACGTCTAGGGCTGTTGTTGGCTCGTCTGCAATTAGAATATCGGGCTTGTTGGCTATGGCCATGGCTATCATGACACGTTGACGCTGACCGCCTGATAATTCGTGTGGATATGATTTGAGTTTTTGCTTGGCGTTTTTTATTCCGGTTTTGAGCAATAGTTTTAAGACTTCATGACGAGCTTGTTTTTTGCTTAGGCCTTGGTGTTGAATTAGAGTTTCGGCAATTTGATGTTCTATGGTGTGTAGAGGGTTTAGCGATGACATTGGTTCTTGAAAAATAAAACCAATGCGGTTGCCTTGGATGTTTCTGATGTTGGGGTTGTTGATTAGCTCTGTTTCTTGAAACTTGATTGATGAAGCCGGGCTATGAAATGCTTTTGGGTATGGAAGTAGTCCAAGGATTGATAATGCTGTTAAAGTTTTACCTGAACCTGATTCTCCAACAATGCCTAATATCTCGCCTTTTTGTAGATTGAATGAAACGTTTTTGACCGGACAAGAGGCTTTTTGATTGGGGTTGTGAAAGCATACACTAAGGTCTTTGACTTGGAGGATTGTCATTTGTTGGCCCTCCTTGTGTCAAAGGCATCTCTAACTCCCTCTCCTATGAAGATGAGCATTGTTAATAAACCAGACAAAACTGTGAACGCAGATAGGCCAATCCACGGAGCTTGTAGATTGTCTTTGCCTTGGCGCACAAGGTCTCCTAATGATGGGTATTCGTGCGACAAACCAAGCCCTAAGAAATCTAATGCGGTTAAAGAAATAACAGCTTCTGATAAAAGAAAAGGTATAAAGGTGATGCTGGCGACCACAGCATTGGGTAAAATGTGTCTAAACATGATGCGAATATTGCTAACACCCAATGCTTTGGCCGCTTTTACATATTCAAAATTACGTGTACGCAAAAATTCTGCTCTGACAACACCGGTTAGGCTCATCCATGTGAAGGCTAACATTATAAATAATAAGCTCCAAAAACTTGGAGTTATGATGCTGGCAATTATAATTAAAACAAAAAGCTGCGGTAATGATTCCCATATTTCTAAAAAGCGTTGGAAGAATAAATCTGTTTTGCCACCAAAATAGCCTTGGATAGCACCACTGATGATGCCTAAGACAGAGCTGATGGCCGTGAGTAAAAAAGCAAAAATTATAGAAAGTCGCAAACCATATATGATGCGAACCAAAATATCTCTTCCTTCATCATCTGTGCCAAGTAAGTGTTTTTTTTCTGGAGCTGATGGTGTGGGGCTACCAAGCTGATAATCAACGGTGTTGAATGAATATGGTAATGGAGGAAATATTAGGTATCCGTTTGAATTGATGTTGCTTTGTATGTATGGGTCTCGGTAATCTGTGGGAGTGGGAAAATCTCCGCCAAATGTTTGTTCAGTGTAGGTTTTGAATATAGGAAAATAAAATGATCCTTTGTATTTGACAATAAGAGGCTGATCGTTGGCAAAGATTTCGGCAAATAAGGTGAATATAAAAATAGAGCTTAATATGATAAGAGACCAAAAAGCCCGACGATTGGCTCTGAAAGAAAGCCAACGACGATTGGAGGAATTGGATGATGCGGAGCCGCTAATCACGCCATTAATCCTATAGGTCGTATGATGTGTTGTCTATGAGTTTGATGTCTAGATTCATCTGAGGTTCAACCTCTGCGGTGACTTCTTCGACAGTTTCAACGATTGTTTCTTGAGCTTGTGAAGATAACTCCTCTTGTTTGGCTCTAAATTCCTTTTTTAGAATTTCTGGTTTATCTAAATCATTTACTTCTTCTGGTTTGAGATTGGTGTTTTCTTGAACAGATTCAGAGGAGACATATTCTGCCGGAGTAATGTTTTTTTCCTTAGCATCTTCTTCTGTATTATTTTCTTCTGGGGCTACAGTATTTGCTTCTATTGATGCTTCCGGTGCTTGATTGACAACAGCTGGTTGAGGCTCTGTTGTTTGAGCTTTTGTTTCGTTATCAACTTCTAGAGATTTTACTTCTGGTGTTTTTTCTATGCTCTTTTGTGGAAGTTCAAGAGGTTTTTTATTGCTTTTTTCCAGAGGTATCTCCTTGGCAGTGGGAGTGTTGTTAATCTGGCGATGTGTGGCCCAAGAACTATACCAGTCATTGTATTTGTTGCTAGCTTTTTGCACTTCGGCAGAGCTAATATTGAAAGAAGACACTTTTTGTAATATCTCTTCCTTTAATTGTGCGGTTAGAGGTATTTCTTCGAGTTCTGTGCATTTATAATTCGGATTTAGAAACTCTTGTAAGAGAGAAGAAGTTGAACATAAACGGTAGTCGATGTCAGCTTGTTCTTTTTTGGGAGAGTAAATGGCAAAACCGGCTTGTTTGTTGTTTTGCAAAGATTTTAGCATATCTTTTTCTAGCCCCGGAGTCGATGGGAATGCAGTATCCAGACCTTGTATTATAATGGTTGTTTGTTTGAGTTTGTTAGATTTTTTTAGCTCTTGGATAAAGTTTTCTAAATTTCCATATAGGCACTCTGTTTGTTCTGCCATGGCATTATAACGGATATTTATGGGCTTTTGTGTGTTTGATGCGCTAATCCATCTTGTGAGAGGCTTGATGTTGCATAAGCTGTCATACATATATAATTGGGATGGCATGTCTATTACTGCAAAGTAGACATTGTTACCGGAATCAAATTTGATATCATCCAAAATACGATTAAATACTTCGGGAGAATTGTAACTGCTGAGTTGTTCAGGGTAAAAACCAAGCTCTGTTATTTGAGGGATTATTATTGATGCAATATTTAGTACCGGATCAATACTTGGAATGTATCCGGTGCTGTATAACCATTGAGAAAGCAATAATGTGAATTTTTGTTCTTTGTTTAAGGGGGCTTTGCTAAAGTTTGTTGGAAAGCCAGTTTTTTTGATGCAAGTATTTGCTATCGTCAAATTATTTGCAGTGCAAAGCTCTATATTGTCATTTTGGTATACTCTTATGTTGTAATCTTGTTTATGAAAATCTTCAAATAATTTGTTGTTTTTTAGGTAAAGAGGCTCTTTTCTGAGGTTTTTAAAATCCCAGTAGTCATCAATATGTAAAGTATCTGATAATAATGCTTGTGGTGTGGGTTCAATATTGGGATTTAAGGTTTCTGCCAAATTCATGTATGGTTGGTTATACTGACGAACATAGGAATTTGGATAATAGGTGAAATTGTTGTTGTGATAAAACCCTAATAATGCGTTGGCAGCGTTGCTCAAACTTGCATTTTTACCATTTGCGGATAGGGATTTGAGTTTGTTGAATGTTGGAGCTTCGGTTAATGTTATGTATACGATGTTTGCTCCATCGGGGTGTGAGGTTTCGTCAGGTATGAGCTGTTTGTGTGCAAAATATCTGGAAGATGTATCCATGTATGATTGAGCAAACAGATAACCTTGAAAGAGTAAAAGGCCAATTAATAAAACAAATTGTGTCCTTCTATGAGCATAGGTGAAAATGAAGAATGTGACAAATACAAGAATAATGGCTAAAATGTAGTGTGAAAAAGAAGAAAAAATGTTTTCTATGGGCAAGCCAAACTTTTGGGCATAGGGAAGCAAAATGGCATCTGGTGTGAATAAGGCAAATTGATTGAATATGGCTAATAAGGTAAAGCCAGCTGTCAAACTAATTAGCAGATTTTGCAAAGTAAGTGAGAATGAACAAACAAACATAACTACCAAGCTGATTGTTAGAATTGTTCCATAAACCCAAATTGCTTCTATTTGTGGTAATGAATTGGCTTCAAACAGGGTATAGCTACCAGCATTGGCAAATAGCGTAAAATCTATGGATAAAATGAGGGCGACAAACAATGTCTTTATGATTAAATCTGTCAAAAATTGAAAAAAGTTGCGGCGTTTTTGTTTTTTTATCTTTACAACTTTTGTACCTTTTTTGCCGGAAGAGGTTGTTAAGTAAATATCATCCATTGTTTTCACCTTATTTGAGTTGCTTGCACATTATGATATATATAAGCACATTAATTATTTTTTTTAAAGCAAAAATCCTCAGAGTTTGCACAACTTCTGAGGATTTTTTTTGATAGATATATTTTACTATCTGGAGTAGAACTCGATTACCAAGTTTGGTTCCATCAAAGAAGCGTATGGAACATCTTCAAACTTAGGAATGAAAGAATATTTTGCAGAGAATTTCTTGCTGTCAACTTCCAAATATCCTGGGAAGTCACGACTAGAAGATTCCATTGCAGAAATAACCATAGGCATTTGTTTTGCCTTGGCAGTTACTTCGATAACATCGCCTACTTTTACCATATAAGAAGGAATGTTTACTTTTTTGCCGTTAACGGTAACATGACCGTGGTTTACAAATTGGCGAGCAGCAAAAATTGTCGGAACATATTTTGCTTTGTATACCAAGTTGTCCAAACGAGATTCTAAAATACCGATTAGGTTTTCGGCAGCGTCACCGGAACGACGAATAGCTTCTACATAATATTTGTGGAATTGCTTCTCAGAAACGTTTCCATAATATGTTTTCATTTTTTGTTTTGCATTGAGCTGTGTACCATAGTCAGTAGGTTTTTTGCGTCTTTGACCATGTTGTCCAGGAGCATATTCTCTTTTGGCTACTGAACTGTTAGGGTTGCCCCAAATCACACCATATTGGCGTTCTTTTTTCTTCTTTGCAGAAATGATACTTTTCATTATATTAATCCTTGTATTTATTAGTTTATATTATTGTCCCGGTAGTTTTGGCTTATGGTGCCAAACGAGGCAGTTGATCTGCCTTCTTTCCCAGAAGTGACTGCAACTTATAACAATAATTATATAAAATCAAGTCTTTTTTTTGATTATTTTTGTGGATTTTTAACAATAAAAAGAGTACAATTCGGTTATTGATTATTGGGATTATGACAAATGTCTTATGAATTGATGTTTAAGAACGCTGTAGCCTTACATGAAGCCGGACAATTTGAACAGGCTGAAAATTTGTATAGACAAATTTTGGAAACAGCCCCCGGACAACCAGATGTGCTTAATTTGTTGGGATTGATTGCTCAGGTAAAAGGAGCACAGAATGAAGCTGTATCTTTGTTTATGCAAGCATTGAAAAGCAAGCCTAATGAGGTGTCTTATATTTATAATTTGGCTTTTTCTTTTAAATTGATGAAAAAGGATGTGGAAGCTAAGGATTGTTTTTTGAAGGTAATACAAATTAATCCGTTGATTAAAGAAGCTTTTAATGAAATTGCCCTACTCTTTTTACAAGATAATGATTTGCAAATGGCCAGAAAGTATTGGAAAAATGCTATAGATTTGGATGCCCGATATTATGAAGCTCGAGCAAATATGGCTTTTAGTTATCGAATTGATAATATGGGTAAGGCTATTGAGGACTTGGAACGTTTGGGGCAAGAAGCTTCGGAAGAAGCAATAGTGTTTTTCTATTTGGCAAAGCTATATATGGAAAAACAGTTATGGGATAAAGCATGGACTTCTGCGGTAAAAGCAAAAAATTTGGCTCCGACTTCTGATGAAGTGAGAGTTTTGTTGGGATTATTGTCTTGTCAAGAAAACAAAGTAGATAATGCAAAAATATATTTTACAAAGGCTGAAATATTAAATCCGAATAATGTCGCCGCAATCATGGGCTTGGCTGATTTATATAGTAGAGAAAGCAATTATGCAGAAGCCGAAAAAAGGTATAGAAGAGTTATTGAATTAGATGCAAAAAATTTTGATGCTCATAATAATTATGCAGAAATGCTACAAAAATCCGGGCGTCTTAGTGAAGCTCTAGAAGAATATAGAGCAGCAGTGCTTATTAATCCGACATCTGCAGAAGTTAGTAATAATTTGGGTGTGATTTTACGAGATTTGGGTGAATATGACGAGGCTTTAGGTTTGATGTTTAATGCCTTGAATTTGAATCCAAGTTTGGATGAAATATCAGTTAATATCATAGAAACATTAACAATGCTGGCGTATCAAGATGTAGATAAGGCATCTTTAATTGCAAAAAATTGGCAAAAGAAATATTCGGATAATGTTTTTGCGAAGAAAATTTGTGCGGTTTTAGAAGGAAAAAACAGTGAAGTTGATAAAGTTTATAGTAAAAAGTTGTTTGACAATTTTGCTGATAATTACGAACTGGTTATGCAGAATTTGGGTTATTCAATTCCGATGGCTATGGCAGGAATTGTTGGATATGTGCAAGGTCGTATTGTGGATTTGGGATGCGGCACGGGGCTTGTTGGTGCGGTTATTAAAAATGATGAAAATTATATCATAGGTGTTGATATAAGCCAAAATATGTTACAAGAAGCTGCTAAGAAAAAAGTGTATGATGAATTAGTTTGTGCGGATATTGTTGAATATTTGGAACAAAACCATGACTTTGATTGGGTGTTTGCCGCTGATGTGTGTGGCTATATCTCTGATATTGATGCAGTAATAAAAGAATTAAAAAACAAAAAGATAGTGTTTTCTATTGAAGTAACAGATGAAGTTTTGAAATGCAAAACAGGCATTAGCGGAAGATATATGCATAATCCAGAACATATAGAAAAAGTTTTGCAACAAAACGGATTTGATGATATTTGCAAACATGAGCTGGTTTTACGTTCTGAAAAAGGTCAGCCGGTTAAAGGTATGATCTTTGTGGCGCAATAATCAGAAAGCCAGTTTGACACCAATATTATAGGTGGTGTTATCATTTGTTGCGAAACTCTTATCAAACTCGGCATAAATATTCCAGTTCTCAATTTGATAATCTGCTTTTAGTCTCAGTTCTGTGCGATTGTCATCTTGATTATATCCTGGTATGTTAAACCTACCATCCATGCCATATATTTGAGCTGAATATGTGTCTTCAACATCAGAGCCTAGTTCTTGATAGAACATTAGGCCACCGTGTAGTCCAAGTTTGCCGGATTGACCAAAATCAATATCTTTGTTTATTTCAAATCCGACGCCTGTTTGCATGGAAAGAATGTTTTCAGAGGCAATGCTGACGTTGTTTTCTTCGGTTATTTTGTTTTGATGAATATTATGAACGTTAAATTCTATAGTTGGTTTTAGTTCCATACCTAAAGTATGTGTTTTGACGAACAATTTGTTATTGATTCCTTGATACCAAACATCAAAATTTGGTTCAAATTTTTGTGAATCAACATATCGTTTGTATTCGCTGTTTGAATATCCGATATAAGGCATAAACAAGGCACCCCAATTGTCATAGTCTATGCGATTGGGTAAAGAGGCTAACACTATAGAATCTCTGCGACTTTCATTGGTATCAAAATCTGTACGAGCATTGTAGAAACCGAAACTTATACCAAAACGGTATTGTGGTGTAACAGCCTTGTCAAACAAACCATTAATACCGTTAATATAGTCTTCATATCCACTCCAAGAAGATGTTGAATCTTGATTGATGTAATAATTGTCTGCTGCAGCTATAATTCGTTCTTCTTTGAGGTTTTGGTTACTTAGAGCTAAATCTGACATGGTGTTGCTGATGTGATTGATACGCTGAATGTTTTGCCATCCAATTAGAGGAATAAAGTTGCTACCGGTATATTTATTTAAAGCAGAGTTTAGAGCTTTGGGTGTAGAAGCAGTTTTGAGAGTATCAAAGAAATCTATTCTTTTATCTGATTGATAGTTATGTTCCAACAAGTTTGCTAAACTATTATTGGTTAGTAAATCAGAAAAGGCAGAACGGTTCATTACAATATCATAATCTGTTCCATTTTGTTGTAATGATGCAGTAAACATTGCAGAGCCGGATGTGAGGTTAATATTACTTTGGGCTGCAGATATTGCATTGGTGCTGGTGTATTGGTCTTGATTTGAGCCGATGGTGATATCTGCTCCGGCTGTTAGAGAACCACGGATGCTGTTGGCCATAAAACGAGAACCACGAGCAGCATATACAGTACCTTCGCCTTGTGTCATGGCATCAAAATCGAGTTCTTCTTCAGCAGAGATCGTACCTTGGTTAATCATTCTGGCCCCTCCTCTGAGAGAAAAAGCCATGGGGGACGTAGAGGCAGATTGAGTTTCATTAATTGCTGCTGCAGCAGGTTCTTCTGATCCTGCACATTGGGCACCGTTTTCAGCTTGGCATTCTTGACCTCCTTCTGAAACATGGATGGTGCCAAAATTCATCAGCATAACGTTTCCATTTCCGTATATTCCAACAGCATCACCTGATTGTGAACTTGTTACATGGATTGAGTTTTCATTTCTTATTACGTAGTTTTTGTTATGTGTGACATTGGCATATATACCATATACTTTTTCGCTTCCTTCTACAATAATGGTTCCATTGTTGACAAAAGAGCTGTTTTCGGCATATACACCGTAGGTATAGCTAGAACCACCAGATATTGTAATTGTGTTTTTGTTTTCACCTGTAGCTCCATTTTCAAGCCTTATACCATAAGTGTTTTTGTTGTTATTGCTAAAAACACTTATTGTGCCTTCATTATTGATGGTAGCGTTACCAATAGCATAAATCCCATGAATTGGTTCTGTAGTAAAAGGGGCACCTGCGCTTGCTGAATGCTGAACAGTTAAAATACCTTTGTTATTGAATGTTACATTGGCGTCTGCGTTTATCTTCACGCCTGAAATTGGCACAATATCTGAATTTATAGTTAAATCGTTATTTAGATTTACTTGAAGATTTGCACCATCAACCAGTATACCACCTTCGAAATACGTTGCCCCATTAGATGTAATATTTGATATATCTAAGCTGTTTATATTTAAAATAGATATTTCATCGGATGTTGTATCGAGAGAATTTTCTATGTTATGAAAAGTTATACCGTATTGAGGTGTATTATCGCTATTTTCAAATATTAAATCGCCAAGATTTATGGTCTTTGATAAATCTGTTGCAATGTCTATATTTTTCTTTTTGTTGAAAGTAACTTTTGAAAGATCTAAGGTAGTGTTATTCTGGTTATGAATTTTAAGCATAAATGTATTTGTTCCTAAAGCCGATATGCTACCTTGGTTGTCCATTTGGTCTAATTCCAGATAATCAGTGGTAATAGATCCATAGTTTTTGAGCATACCACTGCCATCTTCACCAACGGCGTTAACATTACCGAAGATTGATGCTCCTGTGCTGTTTTCAATAAAAGATCCAGAAATGTTTCCTTCAATGATTCCTGCGTTGTTTTTTATGTTGATGCTATTTACACTACCTTTGATTGTTCCGGAGTTTTCGACTTCTCCGTTACCACTGCCATCAGTAGCGGTAACATCACCGGTGATTGTACCTAAGTTGCTTAATTTTCCTGTAGATGTAATATTGCCTTCGATTGTACCACCAAGATTGTTTGTTATTTGAGATATAGATACATTGCCAGTAATAGCTCCGGAGTTATCTAGGATTTCGGAGGCTGTTCCGTCTTTGCCTGTAACACCATTACCAATTGTAGCTCCAGAGTTATTGGTGATATTTGAACCAGTTACTTGTCCGGTGATTGAATCGTTGTTTGTTACAGTGGTACCAACTATATTGCCATCAATTAATCCGGCGAGGTTTTTTATACTGTCTCCAGTTACAATACCTTTGATTGTTCCGGAGTTTTCGACTTCTCCGTTACCACTGCCATCAGTAGCGGTAACATCACCGGTGATTGTACCTGAGTTGCTTAATTTTCCTGTAGAGGTAATATTGCCATCAATTGAGCCACCAAGATTGTTTGTTATTTGAGATATAGATACATTGCCAGTAATAGCTCCGGAGTTATCTAGGATTTCGGAGGCTGTTCCGTCTTTGCCTGTAATACCATTGCCAATTGTAGCTCCAGAGTTATTGGTGATATTTGAACCAGTTACTTGTCCGGTGATTGAAGCGTTGTTTGTTACAGTGGTACCAACTACATTACCATCAATTGAGCCGGCGCTGTTTGTTATGATACTACCGCTGACATCCCCGGTGATTGAAGCACTGTTTTCTATATCGCTTCCGTTTATGGTATCGCCAGTGATTGTGCCTTGGTTGGTTATCTTTCCTGTGGCTGTAATATTACCGTTAATCGTGGCATCGGTGTTGTTTGTTATTTGAGCTATAGATACATCACCGCTGATTGAGCCGGAGTTATCTAAGATTTCGGAGGCTGTCCCGTCTTTGCCTGTAACACCATTACCAATTGTAGCTCCAGAGTTATTGGTGATATTTGAACCAGTTACTTGTCCGGTGATTGAAGCGTTGTTTGTTACAGTGGTACCGACTACATTGCCATCAATTGAGCCGGCGCTGTTTGTTATGATACTACCGCTGACATCCCCGGTGATTGAAGCACTGTTTTCTATATCGCTTCCGTTTATGGTATCGCCAGTGATTGTACCTAAGTTGCTTAATTTTCCTGTAGATGTAATATTGCCCTCAATTGTGCCACCAAGATTGTTTGTTATTTGAGCTATAGATACATCACCGCTGATTGAGCCGGAGTTATCTAAGATTTCGGAGGCTGTCCCGTCTTTGCCTGTAACACCATTACCAATTGTAGCTCCAGAGTTATTGGTGATATTTGAACCAGTTACTTGTCCGGTGATTGAAGCGTTGTTTGTTACAGTGGTACCGACTACATTGCCATCAATTGAGCCACCAAGATTGTTTGTTATTTGAGATATAGATACATTGCCAGTAATAGCTCCGGAGTTATCTAAGATTTCGGAGGCTGTTCCGTCTTTGCCTGTAACACCATTGCCAATTGTAGCTCCAGAGTTATTTGTGATATTTGAACCAGTTACTTGTCCGGTGATTGTCGAACTGTTGTTTATCTTATTTCCGGTTACATCTCCATCAATTAAGCCAGAGTTATTGAGAATGCCTGTGCCAAGGCCATTGTCGACTAAAACATTTCCGACAATTGAAGCATCTGTACCGTTTTCTACGTTGTCGGCTTCAATGTTTCCGGTAATGGAGCCATAATTAGTTAACAATCCATTGCCATTTCCATCTTTGGCTGTGACATTACCCTCAATTGAACCATCAATGTTATTGGTTATGTAGTAGTATGTTATATCTTCTTTAAGTGGTGAATTGTTTTCAAAATCATTGCATTTGATGCAACCTCCACATTCATTGTAGGAGGCGCAACTACTATTACATTGAATATTTTCATAACAACCTTCTGCACAAGGATTGTCTTGACATTTATCAACACAGATATCACAACCGCCACAAGAGTTTTCTTGTTTGCAAATTTGATTAGGAAGACAACCTGTAGGATCACAAACAGGTTCGTTAGGACCTGGTATGGGTGTGTTTTCTGATGAAGATGAGCTATCAGAGCCACCACCGCCGCCTCCGCCCATGCCGAAAGCAACACCTACACCAGTAGCTACAATGCCTGCTGTGAGCAAGGTTCCGCCCCAATTAAACGATGGTCTGGGGCTTCTATTGGTATAGCCTCGAGGAATATAAGTTGCAGATTTTATTACTTCAGGAGAATTTACAAAGCTATCAAAATTGGGAATCGAGTGAGAACATGGAGGTCTGGGATCGGCGCCAACTGAGCGCAAAGTATTGTATGCTCGAACATCTCTCATCTTTACAGCAACACAAAGGGCGGTGTTGCCATAATCATTGATGGCATTGATATTTAAACCTCTGGCAATAGCATTGCTTAGAGCTGTTTTGTTGCCCTGAGAGGCAAGATTGTACATCTGATAAAAAGTGCGAGGTGATAAACGATGTGAATACGCCTGCACCGGAGCCGTTACATAGACAAGCCAAAATGCAGATATTGTTAATAGTGATACTAAATACCTTACTGACGCAAACATTCTTTGCGATCCCCATGTATAGTTAATGTGCAACTGAGAAGTTGCAATTATGTTTTCCCCAATTGCATAGTAGACTATTTTTTTTGATTTTTAAGTCAAATTATGACTTGTTAACAGAATATTAACATCATTCATAGCGAAGGGCATTTATGGGGTTGAGCAAAGATGCTTTGTATGCGGGATAAAATCCGAAAAATAGTCCGACTAATCCGGCAAAAGAAAACGGAAGCAATACATAAAATATAGATGTTTTTGCTGTTAGTGAAGTGAATATGCTAACAAGTTCTGAGCCAGCAAGTCCGATTATTACGCCAAATAGTCCTCCAATGAGAGACAATACCATAGATTCCATCAGAAATTGCCAGCGAATATCCCATGCTTTGGCTCCAATTGCCATGCGTATTCCAATTTCTCTGGTACGTTCAGTGACTGATACTAACATGATATTCATAATGCCTATGCCTCCAACAAGTAGAGAGATTGAGGCGATTGCACCCAATAATATGGTCATGATTTGGGTGGAGTTTTTCATCATTTCCATCATTTGGGTCAGATTCATAATTACAAAGTCATCCTCTTTGTTGGCGCCCAGGTTGTGTCGTTGGCGTAAAAGTTCTCGGATATCATCTTGGGCAGTGTATGTACTGTCTGTATCTATTGCTTGTAGCATGATGTGACGGACTTGGTCGGGTAAAATGGTACCCATAACTTTTTTTTGAGCAGTGGTTATGGGAATATATACAACATCATCTTGATCTTGTCCCATACTACTTTGCCCTCGTTTGGAGAGAACACCAATTACCTTAAAAGGAATTCCTTTAATGCGAATTGTGCGTCCTATAGGGTCAACATCGCCAAAGAGTTCAGAAACAACAGTTTGTCCCAAAATTGCTGTTTTTGATGCATTTTTGATATCGGCTTCGTTAAATTGGCGTCCATAAGATAAATCCCATTCTTTAATGGCAAAAAAACGATTATCTGTGCCGGTAATTCCTGTGGCCCAATTGGCGTTTCCGTATACAATTTGTGCGGTTTCTTCCAACACGGGTGCTGCCAAACGAATCTGACTGATTTTTGCCTGAATAGCATCACCATCAGCAGCTTTCATTGTTGGTTGAGAGCCATGACCTCCTCTGGCTCCGCTAGAAGTGGCCACTCCAGAACGGATGATTATGAGATTTGACCCCATGGTTTTCATTTCGTTTTGGATAGATATTTGGGTCCCATTGCCGATAGAGAGCATGATTATAACGGCGGCAACACCTATGATTATGCCCAAGCTTGTTAAAACAGAGCGCATTTTGTTGGCTTTAATAGCTCTGATAGCTATAGAGAATATGGTGTGTATGTCGGTCATTTGCGTATACTTTCATCGGAATGAATTTCTCCATCGACAATCTTAATTATGCGGTTGGCGTAGCGTGCGATGTCTTCTTCGTGTGTAACTAAAATTATGGTGCGTTTAAGCTCTTGATTTAGTTGAGTAAAGAGTTCCATTATTTCTTGGCTCATTTTAGTATCAAGGTTTCCGGTCGGCTCATCGGCAAATATTATCGGGGCTTCATTCACTATGGCTCTGGCTATAGCAACCCTTTGTTGCTGTCCTCCTGATAGTTGATTTGGTTGGTGATGCATACGTTCGGCTAAACCAACTTTATTTAGAGCCAATTTGGCTTTTTGATGCCTGATGTTTGGATGAATGTTAGCATATACCATCGGTAGTTCTACATTTTCCAGTGCAGAGGTGCGGGAAAGCAGGTTAAAACCTTGAAACACGAACCCTATTTTTTGGTTGCGGATTTGAGCAAGTTCATCAGAAGACAAATGTTCTACGGCTTGTCCTGCCAATTTGTAGTGACCAGAAGATGGTTTGTCTAAACATCCAAGAATGTTCATAAGGGTGGATTTGCCAGAACCCGATGGCCCCATAATAGCAACAAACTCTCCCTGCTCTATTTTTAGAGATATGTTTTTTAGAATTGGAAGTTCTGAATCTCCTAAAGGGTATGATTTGTTTATGTTTGAAAGTTCAATTAAAGACATTAGCGGGGCATCCTCATTCTGATTGGTTTAGAGTTGTCTGCTTCTGATTTTTGTTCGATGATAACTTCCATACCTTCTTTTATGTTGGAAGAGATAATTTCTGTAAATTCTTCGTCTGATACCCCTGTTTTTATGCTGAGGCGTTTCGGTTGTCCAGATTCCAGTGTCCATAAGCCTTTGTCTGAATAACGTTTGTTGTTGCCATCTTTGTCGGTTATAAAAAATCGAAGAGCTTTGTTTGGTACTAATAATATTCCTTGTTTTTGAGCAGTAATAATTTCTACATTTGCGGTCATTCCCGGTTTGATACGCAAATCTTTATTATCCACTTCTATTATAACCTCATAGGTAACAACATTAGATGTGGTGATGGGATTGTTGCGAACTTGAGTGACTATGCCATAGAAAGTTTCATCGGGAAAACTATCAACACTAAATTCCACTGTTTGTCCTTCTTCTACTTTGGCAATATCTGCTTCTACTACGGAGGCTTCTATTTGCATTTTGGTTAGATCTTCTGCCACATTAAATAGTGTTGGAGTCTGAAAGCTGGCTGCCACGGTTTGGCCAACTTCTACCTCTTTGGAAACAACAATGCCATCTACCGGAGATATAATTTTGGTATAGCGGAGATCTATTTCTGCTTGAGATAAGGCTGCTTCTGCCTGCGATACTTGAGCTTGTTTGAGGGCTTTTTGCACAACGGCATTATCATAATCTCTTTGAGCTGTTTCTAACTCTTTGTCGGTTGAATATTGAGAGCGATTGAGTTTTTTGATGCGGTCTAAATGTTTTTTGTAGTATATGATGTCATTTTCAACAACAGCAACCTCTGCTTTGGCAATGGCTAAAGATGCTTTGCGTTGATCTACAGTAGCTTGAAACAAAGAGGGATCAATTTGTGCAAGCAGTTGCCCTTGTTTGACCGGGGTGTTGTAATCTACAAAAATTTCTGCAATGGTGCCGGATACTTGGGTGCCGATGTTTATGGTGGATATGGGGTTTATAATGCCTGATGCGGTTATCTTTTGGGTAATATCTCCCGTGGCAACAGGTTTTGTTTGATATGATATTGATGTATTGTTTGGTTTGTAGAATATCCATATCAAAACGGCTAGAACAATTATCGATAATAAAATCTTCCATTTGCTGTTCATTTTTATATCCTTTTTTTTGAAGTATTATATATTACTTATAACGAACTATACGCAAATAAAGTTTAAAAAAAATAAAAAGCTTGAAAAAAAATAAAATACATTTATATTGGGTGTACTTTTGTATAATTAATTAAATTTTATTAGTATGTTGAAAAAACCCAGATTAAGTAAAGAGCTTAGTATGCAGTTAGCTGGTTTGTCTACCCCAGAAAAGTTGAATAAACTTATGGAATGGAAAGACAAAAATTTTATTGACAAGAAAACCTATGACTACTTTGTTAGAGCTTGGCAAGAAAAAGAAACCAAACGGGAAACCCGTCGTTTGTACACTCGAACAATAAAAAAACGAGAAGGTCCTAGTTTGGCTGTGGAGGGTGAGCTTGATGTTTATATTCAACATTTGAGAACACTTATCCAAAATTATCGTATTAGTGGGGCTAAATGGAGCATATCCAATGAGGATTTGGCTAAATTCAAAAATTATGTGGAAAAGTATAGCATTTCATGCCGAAGAAAGATTAATGAGATAATTATCTTAGGTATGCGCATTCCAGATGAGAGTAAGGAATTAGTTAGCTTCTGCCTAGATACGATATCTAATCCGAAAGGTCGTTATTATGAGGATGACCTATTTTGGAAGGACTTGTGGCAAAGCAAGTTTGTTCCTCGAGATGCGATAGACTTGATGTTAACTCATTCAGAATACGGATACAAGATGAACAGCTTGTTTGATTCGGAGTTGATTAAAGAGATTATTCCACTTATTGAGGTGCAAAGAGGACAAGAGTTGAAACGGTTGGAAATTGCCGATAGTGACATAGAGAAAAGCCGCAGAGCTAAACGCCTTGCCGCTTTTGATACTCTCTTGAAAGCTGCTAATGAGTATTGTAAGTAGGTTTTACCTCCGATAACAGTTTTGTTATCGGAGTTTTTTTATAAAAATACTTTTTTTAGACAAAAAAATGTTGCATAGGTGCTTTATTTGTGGTAATATTTGCGTAATATAAAATTATTAAAGTTTATTAGCAATATTATGGAAAAAAAATTTACAAAAGAAGAGAAAACACTTCTCAGCTCTGCACATCCGATTACCAGATGGCTGATTGTTCATTATTTGAAGAATGGTAAAAAGCTTACTAAAGTTTTTGCCTCCAATATTCAATATATGAATTTTATAGAAGGTAATATCTATAAAATTTGGCATCAAAAATGTCTGCAAGAGATGTGTAAAATTAAACTTCAACATGTGGTGGCAGAAATTTATGAAAGAGTGGCTGATCCCAATGTTTCGGTAAAACAGGCCTTGTCTTTGGTTAGACGTTATTATAATCGTAAAGATTATGCAGATAAGCAAAAGCAGTTAACAAAAATGATTATCAGACTGAAGGAGCTTATGGACAGAGAAGCAAAGCTCTATAAAGAGTGCAAGTCTCTGTTTGAAGATGTTCTGATTGAAGAAGGAACTTACAATGTGGATACTTTAATCAAGAGTATGGAAAACAAAGCCAAAGAACAGGAAGCTCTAGGTTCGGTTGATTCTGAGGATTTGCTTTTTGTGCGACAATGTATAAAACATGTAAATCGAAGAAGAGAAGAAGGTAGAGAGCCTAGAATATCTGCGTTGATTGAGGCTTTGGAACCTCGTTTTGTGACAAACCCTGATTTGTATGACAAACAAATTGATTTGGTTTGTGCGACAAAAGTTGTTTCTGATGAGGTTAAAACTGTTTGTTATGACTTTATCAAAGCAAGTGTTGAGATTGCTGGTGTTTTTCCAATGAAGCTGATTGAGTTTATCTTTAGAGATAACTTTGTTTCTGAAAAGTCTTATGAGTTGTTGAGCGGAATGTCCGGTTTAATAATATCTCAAGGAATGCACCCATGGGTGTTGTCGGAGGCAAGAAAATTAGCAACAGAGCTTGGCTTGTTTGACAAAGATGTTGAAAAGCTAACTCTCTCAGACAAGCATATATTGAAGCTTATTGAGGTTTTCTCTTAAACAATTGAACCCCGTTGGTTGCTTTTGGTAACTACGGGGTTCGTTGTTTAAAGAATTGTACCAATCTTAAACTCAAAACCGCGGAGAAGTTCTTGGGTATGCATTGCTTTTTTACCCTGACGTTGAATTTGCAAGACTGTTAAAGATTGCGTGCCACAAGCTATGCAAAGTCCATTGCTTGCTATGATTTCTCCGGCTTGGCCTTGTTTATCAGAAACTTGAGCTAATAAAATCTTAAAACGTTCCCCTTCATATTCAAAGTAACATCCAGGGTATGGGTTAAAGGCTCTGATTTTGCGTTCCAGCACTTCTGCCGGCTGAGAAAAATCTATCTTGGCTTCAGATTTATCAATTTTTGCGGCATAGGTTACAAGGCTTTCATCTTGTGTTTGTGGTGTGATGTTTGGTAAATCTGCTAAAACTTCTGTTATTAATTTGGCGCCGAGGGCTGCCATGTCATCGTGCAATGTTCCTCCTGTTGTGTTTGCTTCTATATTTATGGTGCCTTTTTTATACATAGCTCCGGCATCTAAGGCCTCTACAACCTGCATAATAGTAATGCCGGTTTGCTTGTCGCCAGCTTCTATGCTTCTTTGAATGGGAGCGGCTCCTCGCCAACGAGGTAATAGAGAACCATGTACGTTTAAGCAACCCAATGGAAAGGCTTCTATTACAGCTTTGGGCAAAATTAAACCATAGGCTGCAACAACAGAAATATCTGCGTTAAGAGCAGCAAATTTTGCTTGCTCTTCAGCAGAACGAAGACTTTTGGGGGTGCGAACCTCAATATTATGAGATTCGGCCCATGTTTGCACAGGAGATTTGATTACCTTGTGTCCCCTGCCCGCTTCTTTGGGTGCTTGGCAATATACACATATAACTTGATGCTCTTTGGTTAGAGCTTCTAACGTGGGAACGGCAAAGTCAGGGGTGCCCATAAATACTATTTTCATTTTGTTCTCCTATAATCTTTTGCGCAATCTTATCGTATGGCACAAAATAATCAAGCATAAAAAAAGCCAGCCGAAAAAAATCGACTGGCTACATAATTATATTAAACTTGACAGACTAGAAAGAATATCTGAGACCTGCAGCTACTTCTGCAACATGGTTCAGCTCTTTGGCGCCAATGTAACCATAGCGTCCGATTACTCGTGCAGATACGTGATCTGTCAATTTGTATTGCATACCACCACCAACACGGTAACCTACCTTACTTTTGTCATGTTTGCCTTCATATTTTAACTGAGTATCATATACGGCCATACCGGCGGTTCCTACAAGACTGAACTTTTTGGCACATCCGAGAGGCATATAACCATAAGCATCCAAACCGTATGCGTTGAATTTGAATTTTTTGCTCACACCATCATGGTGAGATTTACGAGATCCGCCCATTTGATAGAAGGCTTCCAATCCGAAGTGTTCTCCAATGTTCACACCGGCATTAAGCAATGCAGAATTGAAATTCTTCTCTACGTGTTTGGCTTTGCCTTTGACATCTAAATTGCTGTATACATAGTCTGCACCAATATATGGATCCATGTTTTTGGTTACATCATGCCACATATTTGCGTTGGCAGAAGCTGAAATTAAACAAGCAACACTTGCAAGTAATAATGTTTTTTTCATCTTTTGAACTCCATTTATAAATAGGTTTAGTTTTAGTTAAGTTGACGTCACTAGGTTAAACATGCATTTTGCTGTTTATGAAAAAAAAATAATATTGTAGTGATGAATTTAAAGGGGTGTTAATATTTTTTTTATGCAAATATGCTAAAATATATGAAAGTTATGGAGAAAAAAATGTTTGAATGTCCAGACAAAAGATGCAAAATGTGTTCTAGATTGTTAAAATTTAGAGCAAATAATGAAGTAAAATTTCCCTCGTATTATAATGCTCCGGTGCCTTCTTTTGGTGATTTAAATGCAGAAATTCTGGTGGTAGGAATGGCTCCAGGATTAAATGGTGCCAATCAAACCGGGCGTCCTTTTACCAATGATTATGCCGGAGATGTCCTCTACCCAACACTCTTAAAAGCAGGATTAGCAAAGGGAACTTATCTGAAAAAGAAAAATGATGGATTTGAACTGATTAATGTTAGAGTGACAAATGCTGTCAGATGTGTGCCTCCACAGAATAAGGTTGAGGGTGTTGAGATTAAAAATTGTGGAACGTATTTGCAAAAAGAGCTGGTAGCAATGCCAAATTTAAGATTGCTTCTTGTGCTTGGTGGCGTTGCTCACGGTGCTGTGTTAAGTGTGTTGGGTTATAAAAAAGCAGACTTTAAGTTTGCTCATGAAGCGGTGCATCATTTAAGAAATCACAACCTGATAATGGTGGATTCTTATCATACATCCCGATATAATGTTAACACCGGTAGGTTAACATTTGAGATGTTTGAAAGTGTAGTTGCTAAAGTTAAAGAACTACTAGCAAGAGTTTAATTACCTATGCCGGCAAACCCCATAAAGGCCATAGAAAGCAATCCTGCGGTTATGAGGGCGATTGGTGTGCCTTGCAAAGAAGCAGGAATTTTAGTATATGCCAAGCGTTCTCTTATGCCGGCAAAGATGACTATTGCCAAAGTGAAGCCTATGGCACTGGCCAAAGCATAGCAAACTCCGGCAATGAGAGTGTAGTTTTTTTGAATTGTTAAGATTGCAATACCTAGTACAGCACAGTTGGTGGTGATGAGAGGCAAGAATATACCTAAAGCCTCATAAAGAGCCGGAGATGCTTTTTTGAGGATAATTTCTACCATTTGTACCAATGCGGCGATAACCAAAATAAATGTTACGGTTATCATGAAGGTTAGATTATAAGGTTGCAAAAAGCTGTAATATACTAAAAATGTTACAATGGTTGAAAGGGTCATTACAAACATAACGGCAAATCCCATGCCTACAGCTGTAGATATTTTTTTGGATACGCCTAAGAATGGGCATATTCCTAAGAATTGAGAAAGGACAATATTGTTGACGAAAATTGCACTAATAAAAATCATTAGATATGCCATGATTACTTACCCTCTCTAAGCTTATTAAATGCGATGATTAAACCTGCTAATGCCAAAAATGCTCCCGGAGGCATAATAAACAACAATAATGGACTAGCAGAATCGCTAATAAAGCTATAATTAAAAATGGAACCATTACCTAGAATTTCTCTGGTTATACCAAGCAAAGTAAGACCAATAGTAAAACCTATGCCCATGCCAACAGCGTCTAATATGGATTGCCATAGACCATGTTTGGAAGCAAAAGCCTCTGCTCTACCCAATATTATACAATTCACAACAATCAGAGGAATGAATATGCCTAATGCAGAGTGCAAGGTTGGTAAATAAGCGGCCATGAGCAACTCTATGACTGTAACGCAGGAGGCTATTACCACAATATAAGCAGGAATTCTGACCATTGGAGGAATAAACCCTTTGATAATAGATATCAGCGAATTTGATAATATTAAAACAAACAAAGTGGCCAACCCCATGCCCAGACCATTGAGTGCAGATGTTGTTACGCCAAGTGTCGGGCACATACCCAAAAGCATGACAAAAGTAGGGTTTTCTTTGATTATACCGCGTGTCAGATTAGCATAACTGTTTTTGTTCATATTATTTTCCTGTGTTAAAGTTATGATAAGCGTTGATTGCTCTGGTGATGGCATCGATTACAGCTCTGGAGGTGATTGTAGCAGCAGTAATAGCATCTATTTCTCCGCCATCTTGACGAACTTTGAACTTGTGTTTGGAGGGATTGAAACCATCAAATTGTTGTTTGAATTTTGGCTCGTCTGCTTTGGAACCCAAACCGGGGGTTTCTTGATGTTGGGTGATTTTAAAGCTTTTGATAGCTCCGTCTATATAGAAACCAACTATCATCTCCAAACGCCCCCCAAAACCACTATTGGAATATGTTTTGATGGCAAAAGAATTTATAACTCCATTTTTGCGAGCCGGAAAAAATTCAAGTTTATCTTTTTTATCTGTTGTTGAGATAATCATTTTTTCGGCAAAAGGATCGTTGTCAAACTCTGACACAACTTCTGATATGGCTTCTAGTTCTCGGTTGTCTTTGGCCTTGGCTATCGGCTCTTTGGTCAAATTATATACATGAGAAAGCACTAAGGCAGAAAGTACAGCGATAACTGTTAGCGTGAAGAGCATTTTGAAAAACATTTGATGATTCTTTGTCATGGCTTATCTCCGCTCACCATAGTAACGAGGCTGAATATACTTGTCTATAAGAGGAACAAATGCATTCATTATCAAAATAGCAAAAGATACTCCCTCTGGATATGCACTGCACAGGCGAATAATGACTGTTAATAAACCGCAGCAAATAGCGTATACTATTTGACCTTTTTTGGTCATGGGAGATGTGGCATAATCGGTTGCCATGAATATGGCTCCAAGCATAAGACCTCCGGAAAGCAAGTGAGTTAGAGGGTCAAAACGAATGCTGTGGGTGCTCAACCATAATACTCCGGTTATGACAAAAACAGTGGCTATATAGTAGAAAGGTATGTGCCACGTGATTATGCGACGTCTTAATAGCCAAGCAAGCCCTAGCAATAGAGCCAAAGCAGATACTTCGCCGATGCAACCGCCAATATTGCCAATGAACATTTGCCAATAAGAAGGAAGCTCCGAGACAGATGTTGTGGCAGATGTTTGGATATCTAAGTGTTTGATAACGCCTAAAGTGGTGGCCCCAGTCTGAATATCGGCAGAAAAAGAATTTAGGAATCCCGGCAAAGGCCAAGTAGTCATCTGAACTGGAAAAGATATGAATAAAAATACTCTTCCAACCAATGCCGGATTAAATATGTTTTTGCCCAAACCACCATAACATAATTTGCCGACAACAATAGCCATAAATGATCCGACAAAAATCATCCATATTGGCATGGTGCTTGGCAAATTATACGCTAACAACAAACCAGTGATGATGGCTGAAAAATCGGTTATGGTGTTTTCTTTTTTGAAAACATATTTATTGAATAGATATTCTAATCCAACGCAAAAAGCTACTGCGCTGAGAATTACAACTAGTGCTTGAATACCAAAGAATATTATTGACATAATAGCTGCAGGAGCCAAAGCAATTATAACATCCAGCATAATACTAGAGGTGTCTTTGGTGGTTTGAAAATGAGGAGCAGTCGATATTTTTAACATAGTTACTTCTTCTTTTTAAGTTCCATTTTAGATAGTTTACAATAATCTAGCAGTGGTATGTGTGCCGGACATATGTAAGAACAACATCCGCATTCGATGCAATCCAAAACATGACAGTCTTTAAGAGCTTCTATTTGGTGGTTTTGCATTAAGCGACCTATGAGATGAGGTTGAAGCCCAATGGGGCATACTTCTACACATTTGCCACAGCGAATGCAATCTGTTTCCGGTCTTTTGGCTGCCAACTGGTCAGAAAGCATTAAAATTCCAGATGTTAGCTTGGTTATGGGAGCATTTATATTGAAAGCAGATGTTCCCATCATTGGACCGCCGAATATAATTTGAGTTGTTTCTGGGGTTATACCTCCGACTTTTTCAATCAGAAAAGATGCTGGAGTACCTATGCGTACTAAGAAATTGGCTGGGTGTGGGCAGGTGTCTCCACTAACAGTTACAATGCGTTCATAAAGAGGCTTGTTTTTCATAATTGCCTCGTAAATCGCAAAAACAGTGCCTACATTTTGCACTAAACAACCGGCATCTGCAGGTAGACGTCCGGAAGGAACTTCTCTACCAGTGATGGCAGTAATTAGCTGTTTTTCTCCTCCTTGTGGGTATTTGGTTGCACATACTTCTACATTAACTCCAACGTAGGTTTTTGTTATCTTATTTAAAATGTCTATTGCTTGAGGTTTGTTTTCATCAACTGCGATGATCGCATTCTGGATTCCCAGAGCTTTGTTTATGATTTTGGCGCCGATAATGATTTGTTCTGCTTTTTCGACCATAAGGCGATCATCTGCGGTTAAAAATGGTTCACACTCAATGCCGTTTATGATAAGAGTGTCTACTTTTTTATCTTCAGGTATAGAGGTCTTGATTGGTGTCGGGTACCCTGCCCCACCCATTCCAACAATTCCGGCTTCTCTTATTTTGGCAACAATCTCTTCTGCAGAGAAAGGAATTTCTCGATTGATATCAGTTGAGGTATCTATTGAAGATTCAAATTCATCACCCTCTACTTTGATTGTAATCATATCTTCAAGATAACCAAATTCTCCTTCTATGGCTTCAACTTTTATAACTTCTCCAGATACAGAAGAATGCACATCGGAAGAAACTATACCATCGGCATCAGCTAAAAGTGTGCCTACTTTTACTTTGTCTCCTGGTTTCACAAGGATTTTTGCCGGAGATCCGATGTGTTGTTTGACGGGAATAGTAACAACTTCCGGTAAGCCAGCAAAAACAATAGGCGTATCTGTGGTAATTTTGTGTTTGTTAGGGTGAATGCCCCCTTGGCAAAAGGTTTTTAGTTTAGACATTGGTGTTTTCTCCGCCGGAATAATAGTTTATGGCGCCGGTTGGGCATGTTTCCTTCAATTGCTGACCAAACTGCTCGGCTGGCACAGTGTCTGGAATATAAGATAAATTGTTTTCAACTTTTACTTCTGGATTAATTTTGGTGCATTTGAGACAAGCTATGCAAGCAGCCTTGCAGTTTTTGCGTGCTAAAGCTCCTTTTTGAGTATTGCGACAGGCAACATACACCATCTGTCCTTGAGGTCCTTTGTTTCTGATCTCAAACAGACCTCTGGGACAAGTGCGCACACAAGCTCCGCAAGATGTGCATTTGTTATAATCCACGACAGGAATTTGAGTAACCGGATCTATACTTAGGGCTCCAAACTGACAATTTTTTACACAATCGCCCAAACGCAAACATCCTGTAGGACAACCTGTTTGACCACTGGATATGCGAGCGGCTATGCGGCAGCTGGTAATTCCATCATACGCAACTTTTTGAGGAGCATTTTGACATGTTCCATTACAACGCAAAACAGCTGCTGACGGTTGCTTTTGAATAGCTACAACTCCTTTGATTGCCGCAATTTTATCCATTACAGGCTGACCGCCCACAGGGCAACGCAAGTTGGCAAATTTTTCCTCTGATGCACTAGAACAAGCTTTGGCAAAATCGTGACATCCGGCAAAACCGCAGCCTCCACAATTTGCTTGAGGCAAAACTGCATCTATTTCCAGTATTTTGATGTCTTCTTTTACGGCAAACTTACGAGAGACCATATACAAGACAGCGGAAGCAACTACAGCTATTCCGCCCAAAACCAACATGCTTAAAAAAATAATAGAGTCCATTGTGTTCCTCAGTCTGTTGTTTTTGATACCCTTATTTGAAATTTAGGGGCTATATATTTGTTAGACAAGAATAGCCCGAAATAATAAGGAATCAAGATAATTATGGCAGATATTCCGCTTTTAATTTCATTTTGTGTTAAACGGTATGTGGTAAACAAACTGATGAGCATTATGATAAGAGGTAAAACATAACAAAAAAATAATGCCCAATAGCCTGAGTTTTGAGAGATAGAGACGACAACTTCCTCACCAATAGAGAATTGTTTGGCTCTGATTGTTGGTACATTTATAATTCTGTTTTGACATTCTCTGATTGAGCAACCGTTTTGAGCCTCACAATTGTGACAAGCCGAATGTCTGCTAATCTCTAATTTAAGAGAGCTGGTTGATACTGATACAACTTTTGCCAAGTGATTAATTTGTTTCATCTACGGCTCCTATCAATTTTTGGGCTGCGGTGGAAGTTTTCATAATGAAACTATTACCTTGGTTGTGCAAATATAAGATGACCGGAAGTTGTAATTTTTCGGCAAAGGATATTCCTAATGTATATCCCATAGACATGATGGCTGTTGCATAGGCATCGGCTTCCATACAATTGGGTGCAAAAACAGTTACTGATGCCAAATCATTTTTGATAGGATATCCAGTTTTGGCAGAAATAGTATGTGAATAGCGAATTCCGTTTTGTTCTCTAAAATTGCGATAATCTCCTGATGTAGCAACAGAATAATCGGTGAAATCTATAATCATTGCATTGGCTTTTGAATCAGATAAAGGCACCCCAACCCCCATACTCCACAAGGTTCCTTGCTCATCTTTGGTGCCAGAAACTCTTATTTCTCCACCAATTTCTACAATATAATCTTTTAATGATTCTTGTTCTATGAGTTTGGCAAGGCGGTCTACGGCATAACCTTTGGCAATAGCTGATAAATTTATTTCTGTTTGCGAATTTTTCTTGCGAATTTTTTTGTAATCTGAAGAAAATTCCAACATATTAAAGTTGGAATAGCTTAGCATTTGTGTAATATTTTGTGCCGAAATGTCATGAGTAGAATCTTTTGGTCCAAATCCCCATGTTTTGATAAGAGGAGCCAATGTTGGGTCAAAGGCACCTTGGCTTTCATGGTGTATGCGTTGAGATGTTTGAAGAACATATGAGAGTTCTTCTGATATATCTATCCACCGCCCTGCTTGAGAAAGGTTGATTTTGTTAATCTCTGATTGTTGTTCAAAAACAGACATTTGCATATTTATTTTATCTAACTCTGATTTGATTTTTTGTGCCAGATCTTGAGGTAATTTCGGTGTGCGAATTTTGACTTGATAATATGTATTGAAAATGTTGCCTTTAATGACTTTAATTGGCTGATTTTGTTGTTGATATATGTATAAAGCCAATATTGTAAACAGGCAAAAAATTGAAATGTATTTAAAAATGCGCATATTCTTCTTTATAACCTTTAAGTTGGTTTTTACTTTGTAAAAAATTAGAGCTATGATGATGATATCATTTATCTGATGAAGGGAGTATACTATGCAAAATAAGTTGAAAGCAATCATTAATAAAATTCGCTCACAATATAATAAGACAAACCTGTGTTTGGGTGTGCAATGTGTGCAAAATAGCATAGCACAGACAGCTCAACAATTGGCAAAACGAGGTATCTCTGCTAATTTTATAAGCATTTGCGGGTTTGTAATCGGAATGTTTGCTCTTAATTTTTTGGCAATGCAAATGTATTTGTGGGCTTTGATTTGTGTGTTGATCAACAGATATGGTGATGCTCTTGATGGTGCGGTGGCAAAAATAAAAGGCAAAACAAATTTTGGCGTGTTTTTAGATGCTTGTTTGGACTATGTTTTTTATGCTGCCGTTATATTTGGATTTGCTTTGGCTAACCCATCTGATAATGCTGTTTCCGCTGCGTTTTTGCTCTTTGGATTTGCAGCATCTGGTTGCGCAATGCTGTCCTATGCTGTTGTTGCATATGGAAAAAATGGTGAAAATACCGATTTGAAAGAATCTCCATTTTATTTGGGAGGCTTAGCACAAGGGGCTGAGACTTTGACTGCTTTTGTTATAATGTGTATTGTGCCTGTTTGGTTTGCTCCGATTGCTGTTGTTTTGGGGTGTTGGTGTTTGATAAAATCCTTGCTGGTTGTTTCTACTGCTTATTATAATTTTGTGATAGCTCCTAAAGGACATAAATAGATGAACAAAAGATGGTGGGCTGCTTGTTTTTTGCTATTGTTGCTGTTTGCCTCAAACATAACAAATGCACAAGTCGTAAAAAGATCTGCTCATGTAGAAGTGAGCGGTTTTAGCCAATTTGATGCAATAAACATCAGCCAACCAATTGATGTTTTGATAAAGTTCAAAATCTTAGACAATTGGCACATATATAGCCAAAATCCCGGAGAAATTGGAATGCCAACACAGGTTTTGTGGCAATTGCCTCTGGGGGCAACTATATTGGCAGAGCAATGGAGTGTAGATGAAGAATTTGATAATGATGGCTTAAAACAAAGAGGATACTCAGGTGTTGCATATTATAAAGCCACATTGTCTTTTGCCCCAGAAACTATTTTTGAACAACCAATTGCTGCAAAAATCAAATGGTTGGCTTGTGCTGATGAGTGTTATCCGGAGCAAAAGGTTTTGGAATTTGATCTGCCGGTGTCTGATAGAGAACAAATGGATACTCATTTGTGGCAAAAAGAGATATCTGAGGCAGAACCTTGGTTTCATAAAAGAGAATCGAGTGAAGAAACTGTTTTGTGGCTAATGTTGGGGTTGGCTTTTGTCGGCGGAATTGTAATGAATGCAATGCCTTGCGTGTTTCCGGTGTTGACCCTAAAACTAATTTCTTTGACTCAAGGAACTCAAAATATCAAAAAAAGCAGAATTGACGCTTTGTTTTATGCCCTGGGAGTGGTGATTTGCTTTTTACTTATTGCTTCTATACTTTGGTGGTTGCGCAAAAGCGGCGAACTTATCGGATGGGGTTTTCAACTACAGTCCCCTTGGTTTGTGGGATGTATGGCTTTTTTGTTTATAATTATTGCTCTGATGCTATTGGACTGTATTGCTCTAAACATTCCTTGGCTAAATAACTTGCAATCTGCAAAAATTTCTACCAGTGGCTCTTTTGCTACAGGATTATTGGCTGTGTTAATTGCAAGCCCTTGTACTGCTCCATTTATGGCTGCGGCTGTAGGATATGCACTGGCAGCACCAATTGATGAATATTTTCAGATATTTTTTGCTTTGGCATTAGGGTATGCCATGCCTTTTGTTTTGATTGGGAGTTTTCCGCAGCTATTAAAAAAAGTTTTGCCAAAACCAGGACGTTGGATGCTGGTCTTGAAAAAAATATTTGCAATTCCGATGTTCTTAACAGCATTATGGTTGTTTTGGGTATTATATCATCAAATGTTGCCAAGCAAAGAAGCTGGTGTAAATTGGCAAAATTATAACAAACAAAAAGTAGAAATTTTGGTGGAACAACAAAAACCCGTGTTTATAGATTTTACGGCCAAATGGTGTTTGACTTGTATGCTAAATAAAAAAACAACATTGCAAACATCTGAGTTTGCTAAATTGGCAGAAGAACTAAAGCTCAATTTGTTTGTGGCTGATTGGACAAATAATGAAAAAGAGGTTTCTGAAGCTTTGAATTTTTATGGCAGGAACTCTGTGCCATTGTATGTTTTTTATGATGGTACAAATTTTGATTATATAATTCTGCCTCAGATTTTGAGTGTGGGAATCATTAGAGAAGAAATACAAAAAAAACTCCGAAAATAATCCGGAGTTTTTTTGAAACTTAAGATGTCTATTCTTTTTTGCCGAATATGCCAAAGCTCTTAACTTTGTCTTTGACACTATCAACTGCGTTGTTGAGGTTTTTCTCAGCAATGTTTTTGACATCTGCCAAACCACTTTTGATTACGGTTTCTGATGCCGTAGTCAAAATCTTGTTGAGGATTTTGGTGACAGAGCCGATGATACTCTCGCCTTTTTGGTCTTTTTGAGCGCCAATATCTGTGAGTACGATTTGTGGAAGTTTTACATCTATCAAACCTTTGTCTCCAGGTACTGCGGTTACAGCTTTTAGCTCACCGGATGTTACAGTCACTTTTTTGATGATAACTTGTTTGCTCGGTTTTTCTGTTGTGCCCTCTTCTGATTTCTCATTGGTTGCTGTCGGTGCTGTGGTTTCTGAAGCTGTATTTTTTGCAATATTTGCCTGCAGCTGTTTGATGTTGTTTTGTGTGAGAGACAACATCTCATAGGTGATAACCGGTTTGTCAACGGTAATATCTTCTACTACAATGGTGTTGCCAAACAGGCTGTTTACGTCTACTTTTACAGATACTCCACCCAAAGACAATAAATATGGACTTTTGTAATTTTCAGGATTGGCAACAGTCAAACCTTTGATGGATACAAAACCAGAAAATGGAGAGAAGTTAAAACCTTCTAATTTAACCTCGGTACCGGTAACTTCACTGCCGAATTTGTTAACAGCCTTTTTTACTATAGACTCTAATGATATCCAAACAACGGCCAATGCAATGATGATAACTGCCAATAGGCCTAAAAATATACGTTTTTTCATATTTTTTGCTCCTTTTGTTTATACTGTGAATGATTGTATCTAATTTGTGATGTTTGGCAAGATTATTTTTATAAAAAAAGTTGTTGCAAATAAAAAAAATAGAGTCTATATTCGCTCCTGTCATGGACAATGCGTGCGTAGCTCAGTTGGTAGAGCAACTGACTCTTAATCAGTGGGTCCGGGGTTCGAGCCCCCGCGCGCGTACCATTTATATTTTAGGTGACCTCTTTCAAGATGGTCACTTTTTTTATGTCTGTGGATAGGCTCTAACCCCTCCGGGGTTCGTCTGGCTCATAAGCTCATTTCTTTCGCTAACTCGCTGCGGTCACTCGGGTTGTAACATTTGCTTGGTTGGCTTTGTCAGCCAAGTCGCAAATTAACAAGCCTCTCGCCTGTCGTGAAAATCGCCAAGAGCAATTGGCGATTTTTGCCTCCAGCCCCCGCGCGCGTACCATTTATATTTTAGGTGACCTCTTTCAAGATGGTCACTTTTTTTATGTCTGTGGATAGGCTCTAACCCCTCCGGGGTTCGTCTGGCTCATAAGCTCATTTCTTTCGCTAACTCGCTGCGGTCACTCGGGTTGTAACATTTGCTTGGTTGGCTTTGTCAGCCAAGTCGCAAATTAACAAGCCTCTCGCCTGTCGTTAAAATCGCCAATAAAAGACCTGCTTTAAGAAACTGATAATCAGTATGATAGTATCTACTACATAGAACTACAATATTGGCTATAAGCACCACTACCAAATTCACTATCACTCCATGAACCATCATTGGTAACTTGAGTACCGTAGAATAAACATTGACCATTTACGTAATTTGCTCTTTTAGGTGATATACCGCTTAATCCAGAACATTTGCTATAAGTAAAATCTAAACCTGGATAATTAGTAAAAGTAGGAAATTCAGGAATACTACCAGTAAGACCAGTACAACCGTAGAACATATAGCTGGCGTTTCGTATAGTTGGTGGAAGAGTTGGAACTCGGCCTGTTAGCCCTGTGCAATCACGAAACATAGCGGTGCCATATGACAAAGCTGATGGAAGTTCTGGAATACTACCTGTGAGACCTGTGCATCCTTGGAACATATATGTTGCATCGGTTAAAGTCGAAGGTAGCGCAGGAATACTGCCAGTAATTCCTGTGCATAATCGAAATAGACTATTTCCATTCTGTAAATTTGGTGGCAATGCAGGAAGCTGTCCTGTTAAGTAACATTTTGTAGCATAAATATCCATGCTTTTTAAAGTTGGAATATTCATTTGTTGAATCGATTTAATAACAGCGGTACCATCATCATAGCGAAAATCTTCGATATCACCAATTATTTTTACGGTGTATGGTAACATTGTTTCATAAATATGTTGGGTAAATGCATATCCTGTAAACTGTTCAATCTGTCCATCACCCCAATCTATGGTTATCGGACAAGTTGAATTTGTACAATGTATAGTAAGATTAATCGTCCCATTTGATAATTGCTCTTGTTCGCTTTCAACCGTAAAGATGAGTGCTGGTTTTTCTTGGCAGACACCATCTTGCAAAACATAGCCAAAATTGCAGACAGGCGTGCATGCCATACAGGGGTATTCAATGGTATTGTTATTTACTGGACTCAACACATAATATCCATTTGTGATGGGAGATGTACATTCAGATACATCTTTTACCAAACCAGTAGGACATTGCGTTATCAAATCGCATGAGCATTTGGAATATTCATTATATTTGCCAGTGCTTGGGTCATATGCTTGATATGTTTGGTCACAGTCTGAAACATAACCTTGCCATTCAGAGGAAAGCCTAATTGTTGAATCATATTCTTGACCGGAATAATGACTCACTGATAATGGACGGTTAAGACAACCAGTTAACTGTTCTGCACCATAAAACATATAATCCATGCTAATTAAACTATCAGGCAAATGAGGAATGTTTCCTGTTAAATTGGTGCAACCATGGAACATAAAATCTGCATATTGTAAATTTGGTGGAAATTCAGGAATGGTGCCAACCAACTGCCTCCATAAACCCTCCAATTCTGCTCTTATGAGAGATGGCAGGTTAAACTGAAGTATTTCTACTGTTGATGTGGAATTGGTGTAAACCCAAAGTAACTCTGATACTTCTCCCGTAATAGTAATGATATACTCAGCACTATTGTCTTTATACTCATGACTAGGGTTGTATTGAACATTTGATAAACCAACAAAGCGTTCTTCATTGCTACCATCGCCCCAATCTATAATCACTTCTTTACTTTCGCGTACGGCAAACAAAAGATCAAAATGGTTATCATAATACTCTTTAGTTGTAAGCTTAAATTTTACAGAAGCAGGTTTGCAAGTGCCATCTATTAAACCATATCCCGGATTACAAGCAAGAGTACACTGCTTGCAAGGGTATTGGCTTGGGTAGCCGGATATAGTTGTTAGTTCCCAATATCCGTTTTCAACGGCAGGACCGCATTCTGATACATTTTTGGCTTGTCCTGTGGGGCATTGATAAATATCACAAGCGCATGTGGGGAAAGAGATGTTTTCATAAACATTTTTGGCAACACCTCCAGCTGGAAGAGTTAATTCTTGTGAACTTCCATTATATATTAATCCATTGGGGAAAATTATATTTGCGCCCTGAACTTCTATTCCATAGTAAAGAAACAAATCACCGTAAGTTCCATCTGGAAGTGTTGTTTGAGTACCGGGATAACCACCAAGGCCATTTGGAATACTTAATCTATCATCTTGAAATAGTGTTCCATCTGAAAATTCTACAGTCCTGTTATTATGAATAATCGTACCATCGGGAAGAGTGATGGGTTCAGATACGTAGGTGTTTGTGCCATCTGGGAGACGAATCTCTAGACAGAGATAAACTACTGTTCCCTCGGGAAGAGTTTTGTCTGTAACAATTGGGAAATTTGCTGTCGTACACTCATCAGAATAACCTTCCCATTCAGATGAAAGATTGATTCCGCTGGACTTGGTAATATCAGTAATATTATAGCTTGTTGTTTTTGTTATTGAAGAAGGCCTGTTTAAGCAACCGGTTAGACCCGAGGCGTTTCGAAACATATTACTGGCATTAGTCAATGTAGATGGTAGTCGGGGAACATCGCCTGTCATATTATAACAATCGTTAAACATATATGATGCATCAGTTAAAGTGTTTGGAAATTCAGGAATTGAACCTGTTAACATGTTACATCCAGAAAACATATGTTTAGCGTTTTCTAAATTTGGAGGCAACTCAGGTATCTCTCCCACTAGAGCATCACAAGAAAGACCAAAAGAGGCTTTTTTTAATGTTGATAAATTAAATTTGACAATTTCCATTTTTCCATCCGTCAACACGATTCCAGCAAATTCGCTTATGTTTCCTGTAATAGTGATAGTTGCCCCTTTTTCAACAGTATTAGATTTATGAGTGTTATTCGAGGAATCACCTGGAAGTTTGTCAATTTCACCATTACCCCAATCAATGACAATATCTGTACCTTTTACTGTAACACTTGCTGTAGCCACTCCTGATATTATATCATCCATTGAGGCTTCTAAAATTCTGACAGTTATTGAGCCTAAGTCTTGGCAAGTGCCGTCTTTGAGGGTAAGACCAGGGGTGCAAGCAGTGATTTTGTAGCGAGGTGTGTTATCTCCGCATCCAGGAGTGCAAGTGCTATAAGAGGCATTGGCCGGTGCTGAACTAAGAGTGAAACCGGAGCAGTCAGTTTTGGTACAGGTTTTACCGAGTTCACACTTGGAAGAACAGTCCGACCAATATGAGGTGCAACCATAATCAGTACGATTATCTGTGCGGTTGTGGCAGTTGTCGGCATAACAGACCTCACACTCGCTAGCGCAGGTGGCAAAATATTGTTTGCAACCATATTGGCAAGAAAGACCGTTTACTAAATCGCATGGCGAAGGTTCCTTGCAACCCACAAAGCATTCACCAACTCCGTTAATACTTATTGTTGATTCACAATTCATACCACTGGCTTCTGTTGCTGTTTTATGGCCATAAGTTGAACATGTTAACGGAAGTTTTGTTTTTGTGGGGGCTACGGTTGAGCCACGTGTTGCGCCCTGCACCAAATAATCCGGCAACCAATAAACCTTGGCTTGCAGATTTAAGACAATGCCAAATATGAGCAAGAATGCCCACACAACAGCGCGGCAAAACATTTGCTTTTCTCCATCTATACCAACAAGAAGATTATAGCATTTATTTTAACCGTGGTCAAACACAAATTGTTATCGGTGGACAAATTTTATAGGGAGTGTGATTTGAAAGGCGCTGTAACAATTTGGACGAGATTTTAGCCTAATATCACCGTTCAACATTTTGACTATGCGTTTGACAATCCCTAGCCCCAGCCCTGCTCCTTGGTTGCGATTATCCGGAATATCTTTGCTCTGGTAAAAATCGGCAAATATTTTTTCTTGTTCTGCTACATCAATACCACAGCCGTCGTCTATAACTCTGATAATCAGGTGTTCGTTTTGTGTGTTTATGGTTACTAATATTGAAGAATGAGCATATTTTTGGGCATTGCTCAAAAGATTGCGAATTATGCGTTCTATTAGCAGATTATCGCTGATTATAACTTCTGCATTTATTTTGCTTTTGATAGATAGTGATGAAAATTGTTGTTGCTCTTGGCAAATGTTTTCAACCAACTGTTTGATATTAAAGTTTTCAAAATGTGGTTTCATGCCGCCAGAATCTATTTTTGATATATCTAGTATGCAGTTTAGAAGCTTGGATAAATTGCACGCAGAAGCTGATATTTTGGCGGCTATCAAATATTGCTCTGGTGTTAGAGACTCGTTGCACAGGTGATCTGCAAACAACTGGATTGCTTGTAATGGCTGACGTAAATCATGACTGGCTTGAGCCAAAAAATATGACTTTGCTTTGTTGGCTTCCTCTGCCTCTGTTTGAGCTTGTTTTAGCTCTTGGTGGGCAATAACTTGGGCTGATACATCTTGAAAAGTGCCAACAATTTTGCCGAAACCATCTGTTTGAGCGTTGTAGAGGCAATGAACAATGTGGCCATTGGGTTGTTGTATGCGAATGTTGCCGGATATCGGTTGTTGATGAATAATGAGCTTTTGCAACTGCTGTTTGTATTGCTCAAAATCTGGCTTGTATACATGCTTTTTAATCAAATTTTGGCGAAGATTTTGCGGTTTGGCACCAAATATGCGAAAAGCTTCATCTGACCAATAAAAAGTTTTGGTTTTGGTGTCTAGCTCCCAGTAGCCGAGTTTGGCTATTTTCTCGGCTTGTTTTAGTCGCTGACAACTACAACTGTTAGTCCGCGAAAGCTCTGTCATATCTTTTGCTTATTCAAAAGGTAATGAAACCAAAGTTTGTCCTACAATCGCTGGTATTTGGAAATACCAATTATTATAGAACATTCCGTTTTCTTTTATATAAGCATTAACTTCTTGTTTTGGTAGATGGGTAGCTGATAGTTCTATGTTTAGCCAATATGCGTCTGCTACATTATATATATTGTATTTAATAATAAGTCCTTGAAATGTTGTGATGGTAATTTGTTTGAGAAAGTTGTGTTTGAGGGGTTCAAACGATGAAGCCGATTTGATGTTTATTGCTTTGATTGTAGATGTTAGGTTTAGTTGTGGTATAATATCTACATTTTGTTCATCTGCATTTATAAAGTTGTCCATTGGGGTTGGACGATGCAATTTTTGATCTCCAATCTCTATGGCGGCAACCATAGATGATGGTAAATCCATAACTGGCTGAATTACCCATGTATATATGTCAGTGGGCAAATTATAGGTGCCATCGGTTAGCCATATTTCTTCTTTGTTTTGAGATTTGGCGTATCTGTATTGCTCTTTGCCTGCCAAAGCACCAAAATCAATATCATCAAGCAAAGTTTGGTTGGCATAGGTTTTGATGTTTAAAATTGGTTTTTTTAGCTCATATTTATCTAAATTGGCAGGTGTGGCTTCTTGGCTGCTATATAAAGTGGAGCGTGATAATTCAATTAACAAAAGATTGACAAGCTCTACATCGGCATAATAATCGTCTGCCTCGGCAACAACCCAATAATCACTCTTGTTTTCTAAAGTGATGTGTTGTTGGGAATTGCTGATGATAATTTTGCTGAGCTCAGCACCTGATGTATTGCTATTGCTAAAAAGTAACTTGCCATGTGATTGTTCAGGATATATCCATGATGCATACATAACAGCAAAAATTAAGACATAAATTGATGTTATGGCTAAAATAAGCGATGTTTTTATTATCTTGTTAGGCATTGGTAATCCTTTCGGCCTGACGGGCAATGCGTTTTGAAATCAAATTTGTTATGGCGTATAAAACAAATATCAAAATTAAAGGTATCAGCAAATTGATAGCCACAAAAATTGCTATGCCAATTTGTTGATTTTTGATGATTTGTGCTTCTATATCTGTTTGTTTTTGCAAAAGATCTAATCGCTGGCGTTCAATGTTCTCTAATTGGCGTGTGACGGTTAATGATGGAAGCAACAAATTTTCTTTTAGTTGGGAGATAATTTGTTGTTTTTGTTCTTCGGTCTTGCTTATTTGTTCGTTTATCGCTTGTGATTGAGCAGAATATTTGCGGTTTATGATTTGCGAAATATAATTTGCAATAAAAGCCTGTTTGTTTGAACTTGCCTTGGGGGCAATACTCAAAATGTTTTGATTGTTGTTGAGGTAGTCTATGGCTTGTTCGATAAAATCAAAGTTGCCGTTGAGAGGTATTGTCTCTGAGGCCAATGTTCCAATAGATTGTTCTGATTGCCACAAATGAGAGCTGAGTATATCGCTATCGGCTACAATGATGATTCTGGCCGGCTTTATGCCTGATGCCAAAAAAATAGGATTGTCAGATGAATCTGAGTATAAGGAGCCTTGAAAATATGATAGGAATTTGCCCTCTAGTAAAACAGATATGTTTTGAGGCTCAGATATGGTTTGTTTTTTTGATGATTTGTTGTCTGTTATTGTGTTGTATAAATTTATTTTTTGGTATTCGCCAACAGTGGTATGCAATATTTGTGCAGATCCCTGATGTTCGGCAGACAAAAGCAAGCTGCCGGCAGAACTAAGCTTGAGGGGCCAACTGCTGAGCTGTTGAGGTGCTGTTTTCTGAAGTGTTGCATGTATGCTAAAATCTGTTGCATCATCGGCATTGTCCATTGACGAGATGATGCTGGTGGGATTATAAAATATGCCAAGTTTTTCTAAAAATGATTTTATCTCATTTTGTTCGGTTGTGGCTGAAATAGCCTCAGAATATGGATCAGCAAACAAAATAACATTGCCGCCTCTCATGATATATTGATCTATGGCATAAAGTGATGATGTGGAAATATTTTGCGGATTTATAACTAATAACACCTTGATATCTTGTGGAATAAAGGCCTGATTGTCAGAAATGTGATGAACATAGTAGTGTTGTCTGAGGGCTGATACAAATGGCCAATCGCCTCTGGTGTCAATGCCGTATTCGGTGGATATTACATCAATCGATGGTGACAAAATGCCGATAGAAGACTTTTGCTTGTTGCCAAGTTCGCTGATTAGGCGACTTAAATCTCTTTCTAAATGAGCTTGGCGCTCCGGCAACAAATGCGGTATGACATTGAAGTTGCCAATATCATCAGAGACAACAACCCCTAAAACAGGTCTGCCCTCTTCTATTTTGATACCGACTTTTCGCCCCTCTGTTTCGGCATTGCTAAGAGGAGATACTGTTATAGTATGAATACCTAATTTGCCTTGGTAATTATTCTGATATTGCTCCAATATGCGAACAATGTCTTGTGAATATTGGTTGTATTGTGCATTTTTTGAAATATCAGAAGATACATATAGGCGAATGTATAAATCTTTTGACTGTTGGGATAACCAATCTTTGGTTTGTTGACTAAGACTATATTGTTTGTCTGAAGATATATCCGAGGTTAGAGAACTACCGAATATGGCAATGGATATATTGAGCGCAACAAAGGAAATTGCTACACAAATGATAAAGATAAAGTATTGATATCTTTTTAGCATATTATTGTCTCCGATATCCGATTGTTATGATGTTTATCCAAAGAGCAAATGCAGTTATGCTAAAAAAGTAAAAAACACTACTGGCAGATATTTGACCGGATAAAATGTTGTTGACGTGAGTTACAAAGCTAAGACTGTTGCCGGCTCTGAGAATGATGTCTTGAGAAAAGTTGCTATTGGATAGCAACCACGATAAATTGAAGAGACTTACAAACAAACATATTGATAATGAAATTACATATGCTCCTACAATGCCTTTGGCAAATGATGAGGCGCACAGGCTAATGGAGCAAAAAACTCCGCAAATGAAAAATAGACCTATATAATTGCAAAAAATATGAAGATTGTGTAATTCTACAATCAGAGCGGAAGAAATCCATATTCCTACCGAACATAGAATTATAAGACCGCTAAGAACCCATACTGCAAAAAATTTGCCCAACGTGAGAGCCGTATAACTTATGGGAAGACTAAATGTCATCTCGATGGTACCGGAGGTGCGTTCTTCGGCCCATTGTTTGAGAGTTAGTGCCGGGATGATGAATGTTAGCAAACCTGTTTGTAGCTGAAAAAATGTTAAAAAAGATAAAGAAGTTGAATAAAGGAATCGGCTTTGAAAAAAAGTGATGATCACACTCAATAAACTGTACGCAACAAAAACAAACCAAACCATTTTGCTACGAAAAAAAGAACTGAATTCTTTGTTGAAAACCTGAAATAAATTATACATCATATTTTGCCTCATTTATCAAAAGTTATAGAACGGAAGGCTGTTTCTATATCATTGGAAGGGGTTAGGCTCTTGAGACCTTCTGGGGTTGTGTCGCAGATAAGTTTGCCGTGATTCATTAGCAAAACTCTGCCGGCGCAGGCTTCTACTTCTTCCATTATGTGAGTTGACATTAATACGGTATGGTGTCGGGCATAAAGGCGTAAAAAGTCTCTTATCATAAATTTTTGATTTGGATCCAGACCTTCGGTTGGTTCATCTAACAAAAGAGTATCTGGACGATGAATGAGCGCCCCGGCTAAGGCTACTCTACGTTTGAAACCTTTAGAGAGTGTTTCGCATTTTTGGTTTATGACCTCAGTTAAACCAAGCTCTTGGCTTAAAGATGCTAAATTATCCACATAGTTTTGTCGGCTGAGTTTGTGGAGCTTGGCCATATACAAGATATATTCGGCAACTGTCATCTCTGGATATAAAGCGCCGTTTTCTGGAATATAAGCAAATGATTGCAAGGCACCCACCCTGTTTTTTTGGATGTTGGTACCGTTGATTATAATATCTCCTTCATCAGGATAATAATAACCGGAAATAAGGCGCAATAAGGTTGTTTTGCCGGCTCCGTTAGGCCCCAAAAGAGCTGTGACCTCACCTTTTTGCAGACAAAAGTTAATACCATCAACGGCCTTTATAGCTCCAAAAGATTTGTATATATTCTTTACAATCAGCATTTTGCATCCATCTTATTTGTCATAAATTTGATACTATACTAACAAAATATTTTTAAATTTTAACAATTATTTTTATTTTTCAAAATCTTTGGTGACAAAATATTTATTTTGCGTTATTTGTTATATTAGTTTTATAAGAGGATTTAGGATTATGTTGATAAAAGAAACTTATAGCCGTGAGGAAACAAAATATCTTAAGATCGGATTTGGTGTGGCTTTGGGAATTTTGGCCATTGTCTTGTTCTGGATATCGGCTAACAACTCTATATCTCACCAAGAAAAAGGCAGCTATTATCCGGTGTTGGCCAGATTCAACAGAACAGACGGTCTGTTGGTTGGCGATTTGGTTAGGCTGGCAGGTATGAATGTGGGAAAAGTTGTTGATGCCAGATTAGATGAAAATTTTAAGGCTGTTATGACATTGGAAATTAAAGAAGATGTCAAACTTCCAGATGATAGTAGCGCCTCAATCGTTAGCTCTGGTTTGATGGGAGCAAAATATATAGAAATAGAACCTGGCGGATCAGAAGATATGATTGAACCAAATGGTGAGTTTGCGTATACTCAAGACGCAATGGTGCTTGAAGAATTGTTAGATAGAATAGTTAGCATCGGAAAAGCTAATCGTAATAGTGAAAAAAAAGAAATAAATAATTCTACCGAGGAGAATATTAATGAATAAGAGACCAGTTGAAACGATTATGGGAATCGTAGTATTGGCAGTAGCTGCATTTTTTGCATATTTTGCCTATAATGTTTCTGATTTGCAAGTTGTTAAAGGCTACAATGTTACAGCTAAGTTCTTAAAGGTGGGCGGTTTGACTGTCGGTTCTGATGTTAGACTTAATGGTATTAAAATTGGTACTGTTATTGGACAATCTTTGGACAATGAAGATTATACTGCCGAAGTTAAAATGAGCTTGAGTTCTGATATTAAACTGCCTACTGATAGTGTAGCAGCTATCGTTGGAGACGGATTGGTTGGCGATAAATTTATTAAAATAGAGCCCGGTCATGCCAAGGAGATTTTGAAAGATGGTGATGTTATGAAAAACACCAAAGATTTCAAAACTTTAGAAGATATGGTCGGAGAAATTATCTTTATGGTGACAGATGATGGCTCAGGTGAAAATCAGTAAACTTCTAGCGTCTTCTGCTTTGGGAGTGTTGTTGTCTTTTGCAGGTGCTGAGGCTGCAAATATTGACGTCAATTTTGCCAGAATGCAGGCAATGGATAAAATCACAGGAAAAGTCAGCGAAATTGATATTCCGGTAAATGGCGAAGCAAAATTTGGCAGTTTTTCAGTGGTGATTCGTCGATGTGTGACACATTCTCCAGAAGAAACGCCTGAAAATTATGCTTTTGTTGATGTGGCAGATACTTATAATTCAGAAGCCCCTGTAAATATATTTAAGGGATGGATGATGTCTTCCTCCCCTGCCCTTAATGCTGTGGAACATCCTATATATGATGTATGGCTTCTTAAATGTTTTGAAGGTAAAAGTGAAAACAAAAGACTGCTTAGTGAAGCTGAACTTGCAGCCAGAGATAATTTGCCTAAGAAACAAAAAGATGAAGCATTAGAAACAATTCAAGAAAAAGATGTCGTTGTCGCTGATGACAAAAAAATTGAAACCTTTGATGTAAAAGAAGCTGTTGAGGCAAATGATGCTCAACCAACAGATAAAATTGAAGAAGTTGAAGATGCAGAGAAAGTTGTTACTGAAGTTGTTTCTGTTGTAGTTACTACTGATGACACACAAGATACTAATGACGGCACACCGAAAGCATTGCTACAGCTTCAAGAGCAACCGACAGAAAATTTGTCTGGTGCCATAGTGCAGGATGACAATAACTCTGTTGATGAATATGAAGAGCCCGAATCTGATGCTTATATTGATGAAGAAAATGGGTTTGAAGAGGAAGATGAATCTGTTTTGTCTGATGATGAAACAACTGGCGCTGAATAAACTTTAGCGCCAGAAATTTTTGGTGAAAACGACCAATACGGTCATTACTTCTAAACGGCCAATTATCATAACTAAAGATAAAATATATTTTACAGAATCGCTGAGAGGTGCATAAGATCCACTGGGGCCTATAATTTGGGTTATGCCGGGGCCGCTATTGGTCATGCAGGCTATTACCGCACTAAAAGATGTGAGAAAATCATATCCGCAATATGATACGATGATTGTAAAAACAGCTACCGTAAAGCAATATGCTGCCAAAAAAACAAAAATGGAAGATGATATTTGTGATGAAATTGTGCTACTACCAATACGCAGAGGAATTACACGATTGGGAGCTGTTGTAGTGATGAATGATTTTTTTAACTGAGCAAAAACAACCTGCCAACGAAATATCTTGATGGAACCAGATGTTGAGCCTGTACACCCCCCTGTAAGAGCGAATATTATAAATAATGTGCCGGCAAATACGCCCCAATTGAGGTAGTTGGTGGTAGAAAAACCCGTGGTGGAGACTATGGATATAATATTAAAAGCAGCCATACGTAGTGATGTGGCAAAATTATATGTATCTGATGTCCAAAGCCACAAAGTTACAATCAAAATATATAGGCACAATACTTTTGAAAATATTGCAACTTGTGAGGATCTAAGAGAGTGAATGTTTTTGGTGGCCAATAAACTATGATAGAAAGTGAGAGGAATGGCTCCTAAAAACATAAAAAGAGTAATTATCCACTCTATTGTGGAATTATCAAATGCGGCAATAGATGTATTTTTGGAAGAAAAGCCTCCGGTTGAAACGGTTGAAAGAGCTTGGCAAACGGCATCGAACCAACTCATGCCGGCCCATTTTAGACATAGGAGACAGGAAATTTGCAAAATTGCATATACAACCAGAATGCGTTTGGCAATATAGCTTATTTTGGGCATGAATTTTTCGTCTACGTCGGAGTTTTCTCGTTGAAATATTTGCATACCTCCAATTCCTAAGAATGGTAAAAGAGCTATTGCAAAAATAACAATCCCTACTCCGCCTAAACCATGTAATATGGCTCGCCATATTAATATTGATTGGGGTAGAGCTTCAACATTGGCATAGATAGTGGCTCCAGTTGTGCTAATACCAGATGCAGACTCAAATATGGCATCGGCAAGTGGTGTGCCATAAAGGACAAAAGGTACAGCACCAAGCAGAGCAACAGAAAACCAGCTACAACAAGTGAGCAAATATCCTTGTTGGATTGAGATGTTGCGTATTTTGTTATTATTGGCCAAAAACAAGGACAGACCGACAAATAAAGCAACAATGGCAGAAGTTATGAAGTATGACCAATTGCTATGAGTATTGATTATATCAACAACAGCAGGAATGAGCATGGAAATACCCAGAACGCTAATGAAATAGCCGCTTATCATTAGTACCGGCTGCCACATATCTAGCCTCCTAATCTAAAGATACGTTTTTTGAAAATCCAAGTTCTACCAGTTTATGGTTTAGGCTAACATTGCCAACTTTACATATCGCTGTAGCTATTGATTGTTGAGTATAGGCAATAATGGAACAATCAACAGCTCTGTCTTTTGTTGACTTGATCAGATATTCTTTGGCAGCTTGCCCATCTGTGGTTTGTGGGGTTGAATATATGCCGTATAAAAACATTTCTATTCCACCAACTTTTAGCTCATTTGCGTTTACAATCTCCGCCCTGCCGGAAATTACTTGAGGAGATGTTAGATATTTCAATCCAGAAATGCGATTACTTGGTGGTTCAACAGCAACAACTTGTATAGCTGCTTGTTCGATTGCAATGTTTTGAGACACTGGAGCAACTTCTACTGCTGCGGGGGCGATAACAACCGGAGGAGATTTTGCACGTTCAAAAGCACGTCGTCCACTGGTTTTTGCCGGAATTTGAACAATTTTAGGTTTGGCATCTGCTGAGCTAGAAATAATCCCTTCTGTAGAAGGCAAAGAGGCTGTTATTTCTTTGGCTTTTTGAGTAACGACATTTGATGACACCCTAAACTGATTCAGATACCATTGGTTTAAGTTTGAAAATTTGATACCTGTTAGCATCGGAGACAAATATAACAAAAATAAAACCAATATAATGAGAGCAAATATTTTAGGTTTGCGCAAAGGAAACGTTATAAATAGAAACAATCTATGAAAAAACTTAGCCCAACCTTTAGATGGTCCGATATTATCATTATCTTTTCTGCGTTTTATCATTATTTATTGCTCCCGTATTTTTGTTTTAGCTCATCAATTTTTTCCGGAGTGATACGCTCGAATAAGGGTTCTCCTACTTCAAATGGGGTTCCTGCTTGCAGAGCAACAATTTCTTTTGCTATGTCAAAATCTTTCAGACTTGGCATATCTTCTGTTTTTAATCCCAGTCGTGCCAACATAGAGGTAGATATTGTCGGCATTATTGGTGCACTCAAAATTGCAAAAATGCGTATCAGATTGATACAGGTGCGCAAAATTGCGGCAGCTCTAGCCTCGTCTGTTTTGATAACAGTCCAAGGCTCGGTGGTTGAGATATAATTGTTTCCTTCTACCCAAATAGCTCGAAGCTCGTTCATTGCTTTGCGGAATTCCATTTCATTCATATATTTGAAATAGTCATTAACTTTGGTTTGCAAAGTTGCAATTAAATCTTTTTCTACCTGTGTAAGCTCTCCACCGGCAGGAACAGAATTGCCTATTTTAGATGATGTCATCTTGAGTACTCTGGAAACAAAATTTCCTAACACGCCGTTTAGGTCTTTGTTTACAACAGCTGCAAATAAATCAAAGCTAAATGAAGCATCTGAGCCTTCCGGAGCGTTGCTCATGAGCCAATAACGCCAATAATCGGCTGGAAAATCTTTAACAGCATCCTCGGCAAACACACCTCTTTTTTCAGATTTTGAGAATTTGCCGCCCTCATAAGTGAGGTAACTCATTCCCTTTAGGTAGTCAACCTGTGTCCAATTTTCCCCTGTTCCCAACAATGTTGCCGGAAATGTGATTGAATGATATGGAACATTATCTTTGCCCATAAACTCAACATGACGGACATCTTTGGCATCAATCCACCAATCTTTCCAGTTGCGTTCAGACTTATTTTCATCAGCCCATTGTTTGGTTATGCCAATATAACCAATTGGTGCATCAAACCATACATAAAATACCTTATCTTCGTAGCCTGGTTTATTTACTGGGAATCCCCATTTCAAATCTCTAGTAATGCAACGAGCCTGCAATCCTTCTTTGAGCCATTTTTGAGCTATGGTATAAGCTACATCGGGCCAGAATGGCTCTTTGGTTTTTATCCACTCGCTAAGTTTTGCCTCTAATTTAGGCAAATTGAGAAACAAATGTTTGGTTTCGCGCACTTCTAAATTTGTTGAACCGGAAACCGAACTCTTAGGATTTATCAAGTCAGTTGGTTCCAACACTTTTGTACAATTTTCGCATTGGTCTCCACGAGCTTTTTCATAACCACAATGCGGACAAGTTCCTGTGATGTATCTGTCAGCCAGAAACATACCATCATCAACCGAATAAACTTGTTTTATGGCGCGCTCTTCAATAAAGCCATTTTTATCCAGTTGTTCAAAGATATGATAGGTTATTTCTTTATTTTGTTCACTAGACGTACGACCAAAATAATCAAAAGACAGGTTAAAATCTTGATATGTTTGGGCATGGCGAGCATGATACATATCACAATAGCTTTGGACGTCCATGCCTTCTTTTAGGGCGCCTACTTCAGATGTGGTGCCGTGTTCATCAGTACCGGCAATGTAAAGCACCTCATTACCCATCATTCGCATATACCTTGCATAAATATCTGATGGCAATAGGCAACCAACCATGTGTCCTAAGTGTGGCACTCCGTTGATATATGGTAATGCAGAGGTAATGAGTACTTTAGACATGTTTAATTTTCTCCATTTTTTTTGTTATTATTCCGGCTGATTTTACTACATTTTATAAATATCTCAAGAAAAAAGTTAAATTTTATCGTTTTCGCTATTTTGTCTATTGCATAAATACTAAAAATATGATATAAGTAAAGGCGAAAGTAAATTTTAAAAAAATTATAAACATTAACTATTATGAACGAAAAAGTAAAAGCACTTTTGCAGCAGATTGGCTACAAGTGCAATGCAGAAGCAAGACAGCGAATAGCTGAAGCAGTAGATGGTAACTATGTTCCAGACAGAAGAGAGCCATATTTGAAAGATTGGGCTGATGTGATTAAGTATTCAATTGAAGTTGGTGGTGCAAAACACGGCACTAACTATCAATATCGAAACGCTCAAGGTGAATTTGCAACAGCAAAGGTATATGACCTCTATGAAATTCCTAATGATCTGACAAACCCGATACTTGTGTGTCTTTCCGGTTATGTTCCGGCGGCATTCTATGCTTTGGAAGCTTTTAGGGCTTATAAGGTTAAGTATGGCGTTGAACTACCTATTTTTGCTACAGGCAAAGGCGGTAACAAGGGGTTGTTTGAAAAGGTGTTTAACACCGCTGAGGGCTACATGGTTAGCACTGAGGCTGAGATGTACATGAGGATTATGGAGAAGTTCATTGCTTCGGACATCGTACGTCAAAACCAACGTGCAGTGGTTGATACGGATACTAAGGGTAATTTTGGTGAGATGTATCAGCTGGCAAAAACAACCGGATGTGATGAAGTTACCTTCGTTTTGTGTTCCGGACAACCTTGGTACACCAAACGTCTGTTGGCCGAAGGAATGCTGGAGTTTGGCAAACCTGAGTATGCCGATGTCAAAATTAATTTGGTGGTGTTGGACTGCCCTTTGACATTAGATTTGGCAATACCAGAAGGTATGGTAAGCGAAGTTTTGCTTGGCTATATTGCTGCCTCTCTTGGCCCGTTGACTAAGGATACAACTCCTTTGGATATAGAGGCAAGCCCAGACTTTTCGAAGGAGCGTTATTTACTTCCGGGGGTGGCTGAGGCTGATTGGTCAAAGTTTGAGGAGCTGATTACCTACTACTCTAACATGGGGTGGCCAAACTATCAGGAATTGCTCTATGGAGTGGATCATGAGACTGCGGTATACAACATTATCATGGCTGATTTGAGAGCTCGCTATTCTTTTAGCAAAGACAGCTATGAGAACGGCATTAAAATCGAGATCGAGCGTTATAAAAACTTTTTGAAATCAGGTAATAAAAGACATACCTATTTTCCAAGAAAGGTTGCTCTGAAGCTTAGGTGGTATGATGATAAAAGAGGTCATACTGAATATGCTAAAGTACCGTACATTAGTTACAAGAGCGACAGTTTTTATAGTGACTGGAGTATTGATGCAGAAAGCTCTGAGAAGTTCTAGTCTTCCCTTTAAGTTGAATTCAAAATAAAACCGAGCCTTTGAGCTCGGTTTTGTTTTTTATTACATGCCTTACAGCCCCCCCCAGTTTACTCGGGGATATCTATTTTACTCCTCCACCACAACCGGCTACCTATTTGTTTGAGATCTATCTCTTATTACCTCATACTTACCATTGATAACCTTACGTAAGATTGGATCATTTATAATATACCCTGTCGGTGATATCTTACACCTTCCGGCTCCACAATCATATGGTGCTAAGTTGTTCAAATATTCTATAATTTCCTCTGAACTTGGGATTCCTTCTTCTTTATGAATATTTTCAAAAGCAGATACTACTAAATTTGCCAAATCATAACTGATAACGGCTCCATAACCAGCATCGTGTCCATATTTTTTGTTAAATTTTTTTTGAAATGATTTTGTTCCAATAGAAGACCCTGAAAAAACTATGCCTTCGTATAAAGACATATCTTTTATTGTATCACCTCCGGCACCCATAATTTTTTCATTTGATACTCCGGCTTCATTTAGCTGCTTAACAATAATATCAAATTCTGGACGAATACTGTTTACCATGAAATAATCATATTTTTGTGATTTTAACTTTTCAATCATTAACTTAAAGTCTCTTTCTCCTCTATTAAATGTTTCATATGCAGTATCAAATCCATTTTTTTTCATTTTATCATTAAGTTTAGATGCAAATTTTTCTGATGTTCCTCTAACTTCTGTAATAATAGCTACCTTATCAATGTTTTTTTCCTGCAAATAGTCTATAGCCAAATCTGCCATTGCTTCCATGGTTGTATACTGGATAAAATTATAATCACCATTTGTTATGTTTTCCTCCCATGTATTAGAAAAATGGGGTATTTTATGCTGTTCTGCAATTGGCTGAACAATAAAACCAGCAGGAGCATAATAGGTTAAAACAGAATTAACTTTATCTTGAAAAACAAGCTTATTTATAACATTTGCAGTTACAGCGCTCTTAAATTGATCATCTTCAATTATAAATTTATATTCATACTTAGAAAGCTCTGGGATTTCGTCTTGAGCCAATAGAATGGCTTTTTTAGCCATCTCACCAACATCCGCAGAATTACCAGTTAATGGCAAAATAACCCCAATCTTCACCACCGGTTTTTCGTTTTTCTTCGGAGCCTCAGCTTTTTCACCACAGGCTACCAAGCCAAGAGCCATCAACAAACCCAACAAACTCTTTTTCATTTTCATTTTCTTTTTCCTTTCGTTTAATCTTTCCCTTAATTTTAAGGAAAGAAAAAATTTTTTGCAATTGTCAATTGCTTAAAAATCTAGATGAGTTTAATTAAATTTTGTTCCATACTTTATTAAACTCACCTAACTCTCTCTTAAAATTAAGAGAGGGAAATTATTTTTTGCTTAAGAACTCCGGCAATTTATTAAGTTTAGAGGCTCCGGCAGCGTGGACATGCCCTCCTCCTCCCAGAGATGCTGCAATTTTAGAAACATCAACCTCATCTTTATGACTATAAAAAGACAAATTCCACTGATTGTTTTTGTTCATGTAAAAATTGCACATGAAGTCGTAATCTTTTATATTTGGTACAGAATCAAAAAATTCTGAATATCCTTGTGGCATATTGGCACAAATACACTTATACCCCATATATTCGCTCTCAAAAGCCATATTATGCGATAACCTTATGTTTCGGTTGCGTACCCAAGATAAAATGGCATCACCTTTTTCTACAGCCTTATCAATATCTAAAGTCCCATCTAATAGAGTGTCCCAAGTATCATCGGTTGGGCGATTTACTCCCATTGATTGAAAAGCATATTCGAATGGACGTACTCTTGGGTCACGCAAATCAAAAATATCATTCAGCCCCAAAAGCTTAACTCCTTCAGGCTCTGGTTCTGATGGATGAAAATATTCCCAAGTTAATCGCAGCGCTGCCGTACCAATTCGGCGCAACCCTTTGAGTTCTGCAGCTCCTTTGGCAATAGCTTCGTTATAACTATTAATTACAGATGCGTGGTGATCAATCCATGTAAAATCTTTGGTTTTGTTTAATTCAAACATATAATCCATTGGCAAAGCGATATCGCAGATAATTATTTTGTCGTGTTTTTCAATTTCTGCATAGGGAATTTCCATGTCGTGATTGAGCCCCAAAAGCTCAATGTCTGGAAATTTTCTTTTTACAATGGCGGCGGAGCCTTTGCCATCGTGGTCTGCAATGTGATATATACATAACATATTATAGCTCCTTTTTATAAATCTAGTTGCATACAATCATAGGCAGGAAAAACATTTTTTGGGGTACGCAAATCAACAATTTGGTAGTCGCATTCACTGGCCATATGGTTAAGAATAGTTTTCTGAGGTTTTATCATATCTATATATTGTAGTACTTCTTCCAAACTGGCGTGATATCTGGTGCCATTGGGAGTGGTTAATGGCATAATTAGTAATTTTATCTTTTTTGATTGCAATAATTTGATTGTTGAAGATGGCAACCATTTGAAATCTGCAATATGAGCAACTTCACCATCATTAAACAGATATCCATTTGAAGGAACATTATGCCCACAAAGTTTTAGGGGTGTTATTTTAACATCGTGGATAAAAAACTCGTGATTACATTTGATTTTATGAGCAACAAGACACGGTGAACTGATAACATCTTTTATTGTTTGGGAATCTGTTATCAAGTAACTGAAACGTGTTTTGATATCTTTTAGAGTTTTGTCTGTTGCATATATATCTAAATTAGAAAGATTTATACGATTTATTTCTCTCAAATCATCAATTCCGTGCAAGTGATCTGCGTGAGCATGAGTATACAAAACAGCATCTAACCTATTAATTTGATTGTCTAAAAGTTGCTGACGCAAATCTGGAGAAGTATCTACTAAAATCTCTGTACCATCAAAGTTATAATAAGTGCCAATGCGATGACGAATATTTTTTGGATTAGAAGCATCACAAAAACCCCAGCCATTGCTGAGAGACGGAACTCCTGAAGCGGCACCTGCCCCCATTATAATTACTTTTGTTGACATTCAAACTCTCTCCGTCCCTTGTCGCTGGCCTTACGAAACAGATTGCAGAAATTATCTGAGGTTATTTGAGCTATTTTTTCAAATGGTAACTCTCTGATTTGAGCGAGCTTTTCTGCCGTGTATCTGACAAATGCAGGTTCATTACGGTGACCGCGCTCTGGTATTGGCGCCAAAAAAGGAGAATCGGTTTCAACCAGTATTCTGTCCAACGGTATTTGAGCAAAAATATCTCTTAGTTCGCTACATTTATTGAAGGTTATCATCCCTGATGCAGAAAGATAAAAACCTATTGATAGTGCAAATTTAGCTAATTTTTCTGATGAACTAAAACAATGTATAACACCTTGGAATGCTTGTTGCTTATATGCTTCACCCAAAATATTAATCATATCATCATCTGATTCTCGATTATGAATAATCAGAGGCAAGCCGGTTTGTTGGGCGGCCTTGATGTGTTCTTTTAAGAGCTTTATTTGCAAATCTCTTGGAGAGTAGTCATAGTAGTAGTCTAACCCTGTTTCTCCGATACCAATAACTTTTTTATGAGCAGTTTTGGCAATTATCTCATCTGCTGTCAGATCCGGATATTCTTCAGCGTTGTGGGGATGAACTCCTACAGCTGTATATACAAAAGGGTATTGTTCTGAAAGAGCCAATTGGTTATCTAGCTCTTTGATATTATTTCCGGCATTGAGTATCATATTCACACCACATTCGCGAGCACGTTTAATTATTTCGGCGGTTTCTCCTTCAAAATCATCAAAATCCAGGTGGCAATGACTATCTACTAACATAAAATTCCTCTTATATTTGTTTACACATATTTGATATAATATTTATTAAAGCTTGTTTTTTATCTAAATTCAAGCCCTCTACTTCAGAAAATGTCTTTATGGCATAACTCCAACAATCTGCTGTTTCTACAACTTTTGTCGTATTTTTAGCGTGTTCACTCAAAAATTTTAACAAAAGCTCTTGGGTTAAATAATAGCTATCTTCACCGGATGTTGATTTGTTCACAAAATCAAGCAACTCAGATAAACTAAAATTGGTGCCTCTGGCAACCAAAGAACAAATGGCGTCATAACAATCTGCAGCGTTATTATCAACATAGCTTATAGCCTTGCCGATGCTACCAGATGAAATAGCGGTGACTTTTTTGATATTGGCTTCAGAAATATCCGGACGATATCTGCGTAAAAGGCTGGCAACCTCGTTGTCTTTTAGCGGTTTGAGTTCAAGTTTGGCGCATCTGGAACGAATTGTTGGCAACAAGCGATTAGGATTGTGAGAAATCAATACCATTAGGGTCTTGTATGGCGGCTCTTCCAATATTTTTAGCACCGCATTGGCGGCTGCGGAGTTCATATCATCTACACTGTCTATAATTACAACACGCCAGCCATCTCCTGATGAGCGACGAGACAAAAAATCATTGATGGTTCTAACATCATCAACTCTAATATATGCAGATTTTTTGAGTTCTTTTAGCTCTTCCGGACTAAGATTATCTCCTTCTTTAATGGCTTTGAGAATTTTTTTACGGTCTGTATCGGTGTAGTCTCGTTGTAAAATCTTAAAATCCGGGTGAGCATTACCGGCTATGAGCTTATAGGCTTGAGAAGAAGGAGATACCTCAAGAGAGTTATATTGTTCTGGCTTGGTCTCGTCTGCGTGGAGAACAAAACGAGCTAATCGATATGCAAATGTGGCTTTGCCTATTCCTTGTATTCCGGTGATGAGCCATGAGTTATGCAAAGATTTGTTTTGCCAACATCTTAAAAATAGTTGTTCTGCCTCTGAGTGACCTAAGAGAAAGGTATTACATTGCGGGTCTGTAGAAGCAATATCTGTGGCCATAACTAAATCCCCAAGCGTTTGTTTATTTCTTTTATAATCTCTTGATGCAATGATTCTATGCTTTGATTGGCATCTATAACAACACAACGTTCTGGTTCTGAGGCAGCAATTTCCAGATATCCTTGACGCAGACGTTTATGAAAAGAAATGTCTACATTTTCAAAACGAACTTCTTTTACAGCAGCAGAGGCTGCCCGATTGAGAGATCTTTTGATTCCTATTTCGGGATCAATATCTAAAATTATAGTCAAATCAGGCTTAAAGTTACCAACGGAAATCTCATATAAATTATGCAAATCAGGCAAAGAAACCCGACCATTGTGTCCATAATACTGATATGCTTTGGTTGAATCGGCAAACCTGTCGCTTATAACCCATTGTCCTTTTTCTAGCGCCGGCCATATCTTTTTGGTCAGATGGATTCGACGGTCGGCAAAAAACAGCATAGCCTCAGATTTGGCATCCATTTTATCGACATCTCCGGTGAGAAGAATACGACGTAGCTCTTGTCCGAGAGGTGTTCCTCCTGGTTCTTTGGTGGTGATTACATCTTTACCTTTTACTTTAAGATACTCTTCCAGTAACTTGATTTGAGTGGATTTTCCACTACCATCACCACCCTCAAATGTAATAAACTTACCTTGCATTATTCTGAACCCAATAAAAGATAGCTTATATTTTTGCGAATTCTTCCAAACAGACCAACTTCTGCCACATCTGCTGCTGCAATTAACGGAATTTCAACTGTTGGCTGATTGGGAATTTCGACTTTTACAACACCGAGTTGCTGTCCCTTTTTGACCGGAGCTTTAACCGGTTTGTCGTAAGAAGCCTTGAGTTTTACATCATTCTTTTGGTTGCGTTTGAGAGTGCGCACCACATCTTCGGAAACAACCATAGAAACATCGGGTTGAACACCATACCAAACAGGAATATCTGCCACCTTATGTCCCTTGTTTAGAAGTTTATAATTATTAAACTCCCTAAAGCCCCAGCTCATTATTCTTTCGGCCTCTTCTGAGCGTTCTTTGTTTGAATTTAGGCCTGTCATAACCCCAATCAGACGGCGACCGTCTTTTTTGGCAGACGCTGTCAAGCAATATCCGGCTTCTTCTGTGTGGCCTGTCTTTAGGCCATCGGCATAGGGCATGCTGTATAACAACGGGTTACGGTTGCCTTGACGAATATTACGATAAACAAACTCTTTCATAGAAAAAAGATGATAGTATTGCGGATATTCTGAGATAATTCTGCGTGATAATTTTGCCAAATCTTCTACAGACATTCGATGGTCCGGATGAGGAAGCCCTGTGGCATTGGCAAAATGAGAATTGGTTAGACCAATCTCTTGAGCTTTGGCATTCATGTCTGCGGCAAAGTCTTCTTCTGTTCCGGCAAGATTTTCGGCAACAACAATACATGCATCATTACCAGATTGAATGATGATGCCTTTTAGCAAATCTTCTACTCTAACTTTGTCACCGATGGCCAAAAACATGGTAGACCCACCACTGGCAGCACCGCCTTTGCGCCATGCGTTTTCGCTTACGGTAAATGTATCATCTAAAGATAGTGTGCCATCTCCAAGTTTGTTGAACAACATATAAACAGTCATCAATTTGCTCATTGATGCCGGAGGTATCATTTTTTCGGCATCTTTGGTATGAAGATATTGGCCGGTATCATAGTCCATTAAAATAAGATTGCGAGCCTTGGTTTCAATGGATTGCGCATGAGTGGCAGAAAAAACAAAGCCACAAAACGCTATGGACGAAAGTAATTTTGAAGAAAGTTTCATATCAGACCTCTATTTGTTTAATCTTGGACAACAGCTGCGTTATATATACCGTGATGTTTTACTTGAGCCAGAGCTACTTCGGCTTCTTTTTTGTGAGCAAACGGGCCGACTCTTACGCGGTAGAAAAGTTGGCCATCTATTGTTACATAATAAATATTTGTGGTGCCTACATCTTTGAGCTGCGAACTCAGATTTTTGGCTGCGGTCTCTTTGGTATAGGCTCCGGCCTGTACAAACCAACTACCTTTAGGATATGGTTTGATAGAATTGGAGTTTAAGTATCCGGCTCCAATCAGGTGCAACGGCTTTACATCTTGTGCTGTTTTTACGGTTTGTTTGGCAGATGATGCCTTGAGTATGGTTTTGCTGCTACCCCCGTTTAAAAGAGCTTCTTTAAGTTGACGGCTTTCTTCAGCCATTATTTCGACACGAACTTTGGCTGTGCCTTGTGTCTGATAACCCAAAAGTTGAGCTCCGCGTTTGGATATATCAATAATGCGATTCTTGGCGTATGGACCTCTGTCGTTTACTCGCAAAACAAGTGAGCGACCATTCTCTAAATTTGTTACCTTAACAATGCTTGGTAGAGGCAGTGTTCTGTGTGCCGCGGTGAGTGCATGCATATCATAGTGTTCGCCGTTGGCTGTTTTTTTGGCATGAAAATCTTCACCATACCATGAGGCAATACCAACTTCTGAATAGTTGTAGTCTTCTTTGGGATAATACCATTTGCCCATAATCTTATAGGGTTTACCAACTTTGTAGCTTCCGCCCTGCCCCATTATGGTTTGAGCCTGTGAATATTTGCCATTTATGCGGCCATAGGTGCAGGCATTTAGCAAAAGACCAATGCCCACAAGCATTACAGTTAGTAGAATCGGTTTATTATTCGTCATTTATTCTCTCAAAATCGTTTTTTACTGACGAACAAGTTATACTGTTTTTAAGACTTCGTAAAGCGTTTAATTATGCTTGTGTAATTTTCTTTGCGGAACCGGAACAGAAAAACCAATATTGGGATTATAATTCTTAATTTTTTGCAACAATCTATAATCCGGATAGCCGTCTGCCGTTAGCTTGGCGGCTTGTTGCACCTTTTTGATGGCTTCTCTGGTTTGAGAACCCAGTTGTCCGTCTTCTTCCAACTTAAACCACCCTAATTTGTTTATAAATGATTGAAGAAGGATAATATCATCTGTGCGCAAACGTGTTGCCGGATCTTTATATATAGGTTTCCATTCTTTATTTGATGATATATAATCAGAAAGGATTCCTATGGCTAAGGCATAATTCTCCGATCGGTTCCACTTCATTATAATATGAAAATTGTTAAACACCAGATATGCTTTGCCTTTTTTGCCCTCAGGGGTTATTACGGCTCCTTGTATATCATCATCTAGCTTGATAACACTATAATCTTTGTTTTTGAGACCAATCTTTTTCCATTCCTTAACGGATTTGTTCTTGTTACGCCCTGTTTGAGAAAAATCAAAATTCCACGGCAGGCTGACTTCAATACCCCATGGTTCTGATTGTTTCCACCCAATAGAACTGAGATAATTTGCAGCCGAAGCCGCAGCATCTTCAAAAGAGTGCCAAATATCTATTTTTCCGTCTTGAGTATAATCTACTGCATAGGCATTAAAAGTGGATGGCATAAATTGAAAGTGTCCCATTGCACCAGCCCAAGACCCTTGCATTCTGGTGTAATCAACATCCCATGTGTCTATAATCTTTAAGGCCTCGTATAGTTGAGATCTAAAAAACTTTGGTCTTCTGGTGTCATAGCTTAACATTGTTAAAGATGCAATAGTATTAAAACCTCCGAAATTTTGACCAAAATTGGTCTCAACGCCCCAAAATGCAGCCAAATATACCCCCGGAACGCCATATTTTTTCTCTATATCATCAAACAGAGGCTTCAATTCTTGATAATGTTTGCGGGCCTCTTCAACCCTACGTCTGGAAACAACCCTGTTAACATAGTCTGTTGATGTTAGTGCAAATTCTATTTGTTTGCGGTCTATCTTGACGACTTCTGGTGCCGGGTGATAAAAATCTTGAGCATAAACTTTTTCCAATGTTTGTTTGGATATCCCTTTTTGTAACATTTCAGACTTTAGTTCTTCTAGCCAGCACAGATATTCTTTGGGGGCAAAAGATGTGACACTGGCACATGCGGCTGTGCTTATACACAGAGCCAAAACCAAACCAGAAACCGATTGTGATAAAGACATTCTATACAACTTTCAATAAACATTGTTATCGTATAATTAAATCATTTGTGTATAGTATTGCAAAGTTGTAAATAAATTATAAAAAAAAGCTTGACGATATGAAAACTTTAAGTTAAAAGTCTTTTTCAGAACGGTAGTTTACCTATGGAGAGGTGGCGAAAAGGTTTAATGCAGCGGTCTTGGAATCGCAGATGGCCGGAGGCCCAAACCGGAGAGGCAGAAACGGAGTTTCTGAGACGGTTTTCTCCTTTGATTATTATAAATGCACCTATGGAGAGGTGGCAGAGCGGTTTAATGCAGCGGTCTTGGAATCGCAGATGGCCGGAGGCCCAAACCGGAGAAGCAGAAACGAAGTTTCTGAGACGGTTTTCTCCTTTGATTATTATAAACACACCTATGGAGAGGTGGCAGAGCGGTTTAATGCAGCGGTCTTGAAAACCGTCGAGGGGGCGACCCCTCCGTGAGTTCGAATCTCACTCTCTCCGCCAATATAATAGCCCAACTATTATGGTTGGGCTTTTTTTGTTTCTATTTTCTATGGCGGAAACGTCTCAAACAGCGCTTGTCTTAAAGACAAGCTTGTTTTCGTCAATTTAAGAGATTGATTTTGTTAAATTTATATGAAAAGAAAAAAATATTGCTTTGGTGATCAAAATGTGATATAATTAGCGTAAACAAAAAGCTATTGTGTTCTATTATTTGGTTAAAAGTTTTTCATAATTGTAATTTGAGGTTTTCCTTAAATTTTTGGTTATTGATTCTTTTTTTCAAGTAGTAGACACTTGCGCTTTTTGAAAAACAGACAATCAACAATAAACTATTAACTCTTAACTCTCAACAACAATTATGAAAAATTTACTATTGAAAGCACTATGGGTGTTGCTAAATTATCCTTCAGTGGCAATTTTAACGCTGGTAACAGTGATAGCATCAGCGATCCATCTGGTTTGTTATAATGACCAGAATGAAGCTTTGTGGACACAGGCATTGGGAGGCGCGGTGTGTATTACTTGGATACTCCTGGGTATCTTCCAAAGCATAGAAAGTGGGGATTTATATTGGAAAGGAACACAGACAATAATGTTCCTGTTGACGATATTAGTAGCCCTAATATCACTTGGATGCTATTTAAGTGGGAATAAGCACATGATATTCTCACAACTGGTGATTTATATGTCCCCAATATTGTATATGTTTACCTGCGTAACTGCAGCTATTTATGCAGCTGTTTATTGTGCATTAAAATTGCTGAAAAGATGGGTGAATGAAAAAACAGAGACCCTGTAAAATCTTAAATAACATCCTGTTGCAAAACAGGATGTTATTTATTTTCTATCTTATCATAAATCATCTCTTTAATGATAGATGAAAAATGGTTATCTCCAATTAATTCTTGCTTTGCCTGTATTTCCTAAACGTCTGCATCTTTCGACTGTTACTGGTGATCTTTCTGTGTTAGATGGAAGTTCTGCCATCCTTTTTTCGTATTCATCTCGGTTTATTAAAGCTTGACCTATTTGCATTTTTAATAGAGGTTGAGATTTGAAATCTTTGTCAAACGTCAAGATATGTTGACCGGCATGCATTGTATTGATATAATTGCGCAACTGTAATAAGTCTTCAGAAGAATTAGTGTTAAAATTTGGCAAGACAGCGTCTTCGCCTTGCGTTAATCTTTTGAATTCTTGGCTTGCAAAAAACTTTCTGCAACGATCTATATATTCATTGTTATTTATATCACCTTTTGTGTGCATACCATGCTCTCCTATCTTATATTGTTTTATTATATAATATTTATCATGGGTCGACAAGTACAAAAAAACCTGCAGGTGCAAAGACCGGCAGGTTTTGTTGTAAGAATAATCAGCCTTATTTTGAAGAACCAAAGAGTTTTTTGTGAAGGAAAACGGCGTTTTCGAGTTCTAATTCTGAAAAAAGATGGGTTTGCTCCAGATATTGCATTGGATCTGCCATGTTTGAATAGAACGGAACTTTTGTTTTGCCACAATCTTGGGATCTAACAATTCGGCGATAAAGAGGATAATTCTCCTCATCTGTCAACAGAAGAAGATCACAACGAACAATAAGTTGTTGGTTATCTGTCAGTTGTGTCGGCACAGATGAATAGTCCATAGCCAGAATACACTGTTTGATTTCTTCTACATCTGAAAAAGAGATGTTTTTTTCTACCCATACGGCGCTCTCTGCCGGTGTATCACAAACATCACGCAAAAACATAGCTCTAACCACAGAAGTGGGAATTTGCTCTATGCGCTTGAGAGCCAACTCTATATGCAATCGATTTAGCATATAGGCAACATGAGTAAAATTGCAACACCTACGATTACCATAGATGGCGTTTAGCTTTTCCCAAAGCTTATCCTGCTTGCTAAAGTAGCGCTGGAATGGTCTTTTGAGATAGTAACTCATCATGCGGTTGTGTACTCGCGGTGTGACATGGTGAAGAGCCTGGATATATTCGCCACGTTCACACAAGTGTTTTGACAACGAAGAAGACATGTGAGCAACCTCTGCATTGGTAGATTCCAAAATATAATCTTTGGACTTAAGCGGATAGTTGCGAATACGGAACTGACTTAGAATGGTATTCCGGAGTTCTTCCTCCACATGGATATCAAATTCATTACGGATTCCTCGCACCATCACGCTGGCATTGTGAAGAATGGCGGCATCGACAGTTTCTCCTTCGATAGGCACAACTTTGATGATGGACGGATCTTCCATAATGCGTCTGGCAACTTCTTGGCGAAATTGAACCGGACCATAGTCTAAATCCAAAAAGTCTTGAATTGTGTCTTTGACCATTTGAATTCGCTCTTGCAAGCTAAAATGACATGCTCCTGTGTTTTCTACTCCAATGATGATCTTTGGGTAGGCCTTTAGCACTCTGATAACAATGTTTAGATGACCTCGGTTGGAGGTATCAAACAAACCTGAATAAAAAGCAATCTTTTTCATAGGCTTATATTTTTATAAAAATAACATTAATAACTATTTTGTTCGCACAAAATATAGGTTTTTTCGCTATTGGTCAATACAAAAATTTTTATTGAATATTATTTGTTGACAAAATAGACAATTTGTGGCATATTCTGTGTAATTTAAAAATTTTTATTATATTAAATCTATAGACAATGCTAAAAAATGTGAAAGATGTTGTCAGTTTTCTGGATGAAGCCGGCATCATAAGAAGTGAAATTAAACAGGTAAGCCTTCCCAAAATCAAAAATCCTTTATGGCGAATCAAAGGAATATCTCGATATTTTTTTATCGACCAGGAAGGAAACCTCATCAAAACAGAAACTATAGGAGCTTCAGCTTAATGCTGACCTCCTATTTTTTTTGTTTATCTATGGTAGAATATTTTTTGGCAGTTTCAAAGCCACAAACAATACAAGACAATGCAATAATTACTTTTACAAACCCCACCTGTAGTCTCCCCTGCTATCGGCAACACAGGCATCTCCATTGAAACTAAAATTACTAATAATGCCATTTATGATGGTAAAACTGGTTTTGCAATAATAAGTGCTATAGCGTGGTTGATCTGACAAACCAATATCTGGTGTAGCTATGGCTGAATATGCAATACTATTGGAATATGGTTGGTATCCTTGAGGGTGTTTTGAAAAATGCAAATATGTGATAACTTTTTCTTGTGGTGTGACATAAAAACTGTTACGAGGATATCCCCAAGACTGAAAAAGGCGTTCTTCTGACTGGCCAATCCATGGTTGCAACTCATCAGAATATGAAATATTGTTGCCGGCACAGCTAATTATTATCAGACAAATAAAGTATGTGACATATTTTTTCATAACTAAATCTCCTGTTGAAGATGTAGTCAATGAGTTTTTGATTTTAAAGGTTTTTGAGTATTTTTTGGAGTTTGGCGGCTGATGATTTGCAAATACGCACCTTTAAGATGGTGGAATCTTCGTGATGACGACAAGAAAGAACCTCTGAATTGGCGTATATCCATGCAATGCTTTTGCCATCGTATGACGGAACTGAAAATTCGATAACCTCGTAGTCTATGGCCAAGCGGTCATCTAGCAATTTGAGAAACTCTTGACACCCCTCCCCGCTATAAGCCGAGACAAGCAATGCCTTGGAATGTGATGATAATTTTTGTTTATCTTCTGAAGACAATAAATCTACTTTGTTGAGCAACTCAATATAACGCTTATCTTCTTCAATATTTTGTAAACCAATATTTTTCAGAACCTTTAGCACATCTTGTCGTTGTTCTTTGCTGTTTGGGTTGGCAATATCTCTGACATGGACAATGATATCTGCTTCCAAAACTTCTTCTAACGTTGCTCTGAAGGCCATTACCAATTCATGAGGCAAATCTGAGATGAAACCAACAGTATCTGATAAAATAGCCAAACGGCCTGAAGGCAACGTTATCTTGCGAAGAGTGGTGTCTAAGGTGGCAAACAACATATCTTTGGCCAAAACAGAACCCTGTGATAAATAATTGAACAATGATGATTTGCCGGCGTTGGTATAACCGACCAGTGCCACAACAGGATATGGAACACGTTGACGTGAAGAACGCTGGATTTTGCGAGTTTGGCGAACTTTTTCTAAATCTTTTTTAATGCGCAGGATTTTGTCATCTATAATTCTTCTATCTAACTCTATTTGTGTTTCTCCGGGACCACCTAAAAATCCGGCACCACCTCGTTGGCGCTCCAAGTGTGTCCAGCTTCTGACCAAACGACTGCGCTGGTAGCTCAGATGTGCGAGTTCTACCTGCAATTTTCCCTCGTTAGTTTGGGCTCTTTCTCCAAAAATCTCTAAGATTAGAGCTGTACGGTCAATGACCTTAATTTGCATAAATTTTTCAAGATTGCGTTGTTGAATGGGACTAAGGGAGCTATCTACAACCATAAGCTCTATACCCAAAGCAACAAACTCTGTTCGTAGACGCTCTAACACCCCTTGCCCTAGTAATGTTGAGGGTTTGGCTGAGCGTATTTTGATAATCTCTTGATATTCTACAGTTAAGTTTATGGCACAAGCCAAACCAACAGCCTCTTCTAATCTGGCTTCAGAAGATAAACTAATCTTTGCATCTGCAATATCGGGAAAAATTACAGCTGCTTTGGTGACCGGGTGAGAATTAAATTCTATTAGTGACAATTTATTTTGAAATTTCTACGTCAATTGCATCTGCCGGCATGATAGTAGATACGGCATGCTTATATATCAACTGAGTGTGACCATCACGACGAAGCAACAATGATGCATCGTCAAACCAAGTGATAATCCCTTGTAACTTTACACCATTTACCAAAAATACGGTAACAGATACTTCATTATCACGGATATTGCCTAAAAAATCGGCTTGAACATTTTGAGACATAGGATTTTCCTTCTTTATTATTTATTGCTCTTTAATTCTAACAACATTTTTTTTAATTAGTAAAGCTTTTTAAGAAAAAATATTTTCAGCATAGCGAATAACCGAAGAATCTACATATAGCAATATGTTGTCCCCAGATAATAATGTGGTGGTGGGATCGGGATATATCTTCTCGGAACCTCTGATGATTAAGAATATGCGACTTTGTTTGGGAAGATTTAAAGAGCCTATTTTTTTGCCGTTACATAAATCTTCGGCCTCTATCTTTATCTCCCATATTTCTCCATGGCCTCGGCTTACAGCATAAGCTTCTTGCAACTTGACACGACGAAGTTCTTTGAGAATCTTGGAAATAGTCACCGAACGTTTGTCGATGAGTGTGCTGTCACCAATATTGAATACCATATTGCTATATGATGGGGTATTGACCACAGAAATGGTGTTGGTTACTCCTCTTTTGGCAGATAAAAGAGAGGCAAGCAAATTATCTTTATCACTTGGTGTTACTGCTATGGCAACATCTGTGTGATTGATATCTGCTTCATTTAGAATAATATCACTAAGCATTTCTCCATTGATTACTACCGCATTGGGCAGTTCTCGTGCCAGATATCTGGCATTGTCCAAATTTTCTTCTATTATTTTGTAGCTTATAATACTGTCTTCAAGCTCAATAAGTTGTCCTAAATGCTCGGCAATAGCATTGCCTCCAAAAATGAGAACTCTTTCATTTGTTGTCTTTTCGGCACCAAATGCGTTTATTACATCGTATGCATGATGCATATCTGTATATAAATTTATCTCATCGCCAGAAGACAGGATATCATACGCCTCCGGTATAAAACAACGCCCGTCCCTAATGATGGAAACGATTGCAATGTCTAAATTGTCATCTTGACGATAAAGCTGGTTGAGAGGAACGTTTAATAACGGACAGTTTGCTGAAAGTTTTAGACTTAAAACACATCCCTGTTTATCTAATACCGGCAATATTCCTCTGCACCCTGGATATTTGATGATCTGTAAAATATTTTCAGATACTTCTATATCCGGTGATATAATCAAATCTATTGGCAAGTGTTTATCATTGTACATAGCTCCCCAAATAGGATCTAAAAAAACATCACTATCTATTCTGGCAATTTTGCGGGGAATATCAAACAACGTATATGCAATTTGGCAAGCCATCATATTAACTTCGTCTACGTTTGTGACTGCCAAAATTAAATCTGCATCTTTTGCGCCTGCTCTTTCTAAAATATCGGGATGAGAAGCCTCTCCAAACACAGGCAAAATATCAAATTCTGTAGAAATCTCGTCTAGGCGCCGTTGATTGTTGTCTACAACGGCAATGTCATTGTTGCCTTGAACCAAATAGCTGACAATGCTTTGCCCTATGCTACCGGCTCCACATACGATTATTTTCAACAGTTTTCTCCTTCTATATAGGTATCAAAAAAACGATTAATCTCAGTATAAGCAGCTTCTAGATTATCTATGCGAACATAGGCTTCTCTGAACTTGCGGGCATCTCTCATGTTTTTGCAGTACCAACAAACATATTTGCGAGATAAGCCTAGAGCCAAACGCTCACCATAATACTCTACTAAATATTTTATATGGGTGAGCAAGGTCTGTTTAACAAGGGCTGTCGGTATGGGTGTGGGTTCTTGATTGTGACTCAAATATGCATCTATTTGCGAAATAAGCCACGGCATACCTAATGCTGCTCTGCCAACCATCACGCCATCGGCTTTGGTATATTCTAGCATTTGTTGTGCGCTTTGGGCCGAACAAACATCTCCGTTGCCAATTACAGGGATTTTTACGGCATCTTTAACCGCTGCAATAATATCCCAATCTGCAGTGCCAGAATAAAATTCTGAGCGAGTGCGACCATGAACAGTAATATATGCAGCTCCACTATCTTCACACATTTTGGCAAATTCAACAGCATTTACATGATTGCAATCCCAACCTTTGCGAAATTTGATGCTAACTTTTAGCGAAGTTGCTTTGACAACCGTTTGTATTATTTGAGAGGCCAATTTGATATCGGTCATAAGGTGTGAGCCTGACTTGTTGGCTATAATTTTTTTGACAGGGCAGCCCATATTTATGTCTAGAGAATGAGCTCCTAATTCTGCGGCTAATTTGGCTGCCTCATCAAATAGAGCCAAGTCGCTGCCAACCAACTGAACAACCACCGGATATGGCTCGTCTCTGACATCTGCTATGCGATATGTTTTGGGGTTTTTACGTGAAAGAGCATTGATTGCCACCATTTCTGATACAATATTGCCACCCCCGAAAGAGGCTGTCAGCTTGCGCAGCGGTTTGTCGGTGATACCGGCCATGGGGGCTAAAAAAACTTTGCTCTCAAAATCTAATATCTGCATTTATACCTTAAAGTCAAATTCTCGGTTATTCTTAAACATAAAATCTATTAAAACGGTTGGCTCTTTGAGTGCATCTCTAACCTGTTGATATGATGTTGTTGCATATAAATTCTCAGACAAAGATGGAGAGCCGCTCGTTTGTAACGTCCAGCTTATATTTTCTGGCAATAGCTGATAGGCATAGTTCTCTATACGGTTGTAATAATATCTGTATTCTTCTGTTGATGTTTCGGCAAAATTTGCTCTATCAGAGGAACTTTGCTTGAGTTTTATGCGATCTACAGAAGAATATATTTGGTCTTGTAGATTGTTGAAGTAATTGTTTAGGTTTAATCTGCTCATTGATTAATATTACTCCAACTTATCCATAATTTTGGCAAGAATGTAATAGAGTTTTCCGATATCGGCACCAGAGATAACAGATAGTAACAAACCGGAATTCTCATGTTTTTTAGCAGCAGAAACCAAGAGCTCAAATTCTGCAAGATATGCATTTATTTGATTGCGGAAGTCACTGTTTTTCTCAAATTCTTTGCGAACAGCAGACATCTGTGTTTTGGTGATGTTGCGAGATAGATAACGAACAAAAACATCGGTATCGCCATTATAAAAACGTTTCCATAAATCATCTTCATCTTTGGGGTTGAATACCCTGTTGATGTCAACAGAAATACTTTCTAATTTTTCAATTATGGAACCAGCCTGCTTTAGGAAACCTTCAATCTGAATTCCTTGGTACGCAGTTGTAAGTGTTTTTAGGGTGTCATCTGCTTTGCGAGAATGCTCTCCAAGCTCTTTTATCTGATTGCTTATATTGTCTTTGAAGCGAATTGCATCTTTGATAATATTTTCGCTACTGATGTTGAAATTGTGACTTGTTTCCAACAATGTACCCATGGCACTATTTACTTTGCCTACAGTATCATCTGTAGCGGCAACCAAAGCATTAGACTGTTTGATGAACACCTCTCCTGAACCCAAAATATCGTTAGATATGCGTTCGGCATTGGCGGCAATCTCACTGATTGATGCGCGGAGTTTATCTGCAGAATTGCTCATGTGTGTAGCACTAACCTTGGCCGCCTCTTCCATTTGCAGACCTAAATTCTTCAGATCCTTGCCTAAGCCTTTGACCTTATCATAGGCATCATTAGCTCTGTCTGCCAATTGGTTCGATGTGTCATTTAATACGGTATTAAAACAATCAACTAATTTTTTGGTATCGTTAGATATTTGTACCATTTTGTCTCTTTGAGCAGAGATGAGGCTGTTTATCTCTATTACTCCGGTACTGGTTTCGGCGGTAACGGTATTAAATCCGGCAATATATTTCTCATATTCGCCAAATATACTACCAATTCTTTCAACTGATTGTTTTACTGCAACATCTAAGTCTTCGCTATTTTGAGTTAGTGAAAGGCTAACTTGATCCATACTCTTCATAGAGTTCTTAGATATCTTGCTCACATCTTCACCGGCCTTGATAAGTCGATCCCCCAGAACATCAAACTCATAGGCTAATTTTGTTGAAGTCTCAAATATATGATCTGCATTGCTATGGAAATTGTCATTTACCTCTTTCATTTTAAGAGAAATATTGGTTGTGGCATCAGAAAGATATTTGAACTGTTGGGCCAATGATGCCTCGCCTAAACGACTTTGGGTTGCCAAAGTATTGGCAACTTCGGTTAACGAATTTGCCTGTTCGTTTAGGGCGTTATTAATTTCTTCACTCTGACTGCGTAATCTTACTGCAGCCAAATCAATATTCTTTGCGTGTTCATCAATCAATTTGTAAACACTGGCGCCGGTCTTGCTAAGTTCTGTTTCGGCGTTTTGAATATGTGTACAACTATCTTGCAGGCTAGAAACAGAGGAGCGTCCTTGTTCGTCAATACTCTTTGCGGCCTGTCCAAATAATCCGATTTGTTCCTGAATTTTTTGAGAAATATCTTGAAGGTTTGCAGTAGTATCATCTACCATGGTTTTGATATTGCTATTTTTTGCTGCAACCATTGCCTCAATCTCTGACAATCTGTCAATAGAACGATGTGTATTGTTGACAACAGCCTCTGTGTGACGAGATGTATCTTCTTCTAACATGACCATACGAGAAAATACCTTATCAGCACTTTGCTCTATAATGTTTACCTGCTTTTTGAGTGCATCACTCATCTCTTCGGCGTGGTCTGATATCTTATCACAAAAACTATAAAACTCATTTTGTTGTTGCTTAAATAATGTATTGAGAGCTGCGGCTTTTTCATCAAATCCGGCAGCAACACCTGTGGTATATTCAGTGGTGCTACGAGAAATTTCGTGCAAAGCTTTAGTCTGAATATCGAAGTTATCGGCAGCCTTGCGGAAGCTTTCTAGAGATGTGTGAGTAGATTCATTAATAGCTTTGTTTTGCTGATTGAGAGAGGCTTCTATGCCGGCTACTCGTTCAGATACATTTTTGCTCAATAATTCCAGATTTTGGTTTTGGGTGTTTAACACACTTTCAAATTGTGTAACTTTGGCAAGTGTGCGGTTTGCCGAAGTATCAAATAAATTGGCTTGTTCAAACAAGTTGTCATTGATGGATTTGCTTTTGTTGATGACATCATTGCATGATATTAACATATCGTTGATGTTTTCTTTGAGTTTTTCAACAGTAGAACTTGCATCAGATTGCAACTTAACAGAAACAGATGACAATTCATCCAGCTGACGTTTGAGTTCTATCTTGGTGTCTTCTACTTGGGCAGCACTAGAGGTAATGTTCTTATGTTGCTGAGCCAAGGAGGCCTCGCTTACCTGAGATTGAGCAACAACAACAGCTGATGCCTCAGATAAATTATTGGCAAAGCGATTCATATTATCAGATGCATCATTCATTGCTTTAATGCTCTCATCGACTTTGAGGCAAATATTATCACAAGCAGAATCTACTCCATTGTTCATGATGTTGATTTGCTCAACAACATCGGTTATCGTGTCTTTGATATGTTGGCGACGTGTTTGCAGATTGTCTCCGGCTTGTGTCATGGTTGTCATAGCTTCTTCGGTTAAACGTTGTAATACCTTCGTTTTTTCATCTAAAGAATCTATGTATACAATCAAATGCTCATTGGCCAGAGATGATTTGTTTTGCAGATTGTTGATGTTGTTCTCAAGTGCAACATCTGCTTTTTGAATAGAGTTGGCAACTTGGTCGGCAACATCATTAAGGTTGTGCACTTGAATTGATACGCTCTCTTCTAAATTGTTGCTGCGAACCATCAACTTGTCGATCTCTTGGGCTAAGAGATCTCCATGGTTAGACAGTTTTTTATTGATGATATCTGCGTGTTGTTGCAGATTGTTGATGAGCTCGGCAACCTCATGATTATTTTGCGACATTGCAGCACCAACCTTTTTGATTTGTTCGTCTACAGAACTACCTAAATCATTCATTCCTTTGTTTAGGTGTTCATGTATGCTGATAATCTTCTCTGAGGCATGTTTGGCTATGTCGTTTACTTTATCTTTCATGACATTGCCGCTTGAGGCTATAGCGTGCTCCAGTTTGGATGTATGCTCGTTGAGGTGAGATGCTAAATTTTCTACTTCGTTAGAAACAACTGTTTTGAGTTCTTCACAATTACTGATGGCTTCTTGAGATATGTTTTGCAAACTTTGAGCGTGTGTTGTCAATGTGTTGTTTACATTTTGTAAGTTATCTGCAGCTTCTAGTGAAACCTTTTGTAACAAATTGCCTGCATACTCAATATTTTTGCCAGAATCCTCTGAAAGTTGATGCAAGAAATCTACAGAATCTTTCATCTCTTTGAGTTTGGGTAAAAGTTTTTCAAAAAGATTGTTGAGGCTACGCTCAATATCTTCGGCACCATCTACAAAATCTCGGTTAAAGCTGGCAAAAGTGGCTGTGGAATTTTGAGCCTTTGATGTAATATTTTCAAAATTCTGCGTCAGATATTTGACACCATCACTCAACTCTACAATGGTTTTGGAAGAATAGTTATCTAATGTGGCAACAAGTTTGGCAAACTCATTGATATTGCCACGAATTTCATCTTTTATCTTGGCCGTGTGTTCGGTTGCCAACTTGCTAACTTCTTGCAATTCTACAACTTGAGAACGAATTGCATCTGCCATAGCCTTGGCTGTTTGGGGGGCTCCATCTTCGGGGTATACCAACTGATTCATGTAGGCACGCAAAAACTTGGCTTCTTGCTTAAATGATGTTCCCCTATCAATATAAGCCATAACAACCCAGATAATTGCCAAGGGCAAAGTTATGCCTGCCAAGAATCCGCCAAATTCATCCGGCATCATCAAGAACAGATTGTCCCATCCAAAAAATTGTGTGATGTATATCAACACGATGGCAAACCAAACCACACTCACTCCTATCATGAGTTTGTGCAAATTGTTGTTTAGCCATGACGGTTTTTCCTCAATCTCTACAGATTTTGGTGTGTCTTGCATAAAATGTGGAAGCTCGTTTGCAGATATAGCTGTACGATTCACAGCGGTTTTGTTAGACATTTTGTTCCCCATAAAAAATAATATTCCCCAGCCCTACTTGGACCAAAGGTATAATAAAACATTATTTTCAAATTGGAAACAAATACTGTGTTTTTAATACACTTATCCACAGTGCAAAGCCACACCGGCTTTACTAAGTAGTCATTCACACAGCGCTCTTCTTTCGGGGGCTTACTTTGCACCCAAATTTATTCCTCAGCCTTTTTACGTAACACATAATTTAGCTTTTGCAAAGCTTGTAACTGCATTTGTTCTTGGCTCAAGTTTGCTGGAACTACAACCGATGCTTCAATTTTTGTTTCTGGTTCAATGGCTGTTACCTTAACGTATGCCCCTTGGCGAATAAATTCAAACAAAACCTCTGACATCTTATTTTTCCTCTTATAGTTTAAACACACCCTTCTTTGGTTTAAGAAAGGTGTGTTTGAGCTAATCTTTTAAGAATTTATTATTCTTTGGGAAGCCAAAAGGAGCAAGTTTTCCCACTTGAGCACGGTGTCCGAGCCATGTCAAAAGCTCGGTTTCTGTCTTGGTGCCACCTGCTCGTGTATATGTGAAGCCATCTGCTTCGTTGAAGACTTGAATATCTGATAGGCCGCCATCTTTGTATTTTTGCAACAAAACGCCGTGTCCTCTGGCCATGGTTGGAATTTCTTCTGCCTTAAACACCAAAAGCTTGCGGTTGTCACCAATAGTGGCAACCATATCTCCGACCATTCGTTTGCAAAATGCTACATATTCACCCTGCCCTACATTCATAATCTTGCGGCCATTTCTGGTTTGAGCAATGATGTGATTCTCATCGATGATAAAACCTCGACCAACATTGGAGGCAATTAAATATTTGGCCTTGGCATCAAAAACAAACATATCTACAATATTGTCATTGTTTCCGAGATCTACCATTAGGCGCAAAGGTTGGCCAAAACCTCTGCCACTTGGAATTTCAGAGGCGGCAATATTAAAAAATTTGCCTGAACTATCCAACAAAACAATTTTATCGGTGGTTTGGGCGTGAATCGCCATAAGCAATGCGTCATCATCTTTGAACTTAAATTCATCATTAAGATTACTATAACCTTTAGTGCAGCGTATCCAGCCTTTTTGAGAAAGGATTACAGTAATTGGCTCTTTTTCTACCAAAGCTTCAATTGAAATTTCTATATCGTCTGCAACTTCGGCAAATTCGGTACGACGACGACCTAAGGCGGTTTTTTTGCCAAATTTTTCTCGTATAAATTTAATTTCTTCGGCAACTTTTTGCCAACACAAATTCTCATTGGCAAGCAACGCTTCCAATGCCGTTTTTTCTGCACTCAAGTCATCGTATTCTTGTTTGATTTCGGTTTCTTCTAACTTGCGCAAGCTACGGAGTTTCATATTTAAAATAGCTTCTGCCTGATTGTCTGTAAGACCGAACTTTGCCATCATTACCGCTTTGGGTTCGTCTTCTTCTCTGATGATGCGGATAATTTCATCTAAATTTAAGTATGCAATGAGGTAGCCAGCCAAAATCTCTAATCTGGCATTTATTTTTTGCAAACGGTAGTTAGAACGGCGTTCTAACACATTCAATCGGTGGCGTAAATATTCTCCCAATACTTCTTTTATACTCATAACTCTGGGAACACCATCCGAGTCAAGAACATTCATATTTAAGGCAAATTTACTCTCCAGCTCTGTTTGCTTGAATAAAAATTCCATGAGCATATTGGCGTCTACATTGCGATTTTTGGGTTCTAAGACAATACGAACATCTTGTGCTGATTCGTCTCTGACATCTGCCAAAAGTGGAATTTTTTTATCTATCAATAGTTGGGCAATTTTTTCAATAAGTTTAGATTTAACAACTTGGTACGGAATTTCTGTAACAATTATCTGATATTGCCCCATACCAAGGTCTTCTTTTTCCCACTTGGCACGAATGCGGAAGTTGCCTCGACCTTGTTTGTAGGCATCCAAAATGGTTGAAAATTTATCTACTATCACGCCGCCGGTCGGAAAATCCGGTCCCTTGAGTTTGCGGACTAATGGTTCAATCTCAACATCTGGTTTTTCGATGAGAAGAAGAAGAGCATCACAAACTTCGGATAAATTATGCGGGGGAATATTGGTGGCCATACCAACCGCAATGCCGGAGCTGCCATTGCAAAGCAAATTAGGTACTGCTGCCGGCATAACAACCGGTTCGCATTCTTCTCCATCATAGGTATCTCTAAAATCTACGGAATCATCGTTTAGACCTTCCATCAATGCCATTGCAAACTCGGTTAATCTGGCCTCGGTATAACGCATGGCAGCCGGGCCATCTCCATCAATATTACCAAAGTTGCCTTGACCATCAACCAACGGATATCGGACCGAAAAATCTTGTGCTAAACGAGCCATTGCCTGATAAACAGCGCTATCACCATGAGGGTGATATTTACCGATTACGTCACCAACCACACGAGCGCACTTTTTGAAGCCGGACTTGGGATCAAGGTGCAATTGACGCATTGCAAACATAAGGCGACGGTGCACCGGCTTTAGACCGTCTCTAACATCGGGTAGAGAACGAGATACAATTGTGGACATGGCATAAGATAAATATCTAGAGCTGAGCTCTTCTGCCATAGCAACAGTTTTGATTCTTTCTTCAATTTCAGCCATTTGTAGTTCCTAGTTTGTTATTTGGCATTATGCAATTTTTTCGAAATTAGCACGAGATTCCGGAAATTTCAAGCCATGAGCCGCAAAAAAGTTTTTATTGAGGAAAAAAGCCGTCATGTTTAGGCTATCTTGCAGCTCAATGGGTTTTGGATGGTAACTCTTATTTATAATATAATGAGGATAACGATAAAGCCTGGATTTGTATGGTTCTCCAACGTCGGAACAAACGGCTCTGCCGGTTTTTGGGGATATATAGGCAAGATTTTGATTGCTACCGGTGACAGAGCATTCTGAAATGTCTAGAGATATGCCCAAATAGTCAAGAAGATAAAACTCAAAATATGCATAGTGAACAAGCCAATTATCTTCATCTATCAAGTTAAAAAAACTGTCTATGTAGTAATAAAAACGCTCCAAGTTCTGAAGCTCTGGCATACATTGATTGCAAATTGAGCATAGAGAGCTAAGGGCTTTGAGCTTGCTGATATCGTGAATAAAGTTGACAGAACACGGATTGATAAGCTCTGTTTTTAAGCTTATCATATTTTCATCTACTCGGGAATAGGCATCTATTTTGATAAAATTGCCTAATTGAAATGTAGATAAGTTTTTTTTGCTTAGGCAATTTTTGGCATAGCCTACAACTTTGCCATGATTACGCGTCAACACGGTGAGTAATAATGAGCGCTCACCGTGTTTGCGAATGTTTATGATATATCCCTCATCTACAAAGTTCATTATCTTGCTTTGCGGATATTGTCATAAGCCTTTAGTTCTGATAGTACAGATTCCATATCTTTGAGGGCAATGGTGTTGGGACCATCAGACAAGGCTTTATCCGGATTCTCGTGAGTTTCGATAAATATGGCAGCAACACCAACAGCAATTGCTGCTCTGGCCAAAATCGGAGCAAACTCTCTTTGGCCTCCAGTAGATGAACCATGACCACCAGGTTGCTGAACAGAGTGTGTAGCATCAAAAATAACGGGGCAACCTGTTGTTTGTGCCATTTGCGGAAAACCTCGCATATCTACAACCAACGTATTATACCCGAAAGAAGTGCCTCTCTCTGTTATGCAAACATTTGGATTGCCACTATCGGTCACTTTTTTGACAATATTGGGAACATCCCATGGAGCTAAAAATTGACCTTTTTTAACATTTACAACTTTACCGGTTTTGGCAGCAGCAACAACCAGATCGGTTTGGCGACACAAAAAGGCCGGAATCTGGAGTATATCTACATGTTTGGCAACCTCTGCACATTGAGAAGCTTCGTGTACATCTGTGACGATAGGAATATTGTTGTATAGTTTTTTGATTTCATCAAAAGTGCGCATACCCTCTTCTAACCCAACACCTCTGGCTCCATTAATAGAAGTGCGATTTGCTTTGTCAAAAGAAGCTTTGAATATATAGTTTATGCCCAACTTGCTTGTCAGATCTTGCATTGCACCACAGATATCTATAGCGTGTTGACGGCTTTCAATTTGGCAAGGACCACAAAGCAAAGAAAATGGCAAATCATTGCCTATTTCAAAGTTGCTTATTTTTATAATTTTCTGTTCCATTTAATTATCCTTTCAAACAATATGGAACAGGCTAGCAAATTTTTATGATTTTGACAACAATATTAAATTAAAATCCCCAAAAGGCTATATTTTGTTTGAAAGCAATATATTAATTCAAGGATAGTTTTGTCCACAAAAACAACACGTTACCATCGTTTTTTACACCAGGTACATAGGCTCCTTGTATGGCCAAACGTTTGTATTCTATGCCTGCTATAGGTAATGGTGCCGGCATCGGCAGATAGTACCAATCCGTGCGCTGAGTGAAACCAAGAGTATAACCTACTCCCGCTCTTAAATCCGGATTGTCGCCAATCTGCCAATTTTTCATATAAGCATATCCGAAAAATGTTTCTAAATGCTTGTTGGAGTCCTTAAAACCCATAGCATAAAGGCTATGCCAATTGCCTTTTTCATCGTAGCGAGATTTGCCAAGACCAAAGCCCCATGGATTTTCATTGTATTTATCTATGTGTTCTTGATCATAAGTTAGACGATTGTGCCATGCATATATGGGTATATATGCATCATATTTTGAAGAATCCCATGTTGCTGATATATCATGCTTAAGTTCTGCAACAAACTCCTTAAATCCGGCTTGGGCTGAGGAACAAAAAAAACAAAAAATCAGCATTGTGTATAATATTTTTTTCATCAGTTTACTCATTAGTATAATATATAAAATTTACAACAATTATATAATATGCTTTTTTATATTTTTAGCATGTTCTAAATTAAAAAAACATTTTAAGATAATATTTATCTTTCTTTTCTAATAGCGGCAACATTGCGGATATACGCAGGATCTGTTTCCATATTCTCAAGGCTGACCGGTAGTTTCAAACGCCAATTGAGGTGCTTGTCAATATCGGTTCCAGGAAGATTTTGCTGTTTTGTAACGTGCAAAAAGTCTTCTAACTGAGCCAAAAACACAACGGAAGATGAACGTGCGACATAGCGATGTACAGCTTCTTCCAAACCTTCGGGATAGTTCTCGCCGTAGATATAGTTGCCTTGACGAGGACGATCCTCTGGCCATACGCCGGCTGCATCTATAGAACTGAGTAACAAACCTCTGTCTGTTTCTCTTTTGTGGTAGGCTTCGTTTTTATCTTGTTCAGAAGATATCAAGCCCAAATTGTATGCCTCGGCAATGTCGTAACCATACCACCACATCTTGAGAGGTGGCATATCGTGAGTGCCAACAGAAGCAAATGCTGTTGGAGTATAGTCATGTGGAGCATAAAAACCGCCCCAACCTACAGCTGCACGTTCTGACCACAATACGCTCAGAGATAATATGTTTCTATCTTTAAGGGTATCTAAAAATCCTTCGGGAACATTACCAATGCTTTCTCCAACAATCACGCACTTATTCAAATAGCTTTCTAATGCCACGATATTTAACATATCGGCAAAATTATAGTACAAATATGTGCCTCGGTTTGATTCGTCATCCAACAAATACAGACGCATGAGGCTCATTACATGATCCATACGCAAAGCCCCGGCATTTTTCATATTTGCTCTTAGTATTTTAATAAATGGTTCATAACGATGCTCTTTAAGCTTGGTAGGAGAAAATGCAGCCAAACCCCAACGTTGTCCACTGGTAAAAAATGCATCCGGTGGAGCTCCGGCACCAACTCCGGGAATAAATAATTCATGATTGCCCCAATATTCGGCACTATCTTTGCCAACGCCTACAGCCAAATCTCGGTACAAACCAATTTTTAATCCCATATCTTTTACCAATTTTTGGGCTTCTGAGAATTGCCGATTGGCTTCAAACTGCATAAATTTGAAAAACTCTATGCGCTCTTGATGTTTTTCTATATACTCCGGAATACCACTTGCTTGTGGAGATTTATATTCTTCGGGCCAAGCTCTCCATCCTCCCCATACTTTTGGGCTTTCACTCTCATATAGGGCTTGAAACAGAGCTAATTTATCCAAATCTTCACCCTGCTCTTTGCAAAACTTTTTATATGCTTCCATACGAGATGATTGAACTGATTCTTGAAAACGTTTGAAACATTTTTCCAGCATTTTAACTTTGAGCGGATATACTTTTGAATATTGGATATATTCGCTTGTTTTGACATCTGCCAAAAGACCTTCTGCCATTTGTATATCTGCTGCTCTATATTCAGGAACTTTTTCAACATCTATATAAATCGGGTTTAAAAACAAACGGCTGATGGATTGATATGGACTGGCGTTTTCTGGAAAATCGTGACACAAAACATTGAGCGGATTAAGACCTATGATATTGGCTCCGGTTTTGGCGCACATTTTTATAATCTCAGACAAGTCAGTAAAATCTCCAACGCCCCAATTGCGTTGACTTTTAACAGCGTATAGCTGAATAGCATATCCCCAAAGCTTGTTATCCATACCAGAAGAATGATAACACCGGCTTGGAGCAACTGCGATTTTTGATTTGTAATTTTTGTTAGAAATTTTAACATCTAATTCATAGTAGCCGGGCTCCAGCCTGGTGCTGATTTTGTAATTTTGTAACACATAAAATGTGCCGGCAATATCTTTGGTTTGGGGTTCAGATACAGCCTCGATACAAACATCTTGTAGTTTTAGAGCTGAGTTTTTAATAGCTATTTTATCAACCTGTTTGTCTTGCGGATGGACAATATCGAATGTAACATTATCTTCTTTGCATACATATATCGGAGCCAAAACATCTTGGTATCGTTGATTGTGAAATGCCTCCATAGAAGCAGATATTTCTGCATCATTGCCACAAGCGTACCCTAATTTTGAGATAAAAAAACGTAAAGTATCATCATCAATATTGTATGTGCGTTGAACCATACCGGCATCGTTGAATGTTGTGGCTATTCCTAAGTCGGTGGCAAATTGTTTTAGTAGATCTGACATAGTGTACCTCTATTTTTTTATCTCAAATACAACAACACTCCATGCTGGAATGCTGATTACAGAACCGGATGATACAGAAACAAAATCAGCTTCGCCTTCTGTACTATCCAGCACCAAATTCCATTTTAATTTATCGGGAAGTAATGGCAATTTCCATTCTTGACGTTGATAATCTGCATTAAATACGGCATACACAAATTTATTTCCGGTGTATACACAATAAGCAATGCTACGACGCTCTCCATTGTGCCAATCTGAAGTGGCAAACTCTTTGCCTGCTTCTGTATACCACGCAATATCCTTAAAACCAGTTTTGTCTATCGGCTTGCCTTTGAAGAATTTGCATCGATCAAATATTTTTAATTTTTTGCGAAGTTTGATGACTTGTTTGATATATGATGTGAATTGTTTATGTTTGGTGGTTATCCCCTCCCATGTTATCCATGTGAGAGCATTGTCTTGACAATATGGATTATTATTGCCCATTTGTGTGCGCAAAAACTCGTCTCCGGCAACCATCATCGGTGTTCCAAAAGACAAAAGCAAAGTGGTGAGCATGGCTTTGCTGCGAAGCAGACGGTTTTTTTCTATAGCGGGATTATCTGTGCCACCCTCGGCTCCAGAGTTCCAGCTCCAGTTGGAGTTTGTACCGTCATTGTTGTTTTCGCCGTTACTTTGATTATGTTTGCTATTGTAGCTAACCAAATCACAGAGATTAAAACCATCATGTGCGGTTACAAAATTGATACTGGACCATATATCTCTGTTGTTGTAATTGAATACATCGCTTGAGCCGGATAATCTGCTGGCTAATTCTGCTGTTTGCCCAACATCTCCCTTCCAAAAACGGCGCAGATTATCTCTATATTTATCATTCCATTCGGCCCACCCAGGAAGAAATGCTCCTAATTGATATCCGCCATAGCCAACATCCCATGGCTCTGCAATCATTTTGGTATTACGCAGTATTGGGTCTTGAGCCACAGCATACATAAATCCGCTTTGCTGAGTAAAATTCTTTTGTTGACGAGAAAGAGTTGGTGCTAAATCGAATCTAAAACCGTCTACATGCATTTGTTCTACCCAATAGCGTAAAGAATCCATCACCAAACGCAAACAAAATGGATTTTGAACATTAAATGATGCTCCGCAACCGGTAGTGTCATAGTAGTATCTTTTATTATCAGGGTTGAGAATGTAATATGAACTGTTGTCTATACCTCTGTAACATAGAGTTGGTCCCAAGTGGTTTCCTTCTCCAGTATGGTTATATACAACATCTAAGATGACCTCCAGCCCGTGAGAGTGCATCTTTTTGACCATATCCTTTATCTCATCTATGCTGTTGCCAGAAAGATATGACTGCTCGGGTGCAAAGAAACTAAAACTCTCATACCCCCAGTAATTGTCTGTTACAAACCCCTTTTTATGTCGGTTACCAAAAAAAGCATGAATTGGCAAAAATTCGACTGCGGTGACACCCAGCCATTTGATATAATTGATGACCGATGAATGAGCAAAACCGGCGAATGTCCCTCTCTTGGCATCCGGTACGGAAGGATGAAGCTTGGTATAGCCCCTAAGTTGAGCCTCGTAGATTATGCTATCTTCAAAAGGAATATTAGGGTGCTTATCTTCGCCCCAATCGTAGCTATCATCAACAACTACTGATTTGGGAACATAGGGGGCAGAATCAAGATTGCTATATGACAAATCTTGATCCGGACTATCGATATCATAGCCAAAGATTGCCTTGTTCCAAATCAGTTTGCCAACCAATTTTTTGCCATAGGGATCTATAAGCAATTTGTTGGGATTAAAACGCAATCCTTCTTGCGGTTTGTATGGCCCATAAACCCTATATCCATATACCAAGTCAGGTTTTGCTCCCTCCAGATATATGCTCCAAATGTTGTTATCATTTGTGCTGATCTCATAGCGTTCAAGCTCCTCTGAACCAGAGGCATTAAATAAGCACAATTCTACTTTTTCGGCATGGGCAGAAAACAAGGCAAAATTAACACCCTTTCCATCGTAGGTGGCACCAAGCTGGTTGCTGCATCCTTCAGAAGTTTTGTAATTTGCCATGTTTTTGCCTTTTGTTGCTTGGGTTTATCGGACAGGTTTTATAACAATGGTGGACAATGGTGGAACACGCAGAGTAATAGAACAAGGTTTACCATTCCACTCACCTTCAGAAGCCTGCATAAAGCCCTCATTTTTGACACCGCTTCCCCAGTAGTTTACATCGTCACTGTTAAAAATTTCTTGATAACGACAATTTTCCGGAACACCTATGCGATAGTTTTCTCTGACAACCGGAGTAAAGTTTGAAACCACAATTAAATAGTCTCCGGGCTGATAACCTTTACGCATATATGATATAATGCTATCGTCTGAATTAGAATGATCAATCCATTCGAAACCACGATAGTCAAAATCTTGTTGGTATAATGGAGCATTGCCTCTGTACATGAGGTTCAAATCTCTAACACAGTTTTGCATACCTTTGTACATAGGGTGGTCAAGCAAAAACCAACGTAAACTTTCTTCTGAGTTCCACTCCCAATCATGGCCAAACTCACAACCCATAAATAAAAGTTTTTTACCTGGGTGAGTAAACATAAAGCCGTAATAAGCTCTGAGGTTGGCAAACTTTTGCCACTCGTCGCCCGGCATTTTTGAGAGCATTGAACCTTTGCCATGTACTACTTCATCATGAGAAATAGGTAAAATAAAGTTTTCGTTAAAGGCATATAACAAACCAAATGTTAGCATACCGTGATGATATTTGCGATGAACAGGGTCGTGAGAAATGTATTTGAGAGTATCATTCATCCAACCCATGTTCCACTTATATCCAAAGCCCAAACCACCCATAGATGTCGGACGAGAAACCATCGGCCATGCTGTAGACTCTTCGGCAATTGTAACAGCTCCTTTGGTTTGAGAATATGCAAGCTCATTCATGCGGCGCAAGAAAGATATTGCTTCAATATTTTCATTACCACCATAAATGTTTGGAATCCATTCTCCGTTTTTGCGAGAATAGTCAAGATAGAGCATAGAAGCAACAGCATCTACTCTCAAACCATCTATGTGAAATTCTTTGAGCCAATATACAGCGCTTGCACACAAAAAGTTCATAACTTCTGTACGACCATAATTATAAATTTTGGTACCCCAATCAGTATGTTCACCTTTGCGAGGGTCTGCGTGTTCATACAGATGCGTTCCGTCAAATTCGTTCAGTCCATGACCGTCTTTTGGAAAGTGTGCCGGTACCCAATCCATGATTACAGCAATGCCTGCTTGGTGAAATTTTTCGATGAGATAACGCAAATCATCCGGCGTGCCAAAACGACTGGTGGGTGCAAACATACCAATAACCTGATAGCCCCAAGATGCATCTAACGGGTGCTCCGATAATGGCAAAAACTCTACGTGTGTAAAGCCCATATTTGAAACATAGGGAACCAATGTATCGGCTAATTCTCTGTAGGTGAGATATTCGTTACCGTCTTTGCGGCGCCAAGACCCCAAATGAACTTCGTAAATAGACATTGGTTTATCGAAAGAATTATGCTCTTCTCGATAGTTCATCCATCCCTCATCATCCCATTGATAGTTGTCTATATCATAAACAACAGATGCCGTGTTTGGACGTTTTTCAGAATAGAAAGCAACAGGATCTGCCTTGACCATGATGGAACCATCGTTAGCTTTAATCTCGTATTTATACAATTCTCCTTGATGAATATTGGGAATAAAAATATCCCATACACCACAAGTAGGATGTTTGCGCATAACATTGACACGACCATCCCAATTGTTGAAGGCACCAACAACACTTACTCTTTTGGCATTTGGGGCCCATACTGCAAAACTAACACCTTTTACACCATTTAGTTCGGCTGGATGTGCACCCAACTTTTTGTACATTTGCAGATGATTTCCCTCTGCCAAAAGATACAAATCCATATCTCCCATTATAGATGGAAAACGGTATGGATCTTCCGCCTCATAAACAACACCCATGTCATTTTCAATGCGGAATTTATATGCAAAATTTTCAATCTTTCCGAGATTGATTTGATAGAATCCTCGCTCATCAATTTTGGTCATTTGACCTAAGGATTTTCCACTAATATCCACAAGCTCTACTTTGTTTGTATGCGGCAAATATGCACGAATAAAAACTTCTTTACTTCCTTTATTTTTGTGTATTCCTAACACAGCAAAAACATTGCCATGATCACCATTAATTATGGCTTCGAGTTCTTCTTTAGACAGTAAGTTTTCCATAGATACATCCTTAAAATTGACAACATAATTATGAGCGTTTTGAATCGTTTTTTACTCACTCTAATTATCTATAATTTCTTATGATTTTAAATGCAAGTATTTTGATTCTTTTATAAAAAAAATTTACGAAAAATCCACTTTTCTTTCTTTAGGTGTTGACGGATAAAATTTTGATTGTATATTAGTGATGTTTACCGAACTTTTATTTGGAGTTAAGATTATGATTAAAAATAACGAAAAGGCTATCCAAGAAGCAGCTTATTATATTTGGCAAAATGCTGGTTGCCCACAGGGTCAAGATGAGTATTTTTGGGCAATGGCTGTTGAGCAAATCAACAACAATAATAAGTCTTGCAATAGCTTGAAAAAATGCAGCAACTCTAAGTCTTCTTCTTGCAAATCTTCTGCAAGCAAAAAGGCTTCTACTGCAAAGAAAACAAGCTCTTCAGCAAAATCTTCTTCTGCTAAAAAATCTTCAAAGTAATTTTTTATAGAAGAGAAATTTAATCTAAAAAAGTTCCGTTATTTGCGGAACTTTTTTTTTATTTTTTTATAGCAGAAACAATCCAACCTTGAACATTTTTTTTGCCCTCTGTGCGAAGAATTGTAGAGGTAAATTTTATATTTGAGAATCCGTTTTCTGACAGTTCTTTCTTGATGTATTTTTTCGCGTGTAAAAAACGTCCGGAAATGTGTTGTTGCCAATCTGATATTTGCGAATCTAATTTAGTGATGCTGAAGATAAAAACACCATCTTTTTTTAGTGAATTGGCAACACCAAAAAATACTTTTTTTAAATCTCCGAAATAGGTGAACACATCAGCAGCTACACATAGGTTATATACATTGCAACAGCGGCTAAAATATTCTTCAACATCTGCATTTATGAGCTTTTTGTATATGTGTTTTTGTTTTGCAAATACAAGCATTTGCGAAGATATATCCACACCATCAAGGTGATGCTTTGGAAAGATGGAATCTATAATCGGAGCGCACAAACCTGTGCCGCAACCAATGTCTAAAATGCGAATTTTTTGACGGTAATTCGAAGGGTATATTTTACGTATTTCTTTGCCTATTTCTTGAGGTACTTGATAACTTAAATCTGACAATGTTTGCTCAAAAGAATCTGCAAAATTATCAAAAACATCTTTGACATATTGTAGGTTTGATTTGCAAAATTTTGGGTCGGGAAAAAAAGAAAAATAGCACTGCTGAGCAATTGCACTTTGTGGGTATTTTTGATACCATTTCTGCAAAATCGAGACAACAAAATCAGCCCCTTTTTCTGAGCCTATTTCATATATGCAATAAGCTAAATTAAGTTGATGAGCGACATCTCCCCCGCCTCTCTCAACAGCTTGGAAACCTGCTTCTAAAGCTAGAGTGTAGTGCGTGTTTTTTTGTGCTACTTGTGACAATAAATTCCATACCCAAGCATTGTTTTGATGTTTGTTTAGGGCTGTTTGCAAATACTGTTCTGCAGCAATAAAATCTTCTTTTTCAAAACTTATTTTAGCAGATAAAAAATCTGCATAATAATCATCTTTTAGAGCTGATATATAGGGCAAAATATCTGAATATTTATGTTGCCACAAAAAAGCCTCGGCACAGTTAATAATTGCCTGATAATTATCTGGTTGAAGATTTATGATTTGTTGATAATATTTAGCTGCTTCTGAGTACTTTTGTTGCATATAATATGTATTGCCGATAAGAAGCAGTAACTCGATGTCTTGAGGTGTTTTTCGGAGTGCTTTTTGCGAATATTTTATTGCACTCAAATAATCTTGACGTTGATATGCTGCAATAGCCTTGTATTTAGAGTTGAGTTTTGATAAAAACATATCTTTAACTGGTGGTTATAAAAACATTTGCTATTATATTACATATATTAAAATAATAAGTGGTTAATAATGGAATACACAAATAAAAAAATATTAGATATTTCTTTGCCGATTTTGTTTGCATTAATAATACAACAATTAATCGGTCTGACAGATACTGCGTTTTTAGGTAGGCTTGGCGCTGTTGAGTTAGGAGCATCTGCTCTGGCAGGTGTTTTTTATATAATGATATTTATGTTGGCCCAAGGATTTGGTGTTGGTGTGCAAATTATTGTGGCCCGCAGAAATGGAGAAACTAACACTCAAAAAATCGGAAGAGTTGTATATCAGGGAGTTTTTTGCTTATTAGCCGCTGCTGTGATAGTGCTGATACTGCTTTATGCAAATGCTCAGTATTTGCTCAAAATGATGATATCGTCTGATGATGTATATGAAAAGTCGTTAGAGTATTTTGATATTAGAATTTTTGGATTTTTATTTGCTTTTCCTTTGGTGGTGTTTAGAGCTTTTTTTATCGGCATTACAAAGACAAAAATACTAACATGGAATGCAATATTTATGTTGCTGATTAATGTGATTTTGGATTACATTTTTATTTTTGGAAAACTAGGATCTCCTGTAATGGGAATTGCCGGAGCCGCCTTGGCATCTGTGATAGCAGAGGCTTTGGCCGCTATTTTCTTTGTATGGTATATCCGTTACAAAGTGGAAATACAAAAATATGGATTTGATAAATTTGTTTTATTCAGCAAAAAAATTGTAGGACAAATTTGGAGCCTGTCTGTTTGGACGATGTTGCAATATTTTGTATCTATGGCAACATGGTTTTTGTTCTTGTTGGCAATAGAAAAATTAGGAGAAAATGAACTAGCAATATCTAACATTTTACGCAGTGTTTCTTCTATTCCATATATGGTTGTGGCAGCATTTAGTGCGGCAGCAAATACCATAACCAGTAATTTAATTGGTGCTGCAAAAAATGAACAAGTTTTACATACGTCTAAACAAATTATGAAAATGACTTATTTTTCAGTAGGTGTTTTGGCTATCATTATGGCCTTGTTTCCTAAATTAATGATCGGCATATACACTAATGAAGAGCATCTTATTATCGGAAGCATTTGGCCGTATTATGCGGCTTTGATTTCTTTTGCAACCATGGTTCCTGGTTTGATATTGCTGAGTGTGGTATCTGGAACCGGACAAACACAAAAAGCTATGTATATGGAGTTTGTAGCTCTATTGGTATATATGCTAAATGTGTGGTATGTGGTGTTATATCTGAAAGCAGATTTATTTGTTTGTTGGACGACAGATTATTCTTATAACATTGTTTTGTTATTGCTGACATATATATATTTGAAACGCAACAATTGGTGCTGCAAAATAATATAAAAAAAAGCACTGCCATAGACAGTGCTTTTTTTTGCTCTTGTTTTTTATAGCAAGCGGCTTTTGTTGATTGCTGCTCTGACAAAACTAACAAACAGAGGAGATGGGTCAAAAGGTTTAGATTTGAGTTCAGGATGAAACTGAACAGCAACAAACCAAGGATGATCCGGTATCTCCACAATCTCTGGCAAAAGTCCATCTGGAGATTTGCCGGTGATACTCATTCCTGCCATGCGTAATTGAGACTCGTATTTTATATTTAGCTCGTAGCGGTGGCGGTGACGCTCTTGAATATGTTCGCATCCATAGGCATTAGCAACAACCGAACCACTTTTTAGTACGCAAGGATATGCCCCCAAGCGCATGGTTCCGCCCAAATCACTATCTTGTGTGCGTACCTCTTTGCCTTGTTCGGTTTCCCATTCTGTCATAAGACTTATGACTGGCTCGCACTTGGCATCAAATTCGGTAGTGCCGGCATTTTTGATGCCAGCAACGTTACGCATGGTTTCGATAACAGCCAACTGCATTCCAAGACAAATACCTAAAAATGGTATTTTGTGTTCTCTTGCATAGCGAATTGCCTGAATTTTTCCTTCTGTTCCACGTTGTCCGAATCCACCGGGAACTAAAATGGCACTAACGTCGTTTAAGTGTAATGATGGATCTTCTTGTTCTAAAATTTCTGAATTTATCCATTTTATCTTAACTTTGTATTTATTTGCAATTCCGCCGTGGGTTAAAGCCTCATTGATAGATTTGTATGCTTCCAATAACTGTGTGTACTTGCCTACAACAGCTATTCTGACTTCTCCTTCTGGAAGACGTAAGGTATTTATAATATGCTCCCATTTGCTTAAATCAGGTTCACTTTCACAAGGAATGCCAAAATGTTTGCAAACTTGCTTGTCCATACCCTCGTGCGAATATGATATTGGTACTTGATATATGCTATTTACATCAAGTGCGGTAATAACATTTTCTTCTCTGATGTTGCAGAAAAGAGCTATTTTACGTTTTTCATTCTGAGGAATCGGCATTTGAGAACGACACAGTAACATATCTGGCTGGATACCGTATTCTTGTAATTTTTTTACAGAATGTTGTGTCGGTTTGGTTTTTAGCTCTCCTGCAGTTGGAATATAGGGCAAAAGAGTTACATGAATAAACATGGCTCTATCTCGTCCTAAATCGTAGGCAACTTGACGAATAGCCTCCAGATATGGCTGGCCTTCGATATCACCAACCGTGCCTCCGATTTCACAAAGCACAAAGTCTTCATCGGTGATATCTGACAAGATAAAGTTTTTAATTTCGTTGGTCACATGAGGAACAACTTGAATGGTAGCTCCCAAATAGTCGCCTCTACGCTCTTTGTCAATTACTCGTTGATAGATTTTGCCGGTGGTAATACTATCTGTTTTGTGGCAAGCAACTCCAGAAAAACGTTCATAATGACCAAGATCTAAATCGGTTTCGGCACCGTCATCGGTAACATAAACTTCTCCGTGCTGATAAGGGCTCATAGTTCCTGGGTCTACGTTTAGGTAGGGATCTAATTTGCGCATACGAACTTTGAAACCACGCCCTTGCAAGATGGAAGCCAAGGAGGCAGATGCCAAACCTTTTCCCAGTGAAGAAACTACACCGCCGGTGATAAATATAAATTTTGTATTATCAGACATTTGAGTATCCTTATTTGCTATATTTTAAAGTGACAGAGGCACCTTAGAAAAGGTGCCTCTGTATGTTGTTTACTGCTATTCATTTATTTGCCTGCAACCGGAGCTTCTGGAGCAGATGGGGCTGCCGGCTCTGACTGAGTTGGCGTATCTTCCAAAATAGAGCCAGAAACTTGTCTATGCATCCCTTTGTAATATAAAGACAAAGAAATACTAGTTACAAACAAAATTACTGCCAATATTGCGGTGGTACGAGTTAAAAAGTTACCTGTTCCTCTGGCACTCAAAAAGCTAGAAGCTCCAGAGCCTCCGCCTAAGCCATCTAAGGCACCACCGGTAGAACGTTGCAACAAAATTACGGCCACCAAAAAGATGCAAGCCAATAAATGTATTACTAATAAAACTGATCCCATTTTTTGTTTCCTTCTTATTATATGTATTTAGCATCCGCCATTTTTGGCAATTGCAAGAAAGTCTTCTGCCTTTAGACTGGCTCCACCAATGAGAGCGCCGTCAACATCTGGCAAAGATAATAATTCTTTAGCATTACTTGGCTTTACAGAACCGCCATAAAGAATACGCATTTTATTGGCATTAGCTTTGCCAAGCTTTTGAGCCAACACTTTGCGAACTGCAGCATGAACTTCTTCTACATCTGCAGTGGTCGGTACCTTGCCGGTGCCAATTGCCCAAACAGGCTCATAAGCAATGACAGTATCAGCAGCAGACGAATCGGCTGGAACAGATCCTAAAATCTGCTTTTTGCAAACATCGACAGCTTTGCCTGATTCCCTTTCAGCAAGGGTTTCACCTATACAAATAACTGTTTTTAACCCTGCCTTATGCGCAGCAACAGCTTTTTGACAAACAATATCATCCGACTCGGCGTGATCTGCTCTTCTTTCGGAGTGTCCTAATATTACATGAGAACAACCCAAATCTTTGAGCATGAGCGGGCTGATATCTCCAGTATGAGCGCCCTTCTCTGCCATGTGGCAATCTTGCGCACCAAGAGCCACCTTTGCACCACGCAACGCCTTCTTTACAGATGCCAATAGTGTAAAAGGAGGACATACCAAAAATTCACACTGAGGTTTGCCCATAGCTTTTACGCCAGAAGATATGTTTTTAGCTAATTCAACACCATCAGCCAACAAGCCGTTCATTTTCCAGTTGCCGGCAATAAGTTTTTTTCGAGCCATAAGTTTGTGTCCTTTATTAATTTAATCTTAATTTCTTCTAACACATACAAAAAAACTTTTCAACATCAATATTTATGAGTTGTATAAATTAGGAATATTGTTATAATTGCAACCAAAATGTTAATTAAGTGCTTAAGGATATATTGATTATGATTACTAAAATCAGAAGCTTTCAGGACTCTTGGCTGGTTAAGGGTATTTTGATTTTGACCGCTTTGAGTTTTATGTCTTTGTTTGGAATATCTGGTTATATTAGCCGCAGTGGTGCCAACAGACCTATTGTGCGTGTGGACGATGTGGTGGTGACCCAAGATGAGATAAACTATCAGCTGAATGAACAAGTTCAAAGCGCTAAAAATATGTTTGGTGATGCTTTTGAGCTAAGTGAGGCTATGCGTGTTGAAATGTTGCAAGGGATTGTACATAAGAATCTGGTGAATGCAATAATGCAAAAGACAGCTGAAGACAATAGTGTGACGATTAGTGATGAGTTGGTGCGCAAAATTATATATTCTCAGCCCGAATTTATGGACGCATCTGGACAATTTAGTTTGGACAAGATGCGTCGTATGCTCAGCATTGGCGGATGGAGCGAAAAAAAATATATAGATACTCTTAAAAGAGATATTGCAAAACAACATTTGGTTGCTTCTCCGGTTGAGGGAATAGTTATTCCTCAAATTATGAATACTTATCTGGAAGAGCTTGATCAACAAAGAAAAATATTTGATTTTGTGGTTATTGATCCGACTAAAATTGCTATTGATCGTAAGATTTCTGCTGAAGAAATTGATCAATATTATCAGGATTTTGCTCCTCAGTTTGAAGAGCCAGAAAGCAGAGATGTTTCTTTTATTGAGTTGCAAATTGATAAGCTTGCCGAAAAAACAGCCCCAACTGATGAAGAAATCAGAGAATATTATGACAATAATATAAATGACTATGTTGTACCAGAAAAACGCCGTGTTTTGCAAATGGTGTTTGATGATCAGTCATCTGCAGACAAAGCTGAAGCCGCTCTGAATGCCGGTGGTGACTTCTTTAAGGTGGCACAAGATATAGCCAAACAAGATAAAGAAACCACCGATTTGGGTGAGGTTTCTAAAGATATGCTAATAGCAGACATGAGTGACGCTGTATTTGAGCTAAAAAAAGGCGAGCACACTTTGCCTGTCAAATCTGATATGGGTTGGCATATCATGAAAGTAACATCAATTACTCCGAAAAAAGAAACATCTTTGAATGCTGCAAAGAATAAAATAGTAGAAGAAATAAGAAAAGAAACCGCTTATGAACAAGCAAACGATGCTATTGCAGAAATTGAAGATAAACTGGGGGCCGGTGCTTCTTTGAATGATATTGCTCAAGAATATAAATCGACAGTGCAAAAAGCAACAGGAATCAAAGAAGATGGAACAATTAAAAATGTTGCAGAAAAATATAAGAAGATTGTTAGCTCTGCAGACTTTGTAGAAACGGCTTTTTCATATAATCAAGGAGAGGTTTCTCAGGTTATAGAAACGGATAATGGCTTTGTTTTGTTGCAGGTTGATGCAATTAATGAGGCTCACTTGAAAGACTTGTCTGTGGTTCGTCCTATTATTGAAAAAATGTGGAAAGAAAATGAACGTAGTGCAATAGCTCAAGAAATTGTAAACGATGTGAGCCATGATTTGGAAGATGGCGATAGCTTTGTAGATGTGGCTCGTCGCTTTGAGCTTAAACTGCAAACAACTTCCCCTCTAAAAAAAGGACAAGAGTTTGCCGGATTGCCTGCTTATCAGTTGCTTGAAGCATATCAAGAAAAACTTGGACAACCTAAAATATTTGCCAATGATAATAAAATTATTATTGTTGCCACAAAAAAGGTTGTGCGCAATGCTAACAAGCTTTCTAAAGAAAAGGTAGAAGCTCTGAGAGCTAAGGCTCAATCTGATTTGACAGAGGAAATGAGTAAAGAGTTGATAGATGCTTATGGTTCTAATTATAAGGTTAGAGTAAAATATAAGTATTTGGGACTAACCGATTAAAATATCTGCAATCAAAAAAGAGGGATTTTCCCTCTTTTTTTTGACTTATGCAACACCTTTGATCAATCTCTTGTTTTTGTTTTTTTTGGTGATATAGTCGCCATATATTATGATTGTGTTGAGGTGAATAATGTTAGGTGTTTTTAATTTTCAAGAATTTGTAAGTGCTTTTTTTGTATTATTTGCAATTATTGATATTGTTGGTTCTATACCAATTATATTGGCGCTAAAAAAACGCAAACACCAAATAAAGGCAGGCAAAGCTACTCTGTTATCTTTTTTGATGTTTGTGATATTCTTTTTTGTCGGAGAAGCCTTTTTGCGTTTGTTTAACGTAGATATTGCTTCCTTTGCTATTGCAGGTTCTTTAATTGTATTTGTGATGGCTTTGGAGATGATATTAGACATTCAGATTTTTCAAGAAACAGAAGATTCTCCCAAGGATTCAACATTTTTTCCGGTGGTGTTTCCACTGATTGCGGGGGCTGGTTCACTGACAACCCTCATCTCTATCAGATCTGAGTTTGATAATATAAATATCTTTTTGGCTGTACTGGCAAATATGGTAGTGATTTATTTGATTCTGAAATTAACTAAGAAAATTGAACAAATACTGAGTATCGGTATTTTGTATATGATTAGAAAGTTTTTTGGAATCATTCTTATGGCAATCGCTGTTAAATTGTTTACCAGCAACTTGGCATATTTAATTGATACATATATGAACAGATAATATATTATCCCAAATTGTGCAGATGCAAATGCTGTGCAAAGCTGAAGTTGTTGTTACGGCTGATAATCAGATGGTCTAGAAGTCTTATTCCGATTGAGGATAAGGCTTCTTCTATTTTTTTGGTCATTTCAATGTCGGCCTTAGATGGTTGAACATTACCAGATGGGTGATTGTGAACCATAATAACAGAAGATGCATGATTGTTCATCACAAGTTTGACAATTTCTCTGGGATGAACTGCCACACTATTTATTGTACCTTTCTGAGCAATATCTTGCCCCAAAACACGAAGACTGCTATCTAAGTATATTAAACGCAACTCTTCTACATCTGAAAAACACATAGATGTTCGACAATAATCAACCAACGAATCGAAATTGGATATGATCGGACCTTCAAATGATTTGAGATTTTGCCACGATGTGCGTTGTGCTGCCACATTGACAATTTTGAATACGGTGAGAGTGCCTTCTTTTATTCCCTTTACAGACAACAAATCTTCTGCTGGGGCGTTTATGACATTGGCAAAACTTCCAAACTTGGCTATCAATTGTTTGGCTAACGGTTTAACATCTTTTCTGGGCAAAGCAATTGTGAGAAGCAACTCCAGAAGCTCATAATCGGCCATATCTCGCCCCTCACCCAACAGAAAACGTTGACGCAAGCGCTCTCTGTGCCCAAGGTAATCTGGTTTGTTCTCTCTGTTCATCATTAGTCCTGTTTTTTATAGTTTGTATGGAGGCTTGTCCAAACCTTTTGGAGAAAAAGTAAATACCTCACAGCCATCTGAAGTAACCCCCAAAGAATGCTCAAACTGAGCAGAAAGGCTCTTATCTCTGGTTGTGGCAGTCCAACCATTTTGCAAAATTATACCATCTGGCTTGCCAATATTTATCATAGGCTCAATAGTGAAAAACATACCTTCTTCTATTAGAGCTCCGGTACCTTTGCGCCCAAAGTGCAATACATTTGGCTCATCATGGAATACCTGCCCCAAGCCATGACCGCAAAACATCTCCACAACAGAATACCCATATTTGTGTGCATATTCTTCTATCACAGCCCCAATATCTCCCATGCGGGCTCCGGGCTTGACTACATCTATGGCGCGCATTAGACACTCATAAGTTACTTCACACAAGCGCTTGGCTTTTATCTTTGGATTGCCGACATAATACATACGGCTAGTATCGCCATACCAGCCATCTACAATTACTGTGACATCTATGTTTATGATATCGCCATCTACAAGCTTGCGTTCATCTGGTATGCCATGACAAATAACATGGTTAATAGAGGTGCAAATGGTTTTGGGATAACCATGGTACCCCAAACAAGCTGGAACAGCGTGATGGTCCAAAATAAATTTATTGCATAAATTGTCTAGTTCTTCGGTAGACACGCCAACTTGTACATAGGGAGTTATAAAATCCAGACATTCGGCAGCCAATTTGCCGGCAACTCGCATTTTGGCAAAATCTGCCGGATCATCATGTATTAGGATGCCATCTTTGCGTTTGTATGACACAACTATTCCTTTCTTAGTATAAAATTGGTATGCTTTGAGATATTGATACACTTTTTTTATCTATTTTGCAACCATAACCAATAAACTTGAGGCCTTTTTTTGCTTCTTCAAACAATTTGGCGGCAGCTAGTGGTGAGTGCTTCCAGCTAAACTGCATTTGAGAGCAATCTTGACGAGGTACAATCATCACAGCATAGGTATTGTGACCTGCTGCTTGAAGTTGATTCATCTCTTCAAACATCTCTAGCTCAAAAAAATTCACTTCCATAGGGAAAACCGCTTTGTCGCCAATTTTATGGTATACATTAGTAACAAATATGTAGGCTTTTTCTCCATTGGCTTTGCTTAGCTCAAAATCAATATGAGAAAGGTTGTCTTCTGCTTCCAGTTTGCGACACTCGGTATATTCGGAAAACTCAGGCAACAAGCCAGCCCAAAAGGCTTCTTGAAAAAGATCGTTATTATTGTTGGGGCAAGCATAAATTAGGCTTTGTTCTTGCTCTACAAAAACAAGTATCCATTTGACGTGTCTGGATTGATTGATGTTTTTTGATATATATATGGTTGTGTTTGGGGTACACATTTGTACAACATCAAGAGCTGAGCAAAACACGGCAACATTTTCGCCAGTTTCGGTGTTGGCATCTATTATTACTCCATTGTAGCGGCCAATTACCTTAGCTCGTATCAGTTCTCTATCATATTTCATCTGTGACCTTTCTGCAATTGATGAGAGAATATTATATCTTTTTATCAATTTGGCAAGAATAAGTATTGTTTTTTTGAAAAAAATTGCTAGACAGAAGCGCAAGTTTGCTATATTTATTGTAAGCTAATATTTTGGATTTTGGGAAATAAAAAAATGACAACATCTGTAAAAGAAATTAGAAGTACTTTTTTGAACTACTTTGCAAAGAACGGACATAAAATTATTCCGTCATCTTCTTTGGTGCCTAATAACGACCCTACCCTAATGTTTACAAATTCGGGAATGGTGCAATTTAAGAACATTTTTACCGGTAATGAAACTGCCCCATTTAAGCGTGCGACAACTTCCCAAAAATCTGTGCGTGCGGGCGGAAAACATAATGACTTGGACAGTGTTGGATATGATGTGCGCCACCATACATTCTTTGAGATGTTGGGAAACTTCTCTTTTGGAGATTATTTTAAGGATGAGGCAATTGCTTTTGCTTGGGAATTGGTAACTAAAGAGTTTGGCTTGCCTAAAGATAAATTAGCTGTGACTGTTTTTCACACAGACGAGGTTTCTCGCAATATTTGGCGTAAAGTATCTGGCTTGCCAGAAGATAGAATTATTGGCATCAAAACTAAGGATAACTTTTGGCAGATGGGCGATACAGGCCCTTGTGGCTATTGTTCTGAAATTTTTTATGACCATGGTGAACAAGTTTGGGGCGGATTGCCCGGTACTCCAGAAGAAGACGGCGATAGATGGATAGAAATTTGGAACTTGGTATTTGATGAATTTGAGGACCTGCCTGATGGTAGCCGAATCGAGTTGAAGCAAAAATGTATTGATACGGGTATGGGGTTGGAACGTTTTGCCGCTATATTGCAGGGTGTGCATTCCAACTATGATATTGATTTGTTTCAAAACATAATAAAAAGTATTGCAGATATTGCAAATTCTGATCCCAAAGGGCCATTGCAATCATCTCATAATGTGATTGCAGATCACTTGCGTTCTTCTGCATTTTTGATTGCAGATGGTGTATTACCTTCTAATGAAGGCAGAGGATATGTGTTGCGCAGAATTATGCGTCGTGCAATGAGACACGCTCATTTGATTGGAGTAAATGAGCCGATGATGTATAAGTTATTGCCAACATTGCAAAAAGAAATGGGTGAAGCTTATCCGGAATTGTATCAGGCAGAAGATTTGATTAGAGAAACAATAAAACTGGAAGAAGAACGCTTTATCAAAACCATGGACAAAGGTCTTAAACTATTAGATGAAGAATCTGCAAACCTTAAGGCCGGAGATGTATTTGATGGAGAAACCGCTTTTAGGCTGTATGATACATATGGATTCCCTCTGGATTTGACACAAGATGCCTTGAAATCAAGAAATATTGAAGTTGATACCAAAGCATTTGATGCAGCTATGGAAAAACAAAAAGCTGAAGCTCGTAAAAATTGGGCCGGCTCCGGTGATGCAGGAACCGAAAAAATTTGGTTTGAACTACAAGACAAACTCGGAAATTGTGAATTTTTGGGTTATAACACCTTGAAGTCTGATGCTGTGATTTGCGCATTGGTAAAAGATGGAAAAGAAGTTGAAACCGTGAAAGATGGTGACTTCTATTTGTTGGCAAACCAAACACCCTTCTATGGTGAAATGGGCGGACAAGTTGGAGATAAGGGTTTGATCTCCAGTGATAAGTTTGAGGCTCAAGTCGTTGATACAAAGAAAAAACTTGATGGCCTATATGTGCATGTTTGCAAATTGATTAAAGGAGAAGCCCAATGCGGAGAAACAGCAAATTTTGCAGTTGATGCCGATAATCGTCATGCTATTGAGGGCAACCATACTGTTACTCACCTATTGCATAAGGCTTTACAAAACAAATACGGCAAAACCGTAACCCAAAAAGGATCTATGGTTGCGGCTGATAGAATGCGTTTTGACATTGCATATCCCAAACAAATATCTGAAAATGAATTGAGAGAATTGGAAGCAGATGTTAATAAAATGATACGTAACAACCATGCTGTTTGCACAAAATTGATGAGCCAAGAAGAAGCTGTGGCAGAAGGTGCTATGGCTCTGTTTGGTGAAAAATATGGTGATGAGGTTAGAGTTGTTTGTGTGGGTGATGGGTTGTCTAAAGAATTGTGTGGCGGAACCCACGTTAAGCAAACCGGAGATATCGGATATTTTAATATAATCAGTGAGGGAGCTGTTGCTGCAGGTGTCAGACGTTTGGAATGTGTAACTGGTGTTGCAGCTGAAAAATATGCCCAAGATATTGAAGATAAACTGCATCGTGTAGGCCAATGTTTGAAAGCAGGTGTTGCAGATATTGAAGCTCGTATAAATCAGTTGTTGGAAGAGAAAAAAGAGCTGGAAAATAAATTGTTTGAACTAAAGAAAAAAATGGTGAGCAATAAAACTGCCGACAACCAGCAAGATTTTGAAGATGTAAACGGCGTGCGTTTTGTGGCCAAGATTTTGGAAGGTGTGTCTGCTAAAGAATTAAAAGCTTTTGTAGATGATATTAAGGCACAATATCAAAACAATTTGGTAGTGGCTTTGTTCTCGGTTAATGACGGAAAAGTCTCTTTGGTTATTGGTGTAAGCGATGATTTGAAAGACAAATGTTCTGCTGTTGACTTGATTAAAAAAGTTGCTCCATTTGTGGGGGCTCAAGGCGGTGGAGGCCGAGCTGATATGGCGCAGACCGGTGGTTCTGATGCTTCTAGATTAAATGAAGCAATTGGAGCATTACGCTCTGCCATTTAAGATTGATAAAAAAATCAGCCCATGAGGGCTGATTTTTACATAACAATTGGTTAAGAGGCTTTTTTATCGCTTTTATGTGTTATAAACTTTGGTGCCTTCTTTTCGTTTATAACATGTTCATCAATTACGATCTCAGAAACATCTTTTTTATCTGGAATGTCGTACATTAGTTCTAACAAATTATCTTCCATAATTGCACGCAGTCCTCTTGCACCTGTTTTGCGCTCAATTGCCTTTTTGGCTATTGCCTTGAGAGCACCTTCGGTAAGAGTGAGTTTTACACCTTCCATATCAAACATACAGGTATATTGTTTAACTAATGCATTTTTAGGTTCGGTCAATACTTTTACCAAGGCTTCTTCATTGAGATCTCCTAATGTGGCTATGATAGGAAGACGACCAACAAACTCCGGTATAAGCCCAAATTTTAATAAATCTTCTGGTTGGACTTCTTTGATAATATCTCCAATGCCACGTTCTTCTTTGGCTGCAACTTTGGCTCCAAAACCAATAGAGGTTTCTTTGCCTCGACGGCTGACAATCTTTTCCAATCCGGCAAAAGCACCGCCGCATATAAACAATATGTTGGTGGTGTCAACGTGCAAAAATTCTTGTTGCGGATGTTTGCGTCCACCTTGAGGAGGAACATTGGCAACGGTTCCTTCTATAATCTTGAGCAGAGCCTGTTGAACACCCTCGCCTGATACGTCTCTGGTAATTGAAGGACCATCTGTCTTGCGAGTAATCTTATCTATTTCATCAATATAAACAATGCCTCTTTGGGCTTTTTCGATATCATAATTTGCATTTTGTACCAATTTAAGGATAATATTCTCAACATCTTCGCCAACATAACCGGCTTCGGTTAGAGTTGTAGCGTCGGCAATAGCGAAAGGAACATCTAAAATTTTGGCCAAAGTCTGAGCTAATAGTGTTTTTCCGCTACCGGTAGAACCAATCAATATCACGTTAGATTTTGCAATTTCTACATCGGAATTGTTTTTTTGAGAATTGAGGCGTTTGTAGTGATTATATACGGCAACAGACAAAACTTTTTTGGCGTAATCTTGACCAATGACATATTGATCAAGAAACTCTTTTATTTTTGATGGTGTGGGCAATGATTCTGCTGTATTGCCACCTTCTTTGCTTTCTTGTTCTGCCATCTCATCGGCAACAATATTAATGCAAACCTCGATACATTCATCACAAATATATACACCCCTACCGGCAATGAGTTTTTTTACCTCATTCTGACTTTTGCCACAGAAAGAACAATGCAACAAGTCTTCGTTATTTTCGTTTTTATCTGTCATTGTTTGCTCCTATTTTAAAATTTCTTCACGAGAAGTTACAATGTGATCGATAAGCCCAAATTTTTTGGCCTCTTCCGGTGTCATAAAATTGTCTCGTTCCATAGCTTTTTCGATAACAGAAAGCTTTTGTCCTGTCTTATCGGCATAAATTTTGTTGAGACGTTTTTTCATGTTTAGGATAAGACGAGTTCTGATTTCCATGTCTGTTGCTTGCCCTTGAAAGCCTCCTGACGGCTGGTGAATCATAATCTGAGAGTTTGGCAGAGCAAAACGTTTGCCTTTGGCTCCTGCGGTGAGCAACAATGACCCCATAGAGCAAGCTTGACCAATGCAAAGAGTGTTAACATCACAACTGATATATTGCATAGTATCAAACATTGCCATGCCTGCGGTTACAGAACCACCAGGTGAATTGATATATAAGAAAATGTCTTTTTTGGGGTTTTCTGATTCCAAAAACAGCAATTGCGCACAAACCAAAGAGGATACCTCGTCATTGACCTCCCCGGTCAAAAAGATAATACGCTCTTTGAGCAAACGAGAATAGATATCAAATGAGCGTTCTCCTTTTGATGTTTGCTCAATTACCATCGGCACCAGTGCGCCATCATATATTTCGTGTTCTCTATAGTTTACCATTTTCTTATCCTTATATTAGTCTGTTATCTGGTAGATACTAATACAATATATTCAAGAAAAAGTTAATATAAATATATTTGCTGATTATTTTTTGATTGCCTGCAAACAAATATTTTTACCAAGCAATTTTCCTTGTGTCAGACAGTCCAACAAACGGCTAAACGGAAAAATAAATTTATCATAAAACTTGAGATGACGAATATTTAGGTTGCCACAACTCCTTGAAAATAACTTGAAAAATAAAGTTGCAAAAAATCCGGCAAAATCAGCATAACGACAATCTACAATATCAAAACCGGCTTGTGAAACTTTTGATATTAGCTCTTTTTTTGAGTATCGACGATAGTGTCCAACTTTTTTATCCATTGCCGAATACAACAACATGAAAGCGGGAACATATATAAAAATACGCCCGTGTCTTTTTAATTTTTGGTGCATTTCTGCCAAAACAAAAGTATCGTCTTCTATATGCTCAAGCACATTCAGACTGTATATAAAATCTTGTGATTTGTCTGACAAATCTTGTAAACTGTTGTGGAGTATAAAACCTTTGAGATGATGGTGCATATTGTGTGCAGGCTCGATACAGATAATATGCTTGTTGTATTGTTTGGATAGTTTTTTGGCAAAGCACCCATTACCGGCGCCAAAATCAACAATATTGTTTGCAGATGAAGGCATTGTATTAATAATTTTTTTTAAAAGTAAATTGTTGTAATTATCTGCATATTGCATAACTTCTAAATTTTCTTCACCGGAATATTGCACTACTATTCTCCGAATTTATTAGATAAAAAAGAATTATAGGTATCACTGTTTTTGAGCAATTCTTGTTCCAATTTTTTGTTTCCCAAGCGTTCCAAAAGTGTCTGTTTTTTATCTGGTGCAAACAATGAAACTCCCAGCGCTGCTCGGTTGTCTTTAAGTGTGAAGCCCAAACTTTCTAAAATAGTTGGGAAAATATCGACAGCCGTAAATTTGCGTTGTATCTCTGCTGATATTTTGGATTTAGAGTTTATGAACAAATTGAAAATGGTTCTGTTTTGAGAAGGAAATTTGATATCTGTTCTTTCGAGTTGAGCATCCATAAACAAATGATCTCCGACTATTACCAATACTGTATTAGCTGAAAAACTTTGCTGATAAAACCACTTTATAAAATCTGCGGCTTGCTTATCTGCACAAGAAACCACGTCATAGAAGTTATCTTTATCTCCCTTGCAGGTTGCAGGCAACTTGGGAAAAGGAGTGTGCATATCAATGGTTGACATTGCAGCAAAAAATGGTTTTTCATCTTGTGACATTTTAATAATTTTATTCTTAAACATCTGATAAACGCTTGAGTCTTCAACTCCCCAAACATCTCGATATATAAGGGGATTTTGTTTGGCGATGCTTAGCTCATCTACAATATCTTTATCTGTATAACCATGCGACTTTAGAAAAACATCCATACCGGCAAATTTGGTTGCCCCACCTGTTATATAAAATAAATTATATTCATTAGCTTTAAGAATATCAGGCAAACAATATGCATTGCCCAAAAAATCTGTGTTGTTATATAAAACGTTTATCCCTGTTGGCAAGGTTAGAGGAATGCCGCACCAGGCGCCAACAATATTGCCCATGGTCCACCAAGTGCCAGATGTATTGTTATAACCAGAAAAAGAATATCCTTTTTGTTGGTAAGCACTCAAATTGGGAATTAAATTTTTGCCCCACCAGTTTTTATCGGCAAATGTTTCTTCCATGGATTCCATGATCAGCATAATGAGATTTGGTTTCTTTGGGCCGACAAACAAGGCCTCCGGTTTCACCCAATTGTGGATGTAAAAATCATCTTGTGAATGGCGCAATTTTATATAGTTTATAATATCTAATTTTATAAAAATCAAACATGCTAAACTCATGGTGATTAAAGTGGTGATTTTGCCTTTGTGTTGAGGAATAATGCGCAGCAAAAGATAATATAAAAGCGCCACACCAACAAATGTTATTGCAACAAAAAATAATAAGTTGTGAGTCAATACAACGCCTATAGAAAAAGTATTGACATATTGCAGATGAAACCAAATACCATCAAAAGTTATATTTGTCATATTTACTAAATAGGTGGTTAGCACAAAAACCAAACTCAATAGCCATATTGATATATAATATAGAATGTCTTTCCAACCTATATGCATGCATTTTCTCTTAACTATTTATGATTTAGGTAGTGCATACGGCGATTTTCGTGTCTGGTTTTGCGTTGAGAGTCAAGGATAAAACCAACCAACAGGCAAAGACCAAAACATATCATTAATCCCATTGCCAAAATAGAACGGGGCAACCAAGGAACCGTGCCTGTTTGGAAATAGTGAATAATCACCGGCATTCCCAAAAATAAAGATGCGGCAAAAAACATGGCAGAAATTGCACTAAAAAATAGCATAGGTCTTTCGTCTTTGACCAGATTCACAATCATCATCAGAATTCTGATACCATCTTTGATAGTTGATAATTTGCTCTCTGAGCCAATCGGACGGGCAAAATAGTCGGTTTCTACTTCTGCAGTAGGCAGACGAGATGACAGTGCGTGGACCGTTAATTCGGTTTCTATTTCAAATCCTTTTGAGGCTGCAGGAAAAGTCTTTACAAATCGTCTTGAAAAAGCTCTAAACCCAGACAACATATCTGTCAAATGGTGTTTGAAAAACCATTGTACCAATTTGGTAAGCATAATATTTCCCCAACGATGCCCCACCCTGTAGGCGGCCAAATCAACCTCTTTGCGAACACCGGTTACCATATCTAAGTTATTTTCGACCAAAGTTTTGATAAGCAATGGGGCTTTTGCAATGTCATAAGTTTTGTCTCCATCACTCATGATATATATATCTGCATCTATATCGGCGAACATCCGTCTGACAACGTTGCCTTTGCCTTGTAGGGGTTCTTTACGGACAATTGCCCCGGCTTCTTTGGCTCTGACAAAGGTATCGTCTTGAGAGTTGTTGTCATAAACATAAACTTCTGCATCGGGCAGAACTTGGCGAAACTCTTCTACAACACCGCCAATAGCCAGACCCTCATTATAACAAGGTATAACGACGGCTATTTTATTTTTTTTCATGCTTTTTCTCCGTAAAAACAGATTTGACATATTTTTTGGGGACGCATAGCACCCATTCTATTACGTTGTTAGCAATAATGTGGCATTGCATTCCTTGTGATTTGGCATATTTATAAAATATATCATGTTTTTGAACTTGAGATGTATTGATTAGCATAATGGCTTTGGGACCTTTGTGATTTTTGATAATATCTTCTTTGAGTTGTAGCCACTTACCGGCAGAAAAAGTGTTGTTTTCTGTGGCATAACCATCAAAATGCAGAGATATGCCACGGACATTGGAATGTTTGTTTAATACCGGCAACATAGCCGCACTTGGCATGTAATACATTTGAAGCAAGGTGTTGTCGGGAAGATGAATATCTTCGACATCAAAAAATTTGGTAAAATTGCCGTAGTTTTTGACTCGCTTCACACTATCATCAAGTTCTGGCCATATCTCTGCAAAAGCGAGTGATCTTGTAGGATATTTATTTATGTGATTGCCCCAATGGTCGCTATAATGAGGTGTAAACAGTAGAGAATATAGTATCCATACTGAAACAGACGTATAAATTATAAATTTGAAGTTTCCTTGCTTGGGATACAGAAAAATACAGGTCTGAACAAAGATAATCGCTTCCAACATAAAAATTTGTGTGGCATAGCGCTGAATTGAAAATAACAAAAGCCAAACTGTGTAGCTTGCAAACCACAAAACCCACAAAAATGTATTGGCCGGAGTTGAAATCTTAAATTTTTTGAAACGTATAAAATGAACAATTTGGTAGATAACAAAACAATAAAATATAATCATCATAAAGAGATTGCGAAAATCCATGATAATCATGCCTTTTCCCTCTCCACGAATTATACCCAACATGATATAAAACGGATAGAACAAAGCTTGAGCAAAGGTGGTGGGAAGATATTTGACATCTCTAAAGCTGTATTCGCCAAACCATTCTGATTTGAATATGTTGTTGAGAAAAGGATAAATCGGATTACCAAAAGTATCCCACATTCGCCACATCCAAAAGCCATTTGTCAATAAAAATCCAATCAATCCACCCAAAACAAACATTCCCAAAAGCTTGTGAAAAGGCTTAAAATATTTGGCACACATAATGAGTGTTGATCCGCCAGACACACAATAAATGATGGCTGTTAACTTTAGGCCGGCAGCTAAACCTAACAAAAAACCAGACAGAAAAAAGGCAGCATATTTGCCAGATGTTTCTTGCTTGATTTGTTTGACCAAAATGGTATATGCAAGCATAACCAAAAGCACCATTTTCATTTCGTTGGTGCTGGTGCCTATTTGCATGAAAAAAGCCCAAGAGGTGGTGCCTATTGCTAAGGCAAGAATTGCCAAAGACAAACCTTTGATGTCAGAAATATTAAAATAATTCTTTACAAACAACCAAAAGGCAAAAGCAGCGGCACCGCTCCACATACCTTGCAAAAAGGTTATAAAATTAGGATAATCATTAAAATTTTGAATTAGCAAATACAGAGGGATATCTACAAGCGGGTTGAGAAAAGTGTTAACACCCGCAGGAATAATGTCATACATCAGACGATCGTTTAAAAAAGCCCATGGATTATAGTAATGATAATTGGCAAAATCCCACAACAATTCATACTTTGTGAGCAGGCTAATGAATCCTCCCGTTATCAAAAATAGCATCAACCATAAAGCATTTGATTTAATTATCATTTTTATCATAATATACCTCCGTTTGGAATTTTAGACTTTGTACAAAATATTGCAACTTTTTTAGCTGTTTACCCCCAAGTTCTATTGTATGGGAAAAATTGAATATTTGCGTTGTAATATTTTGAAAACTACTTTAGCTTGGATGAAATAAAGATTGATTATTTGAGGGCAAGATGAATTATTTTTTGATACGACGTTTAGCTCCATTTTTTGTGGTGTCGGTTTTGGTGGAATTTGTGACACTTGCTCTTTTGTTGTCGGTGGAACGCAGCTATGTTGATTGGGCAATTATGCCCATGACCAAAACGGTGGGTATTTTGCTAAAAACAACTACAATTTCTTTCATATTTATAATGGTGCCGTATGTGCTGTATCTGTGGCTGATGCCTGCAAAGAAAATAAACACGCAGATTGATAAAAATATTACAAAAGCTATTTTTGGAATATTTGTGTTTTATAATCTGTTTGAAGAAACAATGTCTTTGGTGTTTTGGAATAAATTTTCGGCAGCTTTTAATATGACGGCAATCGAATATTTGTTAGATATGAGAGAAGTGGCGAGTGATATTACTCAAAACTATCTTTTTGCTGCATATATTGTAGGGTTGTTGCTAATAACCAGGCTTGTGGTGCGTACATTTGACAAATATTTGTTTGTTCAGGTCCCTAGCCCTCATTGGTTTAAGAGAACCGTATATGCAATGATATATTTATCTTTTTGTGGTTTGATATATGTTAATATCAATGAAAATGAGTTAGAAATAAATGAAAATTATTATAATAACGAGCTTTCTAAAGATGGCACTTATAGCTTGGGAAGAGCTTTGTGGAAGAGCAATATAAACTATAAAGAACTTTTGCCTCTAAAAATAAAAAACAACAATATTTTTTCAGAAAAATAGAAAAAAAATATTGACATTTGTCATTTTTGGCTATATTGTCACGTCAATATTTTATTTTTCTGTATGAATTATACAATCAGAGGCGCCGCTCCTAGCTTCGTGTGAAAAAAAATATTCTCCACCTTAAAACTACTAACCATAGGCTACTATACTGGAGAGATTAGGATGCACCTCTGATTTTTTTGATATAAACCAGAGCAATTGAGGGGTTTAGATTGATTTTCTGGTGGGGAACGGTATCAACTTCATGGCCTGAAAGATGCCCTTCCCTTTTATCTTGCACTGTGTATGTTGTGATCTACCATAAAAAAAATGTAACTTCTCTGACATCTTTCAACTACACAGTGCATCGAATGGTTTGCAAGCTGCCAAAGCAAACCTACTGTCTCAATGTTAACCGCCTTTTTAGGCAAGAGGAAATTACGAGTTAATTTCCTCTTTTTTTTATTTAAAAAAATATTAAAAAAAATATTGACAAAATTTCGTAAATATGTTTATATAGTTTCACAAAAAAGCTATTATCACGATTATTAACACCGGATATGAGATTCCACGATACATAAAAAACGTGTCTGTGCTGTGTGTAACTTATTCATATCCGGTTCTTAAATAGCTTCTGCGTCAGATACAACTTCTCTGACAACTAAGTTCTTCATAACTTCATGGCGCAGGAGCTTTTTTTAGATACACTGGAGCTAAACACAAAAAAAGTATTAAGTTTTACATCTGCCAAAGTAAACAGCTCGTTTGGCTCCAGTACCTAACAGAGGGATAAACTACCGCTTCGGCCGTAGTTGATTCCCTTCTACCTAATATAGCTAGGCAGGTTTTTGGGTTACCCTGCTTAGCTTTGATATACGGACAGCACCAACTGTCTGCGTTCTTTACTTTACTTGTGTATCAGGGGTTCCGCCGTGACGGTATGGGCCCCACTTTTTTTGCTCAGAATCAACGACCACTAGAGCCAAATCCTTTATTGCCTCTTTCGGTGTCCAGCGCAGAAAAATCTTCGTTGCTAATTTCTATAAAATTTGCTTTGTATGGAAACGGAAGCTCAACCTGAGCTATTTTGTCTCCGGGATAAATGGTGTATGTTTTGCCACTATTTTCGCCATTTGTGTTGAGCAGACCAACAACCCATTCCCCTCTATAATCGGTATCAATAATGCCGGCAATGGTGATTATACCATGCTTGATTGCCAAACCGCTGCGAGAATTTATACGAAACCACAATGGAGCCTCTGCCGCAATTTTTAATCCTGTTGGAATTCCAATGTGTTCTCCGCAATTGATTGTTATGGGCTTGTCTATAGCTGCGCAAATATCAAAACAGGCTGATCCTTCTGTTGCATAAGTCAGATTTGCCGGATTTTCTACATAATGTGATAATTTAGTAAATTTTACATCTGTTTTGATAATTTGCATTTTATTCCTCGGTTTTGTCAGTTATTGCCCATTGATTGTTAGTGATTAGAAAAAAGAACTAAGCTCGGGATGACAATATAGTCAAACCCGAGCATAGCTCTAAAAAAGATACACTAGACAGCTACAGCTCCAGTCAATTTGCCGTGACACTGATAATCAACCAGCTCAAAGTCTTCATATTTAAAATCAAAAATATTCTTAACCTCTGGGTTAAGCAACATCTTTGGCAATGGATATGGCTCTCTGGTCAACTGAGTTTGTACCTGTTCAAAGTGATTGCTATAAACATGAGCGTTGCCCAAGGTGTGTACAAATTCACCGGCTTTGAGACCGCAAACCTGAGCAATCATCATAGTGAGCAGTGAATATGAAGCAATATTGAACGGAACACCTAAAAACATATCGCAACTGCGCTGATAAAGTTGACAGTTGAGATAGCCATCGGGAGTAACATCAAATTGAAAAAATGCGTGACACGGAGGCAACGCCATTTGGTCAATTTGTGCCGGATTCCAAGCGCTAACAATCAAGCGGCGATCTTGGGGGTTGTTCTTTATCCGCTCAATTACATCTGTTATCTGGTCAATGCCTTGACCATTGAAATTGCGCCACTGTGCGCCATAGACCGGCCCCAAATTGCCCTCAGCATCGGCCCATTCATCCCAAATATGAACATTGTTATCCGTTAGGTATTTGATATTGGTGTTGCCGGACAGCAACCAAATCAACTCGTGGATAATTCCTTTGAGAAACACCTTTTTGGTGGTTACCAAAGGAAAGCCTTTGCGCAAATCAAAGCGCATCTGACGGCCAAAAACCTTGCGAGCATAAATGCCGGTACGATTATCTGCATCTTGCCCATTTTCCATAATGTCTTTTAAGACTTCCAAGTACTGTTTCATAATTTTCTCTCTTTTTTCAGTTGTTTACACTAATTATATTAATAATTTTCTTTAAGATTTCTTGATCCACAAACTCGCCTTTTTTTACCCAAAGCGAAGTCAATACATTTTCTTGCTCATAATCCGGAGTAATTTTTTTATAATTCTTCTCCATCAATTCAATACATGGAGTTATATCTATCTTGTTGCCCTCCAAAGCATCTAGTTCTCCCATATATTTGCTATCAACAATGACATCAGGCAACAAGCTGCTTCCAGAACTCATAAACAACTTATAAATCGTAGCACCACCACAAATATATAAGTTTCCCTCATAATCTTTGAAGTCTTTAATATTGTGGTGAACAAAATGGCGGTTTTTATCGCTAACCTCATATTCCGGAGCAAGGGTTAAGATATGAATATCTCTGTTGGGCAAAGTCCGATTGGGAAAACTCTCATATGTGGTCTGGCCAACTACAAGCACCTCCCCCTCGGTAATTTTGCGAAAGCGCCTGAAATCTGATGGAATATGCCATGGAATTTTGGGGCCTATTCCAATTATATTGTCACTATTATGGCGACACCAGACTGCAATTTTGGTCATATTTTAATCCTATTTTGCTATTGTATTGAAATTATGTATATACCTTTGCCCAACAAAAGCAATCAAAATCAGCAATTTATTATATGATAAAAAATGGCATAATATTTTCTTGCTTGCAAAATACCTAAACAATGTTTATATTGTTGGGGTCAGAGAAATCTGAATATGACACTAGAGGCTCTATGAAATAGGATATTTGGACCCGGGGGCAGTACCCGGCACCTCCACCAATACAAAGCCGCAGATATATGAGTTATGTTCTCATGGGGGTGACATAGGATTGACAGGTATCAGTAAAGATGGGAAAGCTGTGTTCGGTGAGATACCACCGTTATCGGTTCAAATTTAAATGAATGCTAACGATAATAACGTAGCACCTGTTGCAATTGCTGCCTAATTGGTAGTCGCAACAAACTTAAATCCTTTTGGCTTTGGTTAGCCTAAAGTGGGGCTGTCGGGACTTGCCCAGCAACAGGAAAGTCCCCCTTTTTATAAAGAGGAATAAAGTGATGAATGATATGGAAATTAATTATGATAAATTGGTTGAAAAATCACTCAAATATGTGGTGGTAGAGGCTCTTAAAATTGCTGCCGATGAGGGATTGCCAGGAGAACATCATTTTTATATCACTTTTAAGACAAACCACCCAAACGCCAGAGTATCTGCTCATTTGTTGAATCAGTACCCTGAAGAAATGACTATTGTTTTACAACATCAATTTGCAAACTTGATGATCGGGTCTACTTATTTTGAAGTTGATTTGAGCTTTGGTGGTATTCCTCAAACATTGCGTATTCCCTATGATTCAATCAGTTATTTTGCAGACCCTCATGCAAAATTTGCACTCAGCTTTGGGGTTAGTGATGAAATATTTATAAACACCACCGAAATAAACACCCCTGAAAAAGATCAATCTTGTACAGACAACAAAAAAGAAAAACAAGAGGCTATTGTGGTATCTATTGAAGAATATAAGAAAAAACATGCGTAAGATTTCCGTTATAATTGCCGGCAGACATCAGACAAGCATTTGCCTGGAAGATGAGTTTTATGATGAATTAAAAAAAATAGCCGCACATGAAAAGAAAAGCATCAATGAATTGGTAACAGAAATTGACGCTACCAGAGATAATAACAATCTTTCTAGCGCGATTAGAGTTTTCATATTAAAAAAACTCCTCTAATGAGGAGTTTTTATTATCTATTCATCATTAAAAGATGCATCATCTTCAAAATCATTTATTTCATCGGAATCATTTTCTAAAAGCAATGTTTCTTCTTGATTTTCTTCTAACTCCGATTTTTTGCGGCGACCACGGCGCTTTTTGGCAGGTCCTTTTTTCTTCATGGCATCTATAACGTAGTGTCCAACTATTTTGTATAGTTCAACCAAATGATTGTTGTACATATGGTCGGCATCTTCTATCATTGCATAGTCAACAGTAACATTTCTTTGGGTGTTTAAGCGACTTACCAATGTTGTTACGCTATCTGGAACCACGATATCATCTATACACCCTTGAGTGATGAGACCACAAGCCGGACAAGGAGCCAAAAATGAAAAATCTTTTTCGTTTGCCGGAGGAGATACTGCAACAAAATTATTGATATCTGGACGACGCATCAAAAGTTGCAAACCAATCCATGCTCCAAAAGAATAGCCAGCAATCCAACATTGGCGAGCATCGGGATTCACAGATTGCAACCAATCCAGAGCAACAGTTGCATCTGATAATTCTCCGGGACCATCTTCAAACTCACCTTGAGATCTTCCCACACTGCGAAAATTGAAACGCAACACAGAAAACCCTAAGTTTTGAAAGCAACTGAACAAAGTATATACTACTTTATTGTTCATTGTACCGCCATATTGCGGATGCGGATGCAAAATAAGAGCTATTGGAGCTCCGGGAATTTCACTTTGGTGATATCTTCCCTCTAATCGACCTGCGTGGCCATTAAACAATACTTCTGTCATTTTATTTTTAACCTAAATTTAGAACTTTTTTGTATTATATATTATAAAAGCTATATAAATCATTAATGTTTTGAGGAATGTAACACAAAATGAAATCAAAATTCAAGATAATTCTTAATGACATAGATGCCATGATTGCCAGAGACCCTGCCACCAGCTCCAGATTGGAGGCGTTGCTATGTTCGGCCGGATTGCAAGCAATTATTGCATATAGAGGCTGTCACTGGCTTTGGAAACACAACCTTAAATTAACCGCCAGAATCTTGTCACAGATAGCCAGATTTTTGACCGGTGTAGAGATACACCCTGCCGCCCGAATCGGGAAAGGCTTTTGCATAGACCATGGAATGGGGGTTGTTATCGGAGAAACAACAGAAATCGGTAACAATGTAACATTATATCATGGCGTGACCCTCGGAGGCGTGGCTGTTTTTGGAAAAAACGGAAAGAACAAGACTAAAAGACACCCTACTATCGGAAACAATGTAGTGATTGGAGCCGGAGCACAAATATTGGGTCCAATAACAATAGAAGACGATAGTAAAATTGGCGCAAATGCTGTTGTTTTACATGACGTAAACCGAGGAAAAACTGTGGTTGGCGTGCCGGCACATGAAGCAATCAAACAAGAAGACAAAAGCAAAAGGTTTACAGCTTATGGCGTTTGTGCAACAGATAAAGACCCGATTGAGTGTAAGTTGTTAGAATTGGAAAAAGAACTACTCTCAATTAAAAAAACACAAAACAAGAGACAATAACTGCGATTTAACAATTTTGTAACTATTAATATGTTAAATTTTGTGGTATTATAAAGTAATAAAGCAATGTTAGGAGGGCAACATGAAAAAGAGTGCGTTTGTATGGACTTCTGCCGCAGTTTTGCTTATGACAGCAAATGCTGTTGCCCAATTACCTGCGAATCCATGGGATATTTCTCCTAATGATGGATATATGGGAGACAATGTGGCAAACACAGATGTTACACAAGCTCCGGTGTATCAAAATACAGCAAACGGTGGAGACATTTTGCCTGTTGACCCGTGGGCAAGAGCCAGAGATAAAAGTGGCATAAAGACTTGGCGTGGAAGCGGTCATCATGGAAAGTTGAACTATATCGGAGAGGCAACAACCTTTGGAGATGCTATGGGGCAAGAAATGATTGCACCTGAGGTAAACAGACACAATATGTTGGTTGCTACACAGCACTTGCGCAATTTGGGATACAAAATACCTCAGAGCTATGACCAAAAGATTATGGATCTGCCCCAAAACTATGCCAGACGTTTACGAGATGCTTATAATGGACTGGGGCATCAAAATAATCCCTTTGATACAATGTTTTCTGGCATGATAGATATTGTAGAAGATCAATCCGGTTTGGATATGGAAAACGTATTGTTTAATAGTATTGATATTTTATCAACTGACTAATAAGGCAAAGGCGAAAATGAAAAAGATTATTTTATTTTCTTTTACGACATTGTTTTTGACAATGGCGACTTCTGCAAAAACAGAAAATGTGGTCTCATCCAATGCCGAGGTAGCATCAGTGGAGACACAACAACCTCAACCGGCAGAAATAACTTCTAAGCAAAAGCTTGAAAGCAGAAAAAGAGTTATGAAAACCTTGAGAGACACCACATTGCACTCAACAAATGCAGAAAAACAGTTATTAGCAGAAACACTAAACAATTTGCAAGAAACTAAAGTTCGACAGGAAAATATGTTGTTGCCTTCTCATGAGCAAGTAAAATATCAAAAATCAAAACCAAATACTAAAAACAACCTCGAATTTCACAACTATTTACGAAGCATGGCATTGGAATATATGAATGCACCTTTTGATGAAACTGAAAAAGACAAACAAACAAATAACACAGAGACAGAAAATGAACAATAGCGCCCCTTGCGTGATTTTAGTTGAACCACAATTGGCTGAAAATGTTGGTATGACAGCAAGAGCAATGATGAATTGTGGTTTGAGTGAGCTTAGATTGGTAAACCCCAGAGAAAACCATTTGTCTGACAAAGCAATATCTGCATCATCGAATGCTGAAGAAATACTATACAATGCAAAAGTATTTACCTCTACGGAAGAGGCTTTGGCAAACTTGCAATGGGTAGTGGCCACAACAGCCAGGCACAGGGATCAGACTAAAACAGTTTTAGGAGCAGAAAATGCTGCTAAATTGATGGCTGAAAAAATAAAAGCAGGAATGTTCTGTGGCATTATGTTTGGCCCAGAACGGTGTGGGTTAAATAATAAAGATGTGTGTCTTGCAGATGCTATTGTGAACATTCCCCTAAACCCCAAACATTGCTCTCTTAATCTGTCACAAGCCGTTCTGTTGGTTGGATATGAATTTTATAAAACACAGACAGAATGTAAAAAAGATGAATTTGTGACAAACAACACAACACCGGCTACCAAAGAAAAAATATTTAAATTTTGCTCTTTTTTAGAAGGGCTTGTGGCCGACTGCGGAAACTTTAAAGACGATGAAAAAAGAGAGAAACTGGTTATTAATTTGCGAAATGTGTTTACACGCAACCAGCTCACTGAACAAGAATTAAACACGCTTTACGGAATAATAAACCACATTAGAAAAAACTGATACATACCTATTTTAACAAAAAAACTTAGCTCTCTTAATACAATATTAGAAAATTGATGACTATATTTAGGCAAGTATTGATATTAAAAGAGGTATAGACTGATGCATGGTGCAGAATTAGCAAATATTCCTACTTTGGTATGGGGAATGGATGCCAAAATTGTGGCTGCCGCAATTATGGTTATTGCTTATACCATTTTGTTTACTGAAAAATTGAACAGAGCGGTTGTTGCTTTGCTTGGTGCCTCGGTGATGATTTTTGCCGGAATCTTGACTCAAGCACAAGCTTTTGCAGGAATAGATTTCAACACTTTGGCCCTACTGATTGGAATGATGATGATTGTAGGGATTTGTGAAAAAACCGGTGTGTTTCAATATGTGGCAATTTGGTCTGCAAAAAAAGTACACGCAAATCCCAGAGGAATATTAATGGTATTGGCTGTCGTTACAGCTATTTTCTCTGCTTTTTTGGACAATGTTACCACCGTTTTGCTTATTGTTCCGGTTACGTTTCAAATTACAAAAAAACTTGGTGTGCCGGTATATCCGTTTTTGTTGGTAGAAATTTTTGCTTCTAATATCGGTGGTACCGCTACCCTTATTGGTGATCCGCCAAATATATTGATTGGTTCTGCCCTCAATTTGTCTTTTATGGATTTTATGAAAGAACTTACACCAATTGTGCTATTGTGTATGGTCTTTGTGGTTGGAATATTTGACTTTTTCTTTGGCAAAAGATTGGTTTCTACAGAACAAAGAAAAAATAAAATTATGATGATGAGAGAATCAGATAGCATTAAAGACAGCTCTTTGTTGGTTAAATCTTTAAGTGTGTTGTTTTTGGTGATTGTGGGCTTTATCAGTGCTGAGCATTTTCATATTGCCAATGGCACTATTGCAATGGCAGGCGGTGCTGTTTTGTTGTTGTTATATACTTTGGGGCTGGACCACGATAATAGAGATCATAAGGTTGAGCAAATATTTGCTATTGTAGACTGGACAACTATATTCTTTTTTGCAGGATTGTTTGTTATTGTATATGGGCTTGAAGTTACCGGTGTTTTAACAATGCTGGGAAGCAAATTTATTGAATTTACAGAAGGAAGCATCAGCAAAGCAAGTTTGTTGATAATTTGGGTTTCGGCAGTTGTTTCTGGCGCAATAGACAATATACCATTTGTGGCGACTATGATACCGATGATTAAATCTATGGAGGTTGCTTTGGGCGGTAGAGAAATTATGATGCCGGTATGGTGGGCCTTGTCTCTTGGTGCTTGCTTTGGTGGTAATGCAACACTGATTGGAGCGTCGGCAAATGTGATTGTTGCAGGAATGGCCGCAAGACATGGTAGCCCGATTAGCTTCTTGGGTTTTATGAAATGGTCTATCCCAATCACTTTGCTGACGGTTTTACTGGCAACAGCTTATGTATATATTCAATATTTTATAATGTAAAAAAAAAGAAACCGCATTTCAGCGGTTTCTTTTTTGTGTTTAATAAGAAGAATCTCCTCCAATTCCGCCAAGTGGATTATATTGCCCTACTCCACCAAAATATTTGCGGAAGAACCCCGGCTCTTGTCCAGGAGCCTCTGTTTCATCAGAATGGAATACAACTTCTTCGCCTTTTTGGTTATCATGGCGAGATATCTCGCTTACTTTGCCGTTGCTGTCAAAGCGAATAGTCAAGACATCTCTATTAACTTCTTTGGGCGCAAAAAAAGCAACTCTTTTGATGTCTGAAGACATATATATCCACGTATTTCTATCTAAAGATATAATACTAGAAGGCGCTCCCAAAATATCTAATACTTTATCTTGAGAATCGCCTTTAGAAATTTGTGATATTCTTTCTTCTGTAGGCATATTGCCATTGTGAGATACAAACCATTCATCCGTCTTGACAGTTGAACAAGCTGTGGTAAACACCAGTAATAGTGCAAAAAATAGCATTTTGACAGTTGACATATATTTATCCTTGAAGTTAAATTCTTAATTAAATTAATACCTCTTATAACATAAGGAAAGTATGAATGCAAAATCTTTTTTCTTATCCACTAAAAGTGGAAGATATGGGAAGCGGAAGCAAAAAATATCAGTTAAAAGCCTCAAGTGAACAGTTAAAATATGTGGCAGAAGTGCTGAAATTGGATAATATTTTGCGTTTTGAGAGCGATATTGAGGTGAGTTTTTTGCGAAAAAATCACAAAATAAACATTAAAGGATCTCTGGTTGCCGATGTGGAAGAAACCAGCGTAATCTCTTTGGAGAAATTTATAAAAACATATACTCCGAATTTTGAAATTGTTTTTGATACAGAGCTAACAGAGGAAGAACTCAAAGAAATGGAGTTCGATTTTGATGATGACGAACCAGATGTTATTAAAAACGGACAAATAGATTTGGCTGATATTGCAATGGAACAATTGGCTTTGGTTTTGGATGACTTCCCCAGAAAAGAAGGCGAGGTTTTTGCTTTTGAATCTGAATTTGATGAAGAAACAACCAAAAAAACGAATCCCTTTGCAGCTCTGGCAAATTTAAAAAAATAGATTATTTGTGCGGTATTTGCTCTTTTGTTGCAAAAAAACCTTGCAAAAGTATAAAATATTGAGTAAAAGAAGTTCAGAATTTCGCAAAAAAGACATTTTATTTAGTTGATTTTAAAAACTAAATAGGTTATGAATGTCAAGAATTTATTAATGTAACACTAATTTTAGAGTATAAGACAATGGCTACACCTAAAAAGAAAACTACACCTTCTCGTCGTAATATGCGTCGTTCTCACGATGCTTTGACAGCAAACTCCTATATGGAATGCCCAAATTGCGGTGAGTTGAAAAAACCTCATAATGTTTGCCCAAAATGTGGTCAATATGATGGCCGTGAAGTGGTATCAAAAAAAGCAGCTGATGCTGAATAAATTTTTTTGAAATAAAAGCCTCAGAATCTGTTTCTGGGGCTTATTGTATTTTTAACCTGTCGAATTGGAGCCGACTTTGCCTATGAATAATCTGGTTATTTCTGTTGATGCGATGGGTGGAGATAAATCTCCTCGAGTCGTGATTGAAGGTTTGGCTATTGCTGCCAAAAAAAATCCTGATATTCGTTTTTTGTTGTTTGGTGACGATGCTAAAGTTACCCCTATTTTAAACCAACATCCTGATTTGAAGAAAGTTTGTGAGTTTAGACATACTCCGGAGATGGTGCATAATGAAGATAAACCATCACAAGTGATTCGCAATCGAAATACTAGTATGTATATGGCTATTGATGCCGTGCGCAAAGGTGAAGCTCAGGCGGTGGTTTCTGCGGGAAACACCGGTGCATTGATGGCAATATCAAAAATGGTACTGAAAACCATTACAAAAATTCATCGTCCGGCAATCGTTAGTATTATGCCTCATCGTACAGGTCGTTATGTGATGTTGGACTTGGGCGCAAATACAGAATGCAGCGCAATAAATTTGGCTGAATTTGCATTGATGGGTGATATTTTGGCTCGACATGCATTGGGAATAACAAAACCCAAGGTTGCTTTGCTGAATATTGGCACAGAAGAAATGAAAGGCAAAGAAGAGATTAGACAAGCCGCTCAGATGATTAAGAATTCAAAAATGAATCTTGATTTTAGAGGCTATATCGAGCCACATGAGATTCCAAACGGAGTGGCTGATGTTATTGTAGCAGATGGTTTTACGGGTAATATAGCTCTTAAGGCAACAGAAGGAACTGCTCGTTTGGTTATAAGAATGGTAAAAGATGCAATCAAAGGATCTTTTTTGGCCAAATTGGGTCTGCCTTTTATGATGGGTGTGATTTTGAAAATTAAAAAGACAATGGATCCACGTCTGTATAATGGAGCAATGTTTGTTGGCTTAAACGGATTATCTGTGAAGAGCCATGGCGGTACAGATGCTTTGGGTTTCTCTGTGGCTGTAGGAAATGCGGCCATGTTGGTACGCCAAAATTTTGTTCCTTCAATTCGTGAAGAAATTGAAAAAATTGACCTTGATGAACTATCTCAGGAAGCTATTTATGACGTATATTAGATCAGAAATTATAGGACACGGGCATTACACTCCCAAAAAGGTTTTGACCAATGATGATATGGCCAAAATTGTAGATACAAATGATGAGTGGATTACTACTCGTACGGGAATTAAGGCTCGTTGCGTTGTGGAGACAGAGGTGAACTCAGATTTGTCTTACAAAGCAGCTATGATGGCTATTAAAAATGCTAACATATCAGCTGAAGACATTGATTTGGTTGTGTTGGCAACGGTTACTCCCGACTACACTACTCCAGCGACAGCGATAAAAGTAGCAAATATGTTGGGTGTGAAATCTGGAACACCAGCTTTTGATTTGTCTGCTGCCTGCTCCGGTTTTGTATATGCTCTAACAATGGCTGACAATATGGTTCGATTGGGACAAATTAAAACAGCCCTGGTTATTGGAGCGGAAACTCTTTCTAAAATTACAGATTGGACAGATAGAAATACTTGTGTATTGTTTGGTGATGGTGCCGGAGCTGTTGTGATTAGAGCTTGTGAAGGTAAAGGTGATGCAACAGACACAGGTATCTTGGCTTCTAAAATATATTCAGATGGTGCGCATTTTGATAATTTGCGTACAACTGGCGGTGTTTCGGTTTCTCAAAATGCCGGTTTTGTAATGATGGATGGCAAAGAGGTATTTAAATATGCTATCGGTGCCTTGGCTCAAGGTGCAGAAGAAGCCATGAAAATTGCCGGAATTACGGCTGAAGATATAGACTTTTTACTACCTCACCAAGCTAATATTCGTATTATTGAGGGAGTGGGCAAAAAATTGGAATTGCCGGAAGAAAAAGTGATTGTGAATATTGCCGGTCATGGTAATACTTCTGCTGCGTCTATTCCATTGGCTTTGTCTGAAAAAATGGAAGATAGCACAATTAAAAAAGGTGATTTGGTTGTATTGACTTCTATGGGGGCTGGTTTTACTTGGGGCGGTATAGTCGTTCGTATATAAAAAATTACATAAAAAATTGTGGATTAGCTCTTGCAAGCAATGTTTTTTTGGTATAGAAATCCACTAGTTGTTTGAATGATTATAAAATTTAATTATGAGGATTAAGATGAAAACTATTACTCGTGCTGATGTTGCTGAATATTTGTATCAAGAAATTGGATTGTCCAGAAAAGATTCTGGTGAGATTTTGGATATGATTTTGGATGAAATCGTTAATGAACTCAGTAAAGGTAATGATGTAAAGCTTTCTTCTTTTGGAACTTTTTCTTTGCGTGACAAAAAAGAGCGTTCTGGCCGCAATCCTAAAACAGGCGTAGAAGCAGTGATTTCTTCTCGTCGTGTGATTTCTTTTAAGCCATCTCAAACTATGCGTAAATCTATTAACGCCTAAGGTTGCTTCCTATGGTTGTGATAAATAAAAGCAAGGCTGCCTTTAGAACAATTGCAGAGGTTGCCGATGAGTTGGATGTTGCAACTCATGTGCTGAGATTTTGGGAAACTAAATTTACACAAATAAAACCGATGAAACGTAGTGGTGGACGTCGTTATTATCGTCCCGATGATGTTGAATTGGTAAAAACAATTAAACACTACCTTTATGAAAAACGTTATACAATTGAAGGTGTACAACGTCTTTTCAAAGAAAAAGGGGTGAAGAATCTGGTTGGAGAAGAAATTCAGAAAGATTTTTTTGAAGCTCCAAAAATGGAGTTAGACGCAAGCTCTCATGAATTGATATCTTCGTTGCAAAAACAATTGGAAAATATGAAACAAGAATTGGCTTCTGCTTTGGAGAAATCTAAACAATAGTAGTTTCTGTTATCCAAAATGTGAGTATTGTGCTTGACTTGTTTGGTTAATATAAATGCCATTATAAATACAGCCCCGTTTTGTCGGGGCTTTTTGTGTTATGGCAAAAAACACTATTAATTTGTGAAAAATCTATTGCATAAAAAAAATAGTGTGCTAAATTCCCTCTTGTCTTGATAAAGATAGCAACTATTGTTGAGCAATTGAGCGGTAATAAATAATTTTATACATGCAGTTTGCTTGGCTATGGTGAAGTTGTTGAGTTGGGGGTGCGACGTAGCTAGATATGGTGTTGCTCTTGGTAAGAACCCTTTCGACAAACTTGAAAAAACAAAATGAGTATTATTATTCGGGACGTAGTTCAGCCTGGTAGAGCGCATGCATGGGGTGCATGAAGTCGGAGGTTCAAATCCTCTCGTCCCGACCAGATAGAATAAAACCCTACCTTTATGGTGGGGTTTTGTTGTATTTGATAGGTGGATATAAGACAGATGTATTTCGTGATTTTTGCAAATCTTAGTCTAATAAATTTTTAGAATTCCGCTTCTTTTGGAAGAAAAATTGCTTCTTAGCTTTTCTACATCATTTGTAGAGCATCTGAATTTGGTTACCAATCGTTCTATTGTTCCGATGTTTTTGTTTTTTAGGATATTGCAAAAAGGAGCAACGTCTTTGACGATGTGCGACATCATAGATGTGAAGCACCCCTCTCCCAATGAAGAAAATTCTCTTATATATGTTCCACTACTAAGCTCGGCTCCTTTTCTAACTTGAACAAAGCCGTTTAGGCAGCAACCAGAGCAAATAACCGTATCATAGGGATCGTTGCTATCCGGCAAATCACCTAAGCCTACGCGGCAGTTGTGGTGGATTATAACATTGTTTAGGATATAACATCTATTGCCTATGATGGTTGCATCTTCATTTTCGGCGCTGGGAGCATCAACCAAAGAATAAGCCAACAACTCCGGATGAGAATCAGACAAGTGATTATTACCACAATCTATTGAACAATTATTGTTGATAAAGTTATTGTTGCCAATGATTACCTTACCCTGATAAAAATGGTAACCAATATGCTTGCCAGACAAACCGATTACTGTATTGTCTAAAATATGGTTATTGTTGCCGATTGTTGTTTTGCCTTTAATATGAACTGCTGTTCCTATATAGTTGTTTTCTCCAATAGAAACATCTTTATCAATATAGCAAAAATCACCTATGATTGTACCTGCTCCTATTTTTGCTCCGGATTTGATAATCGAATTATAGCCTATTTTTACATCTTGGGCAATTTGAGCGCCGTCTTCGACAATAAAATTCTGCACAATCTTCTCCTTTGCAATATTGATATGGTTCGAATATATAGCAAAGATTGTAAAATAGCAAATACAAAAAATTAATTTGACAATATGGATTAATGGTGATTTATAATGCTTTGAAAATTCAATTATTGTTAAACTAAAAAACATATGATTATGAAAACGCTTGTAGAGTTTATGTGTTATGTATTTTTCATTTTTGTAGCGATGATTGCTCTGGTTTTGTATGGTGCCTTCTTTGGTTGGTTTATCGGGCTGATTATGGGCAAACCCATATTGGCAGCGTTGGCCGGTTTTGGCATTAGCGGCATCACCATGTGGCAAATTGGCGCCCTACTCGGTTTTGTATCTTCTTTTTTTATCAGAAGAGGAGTTATCAACTATAAAAAAAATGATAAATACAGATACTAAAATGCTTAAATCAGCAGTTTGCTTTTTTGTGGCAAGCTGTTGTTTTTTTTATAAAAAACCACAGCTTTGTGAGCTGTGGTTAGAATGAGCTATCAGATGTGATTGCGTTTATATAGCTCTCGCATCATCATGTTGAACTCAATTTCTTTTTTGGGAGAATAGCTTTTTCCCATTTCTTCAAATAAATAGTCAGCTCTTGCTCTGAGTTCTGAAACTGACATTTGAGAAACCTTTTGAGATATCTCCCTGCCCCATTTGACTTTGAAATAACAATTTGTGAGCCATGAGACAATCAAAATAATAGAAAGCAGTAATAAAAAAAGCATGTGTTTTTGGGTTTTAAATTATGTAACAATTGTATATTTTCGGTTTTTTTATATAAAAATTACACTCAGATGTCAATATTATTGCACAAAAAACCCCGCCCTGCAAGCAAGGCGGGGATTTGCTTTGGCCTGTGGAGATTAGAACAGTTTCAGAACTGACTGAGCAGCCTGAGAAGCCAAAGACAAAGAGTTAATAGCCAACTGCTGTCTGGTTTGAAGAGCAAGCATGTTAGCAGATTCTTCGTTCATATCGGCCAAGGTCAATTTATCGGCACCTTCGGTCAATACGTTAATCAAGTTTTCGGTAAACTCTTCACGGTTTTGAACGATTGAGTAGTTGTTACCAAATTTAGAAGACCAACCACGCAAGGTGGCAATAGCAGTCTCTACTTTGGTCATAGATTCGCCAATCTTGCCGTTTCCGGCTACGATATCGGCAGCAACTTTTTCATCATAAGCAGTTTGTTTGGCTTTCAATTGGCCTTGAGCAGTTACAAGTTCGCCTTTTGCTGTGTTGAGAGCTTCCAAAGCGGCAGCTTTGCCAGCTGCATCAGCAGTATCATAATCAGCTTGAGCACTTTTAACATTACCTTCAGCCGTCTTAAGATTTTCTTTTGCTGTATTTAACTCTTCAAGAGCTGTGGTAGTTGCGTCTGCAACTTTACCCCAATCTTCACCATCTGCCATACCTAAGCCTGTAGAAGTGGCATCTTCACCTTCAATAGACAAAGATGATCCATTTTCACTGAATTTAACGGTCAAGTTGCCGTCTTTTAAGAGGTTTACACCTTTATAGCCGGAGTCGTTTGCCAATTCATCAATTTGGGTCATAATCTTGTTGAATTGTTCCATGTAGTTAGCACGCTCTGTACCATCGTTACTATCAGCGGCAGACTGAGCAATAGCTTTTGCTTGCTGAGCAAATGTGGTGATAGCTTCGATACCTTCATCGGCAGCTTTAATAGTTTGAATAGCTTGACCCATGCTGTCTAACAAAGAAGACAAGTCACTGGCACGGTTGTTCAAAGACTGTGCTGTGTAGTAAGATGATGGGTTATCGATAGCTGAGTTAACTTTTTTTCCGGTGGACAAACGCTCTTGCGTTGTATCCATTAAGCTTTGAGTGTTCTGCAATGATAGCAGGTTAGATCTCATAGAAGCGGTCAAAGAAATATTAGACATGATTTTTCTCCATATACTGTGGACACAATGTTCGTCTTACTGACGTTACATTTGTCACTCTATCACAAAAAAACAAAAAAATCAACTGTTTTTTAATAAAAACTCATATTTTTATTATTAATCAAACAGTTAGCTTATTTTACCAAAAGTGTTTTTGAGGTCTTTATAAGTGAGATATTCCCAAATTTCGATGATGCCGTATATGAAGATATATGCCCCCATAAACGCAGTGATTGTTATCTCACCAACAACCGGATATGCCAATATCAGAAACGAAAACAACACCCCTATTACACCGGAACCAAGGCTCCAACTCCATGGTAAACGGAGTCGATGCAGCTGATATGAAGCGGCAATCTGCACGATTCCTACAGCCAAACACCACAAAGCAAATATTATAGGCAAAGATGCGGCGGTAACCCCAAGATTTATAACAAAAATTGTGCCTACAAATATATCTAACAGAGCTAATAACAAATATTTGGTTGATGGCGACTCGGAAGAATATAGCAAATAACCGCAACCGACAAATATGAATGCAACCCCTAAATATAAAGCCAGAGCCAACAAACTGATGGCAGGGTTGAACCACACATACACACCAAGAGCAGTCATGATAGCTCCGGCAACAATGTGCCAAGAACCTAAACGCCCAGATGTCTTGGATATATTAATTTTTACCATAGGTTTTCTCCTAAAATTTTGTTGCTTCTAACCATATATAATCCGACTCTGAGGTTTTGTTAGATAAGTGCCAAAAAAAAATAGTAAAAAAAATATTGACATTTGACAAATTTGACAATATTTTGCTCGTACAATTTAATTAGTATGAATTTATTATTTCAATCAGAATAGCCTCTCCCGTTTGCACAGGTGTCGCTTCCATAATATCGTCAAAAAAATAAAGAACACCGGCCATCTCCACTGTTACATTCTCGGTTTCGTAATATGAGGTTGGGACGCTACTCTGATTTTTTAAGATATAACCAAATTTATATAGTAAGCCGTATAATTTGGTTGAGGAGATTGAGTACTCTGGGTTACTCCTCTCCTCTTTGATAAACGCCAAGGGTCGTATCTCTAGTTTTTTCAACTTGCCATGTATTTCTAATTCTACTTAGGTTCTTGGCGTAGTGACAGCTCCCTGCTGTGACAGCAGTGCGTTTTCATGATTTCTTTTTGTTAGCGGAGATTGTCGTGTACAATCTCCTTTTTTTTTGCACAAAATTAAACCTCCTCTTTGCCTAAGAGGAGGTTTTTGAGCATAGATAGAATATCTATTTGGCCTCTGCCGAAGTTGGCTTATGCTTATCTTGGAAAAATTTGCGATGCCAAGGACCTCTTTTGCCTTTATGTTCTTTAACCTTTGCTTTGTGTTCTGCTTTTATCTTGGCAAAGTTTTCTTTCTGCTCAGGAGTGAGAATATTTTCAAAATCGGCCATGTTTTGTTTGCGTAGTTCTTCCATTTGACGGTGATGTTCTTTCATTTTGGCTCGTCCGTCTTCTCTAATTTGTTTGGCCTTTGCTTTTTGTTCTTCTGTAAGATTTAATTTTTTTGCCAAATCTTGTTCCATTTTTTGCATATGCTCTATGCGTTTTTCCGGTGTCGGGTGCTTGGGTTCATTGGCAATAGAAACACCAGAGCAAAGCATGAGGACAGAAGCGCAAATAATTGTTGGATATAGTTTTTTCATGTTATTCTCCTTTCAGAAATTTTAAACGTTCAGCCAATATTTGGCGAGCAGAGTGCAATCTGGACTTGATGGTGCCAACCGGCAAACGCATTTTGTTTGCAATTTGCTCATATGATAGTTCTTCAAACTCGTACCAAATAACAATTTGGCGATATTTGGCAGGAAGATTGTCTACAGCTTTGAGAATGATTTTTTGACGTGTTTTGGTGTCTATAATCTTCTCCGGAGTTTCTGCCCCTGCTATGTTTTGCAAAGCCTCTTCATTGCCATCTTCAGATGAAGATTGTTTGTATTGACGAGAACGAAAATAATCTCGACAAACATTGGCTGCAAGTTGACTAATCCACTGCGTAAAGCGACCTTCTTCGTGATAGTTTGGCAAGTTCTTCCATGTTTTGATGAAAACTTCTTGCTCAATATCTTCATTGTAGGTGCCGGTGAGTTTTTTGATGATGGCTCTAATTCGCCCACGGTTTTCTTTTATTATTTGTTGCATGATATATTATCCAACTAATAACAAACCATATTCATCTGTTGGCAGACCCATCTCTTCTATGCAAGACGGAGTGTCTGAAACAGCAAATTCCGTATCCCAATAATAGTGGTAACTATTGTGAGAAACAGGATTATAGGCCAAAACACCTACCCACATTATGGCGACTGTAGCTATGATAGATTTGATAGCATTGCGGCGGCGTTTGCGTGCAAAATAGAGTGGTTTGGCTTCTTTTATGATGAGCGAGATATCGTCCATTGTTGTCTCCTTTCAAACCTTATAACGAATATTATAATCATAAGGTTCGAAAAAAATAAAATTATTTTTTCAGCTTGGTGATTTTTTGGGCAACTTCTGCTGAAAGTTGTGCTACTAAGTTGCTGTATTTGATGGCTAAATCATCATACGTGGTTTTGATATTTTGTTGCAAGTTTGTGCGTCCCTGCAATAGAACCTTGCCTTTGCCATTGTATATGCTCCACCAGGCGCTAAGAGTGGCTTCTTGCCCAAAAGTGGCATCAAAACGGTTGACTTCTATCCAAACAAGATAATCAAATTGTTCTTGCCGAAAAGATGTGGGTTTAACTATAGAATTGGGGAGATAAACACTCAGATTATCGGCGATTGCTGTTTGCATTGCATCACCCAATGGCTCACTCCAACGATGAAACTCTGATATGTTTAGTTCCACTTGATTGCTATCTCTGGTGACAATTTGCGGTTTGTCAAGATATTGAGGAATCTTAACTACTTCAATACCAATATTGGCTCTGATCTGCGGTTGGGCTTGAAATGTGTTATTGATAGGGTTGATGGTATAAAATTGTGATGGAGCAGATACACCCACACAAGCTGAGACTGCAAACAGAGCTAAAAGTATATAATATTTTATGTATTTTTTCATGTTATTTGGCTCCTTGTTTTCCTTTGATTACGGATTCCGGATGACGTTCTAAATAATCTGCCAAATTACGAATGGAACGAGCGGCATCACTGATATTGGACATGGTGCGGTTAAAATTGGCAAGGGTGTCCGAAGAGGCTCCTGATTTGTCTGAGATGGAACGATTTATTTGATTTACCATACGTGTTATTTGTGGTAAAAATTTGGGAAATTCAGCATTGAGTGTGGCAAAAAATTTGTTAAACTCAGCTACACTTTTTTGGATGGGCAAATTTTGAATACCTTTTGAAAGTTCTCCGATTGGAGAAAGAGTTGTGGGAATTTCTAAAACGTCTTTTTTGTGACTATGGTGCAAATGAATGGGGGTGCCTGGTAAAAGTTCTAGTTCTATCATTAGCATTCCGGTGAGATAACTTTGTGTTACCAAGCGAGCTCTTAACCCTTTTGCAATTAATTCATCTAATACCACTGCTCGCTCGTCAAACGAACTGTCTTCTACGTTTTTGCGTGGTTCAACTCTGGCATATACGGGTATCGAAAACTCTAAATCTTTGGCATCGGCTATGAGGTCTATGGATACAACCTTGCCTATATGCACCCCTTTAAATACAACAGGTGACCCTACGTTTAGACCATTTATAGATTCTTCAAAATACATGACAATCATTTTGCCATCTTCGGAAAAAACTTTTTCTTTGACATAATATGCAAAAACAGCGAGCAAAACCAAAAAGCCGCTAACCATAAATATTCCAATGAGTTTTTTGTTTGGTTCTTTGCGCATATTATTTGCCTCCTCTGGTTAAAAATCGAGCAACCTCCGAATTGGGGGGATTTTTTAGTAATTCTTTGGGATTGCCTCTGGCGCCAATTTGTTTGATATTGGCGTCTAAAAAAATGGAATTGGTTCCAATATTGAAAATTGATTCTAACTCATGCGTAACGATTACTATAGTGGTGCCTAAACTCTGGTTTATGTCTAAAATTAAATCATCTAAAAGCTTGGAACTAACCGGGTCTAGTCCTGCGGACGGTTCATCAAAATAGACAATAGAAGGATCTAGGGCAAGCGCTCTGGCAAGTCCGGCTCGTTTCTTCATGCCTCCGCTAATCTCTGATGGAAAATAATCGCCAAACCCGGCCAAGCCAACCAAAGATAGCTTAAACTCAACCAACTCACGAATAAATTTATCTGAATAGTTGCTGTATTGCTGTAGAGGCAAGGCAACGTTTTCTGCCAATGTCATAGAGCTGAACAAGGCACCGCTTTGATATAAAATTCCACAACGTTGCATAAGCTTGTCTTGCTCTGCTTTGGTAGAGGCAGTAAAATCTATGTTATCTATGATAATGTGTCCTTTTGAAGCCGGAACCAAACCGGTTAAAACGTGTAACAAACTGCTCTTGCCACAACCACTGCCGCCCATTATGATGAAAATATCACCCTTATTAATGCTGAAATTGAGTTTTTTGAGCAACACAAAATCGCCATAAGCAATAGTAAGATTTTTGACAATGATTTGAGGTGTTTTTGCTATCATATTCCTAATACCTCAAAAATAAGAGTGATAAAACCCGTGGCAACGATCATCCACACAATTGAACTGACAACTGCTTTGGTGGTGGCAAATCCGACGCTATCGGCATTGCGGCCGCAATTGATGCCATAAAAGCATCCGCATAAAGATATAATTATCCCAAAAACAAACGAATGAAAAATTCCAACCCAAAAGTTTGTGAGAGAAAGTGCTTTGTGAGTATATAACAAGTATTCTTCGGGCGGAATATTAAGAGTCAGCACACCGACGGCAAAACCGCCTAATATACCCATAAAATCCGCTAAAATAGTAAGAATAGGCATAGATAATACAAGAGCTGTAATGCGTGGCAAAACTAAAAAATCGGTGCTGGAAATACCCATGGTTTTGAGAGCGTCTACTTCTTCGTTTACTTGCATACTGCCTATTGATGCAGCATAGGCTGCTCCGGTTCTTCCGGCCATGACAACACCTACCATTATTGCTCCCATGATGCGTGTCATGCCAATGGCAACCAAACTGGAAACGTATATCTGTGCTCCAAAACTCTTTAGCTGTATGGCGCCAACAAAAGCTAATATTAGCCCGACCATAAAACTAACCAAAGAAACTATCCCAACAGCACGATATGTGCAGTCTTCTAAAGCATATAACCAATCTATTTTGCGCATGGTGGCCTGAGCTGAAAATAAACGTTCAATAGAATGCCAAACATCAATGATGAATAAAAATGTTTTTTTGATATTAGCGAGAATAACAAGTGTAAGACTACCAACTGAAGCAAAAAAAGATTCACAGACTTCTTTGTTTTGAGGAGGCTTGCGATTGACCAATAAGGCCAAGCGAACAAGACGTTGCAAATTTGATGGCATATTGCTTGTGGTGACATCTATTTGCCGGTGAGCAGCAAGTTTGTATAAATTAAATAAAACTGTGGCTAAAGAAGTATCCCACTGCTCAAGTGATGATGCTGTTATATGAATTTGGCGAATGTTTTTTGAAGAAGCCGCAGACATCAATTTGGCGATAGAATTATCGTCATTAAAATGAATAAAGTTGCCACGCAAAAACACTTCCAATATTTGGTTTGTGATAGAAAACTCTATTTGCACCACTTTCCCCCTGCTCTATCGATTGTTTTTAAATTATTATCAATGGTACAATTGTCAAGGTTATTGGGCAAGAGTTCTTAAAAAACTATGTATGGCAAAACGGTTGATATGACCAATTCCCTCCCAAAATTTGGCATTATAATAGCCTCTGGGATTGTCGCTCATTTGGCGAAAATCGTTTCGAGAAAGTCCTCGAATACGAAGAGGAGAATTGTAGTAATTATAGCCTCCAAAACCACTGCTATATGTGGAGTTTTTTGGGGTGCGCAAATAACTTTGCTCATATCCCTCATAATAAGAGACACAACCAAACAGAATTAAGCTTGTTAGCAATATGCATATTTTTTTGCTCATCAAAAAACTCCTATCTGAGTGGTATTTTAGCATAAAATGATATGGTCTGTCTATTAATTTAAACAAATTTCAAAACCAGGTATGTATAGAAATGCAAAAATATTATTTTTTGAAAAATTTTATTTGCTTTTTTATTTGGCTTGGTATATACACTTTTTTTAGAAAATATTATTGCCTCATCGTCTAATGGTAGGACAGCAGATTCTGACTCTGTTAATCGTGGTTCGAATCCATGTGAGGCAGCCAATAAAAAAACACCCGATTGGGTGTTTTTTTATGCTGAGAACATGAGATGAGAACCACGATTTGGTTCGGATTCGAGCAAACGATTTATTTGTTTGCGAGAACGTGTCAACCCTATAGGGTGCGTAGTGCGAAGCGCTCGCACAATCCATGTGAGGCAGCCAATAAAAAAACACCCGATTGGGTGTTTTTTTTATGCTGAGAACATGAGATGAGAACCACGATTTGGTTCGGATTCGAGCAAACGATTTATTTGTTTGCGAGAACGTATCAACCCGATAGGGTGCGTAGTGCGAAGCGCTCGCACAATCCATGTGAGGCAGCCAATTTGAACAGGCTTGTGATTTTAGGCCGCAAGCCTTTGTTTTTACTTGATTTTCAAGAAAATATCCTACGTTATCTTACTTAAACACCGCGGATACCATTTTTTCTAGGGTTTTACCTTCAGACTTGCCGTCATAAATCACTTTGCCTTGGTCTAAAATATAGGCCCAATCGGTAAGCGGAAGCAAAGTTTTCAAGTTATGTTCTACAATCACAAAAGCAGTTCCCAGACCATCTTTTATTTCTTTGATTTTATGGAATGTATCGTTAATTAGCTTTGGTGACAAACCGATTGACGGCTCATCCATAAACACCATTTTGGGCTTGTTTAAAAGACCTCTGGCTAAAGCAACCATTTGCTGTTGTCCTCCAGATAGATTACCCGCTAAATCGTCCAAACGTTCTCTCAAATCAGGAAAATGTGCCAAAACTTCTTCCAATCGTTCGGGGAATATTGTCCTATCTTTCCAAAAGTGAGTTGCAAGCTCAAGGTTTTCCATAACTGTCATTTTACGAAAGACTCTTTTTCCTTGCGGAACCATAAATATTCCAGCTTCCACCAACTTTTGCGGTGTCGGGACAATCTTTTTATCATCAAGCAAAATATCTCCTGATGAGGTTTTTATCAAACCATAGGCTGTTTTTAACAATGTCGATTTTCCGGCACCATTAGGCCCCATAACAACGGTAATAGTGTTGTCATTAAGCTTAACAGAAACATCGCTAAGCACCATTTTTTTACCATATCCGGCAGTTATATTTTTTAGTTCTAGCATTTTTACTCCACTACTTCTACAATTGGCAAATATCTTATTGAACGACCATCTAAGGTCAATTTTCCAAAAATACTTTTGTTGTTCTCTATTGTTTCATTTATATCTTTATCTTTGTTTGATAAAATATCTAATATCAACGCCAGCTGAGCATAAGAAGTGGCTGACATTTGTTCCAACTTTTTGCTATATTTTTGATAAAACGCTTTTTTAAATACTTCATCATTACTTCCGACATTTAAACAAAAACGTCCTTTATATAATTCCGGATTAGACGATATAAAAAATGCGTATTGTGAAGTTATTTTAGCATTAGGGCTAATTTCTAACAATTGTTTAGTCAGAATATCAATCTCAGGTGGCCAAGTTTCTATAAAATAAATATCAGGATTAGCCTGAGCTGCTTTATGCAACAAAATGCGATAATCTGTCGACCCGAGATTAAACTTTTCATTAAAAACAACTTGCATTCCGTAATTTTCAGCCAATTTATTTACATTTTCTTCAACCAAATTGCCATACATTTCATTAGCTGTGAGCAAGGCAATCTTACGATACCCCATGTCCTGCATATGTTTTAGTAATACAGCCGTTTCATCTTGTGCCGCCGGAGCCATGGTATAATTATAGTCTTTTTCGGTAAAACGGTTATCACTGGACATTCCTAAATGAATTATTTTAGCATTTTGAGCTGCATCAGCTGCAATAGCAGCGGTTTGAGATGTTCCGGTCAGTAAAACATCAACTTTATCAACATCAATCAATTTTTTAACTCCGACAGCGGCCTTGGCTGAAGATTGTTGATCATCAAAATACACCAATTCATAGTCGATATCTGGGTTCAAATACTCTCTAACAAACCCATATCCTTCTTGCATTTGTTTGCCCATATATGAGTTAGCACCTGTCAAAGGCAAAACCACTCCAATCTTGACCACTGGTTTGGTGTTTTCTTTGGGAGTTTCTGCTTTGTCACCGCAGGCCACCAAGCTCAATGCAATCACCAAACCCAATAAAACCTTTTTCATTTCTTAGTTCCCTTCATTTTATTCTTCCCTTAATTTTAAGGGAAGATAAGATTTTTTGCAACTTAAGTTGCTTAAAAATCTAGATGAGTTTAAACAGACTTCTCTTCATATCTTATTAAACTCACCCTAACCCTCTCTTAAAATTAAGAGAGGGAATTTGCTTTTTATTCCTCTACCACAACCGGCTGTCCGTTGATGATTTGCTTAATTATTGGTTTAACTTCGAGTAAGCGTTCAGCCGACCATTTGATGCTACCTACTACACTTTTTTCTTTATGTATATTCATTAAGCCTGATGCAATTTGTTGTTTTGATGGTTTTTCATTATATTGTTCTATAACATCAATCAGCAAGTCTAGAGAGGCATAAGCAAAAAATGCTTGGGTAATTATCAGTTCTTTTTTGAATTTTTGCTTATATTTTTCAGACATTTCTTCATTTATCAGACTATCAGAAACATACCAACTTCCTTCAAACATCTCTTTGTTTGTTGAATAATCCAATGTGTCCATTCCAGTAATGGGAGTCGAAATGTTTTGCCTAATTAATGCTGTTTTCCATCTGTCTAGGCTAGGTGGAAACAGTGTAGTAACATAAATTTCCGGATTTTTTTCTTTCATTTTTGCTACAAGTAATGAGAAATCGACATTATCTAAATTTACTAATTCCTCATCAATAATATTTATTCCATATTTTGTGGCATAATTTTTAAATTCATTTATAGAAAGAATAGATCCTTTATGGTTGTTGATTATAGTTGACACATTTTTAATGTTTCTTCTTTTTAATTCTTGTGCCAAAACTTCGGCATGCTGTTCCGGAGTTGGGACATAATTAAAGAAGAAATCATTATTTTTAGGCAAATTTTTATCCCACAAATTAGAAAAGACTATCGTATTTTTTCCTCGTGCGATGTCAGCAATGGCCTCTTCTCCGCCGGCAGAGGATGTAAAAACAACATCAACATTGTCAATATTTATCAGCTTTTGTGCTGCAATAATTTCTTTTTTTATATTGAACTGATCATCTTCAAAAATAATCTCATATTTGAATTTTGAATTTTCAGTCACTTCATCTAAACGCATTAAAAAAAGATTTTTATAAGACTCTCCCATCACGGTATTATTACCACTCAAAGGCAAAACCACTCCTATCTTGACCACTGGTTTGGTGTTTTCTTTGGGTGTTTCTGCTTTGTCACCGCAAGCGGTTAAGGCCAAAACAAGTAACAAACCCAATAAAACCTTTTTCATTTCTTAGTTCCCTTCATTTTATTCTTCCCTTAATTTTAAGGGAAGATAAGATTTTTTGCAACTTCAGTTGCTTAAAAATCTAGATGAGTTTAAACAGACTTCACTTCATATCTTATTAAACTCACCCTAACCCTCTCTTAAAATTAAGAGAGGGAATTTATTTTTACTCCTCTACCACAACCGGCTGTCCGTTGATGATTTTCTTAATTACAGCCCCGGATCCGAAATTTCCGTTTTTGGTTACGGTATATTTTCCCATAGCACCTAGATATTCATTCATGTTGTGTAAATGGCTAATAACCTCGCTATTTGTGGGTTTTGTTTTATTTTTAGTATATAAAGATTCGTATGTTGTTATAATAAGATTTGCCAGGTCGTGAGCGTATATCAGACCAAACTCGTTATTAATATTAAGTTGCTGCATAATATCATCTAATATAGCTCTGTCTCCAATAGCTGAATCAATAAAAGGTATATTTTCATAAAGTTCTTTGTGATTTGAAAATACAAAATATTCGACACCTAACATAGGGGTTGTTACATTTGCTTCCTTAAATTGTTTCATTAAAATATCACTTTCAGGCATTCTGACAATCATCAGAATTAAATCATGATTTTGATTTTTAATTTTTTCTATAACACCTCTAAAATCTCTGACACCACTTTGTATTGAATATTTTGTTATATTAGACGAAGTGTAATTTTTCTCAATTCCTTCTGCATATTTTTCAGCATTAACATAATTAGATACAACCATAGCAATATTTTTGTAGTCGCCTTCATTGAGTTTGCTAACTGTTTTTTTTATAAAATTGTCGTTAACAGCATAGAATGTAAAAGCATTTTCGCCATTGGCAATAGATGTATCCGGAACAATAGCAAATAATGAAACATCTTGTCCTTTCATTTCTTTAGCTACTGCTTTGGATACATTCACCATTGATAAAATTAATACATCTACATCATCTACATATTTTAATTTTTTTGCAGCAGAGATACCTTTTATAGGGTTTCCTGCACTATCTTCGGTTATTAGTTTATATTCCAAACTACTATTGTTTTTCTTATTAAATGTATATTGCAATGCGTGCAAGATATTATTGTTTAGTTCTGTTGCTTCCCCTGTCAACTGAAAGACAACTCCTATCTTCACCACTGGTTTTTTATTTTCATTCGGCGCTTCAGTTTTTTCTCCGCAGGCGGTTAAGGCCAAAACAAGTAACAAACCCAGCAAACCCTTTTTCATTTACTTATTCTCCTTTTTTTGAAAAATTCCTTTCGGACGGAGTGATAAAAATGTTATAAATATTACAAAAGCAATCAAATCACGCCATTCTGATGCAAACAGCAAAACTCCTATATTCTCTGCCAAAGCCAAGAAAAGTGCTCCAAAGAAAGCCCCGCGCAAGTTGGCAAGCCCACCAATAATTGCACCAATCATACCTTTAAACAACAAATTAAAGCCCATTGTCGGCTCCATTCCGGTATCATATCCGACCAAAACGCCGTCTAACCCAAGAATAAATCCGGTCAAAATCGACACCAACAAGATTATTTGGTTGTTTTTCATACCAATTATATTGGCCAAGGTAGAGCTATCATTAACCGCTCTGATTTGTTTTCCGGTAAATGTATGATGTAAAAAGTAATTTAAGAAAACAAAGACCACAACATTGGCAATAATGGTTAAAAACTGCACTAATGGGATATTTGCAAAGCCTAAATTTACATTGATTGCTCCGTTAATGTTGCCCAAAGTCTGATATTGAGGACCAAAAATCAAGTGAATAACCGATTCAAAGATCGTATAAACACCCAAAGATGCCACCATTAATATCATTGATGAAGCGCCATGACTGCGCATTGGGGTATAAATGCAAATCTCTAAAAAGCTTGAAAACAAAGCGCTCATCAACAGTGCAGCAACCACCACTACCGGCAATGGCGTACCAAGGTTTAGCAACCAATAGGCCGTATAAGCACCCAAAGTGGCTATAGCACCGAGAGTCATATTAAAAAATGGAGAAACAGAATACATCAGACGAAAAGCCATGGCAACCAAACCATAGCCAGACCCGACAATCAAAGTATTAATTAATAAGTGCAATAACATTTTGTATAAAAGACCTTCTCATAACAATTTTATTACATTATACAAAAGGTTGTTTTATTTTTCATTAAAAAATATTGTTTGATAACAAATTTATAGAAATAAATTTTTGATAACGTATTACCAACACAAAAAAAATACGGCTCTGGTCGGAGCCGTATTTAAGTTTAGAATAAGATGTCTTGTACCACAAGACGGGCAGAACGCGCAGCCTCTTCTCTTCCATCCAGAAGAAAAGTATCATCCGCAATATCCCGCATTTTATCCCACAAGCAAGCAGTGTTTTGCTCATACTCTTCTATGCGCCTGAGGATATTGGCATCATCTTTGCGAATGACCGACTCTCCACCACACTTGGGACACTTGCGATCTTCTACGGTATGTGTGCAGTGGCATTTTTTGCAAACACGACGTTTGAAAACTCGTTCAAGGATAACTTCTTTGGGAGTGTTTCTCTTGATGCGAATAACGTAATGCCCCTGCTTTTGAATGATCTGACGAAGATCATCAAGTTGCGCCTGAGTGCGTGGATAACCGTCGAGGATGATAATTTTTGTCTCACAACCGACAAGAACATCTCGCACCAGAGAAATTACAATCTCGTCTGAGACCAAACCTCCGGAATTGACAATCTGTTCAACCTTGCGGCCAATCTCTGATTGAGAAGCTATCGCCGCCCTAAGAATGTCGCCGGTAGAGATGTATGTAATCTCTTCAGGTGATGCAATGTTGTGCTTAATAAGCTCTTGCTGCAAATACTCGATAAGAGCACCTTTTCCACAACCGGGGCAGCCTGTAACAATAAGAACTGTCTGATTTTCCATAAAAATAAAATTAATAGTTAGGTTTGTTGACTGCATTTTACAACAAAAACATATTTTGTCAAGTTTGCAAAAAAAACAGCCCCTGCTAAAAAATAGCGGAGGCTGCGAAACTAACTGTTTTGTAGTTCAAAATCGGCTTTTAGCTTGGCGAGCAATAGTTTTACATATTTGTCTATTGCGCTACCATCAGAATAATCTGTCGGAGCAATGATATCTACTCTCTTGTCCTGCAACAGCTTTTGTGCTGTGAGCAATTGATGTGGCTGATTGGGATTGTATACCGCTGCTGTGTAGCCACCAAACTTTTTGAGTGTTGCCATGCTCGGAATATCGGTTATTCCATCTCCGATGTATAGCATTTGCTTGAAAGGAATAGCTCTATCTTCCGGCTTGGTACGATCGTTTACAGATTTGTCGCCTACATCCAAACACCCTTTGCTTATCCTGAAAAGATATTGGGTTTTGGTGGTGAAGTTGACAACTTGTCCGGGCCAAACGGCAACACCGTCTTCATACATAAAATTGCAGGCATATGTGCGTTTGAAATGCTTTGATATGGGCATTCCTTCTACAATTTCTTCCAGACCAGAGGATAGAAGATAGTGTTCAACAGATATGCCAAGCTGAAGAGCATATGAATTGATTCGTTCGAACCACTCGTTAACACCGGTGTAAAGAGGAATATTTTTGCCGCAATCGACAAGATCTTCTCTACTAATCCATTGGCCTTGGAGACGAGCTTCCTTGAGCATCTGATACATATAAGCAAGATTGCTTTCTACCCCTTTGGTTTTTGCAAGAGAATCAGTCTTTTGCCAAAAATTTTGTGGGGAAATTTGAAGTTTTTCCATAAAACCATATTCTTGCATATTTCCGGGGGCTAATGTGCCATCAAAATCGTAGCAAATAGCTACATTTAATAATATCTCATTCATATAATCTAATTATTTTTAAGCAGTAGTTTTTCTAATACAAAAAATAACTCCTGTCAAGTTTGGTGATGGTTAAGAGTTTTTTAGGATAAACTGATTAGATTTAGCCGTATGCTAATTTAATTTGTGAAAAGAATCGACATGCGTAAAAACATATATCTGTTCAATATCTATCATTTGTTAAGCGGCTTGTGGCTTTTTTCGCCTCTGGCCGTGATATATTTTCAAGAAGTATGCAATTCTTATACAACTGCTATTTTGGCTTATTCACTAATTAATTTAACCCAAAGCATATCGGAAGTGCCTCTTGGAGTGTTATCTGACAGGAATGGACGCAAAACAAATTTGTGCATATCGGCGGTTCTTTTGTGTTTGAACATGATATGTTGGGCGATTGCCGGTGTTGGTGGCGGGGTATGGATGCTGTTTTTGGGTTCTGTATTGAGAGGAGTCGGGATTTCTTTTATGACAGGAACTGATGCGGCTTTTTTATATGAAACAATGGCAGACCTCCGAAGAAAAAAACTCTTTGATAAAGTATATGCAAAGGCGATGAGCTATAATCAGCTTGGACTTTTGCTGAGTGCTATTTGTGCTACTGTTGTCACATTTTATCTGCCATTAATCTGGTTGGCTTGGTTGTCTGTTTTGCCCACAATCGGACTAATTATTTGCACATCATTGTTCAAAGAACCAAAGTCTAATTTTGATGAAAATTTATCACCATGGGAACAAATGAAAAAGAGCTTTTGGCTTTTGCTAAAAAGAAAAAAATTACGCAGTTATACAGCTATGAGAGTATTAAACTCCGGATTGGTGCTGAGTATTTATAGGTATGAAATTTTGTACTATGCTCAATTAATTGCCACATACCTAATTACGATTGTACGGATTATTATGCATTTGAGCGGATATATCAGCTTTTTATTGGTGCCAATGGTGCGAAGGTTTAATTTTTTGCAATTGTTATTTTTATCATCTTTGGGAGCTGCAATTGTAAGAGGAATTGCTGTTGCGATTAATAACTCCCTCACCCCTTTTTTATCTGCATTTGCAAATTTGTCTTATGGTGTGGGAGTTACGGCTCAGACAACCCTGTTACAAAAAGAATATAACAAAAGTTTGAGAGCGACGATGCACTCATTATCTGATTTTTTGTGTGGATTTGCCGTCACAATCATTGGGTATTTGTATGGTTTGATGGCAGATTATACATCACCAAGGGTGGCCTTGAGTGTGGCTATCGGAGTGCAGGTTATTATTGCTATGCTCTATAAACAGTTGTTCAGAATCTATAAAAAATAAATGATAATCTTGACTTAACAAAAGTTTCTTTGCAAAATACAAAAAAAACATAAATTTCTGAAGGAGTAGAAAATGAAAAAATCACTGATTTGTACTTTGATTGCAACCTCTTTGCTTGCGGCCTGTGCAACAGATCCTTATACCGGAGAAAGCAAAGTGTCTAAAACAGCTTGGGGAACAGGTATTGGAACTCTGGCAGGTGCCGGAATTGGCGCTTTGGTTGGAGGCGAAAAAGGTGCGCTTATCGGTGCAGGTGTTGGAGCTGCAACAGGTGCCGGAACAGGTGCATATATGGATGTGCAAGCCAGAAAGTTGCGTCAAGAATTGGTTGGTACCGGTGTGCAAGTGAAAGAAGTTAACGGAATGGTATATTTGATTATGCCGGGAAATATTACTTTTGATACAAATAAAGATGTTATTAAATCAACATTTATGCCTGTACTGAACTCAATATCAAAAGTGATTGTGGAATACAACAAAACTAAAGTACAGGTTAGCGGATATACTGACAACACCGGAAATGACAGCATAAATATTCCTTTGTCTCAAAAAAGAGCTCAGGCAGTGGCTCATTATCTGAATTTGCATGGTGTTGCCAACAACAGAATCTCTGTTGTTGGATATGGCTCAGCAAACCCTATTGCACCTAACAATACAGCTGCCGGAAGAGAACAAAATCGTCGTGTGGAGATTGCTCTTAGCAACTAAGCATATAAAAAACAAAAAAACCTTCTGCTCAAACAGCAGAAGGTTTTTTTATATGCACAAATTTACTTTGATGCCAGCTTCTCTAAGGATTTGCAGCATTTCGGCCAAAAAAACTTTTTCTCGATAGTGCAATCGTCCGTCTGCTTGTGCAATTTTTAGTATTTCGTGGCACAATTCTGTAATTCTTTTGGTGCTACGGCAATCTAAGTTGGAGATGGCTTCATAAAAATCTTCTTCTGAAGGAGTAAGAGAGCTGACATATGCTTGCAAATATTGGTTGCTAAGCAGTTTGGCTCTGGGCTCTTGATGCAAAATATAATCAAAAATTATTTTCTCTTTGATGGGCGAAAGGTATTTGCAGACATTGCCAAAAAAGGCCATAATAAGAAGCTCACTTTTGATGTTTTCAAATAGTTTGTTTTTAGTTTGAATATGGCTATTTTTATCGTGATTAGGCTGGATATCCTCCCCCCTAAAATCAACTAGAAAATCTTCAAGCTTTTTATAATATTTTTCGGTGCTTAAATCCGTTATGTCATGAATAAACATGGCATCAAAAATATGTGATTTGCGATTGCGATAAAAGTATATATCAAAAAAGGTGTTGCCATCTTTTTCCCATACATTTTTGATGGCAACATTTTCCTCAAAAATCTTATCATTTTTGATAAAACGAACCTTCATATTATAAAAACGTATGGCACTATTTTGCATATTATGCTCCTTATAATTGCAGAATAGCGTATTTTTTTAGGCCTGTAAATAAAATTGTTGATTTCTTTTTTTATGTGATTAGTATGTGCTTCTAACTTTTATAATTGTATATGAATTATGAGAAAATTTGCTATTATTGATTTACTGCAAAAAATTTGCGAAATTGCAGACTATAATCCAGAAGATTTGGAGCTAAAGTGTAATGCTTTGCTTTCTTCGGAACCTTTTTGCGAAGATGATTTTTATTTGTGCCAAGAGTGGAATATGCTGAAAAATCCATCTGCTTTTCCTGATGGAAATATAGGAAAAATGGTGGAGCTCAAAATTGTAAAATTTATGAATCTAAAAAACGAAGATACATTGATTTTGTGGCATAGAAACTTTTGGAAAAAATTTGTGTTACAGCAAAAAATTAGAAATCTAAAGAAAACATCTTTTTCTTTGATGGATGTGTTTTTGTTTGTATCATCAATGTATCTGTTGCATGGCACAGACAAGAAACAAGTCGGAATGGCTAAAATTGTTGGCAACTATGCTCCCAAAAAGAACAAACTGTTTGATATCGGAATTTTGCACGATATCTATGAAACCAGTAAAAATGCACCAGATGTTGTGAAAAAAACTGCTCAGTTTTTAAAAGCACAATCTGCAAATGAAGAGACAGAATTTTATCAATGGATTATTTCTTATCTTCCAGTGTCGGGAGCCGGAAAAAATTTGCATAATGATGTGCGAACCGGCTGTGTTTTGCGAAAATTTGCAGCACAAAAATGTGGGTTAACAAAATGGTTGATGATGTTTGATCTTCAGCAACGTCAGAAACGAAAAATTGATGTTTATGATATCTTGAATTGGCTATATTACTATTGTTCTATTCTGGGTATGAACTCACAAGAGTTTGAAATTGCATTGATTGAAAGCATGGGAAAAACTACTAAAAAAGAAAGGCACTGATTGCAGTGCTTTTCTTTTTTTTTATAAATTGTTAATCTGGCTTACATATTTTTTGATTGTTTCAACCCTTAGAGAATATTCCGATAAGTCTTTTTCTATAAACAATTTTTGGTCCGGACGTACCTTTATTTGCCCAAAAGAAGATAAGATTAAATTCATCAATTTTTCCGGTTTGGCAAAGCTATTGCCTCGCAAACCGATTAAAATACCCTTGGCTCCGGCATCTATTTTATCTATACCGGCGCTACGACATAAGATTTTGATTTCTACGGTTTTGAGAAGATTTTCAACCTCTGTGGGAATTGCACCAAAACGATCAACTAATTCTTCTCTCATATCGGCGATAGCTTCAATATTTTCGAGTTCGCCAATACGTTTATATAGCCCCAGACGAACCCCCAAATCTCTGACATAAGTTTCTGGTATCATAATAGGAATGCCAGTAGTAATTTGAGGAGCCCAATCTTGTGTTGGGTGATTTTGCTCATCAGCAATAACCCCCGAACGCAAGCGCAAGATTTCTTCTTCTAACATATGTTGATATAGGGATATGCCGACTTCTTTGATGTGGCCGGATTGTTCTTCGCCCAATATGTTTCCGGAACCTCTGATATCCATATCGTGGCTAGCTAAAGAGAAACCTGCTCCCAAAGTATCTAGAGCTTGCAAAATGCCTAAACGGCGCTCGGCAATTGCAGTTAGCTTGCGTTTGGGCGGAATTGTAAAATATGCGTAGCCGCGCTTTTTGCCTCTTCCGATGCGCCCCTTGAGCTGATATAGTTGGGCCAAACCAAACATATCTGAACGATAAACTATCATGGTGTTGACACTGGGCATATCTATACCTGATTCAATTATTGTGGTTGATAATAATAAATCATATTGTCCATTGGCAAAATCGTTCATCACTTCTTCTAATTGTCTGACCGGCATTTGCCCATGTGCAACTGCAATTTTGATATCGGGTGCAAGGGCTTTGAGTTCTTGTTCCACACCAAAAATATCGGAGACTCTGGGGCAAACAAAAAAGATTTGTCCTCCTCTGAATTTTTCTCGGTAAATGGCTTCTTTTATCATGACTTTATCAAACGGCATAACAAAAGTTCTGGCCGCCAAACGGTCTACCGGAGGGGTTGCAATAATGGATAGTTGTTTTACTCCGGTAAGAGAAAGTTGCAATGTGCGTGGTATGGGTGTGGCTGTCAGAGTCAATACATGGACATCTGACTTGATTTGTTTTAATTTTTCTTTGTGCGCAACACCAAAATGTTGCTCTTCGTCTATAATCAGTAGCCCCAGATTGCAAAACTTGATATCTTTGGCCAAAAGAGCATGGGTGCCAATAACAATTTCTACTGCTCCATCTTGCAAGGCTTTTTTGGTTTCGGCTGTTTCTTTTGCTCCCACCAAACGAGAAAGCATTTTTACTCTGACAGGAAAACCTTCCATCCTTTGTTTGAAGTTGAGATAGTGCTGGCGAGCCAATAATGTGGTGGGTACAATTAAAGCAACTTGAGCGCCGCTAGCGGCAACAGCAAATGCGGCTCGCAAAGCAACCTCTGTTTTGCCAAAACCAACATCTCCACAAACAAGCCTATCCATTGGTACAGAAGTGTTAAGATCTGATAAAACATCGTGGATGGCATTTAGCTGATCATTGGTTTCATTATATGCAAAACGAGAACAAAAATCATCAAACATTCCTTGCGGCGGAACAAAACAATCAGCTTTTTTGAGTTGGCGTTCAGCAGCAATCTTTATAAGTTTTTCAGCAATATCTCTTATCTTTTGTTTAACTTTGGCTTTTTTAGCTTGCCATGCTGCACCACCAAGCGTATCCAGCTGGATATTTTCATCATCAACGCCATAGCGAGACAAAACATCTATGTTTTCGACAGGAACAAATAGCTTGGCATCGTTTGCATATATGATTTTGAGACAATCATGAGGAGCTCCTCCGGCAACAATATTTTCTAACCCCATAAAACGCCCTATTCCGTGTTCTATATGAACAACTAAATCTCCAATATTTAGAGCAGAAACATCAGCAATAAAATCTTTGGCTGTGACTTTTTTGGTATGTCTGCGATTTTGGCGTTCACCTAAGATATCTTGCTCTGATACCAGCAAATAGCCATCACCTTTGAAACCATGCGCCAAAGGCATGATTGTTAAGACTGTTTGATGTTCTGATTTTGAAAGCGTTTCTTTCCAGCTATCGGCAAGAGTGATATTTGTATATTGGTATTCTTGCAAAAGTGAAGCTATGCGTTCTCTGGAACCTGGTGTATAGCATGCGATAATACGCTTGAATGAAGCGTTTGTCTGCAGATAGTTGCCAAGCTCTGTATATACTTGGCCAGCGGTAATATTTTTGGCATTGGAAAAATTGCGTCCGGGGACGATATTGCAGTTGATTGTATCTTGACCATCGGGTATAGACATCGTGCTAAATTTGAGTGGTTTTTTGCTTTGTAGTATAGATAAAAACTCATCTGCAGTATAATATAGCAACTCAGGTTTTAGCGGACGATAGGTGTCTATATCTGTGGCTGATTTTATTTGTAGAGCTTCTAATCTGGCCTGATAATAATCGGCAATGCTTTCTCCTTTTGAGCGTGCAGCTTCTTCAATGTTTTTACCCAAAACAATTTTAGCTGATGGAATATAGTCCAGTAAACCGGGAAGAGCATCTTCGTAAAAAAATGGCAACCAGTTTTCCATACCGATATATTTTTTGCCGGCAGAAATAGCTTCGTATATTTCATCTTCATTAAAAGCAACACCAAAAGCTTCTCTATATTTGCTACGAAAACATTTGATGGTATTGGCATCTAAAACAACCTCTCCAGCGACTCTAAATACATAATATTTTATATCACCGGTGGTGCGTTGATTCATAACATCAAAGGTGCGAATGCGTTCAATCTCTTCATCAAATAAATCTATGCGCAAGGGCTGCTCTGAGCCTATGGGAAAGATGTCTATGATATCGCCTCGCACAGCATATTCTCCCGGTTCAAAAACCTGTTCAACTCGAGAATAGCCATTTATTGAAAGATAGTGCAAAAAATTATCAAAATCCAGTTTATGTCCTATTTTTAGTTCTCGTGCAGAATTGAGAAATATTTTTTTGGGAGGCAGTTTTTGTAAAACTGCGCCTACACTGGTGACTATTATTCTGGCAGAGTTAGGGGTGGGAATGGTTGCCAACTGAGCCAAGGTTTCTATTCTTTCGGCGACAATACTTATACTCGGTGATACCCTATCGTATGGAACAGTGTCCCATGCCGGAAAACGCAAAACCTGTAGTTTGGGATTTAGAAATTGCAACAAGTCTGCCGTGCGAGCAAGCTCCACACCATCACTGACGATGTATAAAATATCTTTGTTCTTGCGGCTGAATGTATCTAAAAGGAAAGCATCGTACCCCTCTGATACAGATGATAATGTAAAACCGCTCAATTTGTTAATATCGTATTGCATTTTATTGTCGTTATGTTGTTTTTGGTTTATTATATATATTGTTTTTGTGGCTTTGTCACCTGTTATTTGGCCCTATTAGAGGAGTAATTTATGCGTCCGGAAATATTATATCCGTTATTTGCAGACATCAGCACTATAAAAGGTGTTGGAGAACGTGCGCACAAATTATTGTCAAACCTTGTAGGCGGTAATAAAATTGTAGATATGCTGTGGCACTTGCCATCTAATATAATTGATAGAACATATTCTCCAAAACTGGCAAATGCAATACCCGGGCGTATTTGCACAATTGTGGCAAAGGTTGTGGAGCACATTCCCGCCAAAAACTCCAGACAGCCTTATAAAGTGGTGGTGGAAGATGGAACAGAGCAACTTATTTTGATATTTTTTAAGGTATATGCCGAATCGATTGCGAAAGCTCTGCCGGTGGGACAAACAAGAGTGATAAGCGGCAAGCTTGAAAGTTTTAACGGCCAATTACAAATGGCGCATCCGGACTATATTGTGCGACCACAAGAAATTGAAAAAGTTCTGAAAAAAGAAACAGTTTATCCGCTAACTGCCGGAATTAGCAATAAAGTTATGGGCCGTTTTATGGAGCAGGCATTGGCCAGAATCCCAAATTTGCCGGAGTGGCAAGACAAGAACTTTTTGCAACAACAAAAATGGGGAAGCTTTAACGACGCATTGCTTGCGGCGCACTCCCCTGTATTTGCTTCTGATTTGGAAAGTTTTGCCAAAGAACGGTGTCGATTGGCCTATGATGAATTGTTGGCTAATCAATTGGCTTTGGCTATTGTCAGACAAAGAGTAAAAAAACAAGCAGGTCGCAATTTGTGTGGCAATGGAGCTTTGCGCAAAAAAATATTGGATAAACTCCCTTTTAATCTGACAGATGCTCAACAAAAGGTATTGTCTGAAATATATGCAGAACAGCAACAACCATATCGGATGTTGAGACTTTTGCAAGGAGATGTCGGAAGCGGAAAAACAATTGTAGCTTTGTTGGCAATGCTTAGCGCTGTTGAATGCGGTGCTCAAGCCGCAATTATGGCTCCAACAGAAATATTGGCAAAACAACATTTGGAAACAATTGCTCCACTGTGTGAAGATATAGGTATCAAAGCTGAATTACTAACAGGCAAGACCAAAGGAAAATATCGCAAACAAATTTTGGAAGACTTGCAGAATGGTAAAATTAATATTGCCATTGGAACACATGCTTTGTTCCAAGATGACGTGAAATTTGCAGATTTGGGCTTTGTGGTGGTAGATGAACAACATCGTTTTGGAGTACACCAGCGTATGCTTCTTTCAGAAAAAGGCAATAAAGCAGATATTTTGGTTATGACTGCAACCCCTATTCCGAGAACATTGGTGCTGACGGCCTATGGTGATATGGAATATTCTAAAATAGACCAAGTGCCGGAAGGGCGAAAACCTGTGGATACCAGAGTTTTACCTTTGGGAAAACTGCCAGAAGTGGTGGCAGGTTTACAAAGAAAAATTGCCTGCGGTTGCCGTGCCTATTGGGTATGCCCTTTGGTGGAAGAATCTGAAAAATCTGACTTGGCTGCGGCCGAAGAAAGATTTGCTGCTTTGCAAAAAATATTTGGAGATGAAGTGGGTTTGGTACACGGCAAAATGAAAGAAAAAGATAAAGATGCCGTGATGGAAAAATTTAAAAAAGGAGAATATAAATTGCTGGTGGCAACCACTGTTATTGAGGTGGGAGTTAATGTGCCGGAAGCAACCGTTATGATTATTGAGCATGCCGAACGTTTTGGTTTGGCTCAATTGCACCAATTGAGAGGAAGAATAAAAAGAGGGTTTGAAGCTTCTACTTGTATGTTGATGTATAGTCCTCCATTGAGCGAAACAGCTACAGAACGTTTGAATATCATGAAGAATAGTGAAGATGGTTTTTTGATTGCAGAAAAAGACTTGGAACTAAGAGGCGGAGGAGAAATATTGGGGACCAGACAAAGCGGTTTTGCCGATTTTAGAATTGCTGACTTGGAGGTACATAAAAATTTATTACAAATTGCCAATAAAGATGCAAAAATGATTTTAGAAATGGACCCTAAATTGGAAACTACAAGAGGAATGGCTTTGCGTACTCTGCTCTATTTGTTTGAAAAAGAAGATACTGTGCGCAATTATAGAAGTTAAAAAAAAACAGCCTCCATTGCGGAAGCTGCTTTTTAACGGATAAACAATGCATCAGACATCTGTCCACCTAATGCAAATTTGCCCTCCTTGGTTTTTATAAACTGTGCCCTTTTGGCGCTGTAGAGAATCATCTTCTTGTTTTATATTACGATACCATATTCGCCCTACTTCGGTCACCGGAATTGGTCTGGAAATACCATAATATACAATAAACAAATTGGTACATTCTTCTAATATGGCTATATCCCGATGAGAACCTTTTGTGAGATCCATGCACCAAATTGGTCCGGGTATACGTCCTTCTACTGTCGCCAAATAAGCTCTGCTTATTTTGTCATACCGCTTGATTTTTTTTCCGAGCTTGCGACGAAAAATATTCGTCATAATACAGGGGGTATGAACTCCTGTTTTAGCTTTCTTTGCCATAATTGTCGATTCTTTACCATTCAACAATAGAAAATTAAAGCAGGCAAAGTGTCTCTTGGTTTGCAAACCAATCATCAACCTCTGCAACTTCATAATCGCTTTTTCCGTGTGGCAAGTCACAATCGGCGACATGATGCTTTTCACGATACGGCAAGTTAATAATGGCAAAGCATGTGCTAATTTGCAATGCAGCTGTACTGCCAATCATAACCGGCTGCATGATACCTCTTTCTGTGTTGATAGTAGTATCATCGTGTCTTATGCAACAAACATTCGGGCGTTCGGTAACATGTGACCAGTGGTTATCTGCCGGATAGTATAACATATACTCTACCTTGCTATGACCAAACTTGCCTCGAAGCGGAAACATAAATGCTATGCTATATAGCACATTTTCAGCATCTGTTATGTTGACCAATTTGCCTTTGCCGATAATGTATAGCCTTCTAATGTTAGCAAAGTTACGATCTTTGTTGATAAACTTTGCAACCATTTCAATGGTTAAAGTCCTGGACTTCATTCCCATTACACAGCTTTTTTTTGTCATGTTTTTAGGGTTTTAGAAAATAAATATTAAAAATAATGTATTGCCTTTATATTATTATTGATTGGACAAAAGTCAAGCGAATATTGTCTAAAAAAAGTTATTAATTGCTCTTTAAATCGAATATCAAAAGCATATATGCATAAAAAACAATATTTTTGAGGAGCATAATGATGAATAAATATTTGAATTTGTTGTTAGTTGGAGTAGCTTTTGGGGTATTGGCAGTTGATATTGAAAAAGCCTGTGGTGCAGAAGCTCCGGTTAGTGTTGCAAATCAAAAAACCAAAAAAGCTCGAGGAGCAGCAAACCGAGTCGCAGCATCAGAACATCGTAGAACACTCAATTTTTCTGATTTTGGTAAAGAATATACAGAGTTTAAGAACAGATTGCAAAATGAACATGGTTTGAGTTATGCCCTTGATGTATCTTTTATGCCACAATATGGAGCTCCCAGTGGCAAAAAAACAGCTTTTCAGACAATAATATATCCATCTGTAACATGGACAGCTTTTAACAATGAATATGGAAATGCAACAGTTAATGCGGCATATAACATTGTCAGATATTCCGGTGATAGCGCAACACGAATCGGAAACCGACTTGGAACTGTGACCGCTATTAATGATTATTCATCAATGTCTAATGCTTTTGATGAGTTGTATTTATCTTATCAGTTGCCTGGAAAATGGAGTTGGTTGACATTGGCTTTGGGACAATTTCCGATTTATAATTTTGACGGAACCGCATATGATTCCAACCAACAAGAAAACTTTGTAAACTTTGCTTTGGCACAAAATGCAACATCTACTTATCCGACAGCATCGATGGGAGGATATTTACAGATTGCTCCGAATGATGAATGGAGTTTGGCTCTGGGAGCGCAAGATGCACACAATATTGATGGTGATGGAATATCTACATCGCATCTGACAAAAGATGCTCATTATACCAGTTTTGCATCCTTGAGCTACACTCCAAACATCAAAGGTCTGGGTGACGGTCAATATTCTGTTTTGGTTTATAATCAGCCTTATGTTGATGTGCAAAAAGAAACAACAAACGGGTGGTCGCTTAATGCCAGCCAAAATATTGGAGAAAAATGGGCAGTGTTTGGCAGAATAAATGGTGTGAGCGGCAGCACGGCAGAAATTAATCAGTCTTATGTGTTGGGTGCTGTCTATAATAACCCCTTGGATAGGAACCCTTTGGATCAAATAGGTTTTGCGGCAGCTTATAATAAGATTGATGAAAAAGCGGTGGGTGAACCTTTGGCTCATGATGCAGAAAAAGTTTTGGAGGCATATTGGGCTTGGGGTGTGTCAAAATGGATGACCATTACTCCCGATGTGCAGTTCTATATTGATCCGGCTCTGAATACTAAATCTGACTATGCAACAGTGTTTACTTTGCGAGCAAGTGTATTCTTCTGATATGAGCAAATGCGCTATGAATTGGAGTTTGATCCTCGTTGTTTCATTTTTGCAAATTCTTGACTGAAATTTAAAGGAGGTTTATTTGTCTTTATGGACATGGATACGGGATTTTTACCTTCTCTAATTGTAATCCGCTCAGCTAACTTATCTGAAGAAATAATGTCTGGCGCATTTTGAGCTATAATATCTTGGATTACTGGAGATGCTTTGTGAATATCTGTTACGCCTTCTCTTAATTCTTTATCAAAATCTTGTTGAAGCAAATCTTTATTTGCATCTTGCGAAATTTTAGTAAGATTGAGGATATATGCTTGTTTTATGCTGCTGTCAAAATAGGCGTCAACTTTTTCAACTTTCTCATTATTAAAACCACATATCATTCCATTAGCCATAGTAACGGCATGGAACCCGCTACTATTGTTTTGCTCTGAATTATGAATTACCATAAATATATCGTTAGGATTATCTTGAATCATGTTATCAAGATTCTCTTTAACTTTGCCATTTATAAATTTGCAATGAGGATTTTTTTCATTAGCAAAATAACGATTTATTGGACCATACACTCCATATGGATTTATTTTTTTTATCTCATCCACAACCGTCGAAAATTCTTTACACCCTGTTTTTTGAACGCTTTCTTCTAGAGTGTTTAGCGCACTGACTACACAATAAAATCGAGGATTAATTCCTTTATCATTCCAACGTTTTTGTAGCACAGAACTTCCGTGCTCTTGTATTTCTTTGTGGATTTCTGTTGCTGTTTCTATGAAAGTTTCAGAAACTCGTCGAGAACGATCAGCACAATATATTTTAAGAGCCTCTTCATTTTGAGATATTTCTTGAACTACCTGGTTTATTCTAGTTTCTGTTGTCGAATGCTCAATAGTATCTTTGCTCTCTGCTTTATTAGTACCTCCAGTTTGTGCAGGAACACCGACAAAAGAAGTTAACATGGCAAGTTTCATAGCATTTAGCGCCATTCTATCCTTTATCCTTCTAATTCTTTCCTGTATGTTTCCCATCATAGTTGTCCATGCTTTGTATATTATTTATTGTTAGTATAACATAAATTTTTTAAAAAATCACTACTTTTACTAATGAATATCTTTAATTTTTGCTTTACAAGCCGTTGGTTTTGGGAATAAATATTGATTAGTATCAATTTTTTGCAAAAAAAGAACTTAAGATGATGTCTAATATTTTGAAACTAAGCAGTTTTGTTATTTGTATTTTGTTGGCCGGTTGCCAAAAACAAATTAAACCGGCGATAGTGCCTCCTCCGGCGGCAAAAGTTGTGACTGAGGTTGGTCTGCCGGTTATTGGCGGAGTTGAGCCAGTCTATTTTATGCCTATGCGCACACCGTTTGCGGCTCGCATTGACACCGGAGCTGAGATTTCTTCTATTGATGTTGAAGAATTGACACCATTTGAACGTGATGGAGAAAAATGGGTGTCTTTTGTTATGCGGCACGCACAAAACGGAGAAAGAAAAGTTTTTGAAAAAAGAGTGGTAAGACGTGTGTTAATCCGAAGAATCAACAAAAATGAGCGCCGTTATGTGGTGATGATGGATATTAAAATCGGAAATGAACTGGTGAACACTGAATTTACTCTGGCTGATAGAGAAAAATTTGAATTTCAGGCTCTTATCGGACGTAATGTCTTAAATAGTCGTTTTGTTGTGGATCCGGCCATAGACAATACCCTGCACTAATTTGGAGAATTTGAAAATATGCTAAAAAAAATTGCATCTGTTCGTGGTATATTGACAACTTTGTTGATGTTAGCCATTGTTTATGCTGCTTATAGCATTTATTATAAAATTGAATATTGGGGATTTAGTTTTGCTCCCAAACATAATACAAATTTGTGGTCTGTGGAAGCGCATATTGCTTTTGAGCCGACAGGTACCCCTATCAAGATAAATCTTACCACCCCCAGAAGCAATGAAGCATTTAAGATATTGGAAGAAAATGTTGTTGCTCCGGGGTATAAAGTAAAACGAAACAAAAGCGGATCTTTGCTGACTTTGACCTCTGCTCCTAAAGAAGAGCAACAGCATATATACTATAAGATTATGCTATTTGATAATGTTAACACCAGAGGAAAAACTTCTGCACCTCAGCCAAAGGCACCTGAACAACCGTTGTTTGATGCTCAAAAAATGGCCGAAGCAAAACAGATTTTGAAGTTGGCTGAAACAATTGACGGAGATGCGGTGTCTCAGGTGATTAAGCTGTTTAATCAAGAACCCCTGTCTGCAGCCGTACAAGCATATTTGCCGATTCAGAAAAGTCCGCAACAAACCTTGGAAATTATCAGAGAATTGTTGGCTCTAAAAGGTATCGCCTCAAGACCGGCAAGAGGACTGTTGTTGGAAGAAAGCAAAAAATCTTTGACGCCAGATTTGATGTTGGAAGCCTATATTGACGGTAAATGGAAGATATATAATATGCAAACCGGAAAAAAAGGACTGCCAGATAATTTCGTGCTGTTCCAAAGAGGTGGAAAATCTTTGATTGATGTGATTGGCGGAGAAAACTCTATTATTAAATATTCTATTCTGAAATCTGTGACATCAACAATGAATTTGGCCGGAAAAAGAGCCAAACTTGCAGGCAATGAAACATGGTATGACTACTCTATATATAATCTGCCGCTGGCAGAGCAAAATACTCTAAAGTGGCTTTCTATCTTTCCGTTGGCAATATTGATTATTGTAGTAATGCGCAATGTGGTTGGCTTGCAAACAATGGGAACCTTTACTCCGATGTTGTTGGCAATGGCTTTGGTTAAAACAGGTTTTGTACCAGGAATGTTGTGTTTTACCTTTATTGTGTTTTTGGGATTGATAATACGATTTTTTATGAGCAGATTTAATTTGTTGTTGGTTCCCAGAATTTCTGCCGTGGTTATCTTTGTGATTATCATTATGCAAGGATTCACAATTTTGGGTTATCGCCTAAACCAAGATATTGCTCAATCGGCAGTGTTCTTCCCTATTATCATTATGGCTTGGATCATTGAGCGAGCCTCTATTACTTGGGAAGAAGATGGTCCTCTTAATGCCGGAAAAGAAATTTTATTCTCAGTGCTAACAGCTATATTTGTATATTTGGTGATTAGTATTGACTATATCAGACACATTATGTTTGCCTTTAATGAGTTAAACATTGTGATTTTGCTGATTGTAATGCTGTTGGGAACATATACGGGATATCGCCTGTTGGAGCTGAAACGTTTTCGCCCATTGGTAAAGAGGTAAGATGATGTTTGCGTGGCTGAAAAAATATTGCAAACCATCTGAGCTGAGCAAAGCCGGCGTATTGGGAATGAACGCTCGCAATTTTGATGTAATTGGCAAATATAATAATCGACGTTTGTATCCGCTGGTTGATGACAAGGTGAAAACCAAGATGTTGGCAAACAACATCGGCATCAGCACTCCAAAGCTTATTGGTAAAATTGAATGCCAATATGAAGTGAAAGATATCTTGAAGATTATTGACGGTTATAAAGAATTTGTGATTAAACCGGCTCAAGGTAGCGGCGGCAAGGGCGTGTTGGTGATTGTTAATTATGAAGACGGAATTTTTGAAACAGCATCAGGACGCAAAATCAGCTATCATGATGTGTATCAGCATATTTCTAATATATTGAGTGGGTTATATTCTTTAGGTGGAAAATATGACACGGCGATTATTGAAGAATTGGTGCATTTTTCTGATGTATTTAAGGAGTATAGTTATCAAGGCGTGCCTGATGTGAGATTGATTATCTATAAGGGTTTTCCGATAATGGCAATGACAAGATTGCCAACTAAAGCATCGGGCGGAAGGGCTAACTTGCACCAAGGGGCTGTTGGAGTTGGTTTGGATATCAGAACCGGAAGGGCTTTGCATGGTGTATTGCGCAATGTGCCGGTGACAGAGCAGCCAGATACCGGAGCAAATTTGATGCAAATACAGGTTCCTTTTTGGAAAGAACATTTGATTATCGGAGCTCTGGCATATGATATGACAAATCTGGGGTATTTGGGAGCAGATATTGTGCTTGATGCCAATAAAGGTCCTATGATGTTGGAACTTAATGCACGCCCCGGTCTGGCAATACAGATTGCAAACGGAATTGGCTTGAAAACCAGAATTAAAGAAGTAGATAAGTATTATCCGGAAGGGCTAAATGCTCAACAAAGAGTGGATTTTGTGCTTAATTATACACCCAAAGAATAATAGAAAGGATTATGTTATGGCTAAAGAAACAAAACTGCTTAATGGTGAAAAAACTCCTAAGCTTCCAAAGGCTCAGACCAAAGGACTGAAATCTGCAGAGACAAAAAAACTGACAGTTAGCAAAAGCAGAGCAAAAAAAATAAAACATTCTTATAAAGTGAAAGATGCTGAAAATGCACTACTCCTTAAGCTGAAAGATGGTGATGTAGTTATTGAAATGTTTGCAGATGTTGCACCAAATCATGTGGCAAGAATAAAAGAATTGGTTAGAGCCGGTTTCTATAATGGTTTGAAATTCCACAGAGTTATTGATGGTTTTATGGCTCAGACAGGTTGTCCTTATGGTAATGGAACCGGCGGAAGCGGCAAAAAATTGAAAGCAGAATTTAATAAAATGCCTCATAAAAGAGGAACAGTATCTATGGCTCGCTCTATGTTTCCGGATTCAGCAGATAGTCAGTTTTTTATTTGTTTTGCAGATTGTGATTGGCTAAACGGACAATATACCGTTTGGGGTGAAGTATCGTCCGGTATGGAATATGTAGATATGATAAAAAAAGGTGACGGAGCTAATGGAGCTGTTAGCGCACCTGATGAAATTATCAGCATGAGCGTAATTGCAGATATATAATATTTTATGTAATATATAATATTTTATGTATCACATCAATCTTCGTCTTCATCATCTTCGGTTTCTTGACCGAAGATGATGTGCCATAGGGGTTTTCGATACATCCACAGATTGAAAGCACCAAGGGCAACAGAAATCATGCCAAATAAGAATAAAATATAGTACCAATTCAACTGATTGGCATCCATCATGACATCTTGACGGCTAAGACGAACAAAGCCAATGGCAATAGATGTGACAGCAAAAGAGATGATAAAAGCCAAAGTCCAAATTTTGTATTGTAAACGTTTGGGCAACATAAATGCGGTTATGATATAGAGTAACAAAAAGGCAAAAAATAAATATAGCTCCATGAAAATATCCTCCCTTCGGTTGGTGATATATAGTCTGTGGTTAATATATTTATGATTTTGTAATTTTCATCAGGGCAATATATAAAGGCAAAACCCGCCCTGCCATAAATAGCAGAGACGGGTTTTTACTTTTTGAACAGTCCGATTATAAAGCACGTTGCTAGTACGACTACTATTATAGAAATAATAGGTGAACCTACAACAAAAGCCAAAATATCGGCTCCAAATTCTATTAAGAGAAGAATTGCTATATAAACATATAGCAAATACCAGAACCATTTACACTGTATGAGAAAACATACGACAAAAAATAGTCCTAGTATAACTAACCAAGATGGTACACATCTGGTGCAAATCTCTTCTCCGTCGCCTACAAATCCTTTGATTACCAAAACTATTGCTCCTAAAAACAATAATCCGGCTACAAAAAAACCAAAGTTTGATGATTTGCTTGCAATATATATACCCAACACTACACATATTGCGGCTAGAATAAAGTAAGTCATAATCTATAAATTTTTTTTTTAATAATATGTTTATCACTTACAATAGTATCATATTTTGCAGTGATAGTCTATAAAAAAACGAATCTGAAAAAACGGCTATTTTTCCAATATTGGCCATTGTCCGTTGGCAACCTGTTCCAAAGTTGGGTTATCCATTTGGAAACGCATATTATATATCCAATAGTTTGCCATTACTCTTTCGATATAAATTCTGGTTTCTGCAGCAGGTATTGCCTCTATAAACAGCAAAGCATCGTTATTATATTTGGTGTTTTTTTGCCATTTTAGAAGATTTCCGGGGCCGGCATTATAAGCGGTCATCATGTAAAACAAGTTTCCATCGACAAATGTTTTGCCCAACAAATAGCTAACATATTTTTGCCCCAGTTCCAAATTGTATTCTGGCTTGAGTAGTCTGCTTTTGTCTCTCTTGAGAGAGGCGTCTCTGGTGATGTGATATGCTGTACGAGGCATTAGTTGCATAAGACCACAGGCGCCGGCAGAACTTTGCGCCTCTACCCTAAAAGATGATTCCTGGCGAACCAAAGCTAAAACCAAGGGTTCGTGCACACGCCAACCATGTGTGGGCCACCAACCGGGGATAGGATAGACAAGTGCGTCATAGCTTCTGCCTTGAGAAACATCTTTGCATTCGTTGCCGGCATAAATGGCTAGAGAATGGAACCCATATTGATTGGCAATAAAGACGACAGCTTCTTTTTGTTTGTCATTCATATCCGGATAGCCATGTCGAAGCTCTTTTTCTGCCAAAACCGGCTGTTTGGCGTGAAGCAAAATAATTGCTCTTCTAATATGAGGTGATGCCACCAACTCGTAGATATAATTAAGCGAAGTGAAATCATTGTGATAAGCTTCGGCATCCCAATTATAAGTTAGAGTTTCTCCCAATTTATAAGCAGCCAAAATACCATACATGGTGTGTTTGTATTTGCTGGCAAGTTGTAACATAGATTGAGCTTTTTGTTTTTGACCCAATTGTTCATAGGCTCTATAAGCCCAATATCCCCCTGCAGAAACCAACCACTCGTCTTGGTTGTTTGAGGTGGCAAGACGATTAAAGTATGTGGCTGCGTTTTGGTATTGTTTTTGGCGCCATGCTGACAAACCTGCTATCCAATATGCTGTGCCAGAAGTGCGGCGGCGGGCAGCTTTAGTCGCCCATTGCCATGCTAATTTGTCATATCCATCAACAAAATATTTTTTAGCCAAATTGGCTGCCAGGTCATCCCATTTGGCATCGGGAATAAGCTGACGGAATTTTGACTGCTCCAGCACCAAACGGGCTTTTTTGGTTTTTCCTTTGCGAAGAGCTTTCTGAAAGTTTTGCACTTGATTATATAAATAGCGCTTGGTGGCATTGTCATATTTTTTGGCTTTGAGGTATGCATTGCCGGGAATATCAGGATATGAGAATTCTTTTTTTTGGGTTTTGTCTTTGCGTTGGGCTAAGCGATAAATGCGAGAAGCCTCCGGCAAGTCGGCGTATTTATCCAGCCAAGATTGCAGCTCTTCTATGCTGCTGGTATATTTGGGATGAAGATATTTTTGAGCTAAAACAGTACCAAGCAAAATGTTGTTTTGCAAATCGGATATTTGTTCATCGGCTTTGGTAAAATCTGCTTTTTCGATATTACGAAATATTTTTTTGTAAAGTTCAACATCTTCTTGATCGATGAGCAAAAAGCTAAGCATTTGCTCATAGGCAGGTTTGTTGATGATTTTTTGTTCAGCAGCAAAAGCTGAAAAAGATAAGCAAACAACACTAAAAATAACTATAAGTTTTTTTATCATTTGCGGGCACTTGCACTCAACCAAACTATTTTGTTGGCACAATCAACAGCACTCATACCTTTTACTCGACAACGGTTCACCACAATGTTTGGCATTTGATCCATGTTGTAGCAACCATTTCCCATCAAAGTATAATTGGTGTACGTTGGTGTATTGGGAGCAACATTGGAAAAAGACAAAGCAGTAGTCATCCCTGGCCATACGAGTTTGACGTCTAGGCTAACCAACTTGCGATTTAGATCTGGTAAAATAAAGAATCTCACATCGCAACTGGGGGCGCCTCCGGCAAAAGAAGAAATTTTGAAATTGTCATAATATAAAAATATTTTACCGGCACGACGAGAATTGCCTTTCTCGTCCATTTGCACAGCAACAGCTCCACCTCTCTCTGAGCCGTCTATGGTTGGATAATATAAGGTATCCATGCCGCCGTCCGGAATAAAAAATTCGGCTTCTTCCTGCTGTTGTTTGATGAGTGAGTGTTCGTCTTTGAGTGCTTTTTCGATATCTGCATCGCTAACATTTGGAAGATTAGAATCTTTCTTTTTAGATACCCATTGCAGGCCGCTCTGACTGCTGTTGTCGGCATCTGAGCCAAACGACTGCGCATTTGTCTGCGCAGAAAAGCTCGACATCAGCAAAGTAAATGCTATTGCAAATACCGACAAACGCATAGATTATTCTCCCTCGTCAACACTCGGGCGAGTTTGCTGAAGTTTTTGAGACAAACTATTTAATGAATCAATAGTTTCTTTGAATAGTTTGTTAATCCCTTGCTTTTGACGGTTTTCTTCCAGGCGATCTTGTGAATCTTGCTCTTGGTAAGAAACATCTTTGAACTCAGAATAATAGTCTGGAGTTTTTGGAGAGATATAACGGAACAAATTGCCACAATTGTTGGTATTTTTGCCAGATGTTGCAGAAGGTGCATTTTTAGTTGCATGAGTGCATTTTTGGATATCTATCTCCATATCGTTGAGCAAAAGATAGCATCTGTCTGTTTGTACTTTTGATTTGAGGGTAACTTGTTGTCCCGGTTTTAGAACCGGCAGGCGGAGATCCATGACAATATCTCGGCTGGTATATGTTGCTGTATTATAACGAGGCACTCTTTTGTTGTTGGCTCTGCGAGCTTCTCTGTCGTTACGCTCTTCTTGATTGATGGCGTTTGCAACGACATCGTCTTCCCACACCAGTTTGAGAGAAGCATTGCTAACTTCTGCCTCCGAACGATTGTAAAAAGTAGCACCGATATTGCAAGAGGTGATATTGCCATCCTCATTTTTGACAGGCGTGACATCGTGTATTTTGAACAGGACCAAATTCTCTGTTGCAGAGGCTGTACCTATGCAAGAAGCCATACCCAAGCCAACACAACTCAAAAACAACTTGCTATTTTTAATCATTCGTTTTCCCTCAATCTAAAAAATTAAACTAATAAATTAAACTTATTTTATACTATAGCAACAAATAGTAAATCTTTTAATAATTTTGTGCACTTTTTAATTCTTTTGATAAACGCAACACATCGGCCCAAGCTTTTGATTTTTGCCCCGGAGTGCGCAACAAATAGGCTGGATGGAAACTGGCCAAAGCCTTGGCTATCTTACCGTTTGACTTGGTATAATCAAACCAATGTCCTCGCAACTTTGAAATTGTACCGGCTACTCCTAATAACGAATTTGCTGCGGCTCCACCCATGATAAAAAGATAATCAGGATCAACCAAATCTATCTGTCTGCGCAAAAAAGGCAAACAAACAGCTATTTCCGAATCTAGCGGAGTACGGTTGCCCGGAGGTCGCCACGGCAATATGTTACAGATGTAATATAAATTCCTGTCCAATGATATTGCAGACATCATCTTATCTAGTAGTTGCCCCGAACGCCCAACAAAAGGAACCCCTGCCCGATCCTCATCGGCACCGGGAGCTTCCCCGATAAGCATAATTTTGGAATGCGGATTGCCATCACCAAAAACAGTGTTGGAAGCAGTCATTTTAAGAGCGCAGCCTTCAAAATTCTCAACAGCAGCTTTAAGTTCGTCCAGAGAATTAATGCCCAAACACAGATCATTAGCTGTCTGGCAGGCGCCACCGACATTTTGGGCCAAACCGGTCGTGGCCGGACGTGCAATGACAGGCGTGGCTGAAGATGATTGCACAACAGAAGGATGAACAGACTTTGGTATTTGTGCAAAAGGAACCTCGGCACAAGTCTCTTCGACTCCCGCCAAAATATACCATTCCAAAATCTGTTTTGCATCCATCATTTTATTTTCTAAAATCCGCATAAATCCTATGCTTTCAGATTACTAAATTTATTGTTTTTTGCAAGATAAAACGTTTATTTGCACAAGTTTAATAATATATTTAAATCTATGTTGTATGATTTTAAAAATGGGCTATTATAGGTGGAATGTTTAACTTGGGATTGTTGATGAAAATGCTAAGATGGAGTTTTGGTGGATTTTTAGGGGCCGCTGCGGCAGTAGCGGTGTTTGTTTCTTGCACAAAAACAGATGGCATTATCAGTAGCAACAGTCCTTTGTTGCCACGACAAAGCGTTTCGGAAAAAAGTCATAAAAAATCTTATGGAGCTTATTTGGCTGGTCGAGTTGCGCATCTGCGTCGCGATTTTGGACCAGCTTCTGATTATTATATTAAAGCTCTGGAAACAGACCCTGACAATAAAGAACTAACGTCACAGTTGTATCTAATCTTGGTTTCTGAAGGAAGAGTTGATGAAGCTGCCGATTATGCAAAAAAAGCAATGTCAGATGGCGAAAAAGACCATTTTGCATATATGATAATGGCCGTTAATGAGATGAAAAAAGCTAACTTTGAAAAAAGTATAGAAACTACAAAGATTTTTGAAAATCCGGCTTATAGAGATTTTATTGCTCCACTTTTGAATGCATGGAATTATGCTGGATTAAATAATGAAAAAAAAGCTCTCTCTACTATAGAAAAATTGAAAAAAGAAGAAACTTTTAGCGGATTGTACAATTTTCATGCCGGATTATTAAATGACTATTTCGGCAACTATGAAAAAGCACAGAAACATTATGAGTCTCTGCTTAATGATGATGCTTCTGATTTGTCTTTGCGAGCGCTGCAAATTGTGGCAAACTTTTATTTGCGCACCAACCAAAAAGATAAGGCAACTGCTTTGGTTAGCGTGTTTAATGAAGATAAATCGGTGAATGATATTTTGCAAAAATTTGCATCAGATGTAAAAAATGCTGTTCCTGAAAAAAACTTGCCTTTAATTAGCAACCCCAACGAAGGAGCTGCAGAAGCTTTGTTTTCTGTAGCAGCAACTTTTAGGAATGATTCTGTTATTGATGTTTCTCATATGTTTATTTGTTTGGCAATTTATCAGAACCCAAAATATGATTTGGCAAAATTGCTTTTGGCCGACATTTTGGAAAACAGAGAAATGTACGAAAGCGCTAACAAAACATATGATGAAATAGAAGAAAGTTCTCCGGCTTTTTATGCCGCTCAGCTAAAAAAAGCCAATAATCTAATAAAAATGAAAGATTATGATAAAGCCGAGTTATTGTTAAAGGCTCTGGCATTAGATTATGATAATGCTCAACTTTATTTGGATTTGGGCGATGTGTTGCGAATAAAAAGTGAACCAGATGAGGCTATAAAATATTATAAAACAGCAATACAAAAAAACAAAAAAGAAATCAACAACTGGGTATTGTATTATGCTCTGGGTGTGGCTTATGAGCAAGCAGGACAATGGAGCGAGGCCGAAAAGTCTTTGCTAAAAGCAAAGGAATTGAGCAAAAATCATTATGTGGTACTGAATTATTTGGGATATACCTGGATTAAACAGAAACAAAATATTGATGATGCGTTTGCTATGGTTGTAAGTGCATATAATCAAGCTCCTGATGATGTGAATATTACAGATAGCTTGGGTTGGGCATTGTATAACCTAGGCTACTTTGGAATGGCTGAAAAATATTTGGAAAAAGCATCTTTGGCGGCTCCTGCGAATCCGGTTATCGGTGATCATTTGGGGGATGTATATTGGTTCTCCGGACGCAGAAATGAAGCAAAATTCAAATGGCAACAAGCATTGGACCTAAAAGATGATTCCGGAGAATTGGATAGAAATAAGGTAAAAGCAAAAATAAAGAATGGACTAAACAAAGCTCCAAATTTGGATTTTGACAAGAAGATTATAGAAGCTCAAATAAAACTAATCTCCAGAAACAATGAATAAGAAAAAAAACACCTTGCCCAAAAGCAAGGTGTTTTGATTTAGTAAACTTTGTGGTGCCAGTGGTAAAAACAAACGCTACCTATAGCAAACCACATGATGAGCCATATCCAACTCATGATACTGATGTGCCAATTAGGATTGAATAAAAGAGATTTGCAAACAATCACTCCTAAAAGACAATACATAAAGGCCAAAAGTAAAACCATAACAATTTCTTGTTTTAAATAAATGGCATCTCGAAATAGCCACCCTGCCATAAAAGACATGAATGCCAAAACACCGATGCCAACAATTACTTCGGGATTTGGTGTGGAGAGCCAAGGAAAAATAATGATAAAAAAGTCCATAAGCTTTTAAGTTTATAAGTTAATAATAATTTTTCAGTTAGGTTGATTGTAGAATATTTTTGTGATAACGCAAGATAAAAAAAACACCGCCTTGTTTTAGGCGGTGTTTAATTTTTATAAACCAACTAAGCAGACTTTTTCTCAGCCTTAGTTTCTTTTTTAGCTGCTGTTTTTTTGGCAGGTTTAGTGTCGTCACTAAAGTTGTATAGTTCTTCTACACTAACTGTCTTTTCAGTTACGCTAGCTTTGCTGATAATATAATCAACAATCTTCTCTTCAAAAATCGGAGCTTTAAGGCCATCTACGGCAGCTTTGTTTTTGAGATAGTAATCAAATACCATTTTTTCTTGTCCAGGATATTTTTTAGCTTCATTCATAATAGCCGCATTAATATCTTCTGGTTTGATGCTGATTTTGGCATCTTGTCCGACTTCTGAAAGCAACAAGCCCAATTTTACACGACGCAAAGCAATTTCTTTGTATTCTTTGAGCAAGTCTTTTTCTGATTTGGCTTTTTCTGCTTCATCAAGTTGGTTGTATTTTTTAGCCTGCTCATATTGTTCCACTATTGCTTTGTACTCAGCCTCAACCAAAGACTCTGGTGATGCAAAATTATATTCTTTGTCCAAAGCATCCAGCAACTGACGCTTAATCTTCATACGAGAGGCGTTCTCGTAGTCGTTCTTAATGCGATTTTTGATGTCTTCTCTTAGCTTGTCTAGACTCTCTGCACCGGCAGATTTTGCAAATTCGTCATTAATTTCAACTTTTTTGGGTTCACGAACTTCTTTAACATCAACAGCAAACACAGAATCTTTGCCAGCCAAGTCTTTAGCATGGTATGTATCCGGGAACTTGACATTAACGTCTATATGGCTACCGGCTTCTGCACCAATCAATTGGTCTTCAAAACCAGGAATGAAAGAACCGGAACCAAGCTCTAACGGATAGTTAGATCCTTTGCCGCCTTGGAACTCAACACCATCAATAGAACCAACGAAGTCTATGATTACGACATCTCCTTTGGCTGCTTTTTTGCCCTCTACAACAACAGTCTCTTTGTGAGATTCTGCAATGTAATTTAAGGCTTTTTCCACTTCTTCTGCAGGAACCTCTGCCATAAACTTATCTAACTTAATCTTAGAGAAGTCTCCAAGCTTAATCTCTGGCAAGTTTTCTAAACTAACGCTAAACTCCAGATCTTTGCCGGCAGAAAAAGCGGTGATTTTTACATCTGGCTGAGTAGCCGGACGCAAGTTGTTTGATTTGATAACCTCGTTTGAACCATCACGAACAGCATCTTCTACAACTTCACCCATTACGCTGTCATGGTATTTTTTCTTGAGCATTTCAAAAGGTGCTTTGCCAGCACGAAAACCCGGCAATTTGGCATTTTTGGAAATTTGTTTGATTTTGGCGTCTATTTTGGCCTCAAATTCTGCAGCAGGAACAACTACCTGATATTCTTTTTTGAGCCCCTCAGACTTAACTTCGGTTATCTTCATTCTAATTCACTCTTTCGGTTGATTGTAATTTGAATTTTAGGCATTTAATCCAAAATGGTGCGGATGGGGAGACTCGAACTCCCAAACCTTGCGGCACCAGAACCTAAATCTGGCGTGTCTACCAATTTCACCACATCCGCAAATGTCTTAAAATCCGGTTAATTTCCTTGCATACTACATAATTATTTTAAGAAATCAAGTATAAATTAACAAAGCAAACAAAATTATTGTAAAGTAAATGATTATTCTTTATTATGTCCTTAAGTCGTATTTAATTTTTTTGGTTTGTTGAGGAGTAAACCATTGTTTTCTGCCAGTATTAAAAGAATTTTACTTTGCACAACGGCGGTTGCCTTGATTTCCGGCTGCGCTATTTTGGATAAAAAAGACACTGCAAAAGAGTCTAATTGGTTTGTTAGACAGTTTGAAAAGGATGGCGAATCCGATGCTTCTGACGCAACAGTGGCGTATTCACAAGGTGATTTTGAAAAAGCATGGGAATATTCTTTGGCGGCCCTCAAGGCAAATCCCAGAAATCAACAAGCTTTGTTGGTCGGAGCTTTAACTGCAGAAAAATTGGGGCGCTACAATAGAGCCAGACAATATTATGAAGACTTGATTGTGATTGACAGCCCGGATACAACCATTTTGGGTAGCCCTAATGGTGTGCCTGTGCGAATCGCAAAAATTGCTCAGGAAAGATTGAGAGCAATTACCTTAAAGCAAAGCAAGTTGGTGATTGAAGATAATAATTTTAATATATCTCAAGATGCCGCAACGGCTCAATCTAGAGCTGTGATTGAGCGTGCTTTGGAAGAAAAAGCCGCTGCCTCGGTTGTAAAGCCAAAACCCAAACCCAATATTGAAGAATTGTTTACTGAAAAAGAACAGAATATTGTTTCTCGCTTTTTGGTATTGAAAGAATTGGCTGAAAATGACTATATCAGTAAAGAAGAATTTTTGAGCCGCAGAAATGCAAATATTGGAGGGTTGTTACCTTTGACAAAACAGGCTCCCGGAGTGGGAATTGACTTGCCTGTGCCTACACCGGACTTGATTGTAGAGAGAATTGCTGTGCTGAAAGATGGTGTAGAATCGAGAGCAATTACACCCAGAGAGTTTGCAGCTGAAAGAGAGATTATTGTTGCGGCTCTGATGAACCCGAATCCTCGTAGTAGACTGAAACGTAAGGCTCCATCAAGAGATGTGCTTAGTGCTGCCAAAGATTTGCGCAAGGTTGAAGTGTTGTATGATTTGAACTTGATTACAAATAGCGAAAGGGTTGCAGAACAACACGCAATTGAAAACTATTTGGGAATTAAAAGGGATTATTCCAAAGACAAGCCGGCTGAGAATAAGATAGCCTCTCAAATAGAAGAACCAGCTAACGAAAACCCAATGTTTGAGCCTCAGAGTGTTGAAGTAAAAACAACTGTACAAGAAACAGAAGTACCTATTAAAGCTAATGTGAACACAGTAACTCAAGGAGATGATGTGATTGCTGTGATTACAAAAACCGAGAATATGCCAACACATCAACTGCCGCCTCAGGCAGATGTGAAAACAGAATCGGCTCAGCCGGCAAGTGTTACACCGGTGGTAGTACAAAATAATAATTCGGTATCTCAACCACAAAATATTGTACCGGAAGTGAGTTCTCCTTTTTAAGAAAACAAAACGCCTCAAAAAAGAGGCGTTTTTTATTATTTATTGATTTTGCCGGTTTCTGCCGTTTTTTCAAACTTGATTTTGGGAAAATCTTCGATTGCTTTATTGAGGTGCCAACCGTTTCGAGCTAAAAACACCAACATACCGTTGTTGTCTTCGGCCAAATTCATGCGGTTGGTATCTTCAAACCGTTTCCAATCGTTTTTATCGGAGGCAGACACCCAACGAGCAGTAAAATATTGGGTTGGCTCAAACATAACCGGCAGGCCAAACTCATTTTTAATTCTGTCGGCCATTACCTCAAATTGTAAAACGCCAACCACACCGACAATCCATTCAGCACCGATAATCGGTTTGAAAACGCTTGCTCCGCCCTCTTCGGCTATTTGTTTGAGAGCATCGCCCAAATGTTTGGATTTTAGCGGATCTAGGGCACGAACAGATTTTAGGAGTTCTGGTGCAAAAGATGGGATTCCGGTAAAGTTGAATTTTTCTCCTTCGGTGAGAGTGTCACCAATACGCAATTGACCATGGTTGGGTATCCCAATAATATCTCCGGCGTAGGCGTCTTCCGCAAGTTCTCGTTCTTGCGCCAAAAACATCACCGGGGTGGGTACTTTTATCTCTTTGCCACTGCGAACTTGCAATAATTTCATACCTCTTTTGAAGTGACCGGAACAAATGCGCATAAAGGCAATACGATCTCTATGTTTGGGATCCATATTTGCTTGTATCTTAAATATGAAGCCACTAACTTTGTTTTCTTCCGGAGAAATCATGCGCTCTAAGGCCGGACGAGGACGTGGTGTAGGGGCTATTTGGTGCAAGCCCTCTAACACCTCTCGCACACCAAAATTATTGATAGCACTACCGAAAAACACAGGAGTTTGAACACCAGCCAAATATGCCTCTATATCAAATTTTGGGCATAGCTCTTTTATCATCTCGACATCTTCTCGCAATTTGGCCACCATGTGTGCCGGCAGCAATTTATCTAGTTTTTCGTCATCAAGACCATTGCAAGTTTCAACAACTGCATTTATCTGAGATTTATCTCCGCTCTTGTTCATGAGAATCAATCTATCGCCTAACAAGTCATAACACCCTAAGAAATCTTTGCCGCTGCCTATGGGCCAACTGGCCGGAGTGACCTCTAGAGCCAAAGTTTTTTCTATTTCATCTAATAAAGAAAACGGATCTTGCCCTTCTCTATCCAATTTGTTGATGAATGTAATAATTGGCACATCTCGCAAACGACATACTTCAAACAGTTTTTTGGTTTGGGTTTCGATACCTTTGGCAGAGTCTAAAACCATGATGGCTGAGTCAACAGCAGTAAGCACACGGTAGGTGTCTTCAGAAAAGTCTTCGTGTCCGGGAGTGTCTAACAGGTTAAAAGTTGTTCCCTTATATTCAAAAGTCATAACAGATGAAGCAACAGAAATTCCGCGCTCTTGTTCAACCTTCATCCAATCTGAGTGCGCACGGCGGTTTTCGCCACGAGCCTTGACGGCTCCGGCTTGTTGAATTGCGCCACCAAACAGCAAAAGCTTTTCTGTAAGGGTTGTTTTACCGGCATCGGGGTGAGAAATGATGGCAAAGGTTTTGCGAATATTTACTTTATTTTCGGGCATGGTAATTTCTTTATATAGTTAAATTTGTATAAGTTGCTCTTTTATTAGCGGAAAAGTTTGGCAGAGTCAAGAAAGTTGATAGCACAAAAAAAGACGGTCAAAACCGTCTTTAATCTGCGCTTAGAAGGTATCGCCAATACGAAGAGTGAGATTCCTAAACTGTTGAATCTCTGCTTCTGGTATGCCGTATTTGTTTTTGTAAACCGTAAATAATACCTTGTCGCCGGCTTTGGATAGCATAAATGCATCTATTCGCGTCCCCTCAGAATACGATAGTGTAGATTGCTGACCGCCAGGTATCACTATTACACTAGAAAGGAACGAAAAAGCGATTTGCTCTTTCACTTTTGGAAGATCAGGAGCTTCGATTTTTACCAAAACTTTTACATAGGCACGGTCGCAAATCGTCAAAACTGCGGCATCACGCACCAAAGTTCCGATGATTTTGATTAATTCTTTTGTAGTTTCCATAATGATATAATTTTAAGATTTATAAAAATTTCTAACTAATTGAAAATTGGTGTTTATAGTATATGTTTTTTGCGATTTGTAAATGATAAATATTATACTTATGTTGCAATTATATAAAAAAGCAGGGAAAACACCCTGCTTTTGTAACTTGTGCCTTATTTTAGATTATACTTGACCATGGCAATGTTTGTATTTTTTGCCACTGCCGCAAGGACACATATCGTTGCGTGATACCTTGCCCCATGTGTTTGGATTATTGGGGTCTATGGTGCCTCTTTGATACTGAAACGGCGCTGTCTTTTCTGCAACTTCCGGAGTCGGTTGGCGGCCAAATGCGTCGGCTGATTCATGTATTGCCTGAACATTGGTGTGACGAGGATTTTGGCTTTCTACAGTGTCGGCATCAGAGCTTTGAATAACTGTGCGCAACAAGATGAATGTAACTTTTTCACCAAGCTGATTGAGCATATCAGAGAACATATTGAAAGCCTCTTTTTTATATTCATTCAGCGGGTCCTTTTGACCATAGGCACGCAATACAATGGTATGGCGCATATATTCCAAAGTAGCAATATGATCTTTCCACAATCCATCTAACTCTTGCAACAAAATAGACTTTTCTACCAAACGAACAATATCTTCGGGAACAGAACTGTTCTTTTGTGCAACTTTGTTTTCTATAGCTTCAACAATCCTTTGAATGAATTGCTCACTGTCCATCTCCGGCTCTTTGGCCCAATCTGCAAGCGGTAAATCTACTCCGGCAAAACGAACCAGGTCTTGATGTAACTCTTCTAGCTTCCACTCTCTGGGAGATGAACCGTATATAATTCGATTGTAAACGATATTACGAAGCTGTTCTTGACGCATATCTATAATGGTGTCTGATACATCATCAGCCTCCATCAATTCTTTGCGTTGTTCGTAAATAACCTTGCGTTGGTCATTCATGACGTTGTCATATTTGAGCAAATTTTTACGAATATCAAAGTTGCGCTCTTCTACTTTTTGTTGGGCTTTTTCCAGAGCCTTGCTAATCCACGGGTGAACCAAAGCTTCGCCCTCGGGCAAGCCTAAACGCTGCAACATCAAGCTCATGCGGTCTGAACCGAAAATGCGCATTAAATCATCTTCTAAAGATAGATAAAACTTTGATGTGCCAGGATCACCTTGACGACCAGAACGACCACGCAACTGATTATCTATGCGGCGGCTCTCATGGCGCTCTGTACCTAAGATATATAGACCTCCGGCAGATTTGACCTTCTCTTTATCGGCCTCAACCTCTGCTCTTATTTTCTCTCGCAGAGCGGCAATTTGCTCTTCGGTCTCGTCTCCTTTTAGTTCTTGTTTAAGGCGCATATCTACGTTACCGCCAAGTTGAATATCTGTTCCTCGGCCTGCCATGTTGGTGGCGATGGTGATGGCTCCTGAAACACCTGCTTGAGCCACTATTGATGCCTCTCTCTCATGATGACGGGCATTTAGAACCTCAAATTTGACATTGGAAGCTCTGGAAAGCAAATCGGCAACGAGCTCAGATTTCTCAATAGATGTTGTACCGACCAAAACAGGCTGACCTTTGGCATGACATTCTAAAATAGTTTGTATAATGGCATTGTATTTTTCTTTTTCGGTACGATAAATTTCATCGTGCAAATCTTGACGCTGAACCGGACGATTAGTTGGGATTTCTACACAACTCAAATTATATATGTCGTTAAACTCAGCCTCTTCTGTCATGGCTGTTCCGGTCATACCGGCCAATTTGGGGTATATGCGAAAATAATTCTGGAAAGTGATAGATGCCAGAGTTTGGTTTTCTGATTGAATCTGAACGCCTTCTTTGGCCTCAATGGCTTGATGCAAACCATCTGAATAGCGACGCCCTTCCATCATGCGACCGGTAAACTCATCGATAATAACAACCTTGCCGTTTTTAACAATATAATCAACATCTCGCAAGTGCATTTTGTGAGCTCTTAGGGCTTGATTAACATGATGCACCAAACTAACATTAGCAATATCGTATAGGCCACCATCTTTGATGAGACCAACTTCTTTGAGCAAGTTTTCTACATGAACCATGCCCACCTCGGTTAGAGTAACCGAACGTGCTTTTTCATCTTTTTCATAATCTGCTTCTACGAGCTGAGGAATAATACGATTTACTAAAATGTATTTTTCTGAACTGTCTTCGGCTGCACCGGAAATAATTAGCGGTGTTCTTGCTTCATCAATGAGAATCGAGTCCACCTCATCGACGATGGCATAGTTAAACGGACGTTGAACCATGTCGGAACGACGAAACTTCATGTTGTCTCGTAAATAGTCAAACCCCAACTCGTTGTTGGTTGCATATATAATATCACTATTGTATGCGGCACGACGTTCTTCGTCATTTTTGTCATGAATAATATAGTCTACACTAAGCCCCAAAAATCGATATACCTGTCCCATCCATTCGGCATCACGTTTGGCCAGATAATCGTTAACAGTAACAATATGCACTCCCTTGCCTTCTAGTGCATTGAGGTATGCTGCCAATGTGGCAACCAGGGTTTTTCCTTCACCGGTTTTCATCTCGGCAATTTGACCATGGTGCAAAACAATACCACCAATCAATTGAACATCGTAGTGACGTTGTCCCAGTGTGCGTTTAGCTGCCTCTCTAACAACAGCAAAGGCCTCCGGCAAAAGTTCATCCAGAGTTTCTCCTTGTTTGATTCTATTTCTGAATTCATTGGTTTTGGCACGAAGCGCATTGTCATCCAAAGATGAAATTTGCGGCTCTAATGAATTGATTTTATCGACTATTTTTTGTTGTCTTTTAATGTAGCGATCATTGGCACTACCGAAGATTTTGCGTGCAAGGCTGCCTATCATAGTATTGTTTTTCCTTAATCTAAACTTTGTATTTAGTCTACATTTAGTGTTTTATCGCTCAGAAGTCAATAGATTGATACAAAGTTATAAACGGCTTGCAAAAAAAAGTTGGAATCTTGATGTTTTTTGTTATATAAGATTATTAGAAACCGTTTGAAATGGAGGATAATATATTATGATGAATAGAAAATTTGCAGCATTGGCTTTGGTTAGTGCGTTGGTTTTGAACTCGGCTATTGCAAAGGCAGAGGGCAAAGATGGTGTGGCAGCCGTTGTTAACGGACAAAACCTGACAGTGGTTGAAATTCGTGATATGTATGAAACCATGCCCGGAGTTAAAGACAAGGTTTCCTTTGAAGAATTTTATGAAAAGACTTTGAATGATTTTATCGGTAATGAATTGGTATTTCAGGCTGCTACTGCAGACAAAGTTACCGAAAGTGATGAGTATAAAAAACAATTGAAAGCTGCGCAAAAGGATATTGCCGGAAAAATATATTTGAAAAATAAAGTAGAATCTATGATTGGCGAAGAGCAGGTTAAAAAAGTTTATGATGATTATAAGAAAAACTTTAAATCTGAAAAAGAAGTAAAAGCAAAGCATATTTTAGTTGATACAGAGGCTAAAGCCAAAGAAGTGATTAGTAAGCTTGATAACAAAGGTGACTTTGATGCTTTGGCAAAAGAATATTCCAGAGAACCTGCTGATTTGGGATATTTTACCAAAGATATGATGGTGCCAGAGTTTGGCGAAGCTGCTTTTGCTTTGGGCAAAGGTGTATATACAAAAATGCCAGTAAAAACTCAGTTTGGGTATCACGTGATTTTGGTGGAAGATATTCGTGACGGGAAGCCTATGGAATATGAAAAAATTAAACCTCAACTGAAAGCCTTGTTAGCAAAAGGTGCTTTGGGCAAATTGTTGGAAGGAATCAGCTCTCAGGCAAAGGTCACGATGTATGACCTAAAGGGCAATGAAATCAAGCAAGAAGCTCCTGTTGCTCCCAAAAAATAGATTGGGTTTCTGTAAAAAAGCGCTCTCCGTGGAGAGCGTTTTTTTGTTTTATCATCTTTTGTGATAACCTATCTCTGATATTTTGAGACGAACGTAATCTTTGCGGTTTTGCGGAGTTTCTGAATGACTAAAATATTCATCTAATAATTGACGGATTTGGTCGGCGTAACGGGGACGAGATATGGCAATATTAGTCAGATTGTGTACCGCAGCCCTAAAAATTTGCTCATCATCTACTTGCAATTGGTCTGCCAGTAGCTGATATGGCGGAGTATAGGTATCTTTGCGTTTCTGAATACTAAAATCGTATGAACTCTTCTGAATTTTTTGCGCAATTTTTTCGGATATATCATTGTCTTTTGGGCGGCTACGCCAAATTATACCCTTGCCTGTTTGTGCTACAAGGGCTTTGATTTTGTGTAAGATTCCTTTTTTGGTGGCTGTGGCCATTTGATATTCTCCTTGTTGCTATATATTATAATACTTAATTTTGAGATTTGTATTGTTCCCACATTTTTTGAATATTTTGCCAGAATGAAATTTTTTCTTCGCAAATTTTGGTGTTGGAGTTCCAATAGCCGCCTTTTTGCTCACAAGCAACTTGTTCTTGGCGAGAATGTGAATAATATAAATAGACTCCTCCGCCAATAACAATAAGAATTAGCAAAATAACAAACAAGTGGCGAAGCATAAACCACAAAAACCAAATAATGCCAATCCCACACATAATTAATTTGTTGAAAAAAGGATTGTTGCCCAAAACAAATGCCTGAAAACCAAAATATGACAAACCGATGATGAAGGCCACACTGACAGGTGATGATATTATCCACCACAATATTTTTTTGATTAGGCTTTTTTCTTCTTTTTGTTCTGACATTTGATATCTCCATTTGTTATATGTATATAAGTTATTGGAGATTTGAAAAAATGGCAACAAAAAAACCCGCCTTGTTGGCGGGTTTAGGTATTTTATTTTTGAGCAACCTTTGTAGGCTCATTTTGGGCAAACATACTACGATATGATGTTTTTAGCCCTGCCACCATCTGTTTGAAGTTTTTGAGGTTGGCTCCGGCCAAATTTTCGCCTGTAGATGCTCTGATTGTTCGAGGGTTTACACGGCGACCATTTTGAATAACCTCATAATGCAGGTGAGGACCGGTAGAGCGCCCTGTGCTGCCAACATAGGCAATAACTTGACCTTGTTTTACTCTTACACCCGGACGAATACCTTTGGCAAAACTTTGCATATGGCCATAGGCTGTAGAAAACTCTGAATTGTGGCGAATTTTTATGTAATTGCCGTAAGAACCATTGTATTTGGCAACTTGAACAACTCCATCTCCGCCGGCAAATATAGGTGTGCCTCTAGGAGCTGCATAATCAACACCCCAGTGTATTTTGTGACGACGTAAAATGGGGTGAAAACGTTTGCCAAACGGCGAAGAAATGCGTGCATTGCGAAAAGCAAGAGGCTTTTTATCCAGTGTCTTTTTGAGAGCCATGCCTTTTTCGGTATAATAGTCTACTTTGCCGCTCTTATCTTTGAAACGATACATGGCAATTTTGTCTTTGCGCAAGATGAGAGCCGCATACAAAACATTGCCAGATTTTACGACCTTGCCATTGGGATCAAGATAGTTTTCATAAATAATTTCAAACTTATCTCCTTTGCGAACGTCTCTGCGAAAATCTACACTATAAGAAAAGATAGAAATGAAGTTGTTGGCAACTCGGCTAGGAACTCCTTGTGCCTGCATAGAGCCAGAAAGAGTGCCGTTGATGACACCTGTGGCGCTGTTGACCTCTTCTACCAACTCATCTTTGGCAACAGAAACCTCATATTTATTTTCTTCATTCAGAGTGGCAATAATGCGCTCACCAACAGCAGGCTCAATAGTAAGAGTGTTGAGGCTGACAGTTTTTTGGGTTTGGTTATTGATGGTGATGTTTGCTGAAATTGTTTGCCCGATTTTGAGGTCTCGGGGATCGTAATGCTCTTTGAGAGCATAAAAGAGTTCATTTGACTTTTCTCTGTCAAGACCAAGGTTTCCAAAGATGGAAATGAGAGTATCACCTTTTTGAACTGTTACCTGCTTGTCTATATCTTTTTGGCGAACCAAGTCATTTACCATAGAGAAAAGTGATTTGATATTGTCAACCGAATCCTCAGGATAAATAGTATCCGGATCAGAAAGATTGTTTACAACATTGTTTTCTATCATCAAATAATCGAGTCTTTCTGACTTGGACACAGAGGCTTCTACCGCATTATTATTGGACAAAGAAAGAACAAATGCCGAAACAACCGCAACTGCATAACCAATTGTAATGATTCGTTGGCGGTCTTTGTGTTTGATATCAAAGTTTAACAATCTTTTTATATTCATTGCCTTTTCTCTATTTGAGAGCACATAAGCGTATACACTCACCTGCATATTAATCCGATTTTGGACTATAGCTTTTTCTGCAAAAAATATAAAGCTTTTTATAAGGTTTCTGTGTATAATTCGGTATTATAATCATAAGTTATGAAAAAAATATAAACATAATAAAAAAAATACTTGCTTTTATTTTTTTTGTTGGTTATAAGGATATTCGCCGTTGGGGGTGTAGCTCAGTTGGTTAGAGCGCCTGCCTGTCACGCAGGAGGTCGCGAGTTCGAGCCTCGTCACTCCCGCCAGTTTAAGCAAAGTGCCGATATATGGCACTTTTTTTTTATTTTAATTCAATCTCATGCTCGAAGTTGCAACCTCGGTCGCGAGGCGATGCAGCAAATTTTAAGGTAGGTTAAAGAAGTGTCACCCAAGGTGCTTCTTGATTTTTAGCCAAGCACCTATACATAATATATTATATATAAATCTTCCAGCAACCAGTGTGGAGCAAATGAGCTATCCTTTTGGCTCTGGATCCGGTTTTTTTGGCATAATTACTATTGAGACACTCAGATGCTGCTTTGGAATATTCTCCATATTCTAAAAAAGAGAGCATTTGCTTAAACTTAAGCAAACCGCCAATTCCCATGTTAAACGCCATATCCAACAGAGCATATTGGCGTTCAGAATCAAGAGTATCAAAAAAAGATATATGTTCCTTGCAATCTTTGAATGTGCGTTTGATATCATTGCGTAACAAATATAAGGCAGCCGATTTGGTAATGCCATGATGCCAATCTCCGATAACTTTGGCCTCCGTATCAGAGATTGGGTTGGCATCTAGATTACGACCAACTCCTATGGTTTGTTTGCCGGCAGTGCAATAATATGGTTTCAGACGTAATCCTTCATGCAAAAGGAGACGTTCTGATGCTTGGTTTATGTCTATCATTGGTGTCTTTCCAGTATGAGGTGGTATATGTCTTTGACGTCTTTGCAAGTCTCGGTGCTTTGTGCTAAAAGGGTATCTAGCTTTATTTCAATGGTTGAAACTTTGTGTTCGCATCCGGCCATTCGGCTCTCCAGATTGGTAACCCGAGGATTTAGGGTGAGTAAAATTTGGATAAAGCTACAAAATGAGAAGATAATAACAACCAGACCCGAGGCAAATTTGATTTTTTCTATCATGGCTTATTCCTTGGGAAAGCAAGATTTGATGTTGCTTATTGTTTGTTGCCAAAGATTGGTGCCATTGATTTTATCCCAATAAAGCATATCCAATTGCTCCGGAATTGGCGGATATGATAAAAGACGATGTTCAACATAGGTTAAATTTGCTATAGGTTGACTTATAATGTAATAACCATCAGGACGTTGCTCTATGGTTGCTTGGTTTTCTGCGCACCATGTGGCGGCATCGGAATAATTTTCGCTAGTTAGTTTTTGACCAAATTTAAACATATTTTTCTCCTTCTAAAAACCACAGGAATAATATATGAAACCGCTTGCAAACTCAGAACCGACAGAAAGAGTCATAGATGTTGTGGAGCGGTTGGTGATACAAGAGTAATAGTCGCCAAATTTTGCTCCCATAGCTTGAGCTATGAAGGTGTAAGTTGTGGTGCTGAAAGCAGTTGGAAAAGTTATGGTATGTGTGCCTTTGCCGGTGGGTCCAGTGCCGCCCTGCTCTATCCAACCATCGGACCACTTGCGGTACCAGCTGTTGCCGTTGCGATATGTGGCAACAACCGTTTTGTTGCTAACTTTGCAAAATGTATTAACCCAAGATGTATTAGCAACCAATGTGTTATTGCTATTTGTATCTGCGGTAGGGACAAGAGGTGAAGCTAAAAAAGTTTTTATACCGTTGATTGACTCATCATCTGTTTTGTTTATAAAGTTTTGCGGTTGCATATCTGCCAGATATTGGGCAGCCAAATTGGCGCTTTCTGATGCAGATGCTTTGTTTATATCTGATGTTGCGGCGGCATCAATTGCTTGTTGGGCGCTGTTTGAAGCTGATTGAGAGGCACTTTGAGCAAGGTTTGCGTGATTGCCGGCGATAGAAGCTTGAGAAGATGCGACATCTGCGGCTTCTTGAACTTGAGATATTTTACTATCTGCCATAGCAGAAAAATCTGATGTAATCTGAGAAGCTTCGTTTGAAAAATTGGCTTGATGATTGGCTACATATTCATCTATATTGGGTTTGGTAGTGGAATTTAGATATTCATCGACCATCGGTGTTGCTATATTGTCTATAACTTCTGAAACGATTGGCTTGGCATAGTTGGAGATATAGTTGTTAAGCTCCGGTTTGCCGATATTCTCAATATAGTCAGCTATCTCTGATTGACCTGATTTGATGTATGTGAGAGCAATATTAATATCCAGTTGCACCTCATCTTGATAAAAAACTTCTAATTTAGAAGAATTATTGATATTTGTGATAATTGTCTGCATGACTTTTACCTTGTAATTTGTTTGGTTATTCTGAATGTGGCAACCTGATTTGGTTGTGCCGGAAAAATTGTGTTAACGCTTCCATCGGGCAGACGAAGTTCGATGTCTGTATAATATTCTCCGGCTGGAACATTGGTGTCTGTGGGGGTGATATTCAAAAGCATTTGCCCTTTTTGTGCATCTATCGGGTCTGCTTGCTTGGCAAAAATGAGTTTTCCATCTTTGTCCCTGACTTCCATATTGATAGATGATTGGCGTAAATCTACAGGGTGAGTTCCTTGTTTTAGTTGAAAACGGATATTGAAACTATCACCTTGGCGGACTTCAATTAGACCTGCTCCTGCATATATTCTTCCGGCCATGGATTAATTCTCCTCTTTTACTTTGATAAAATAGTTAATCGCTTGGTTTATGGGGGTTACATGAGTACCCTTGTAAATGGGGTTGGAACGAGATGCGCTAAAATTAAATAAACCAGCATAAGCATTACTATCTCCAACAGCATCTACTTTGCGACTAGATGTGTCTGTGCCTGTGCGTGCAAAAGCTCCATTGCCGGTGGCATTATCGCCAACACCGCCAGAAATATTACCGTTAATGTCTGGCAGACTTTCTGTTTGTGTTGTATAAATGTCTGATGCGGAGTTGCCTCCTAAGCCTCTTAAAAACTTGCCACGATAATCCGGCAGATTAAAAGTGGTTGTACCATCACCGGCTCCAAAATTTATGCCAATGATAGCAAATAATTGTGGAAATTCCGTGCGACTTATGGCTTGGCCGTTGCACAAAAACCAATTGCCATGATTCTCTGCGTGTGTTGAAGCTTTGATATCTCCAACAATAAAACTATTATTATAAACAGAGAGCAAATTTTGTTGTAGTTCTGAAATAGATTTGTTTAATTGATGCAGATTTACGGCATCGGCTGAAGATGTTCCGTTTCCAAGGTTTTTGACCTGAAAACCGGCGGCATTGATATCTCCTTTCATTGGTGAACGCCCATCTCGCAAAAAGGTTTGGCTTAGGGCTTCGGCAAAATTATCATCTTCGGCATCATGATGATCTGTAACGATATCTATATCGTTTATGCGGTCATCTTCCCAATTGTGGATACGAGTAAATATTCCTTCGCTGTCGAACGGCATTTTATTGTTCCTTTCTTGATAAAAAAATTAATGACAAAGTTCCAGTTCTTGACGCAATTTGTTAATACGTGCGAGCCACTCCCAAAAATGTGGCGAAGAGGAAAAATTTTGGTGTTCCAATTCTTTGGCGACCAAAGGGCCGGCAATCGGATATGTCGGACATATATTAGAGTTTTTTGTTGCGCATGAGTTCAAGCAAAATATCTCTGCCAGCATGAGGAGCAGCATGAATTTTTGATGTTTTTGTATGTACATATTTGATAATTTCTATTTGCTTTGCGGTTTCTTGTGTTTGGGCATGAGAGCGCCCTAGGGCATAACTTAAAACAGCCACTATCAGTGAAAGGAATATAAATCTGACTACCATGTTGACTCCAGCAGAAGCACAAATGCTTTGGCGATAGTGACAGAGGCCTGAGGATTGCTGAACGAAATTGCGGCAACAATCAAAAAAGCCAAAATAAATGCCGTACTCTTGATTATGATTTGATTCTTCATCTTTGTCCAAACAACAAAAAAGCCCGTTGAAAACAACGGGCTCGTTATGAAATGGTAAGAGACTATGAGGCTATGATAGCACTGCTGGCGGCCATGGTAACAATTCGCAATGCAAACAACCACAATGTGCCTCCGATAATGGTGGAAATTATTAGCCCCCAACTGGCTGGTTTGAAATCCCTTTTTGATTGAATAAAATCATATACAAACCAAACCACTTGCTCCAACAGATAAATTGCAAAAACAACCAAAAGATTGATAAGAATATATGGAGCGCCCCATAATTGAAAAAGTGCAACGATAGTGCGCAGTAACGCCGTGATAAAGTTGGCCGCAACCCAATGTTGTTTGTTGTCTATTTTTTTGATTAAAAACAAGACTATCGCACGGATTACGCCGATAACGGCCAATGTTCCCAGCAGCATTCCAATCAATACAATCATTTGTGTTCCTTTCTATCTATAATAACTGTTTGTATTATAAATATATTTGCAGGGCTGTCAAATATAAATTTATTGACAAGCCAATGCATAATTTACTTTGAAAAACCCACTATCGTCTATGTAGACAGCTTGTGGATTTTGGGTGGCAACGTCTTGAGCCAATAGCCCAATTTGCGGAGTTGTTTCTCCCTTATATGTATATAGATATACTTTTAAGCCATTGTAGAGGCGACCAACTTCTATAATATTTTCTTTTAGCTCTGCATCGGAAAATAATGTGCGCATTCCATAGTTAATAACATTCCATCCCAAATCTTGCTGAGCATTGGTATTATCTGTGGTATTTTTGCTGATACGGGCATCCATTTTGTTGCGAACTGCGTATTTATCCATATTGACATCGTAGCCACTCTTAGAGTTTTGAAGCAAATTCATAATCTCTGTGATGGGTAAATTTCTGGCATTGTTCTGAAAATTGGCAGCAGAAATCTGGTTGTTAAGAGAATTGGCGTAAGCATTTTGACCGGCGCTAATACTGTCAAATGCGGCTTGTTGATAGGCATTATTTTGTTGGGTGTATAAATTAGACATGGCATTTTGATAAGCTGCGCTACCAACAGATAATCCTTGATTTTGCAAACGGCTTTCCAGCGCTTGCCGTTGGGCCTCAAACTGAGGTGTGATTTTGTTGATGGCGTTCTGATATGTGGCATTTTCAACCCTTTTGGCGGCCTCGTCAGAACCAGATACAGAATAGATATAATCCGGACGATTGCTTAGGTTTGAACTAAGAATATTGGCTTGCGCTGCCATGTTGGCGTTGGCTGCGTCTGTCTGAGATGTATCGTAATTATTAAGATATCTTAATATGCTCTTTTCTGAACCATACGGACTGGTTGAAGCACTGCCTGCTCCTAAAAATTTGCCAATGCTTTTTGACATAAGTTTCTCCTTTAGTAACGTGAATTGTTTTTTAACAAACCCATAATAATAACATCTTGTCCTTGGTCTCCAAACTGCTGTAACAAACCTTCTTGTTGAAAACCCAATTGTTTGGCCAAACGCAGGCATTTGTGGTTGGATTGAAATGTCTGCATAGAAATTCTTCGACAACCAAAATATTCGAAAGCTACCGAAAACATAAATTTCAATATCCGTTTGGAACACCATCTTTTGTCTGTGGTATACAATGTCCACCACAAATCTGTATGTGGGCGAATATCATGATATATAAGGCCTCCAATTAGGCGCCCTTGATACAAAAAACCAATGGTCAGATGTTCTCCGAGCCATTGGTTGCCGATATTTAGCCCTCTGCACACCCAATCGGTGATATGATTGTTGGTGTCGGCAATAACTTTACAATATGCTGTTTCCTTGCTCATATCTGAATCCTGTATCGAACCATTCTATGCTATTGCCTTTGGTCTTGGTTTTGAACACCACACTGGCCTTGAAACCGGTGGCAGAATTACCAATCCATTGACTGCGAATTTTGCCCTTGAGTGTGGCCCATTTGGTGCCTATCGGAGATTTTTTTGCACTCCATTGAGCGTTGCTCCACTTGGTTAGACCACTGCCACCGATGTTTTCGGCATAAGATTTGTTTTGGTTGGCAAAGTCCATGTTGGTATATACTACCAACGCAAACTGAGATATGGCCTTGGTGCGTGGATTAATAAGCTGAATGCGTTTGAGATTGGGACTACCCAGATTGCTATATGCTTGCTCAACAACACCGCAAATATGTGTTCCATTGTCAGAGTATCCTTCATCAAACAAAAATACGCCTCTATCTGAACCAAAATAAAGCCTATTACCATACTTGCCCCAACAGAAGGAGCGAATGTTGCAAAATCGGCTCCATGCTCCGGTGTTTAGGTTTACAATATGTTGTTCAAATTGTTGAGATATTGGTACATTGAATATGGCATAACCTCCCCTGCCATATATTATACCTTGCCAACCGAATTTGTTGCTGCCGTTTTGAGTGCGCTCTAAAATCAGTCCCCTTATTTTGTCGGAAAAGGATATTTGTGAAGAATTTGCTTTGTCTGCAGAAAGAGCCTTAGATAAGGGCAAATATCCGTCTTCGGATATGATTATGATATCTCCTTGATATGGTAAAACACAACGATACCCTATCGGTCGGCTCATTTGGTATACACCTCTTAGGCTCCAGTCGTTGGCATCTGACGGATTGGCTCCACTGTAAACTGCAACTTCACCTTCGGAGGTTAGAAATACGGTCAAATCGTCTACTCCTTTGCCGGCATCTTGAGTCCAGTTGGCAACAGCGACCAGAAAACCACCTTTTGAAAACAAAGCCGACATATCAAATGGTAATAGTCGGCCTTGGACTTCTCCTACTTCTGCAGAATACCACATATTGAGAGTGCCTTTTTCTACAAAAAACAATCGTTGTTTGCCTGTGCTTATATTTATGAGCTTGTTGGCTTGCAAATTGTCTCCTTCAAATGAGGCTTCTTGCCAATGCTCACCCTCATCATCAATATAGAAAATTTGGGGTTTATCATAGCCATTGACTAGAATTAAACGATTGCGAAATTGTACGAATTGCCACTCATTATTACTAAAACCAGAAGCTATTTGCTTGATATTTTCGACACTGGATATGCTCCAAACATTGCCTCCGCCACAAGCAAAAAAACGCTCTGCTCCAGAACTGGTATATTCTATCAATGAACTAATTTTGGCGCCTAATTCGGCATAAGAAGTATAGCCCCGGCGGAGAACAACTTTGGTATCGGTAGGCAGATAATTATCCATAACAATAGCATCGGTCTCCGGCATGGTGTCTAAACTATCTCTGACATTGAGGCCTCCGATTGGTGATGGCAATGTGTAATTTATGGAGCAAAAGCTACGGTTGATGTATCTTTGACGCATTGATAATCACTCCTTCGGTTAACTCATCTCTAAAGCATTGGTGAAGACAAATATCTTTGGTTGCCAAACCAGATGCAAAACGGTTTTTGACTTCTCGCTCGTATTCGTTAAACTCTTCTTCATAAGGCATACCGTTGCGCCTGTACCAGCGCCAAACAATGCCTTTTTTGACTAGATATTCATCAAAAATAGGAATATCGGTATTTTGACTTAAAATCGTTTTTTCTTGCCCGCAAAAATTATGGCTACCATCAAAAGCAATGACCGATGAACGGTATTGAAAAACAATTTTGAGGTTGGCTGGCGGAGGTGTTAAAAACTTGAACATCCCATTTTGAATTTTGAATTTTATGCCAAGCGATGGAACGTGAAAATATTTTTCTTGCATCCATTGTTCCGGTGTTATGGCTCCAATTACTTTTTCTGCTTTGTCTTTGACATATACTGTATTGTTGATAAGAGCATAAAAATCAGGACAAAAATCTGCCAGCAAATAATTGCTCTGCCCTTCTATAGTATATAGTTCTGCCTCTTTGGTTAGTTCTTGCCAATCACCATAACGCAATAGACTGTCCAAAGTATCTTGAGCAACACTCAAAAAAATGGCCTCTTGTTGGCTATCATTATTAAAAAGGTCTGTGGGTTTTTGGGTGGCAACCAAACTGGCCGCTTCTTGGCATATTTGCAAAATGTTTTTCATGATTTTTTTGGCTCCTTAGTTTTTAGCTGTTGCTGAAGTTTTTTTAACTCGTCTTCAAGATGACAAATTTGGCAGATATATTTTTCTTCTTCAACTTGCCAGTCGGCCAACTTTTTGTTAGTAGAGGCTTGAGAAACAAATTTTTGAGCCAAGTCTTTTTCTCTGATTAGCCCTAGAGAAGAAGCCTTATCTTGAGGCAATTGAGCCAAAGCTTCTACCGTAAAAACACCTCTGTATTTTAATGAATCAATTTCGGCAGAACTTAAAAAAGCAAATTGCTCTAGAGGAGTGCCTTCTGATACTTGTTTTTTGCCCAAAAGATAACGAGCGTATTCTTGCGGAAAACGTCTTTTTTTGTCTTCGGTGGCTGGCTGATCAAAAACTTCGGAATTGTTATCTTTAATTCTTATCTCGCAAAAACATACATTTTTGAAAACAGGAAAGCCTGCATCATCTATTCTGTCAGTTTTGATGCTACGATCATAAAAACGAGCACAAACTCCATCTTCTGAACAAGAAGAACGAGCAAGATTATCAAAAATTGAAAAATCTATATTCATGTTGTTTCTCCAAATAAGGCAAAAAAAAGCCCGAGACTTAGCTCGGGACAGTTATGATATTTACATAATATATTATACAACTACACAATCAGAAAAAAATCAGAATTTTATTTGTTTAAATTACAGCCGGCAGGATAAAGCCAATTACCACTTAACTTGTTGCAATTTTGCAAGGTAAACTCAAACATGCATTCTTGTTTATCCAGATTCCATGCTTTGTTGTTATTGTGACAAATAATAAATAATTGCTCTGTATCTATACAAGTTGTTTTAGAAAGAGAATAACGATTGTTTTGGTAGCACGCTTCTTGCTCTGGAGTCAATTTTATACATCCCCCATATTCTTTCTTCCATGTCAAGCAATCACTCCGACATATTTTTTGGTCATAGTCCCACACGCCACCGCTATCTAAACAATGTCCGACATCATCAAAAAATAAAAAAGCAACACAGAAAATTGGGATTAGCACTATTGCAACTCTACCGCCAAACCCAATGATTGTTAGTACTGAATTTATAATTTGAGAACAGATCTTTTTGATTGTTTTCACCAATACCTCCTTGGCAAATGTTTATTTTTTTCTCTATATTCAGCGCAAACGTCTTGTCTTGAATTCCTTTGTAGTATTTATTTTTATAACTATCAAGTTTTTCTTTTGCACTGTCACCAAACCAATTTGTATAATTGCTATTCATGTTGTTTCTCCAAACAAGGCAAAAAAAAGCCCGAGGCTTAGCTCGGGCTTCGGGCTGTTATTCTTCAGTTTTGTTTATCAAAACACCTTGGAGAGCTGCATTAGACATAGTCATATTACCGGCCCAACCAATTATTTTATACAGCGCATCTTGATTAACTGCCATGCGTTCTCCGCCAATAACTTTCATATTGCGATCTTTGTGATGACGCAAATATAAATAATTGGTGTTGAGAAAATACATCTTGTCTTCCGGACAGTGTCCATCTTGCCCACCATCACAAATAATGTCTGCGCCCTTGAATTTGAGACTGGTGAAGCCGGCATCGGCAAGCTTGTTGTCACAATATCTTTGCTGTGGCAGAAGTGTTGATTCATATAAACCATAAATACTATGCCCACAAACAATGAGGTCTGGCTTGTCTGTGCCTCTGCACAAAGACATATACATCTTGTCCATAGTTTTATGAATATTATCGGCATTGAGTGCTTCGGTCATCTGAGTAGATTTATTGCGCCAAAACTCATTGCCTGAGCTTGAGCGATCTATGCCTCCGACAACACCGGTGGTTGGGCTATCTGCAACCAACAATGCTAATCCGCCAATCTCCTTGCCGGAAGAACCTGTTCCGTCACCATAAACAGCTGCAGACATTTTGTTGCTCATGGTTTTGATGGCGTTTTCTACTCTTTTTTCAAACAAATCTAACACTTGTTCTTTGCCTGAATTTTTGAGCAGATCTTCTCCGGATACGGCAACAGGAACGGCGCAAAGTTTTAGACTATATTCTGCCGCAGAAAAAAGTTGTTTTGGAGTATAGTTGATGGTATCGTATCCTGAGTACCATGTCATGTCGCCTTCTCCGTATTCCAGTTCTTCCAAAATTTTGGAACCACCAGAAATAGGGCGAATATTACCCTTGCTTTTTAGACGACTAAGAAGAGCATTGTTTTTGCTCATGTTGTCGGCCAAACTGCCAACACGATTTGTTAATGTGGTGGATAACACATCATCATAGTTAATGTTTGCCATTGAGATTTCCTTTTGTGTTGATATAATTAAACCTAATCTTCATATTCTGCCAATTTGAGTTCTAATATCTCTCGGGTAGAGAGCTTGGATAAATCTTTGGCAGAATTTTTTCCTTTGGGTGCAAATGAAGCCTCATGGGCTTTTTGACACTCCGCAACTTGAGCGGCTTCTTTGGTATGAGCCAGGTATTGTTTTATGAAGTCCGATAACTTGTTATCTAAAGAATCTAAACGTTCTTCAAAAACCTTAAAATTATCTTCTATTGCCGTGGCAATATTAAAACTAAAACCATAAGAAGCGGCCAAAGATTGCAATGCTTGTTCCGGATTTTGCTCCAAGGCATCATCTACTTTAGCCATGGTTTCTACCCAGTCTTGAGCCTTGCAAATGCCCTGTCGCTCCAAACGTTTGGCACGAGATGAAAAGGCTTCTTGCAACCAGCGCAGATTGCTAAGCTCATTGTTTAGGCGAGAAAAACCTCGTTCTATTTCGCTCTCCCGTTCATGAATATATTTGCGCATAGCGGGCGGAAGCGTCTTGAAGAGAACAGCAAATTCTTTTTTGTAAGAACGTAGTGCTTCCTCAAAAGATGAGGCATTTGTGCCTGATGAAAGTGCCGAAGATGGTTCGGCGGCGGCCTTGGCGGCTTGGGCATATTGTTGTTCTAATTCTTTTCGTAGTTCTGTGGTCATTGCCAAATACTCCTTTTGTAGTTGTGAATGAAGTCAGAGAACAAACTTGATCTCTGAGCTTTTTCATTACGCCGGCGCCGTTCTTGCAGAAAGGTGTCGGAATAATCGGTTGAAAGAGACATATCGTGTGCTTGCAAATATTTATCTAGTTGACGAGCAGATGATATGAGCGTGCCATCGGGCATTTGCAGATGAGATGTCCATTCTTTGGTGAAATACATTTTGATACTCTTGAAATTTGTTATAAAAAAACGCAAATGCGGATTGTTTGATGAATAAAAACAGGCAAATCTGCTATACAAACTCTACCATTATTTGCTTATAGCTCTCTGTATCTGCAGATTTATCTTTTTTGTCTCCCAGCAATGCCATAACTTTGGCCTTGCCCAATGATGCTGAAATTGCCGCAGTTGGAGATTCATTGCGCAAGGCAATGCTACGAGCTTCTTCTAACTCATCTAATATGGTTTCATAACTAAGCTTTTTTTTGACTGGCATATTAAAATCCTTTTACTTTGCCGGTGGCGATGTTGGTATCTACTTTGGGAACAAGTATTTGAGGTTGCAAAGAGCGCTGATTGTATCTTTTGCGCTCATCTGCAAGTTGTTGCAGCTTTAGTGAGCTTTGCAGTTTCATTTCTTGTGCGGTTAGCTCATATTTGGCAGTTTCTGCTTTTTCTTTGATATCCAATTCTCTGGATTTCAGACGGTTCTTCTCTTGTTCTAAAGATATTTTTTGTTGTTCTATTTGCATTTGCGGATTAGGTTCCGGTGACGGTGGAGCTTGAAACTCGGCCTCTATGGAAGAAAAGACTTTTTCGATAATGTTTTCAAATGCTCTGGCCTTTGGCAAAGTGGAACAAAAACTATCTACCATGCCACGATATAGTGGCAACAATAACGGTTGCTGGCTAACAACAGGTAGAGCCATAGATACAATCTCATTTAGAGTTTTTATACCATTAACAGTTTGCTGTATTTCGGCTTCCAGATTAAAGACATTGTCGGTTTCAATCTCCAAAATCATGTCTCGCATCTTGTCATCTTTTAGCAAACATACTGCTTGCCCGGCTTCTGGCAAAAGTTGCTGAGATTGTGGCAAAAATTTGAGCAGAGTTTCTGCTGAAAACTGCTCACATATAATATCTGCCTTTATGATAAAAAGTTCTTTGATGAAACGCTGCATATCATTTTGGCGGTCTTGATTGCGCAGAGTACCGAAGTTGGTTTTTTGAGTTATGGCTGTGGCAGTATCGGCAGCATTTGATGAGCCTCGCATTATGTCTGAAACGCCGGTTATCTCATATATCTGGTTGATGATATCTTGCCGACGAACAGCCAACTGCTCAAGAGCTAAGATATATTGTTCGATAGGAATAAAATCTAAAATTCCTTTTAAGCCTCCGCAATCTTTCAGACGCTGAAAATCTTTGGCTGCAACAAGTGTGATATCTTTGTTTAAGATATTTGCCAACTCCGGAAAAGAATTATCATAAGCGCCACTGACTTTTAGAGCCTGCATGGTGAGCCGCATACGAGAATGAACTCCATTTAATTCATTTAATAGCTCTTTTATCAGACAATAGTCGGGTGTGGGAATTATGCTGTCATTTGTAAGAGTGGCAAAAATAGGTTTTGGACATGGAAAGAAACCTTTTATGTTGAGCGGATTGTGAACAACTTTTAAAAAATTATCTGTCTTTTCTTTAGCAAGCCAATATACATTTTGACTATTTTTATCCCATATCTCATAAATACAAACCTCTTTGTTATGATAATCTGTCTCATCAGCAGAAACCAAATTTATACAGGCTTCAGTGCCAAAAATCTCTTGAGCTTGATTTTTGCTCATAAATATTTTGCGAGCAACCCAGCTTACATCTTCCCAAATGCCTACGGCATCACAATCGGCCAAAAAATGTTCGGGGTTTACATATTCGGAAACGACTTTTTCTGATTTTTTTATCTCTATCTTTTGCTTGGGATTTGATATTGACGCTTGGCTGGTAAACTCAGGAATGTATCGCTCCCAAACAATACCGCAACCACTGATTAAAAAATCATTACGAGCATATTTGATAATGCTGTCAAAATCAAATTGTTGCAAATCCCATGCGAGAGCATTACTCAAAATCTCACATGCTAATTTTTGAGCTTTGGAAACTGTTTTGCCGGCTCTTTCAATATATGGCTTAGGCTGCTTGAAATACAAAAAAGGTTTGAGTGTTTCTATGGTGGACCAAAATATATTAAAATGGCCGTTTTTTAGAGCAGAACTACGATTATCTTTATAAAAATCTCTGGTTTCTTTGATGAGATGATAATAATCACTATACTTTTTTTCTGCCGTGTTTATTTTGTTTAGCCATTTTTCAACTTGATGTTGGTTATTCATCTTCAAATACTCCTAATAACGAATTTTGACGAACAACTACAATATCCTTATCCGGACTGGGAAGCTCATCAAAAACATGAAACAATACCTTGTCGCCAACTTTGACACAGTGGACATCCGGACCAATGCTTTCAACAATGCCTATGGTGCGCGGGTTCTCTTGTGTCTCCGGCAAAAAAATACCACCGACAGTAGCGGTGGTATTGGGTTCTAAGCGAATAAAAACTCTATCCATAATTGCTTTTACCATTCGATACTCCTTGATGGGGGATTAAACAAATCGTTGTAAGTAACACGTCCGTTGCCATACAGGCGAGGCTCTCCAGAATCAAAAACCGGTTCAGCAAAAGTCAGTGCTAAAGCATCGGCTTTGTCCGGAGAGCGCCCCAAGCGTTTTTTTATCTCATCTTTTTCTTCTAAGCACAGGCGCCCTTTGCGGTCATACTTTTTGTTAATGGAGGTTAGGTCATCAAACAATTCTTCATCGGTCGGTAATTGTACTGGTGGCTCGCTTTCTAACCAAGCTCTGATTTCATCCCACATTTCGGCACGACGATTGAAATATCTTTCTTGATTTAGAGCTTTTTCTCCAAAATAGACTCCCCTGATTATCTCTGCAAAACCTCTGTCTTTTAGAATATCAAAAACTCCGGCTCCTTGACCGCCAATGTCCATAAAAATCCGGTGCGGATGCATAGTGCGTATCAGATTGGTGGCAATATTGGCAACCGAAACATTGTCATGTTTCTGATAGGTTTCAAAACGAATACACAGGCGCCCTCTGCGAAAACAGAATGATGTTTTGTCATCGCCGAATCTGGCAATATCTAAACCAATGATAAGAGGTGATGTGGAACTCTCTATTTTGGGAACAAATGCAGCTCTTACTTTGGTGGAAGATATCAGTTTGGTATGCCCTTGGCGAATTGGTTCTCCAAGCCAAATGTGAGAATAATCATCGGGAGATTCTTGTTTGCATTTTTGAGCTTGCAACTTTAGCTCTTGTGGGCAAAAGGGGTTGTCATAGTAATTGACTTTGCGAACAAGCGTTCTCTCATCTGGACAGCTCCCCAACAAAACCCACAGAGGATCATTTTCCAATTCTCGATTCATAGATATCCATATCTCTGAGCCGTTTTTGCGTATGGTCGGACTTAGAATATTCCATGATTTTTTGGTGATGGTGTGAGCTTCTTCTATCCAAGCAATGTCCACTCCTTCCAGCGACTTGATATTATTGATATCTTGATCTCGCAAGCCTCTGAATATAAATTTGGTTCCGGTGAGGCGATTTTCGATGCGACTCTCAAAAACTTTGTAATCGTTTAGACCCCATGCAGAAATTCTATCACACAAAAGTTTATATACAGAATCTTTGATAGAATCTTGAATCTCTCGCAAGCAAGCAATAAAAAGTTTTTTTTGTCGTCCCAGTAATAATAAACTATCTGCAAAAGCGTAAGATTTTCCACCTCCTCTGCCGCCATAATAAAATTTGATACGCCAATTTTCACTCAGCAGAGGTTTGAAGACTTCGGCAATCTCTATTTTAAGCTCTTGCTTTGGAGAATATTTTTTTGGTGTCTTGGTCATGATTTCAGATACAAAAAAAGCTCTCAAGCGAAAAACTTGAGAGCTGAACAAACTATTTCCAGTATGATTATTTTTTAAAACTTTTCTCCCCAAAAGTCAACCCCTGTGGATAACTTTATCTATTTTCTATATAAATCAAGAGCTTGCATGAGATTTGAAATTGCCCATCCGTGGCGGCGACAATATATTTTTTCAATATCCTTTGTGTTGCGACCAAAATACAAGATATCTATGGCCGCACCGGAATTTATATTATGTTGGCGGCAAGTATCCACCCATTGCAAATAATCTTGCCGGCAACGACTCATGTATTCGATTCTGTTTTCATCAGTATCATCAGCATAAGGGTTATAACTCTTTTGTACTCGTTCTGCCCAAGAAGAAATCGGCAGAGAAGCTCCCCAACACAAATAAGAAAAACCCTTACACAAACGAACAGCTGCCCATTCACAACCGGCATTGCGAATCCGATTCCAGATTCTTGAATCTTGAAGACGAATCCGTTTTTGGAGGCTACTGAATTTGGGGTGAGAAATAAATTTGCCAGAAAACATAGTATCTCCTTTAAAACAAAAATTAAAAAAAATCCCACTATACACTATATGTATTATATTTTAAAAGCTGATGTCAAGATTTAATCTACAATATTCGTATATTTACAACATAAATTAATTGTGATACTTTTTTCGTATAAACGGAGAAAAATAAGATGTCTAAAAGATGGAATTGGTTACGAAAACGGCTGAACGAACTAGATAGCAATCCTTCTCGCTTTGCAAAAGAGCTAGGATGGCCATCAAGTCGAGTGTATGAACTTTTTTCCGGCAAAACAAAGGCAATCCCTCTGGACAAAGTGGCTAGAGCAGCCACAATATTGGGCATTAGATTAGACAGCATGCTAAACTTCAACTCAGGATTGACAGACAAGGTGAATTTTGAAGACACAAACCCCAATATCTTGCCCTCTCTATCAGAAAACAATGTTCCAGAAATTGATGTATACAAAAACAACCAGCTCTGCCCCAATTACAGACAAAACGCTGAAAACAACTCAATTATGTTTTTGCACGACAACAACGAGCTTGAATGCCAAGAAGCTCAAATAAACAAAAGAATCAAAGACAATTGGCGCATTCCAATAGAATACCTAAATGAAATCAACATACAACCGCAGAATGTTTGCATCATTGAAGCGCTAGGCGATAGCATGCATCCCACCATCAGCAACGGTGACAAAGTAATCATCGACACATCTGATCAAGGCAAGAAACCTTCTCCAGATGGCGTGTTTGCAATTTGGGACGGAATTGGAGTAGCCATTAAAAGAATAGAGATAATTCCAGCAAGCGCCCCTCAAATGGTGAAAATCATATCTGACAACCCCAAACACTCAAGCTACGAAACACAAGCAAACTCATGCCATATAATTGGAAGAGTAGCGAGCGTAATCAAAAGACTATAAGCAAGCCCACGTTTTTTTAAGCCGACAAAAATCCGGATATTCTTTTTGCATTCAAATATATACACATATCGTATATATAGCTATTGACTTTATTTGTACTTTTATCGTAGTCTTTTAGAGGTTCAACTTATACGGATTTTGCTCTTATGGCTATGACGCAGAGACAACTAAAAGCTAAAGCATCAGCTTTATTTACTTTTTTTGAATTTGAAAAATTTGAAAACAAGCTCAGCTATAGTCGGAAGATTAATCTGGTATTGGAATTTTGTGATTATATAAATCAAAAATCTGACTGGGAGATTTTGGAAATGCTGGAAAGTGATTGTTCTGAAGATGCAAAAAATTTTAGGAATCTGATTAATGACGGAGCAGATGTGTGGCTGGAGGGATTGATAAAAACAGTATGTTTGGGAGGATATTAATTGTGTGGCAATACGAAGATTTTAGTGAAGAACAAGCTGAAGAATTTGCAATTATTTTGCAAAAAATTTTACTAAAATAAAACAAAAGGCACCAGAATCGGTGCCTTTGCTAAATGATAGTTATTATTTTTTTGGTTCGTCCGGATCTCTTAAGACATATCCTCTGCCCCAAACGGTTTCAATATAGTTTTTACCACCAGAGGCCTTTTCCAACTTTTTGCGAAGCTTGCAGATAAATACGTCTATAATCTTGAGTTCTGGCTCATCTATACCACCATAAAGATGGTTGAGAAACTGATCTTTGTTGAGAGTGGAACCCTTGCGCAAAGAAAGCAACTCCATAATGCCATATTCTTTGCCGGTTAGGTGCAAAGCCTTGCCGCAAACAGTTACTGTCTGGTTGTCCAAATTGACTTCTACATCACCAGTACGAATCAAAGAGTTTGAATGTCCTTTTGAGCGACGAACAACAGCTTGGATTCGAGCTAACAACTCTGAGCGGTCAAATGGTTTGGTCAGATAGTCATCCGCACCATAGCCAAGACCTTTTACTTTTTTATCCGGCTCGCTAAGACCAGACAAAATCAGAACCGGAGTGTTGACTTTGGCGGCACGAAGATTTTTGAGTACCTCATAGCCGTTCATATCAGGCAACATCAAATCCAATACTATAATGTCATAATCATATAGTTTTCCGATTTCCAGGCCATCTTCGCCCAAATCGGTGGTATCGACAATCATTCCTTCTTTCTTGAGCATAGTTTCTATGCTTTGAGAAATAGCATAATCATCTTCAACTAATAAAACACGCATGAATGCTCCCCCCCACTAAATATTTTTGTTTGATGTTATCTTAACACCTAGTTTCTAATTTGTTAACTTTTTTAAGAGGCCTGTTAATAATTATTAACAAAAAAAATAAAAACAGCGCCATTTTTCTGCAGAACAGCTTTGTTTATTTACAGAATTTTGCTTTTTGGTGAGGCTTGGAGATATTTCTATAACTTCTGATATTTAGGATAGGCTAGCAAAGTTGTTGTGCAAATCGATTGAACAAAATTAAAGGCCTCCAAGCAAACTCTTAGAGGCCTTTGTATGATTAGATTGCTCTAATTATTCAGCAGAAGCATTCTCTTTGGCTTTTGCTGTAGCAGACAAATCGTCAGCAATACGAGCAGAACGACCACGCAAAGCACGCAAGAAGTATAACTTTGCACGACGCACTTTACCAATACGAGCAACTTCAATTTTTGCTACGTTTGGAGAATACAATGGGAACACACGCTCAACACCTTCACCGAAAGAAATTTTGCGAACAGTGAAAGAAGAGTTTAATCCATCATTTTTACGAGCAATACAAACACCTTCATAAACCTGAATACGCTCACGTTCACCTTCTTTTACCTTGGTGTGAACTTTTAAGGTGTCGCCAGGTTTGAAGTTAGGAAGATTTTTGCCTTCCATGAGCTTTTCCATCTGCTCTTTCTCAATATTTTCTATAATGTTCATAACTTTTACCCTTTTGTAAGTATTTGGTTTGCTTTTACACCTAATTCTTTTTAGAATCAAGATATTTTTTCCACAAATCTGGCCGTCTGGCCTCGGTTACCTGTTTGGATTGTTCTAAACGCCAATCTCTTATCTTTTGATGATGTCCACCAAGCAATACCTCTGGCACCTGACGCCCCTCCCATTGTTGAGGCTTGGTGTATTGGGGGTATTCCAAAAGAAAGTTTTCAAAACTCTCTTCTGAGGCAGATTCCGCATTACCCAAAACCCCAGGCAACAAGCGGATTATCGCATCTAGCATAATTTGAGCAGCTTGTTCGCCTCCGGTTAAGATATAATCTCCGATGGAGATATCTTCGGCACCATAGGCCTCCAACACACGCTCGTCTATGCCTTCAAAGCGACTGCAAATAATGGTCAGTTCTGGCTCTTTGGCAAGCTCTTGAACCAATTGTTGTGTAAGTGGCTTGCCTCTGGGGCTCATATTTATAAGGCGTGCGCCTTTGTGATGAGCCTTGAGAGCTGCTCCCAAAACATCTGGACGCATAACCATTCCGGCACCGCCGCCTGCGGGAGTGTCGTCAACAGAACCATGCTTATCAAAAGCAAAATCTCTGATGTTGACAGTCTCAATAGACCATTTGCCCTCGTCTAAGGCTTTGCCGGTTAGAGATGTTCCTAAAAATCCGGGGAATAGCTCCGGAAATATGGTCAGAACCTTAATCTTCAATCTCGGCATCCTCATCTGTTGGGGCATATTGCATCATCTCAACAATAATAAATCCATCTTTGAGATTCAGACTTGGAACAAAAGCTTTGGTAAAAGGGAGCATTTCCAAACGATTATCTATAGTTTTTATCTCTATCAAATCTCCGGCACCAAAGTTGTATAGTGCATTGACCACGCCAACTTTGTTACCCTGAGGATCAATAGCCATCAAACCAATGAGATCGGTATGATAAAATTCATCTTCCTCTGTGCTGGGAAGCTTGGTGCGTTCTACATACAGACCGGTGCCAATTAAGGTCTCGGCTGTATTGCGATCGTCAACTCCTTTTATTTTGGCTCGTAACAGTTCTTTTGAATGACCAACAATTTTCAGCTCAAATTTGCGATTGCCACTCTCATCAGAAAGCAGGCCATAAGCTGTCAGATTGTTCTCGTCTTCGGTAAAGCTTTTTACTTTGACCTCACCTCTGATGCCGTGAACTCCGACAATGGCTCCCAAACAAATTTTTGCTGATGCGGTCATATGTCTTCCTCCGTTAGATTAGGTAACCAAAAAAATTTGTTATTCTGCAGATGCTTCTTCAGCAGGAGCAGCGGCGGCAGCCTCAGCAGCAGCGGCTTCAGCAGCAGCTTTTGCTTTTTCTTCTTTTTCTCTGATGCGCTCTAAGGCTTTGGTCTTAAGAGCAGATTTCTTTGGCTGTTCACGCATAGCAGGAGCAGCAATCAAGCCCAAAGAAGACAACATTTTTTGTAGTCTTTCTGTTGGTTCTGCACCATTTGAAAGCCAATATTTAACACGCTCTTCGTTAATAACAAAACGCTCGGCGTGGCCTTGAGGCAACATTGGATTGTAAGAACCCAATCTCTCAATGAAACGGCCATCACGAGGAGCACGCTGATCTGCAGCTACTACACGGTAAAATGGACGCTTTTTAGAACCACCACGAGACAGTCTGATACGTACTGACATTTGTTTTCCTTTCTATTTAGTTTACTTAAACGGGAACTTTCCCATGCCCCCACCCAGCATATTGCCAAATGGAGAATTTTTTAACATAGCCGCAGAAGGAATTCCTCCCATGCGACCCATTCTTTTCATCATAAGGGACATCTGCTCGTATGATTTGAGCAATTTGTTTACCTCATGAACTTCTACTCCGGAGCCTGCCGCAATTCTTTTTTTGCGAGATGCTTTGATAATATCGGGATTTCTTCTTTCTTCTTTGGTCATAGAAAGAATAATCGCCTCTTGCTTTTTAATCAAATTGTCGCCAACTCCGGAAGCTTCAATCTGATTCTTAAATTTGGACAATCCCGGTATCATTCCGATAATTCCTCCGAGAGAACCCAATTTTTGAACTTGTCTTAGCTGAGAGAGCATCATATTTAAGTCAAAGCGACCTTTCATCATCTGCTCTGCAAGCTTTTGTGTTTCTTCTTTATCTATGTTTTCGATGGCTTTTTCAACCAACGACACCACATCACCCTGCCCCAAAATGCGTCCTGCCAATCTGTCGGCATGAAACTCTTCTATTTCATCAAGTTTTTCGCCTGTGCCAAGATATTTAATCGGCACACCGGAAACCATTTTCATTGAAAGAGCTGCTCCGGCTCTGGAAGAACCATCTATTCTGGTGAGAACCAAACCGCTAATGCCGACTTTGTCTTGAAACTCTTTGGCAACATTGCAAGCATCTTGACCAATCATGGCATCTGCAACCAGCAAAACTTCTGCCGGATTGGAGATTTTTTTAACCTCAACAACCTCTTCCATAAGTTGGTTGTCTATGTGCAGACGGCCTGCTGAATCCAGGATAACGACATCAAAACCACCTTTTTTGGCGTATTCTAAGGCTCTTTTAGTGATAGCTGCCGGTTTTTCGCCAGAGACTATCGGTAATGAGTGCCCATCAATTTGAGCGGCTAATTGCTCCAATTGCAGTTGCGCTGCCGGACGATATATATCTAATGATACCAATAATACTTTTTTGCCGCCTTTGGCCAAGCGTTTGGCTATCTTGGCTGAGGTTGTGGTTTTGCCTGACCCTTGCAAACCAAGCATTAGCACACAAACAGGAGGCACTGCATTCAAATTAAGACGGCTTTCGCCTTCTCCGAGGAGTTTGACCAATTCATCGTGAACAATTTTGATGACCATTTGGCCCGGCTGAATTGAACGAACAACCCTTTCTCCCAAAGCTTGCTCTTTTACTTTGGCAATAAAATCTTTGACAACCGGCAAGGAGACATCGGCCTCGAGCAAGGCTATTCTAATCTCTCTCATGGTGTTATTAATGTCTTCTTCACTCAGAACGCCTCGTGAAGTAATCTTATTAAAAACAGCCGTCAATTTATCGGTCAAAGTGTTAAACACTGTTTTTGTTCCTCAATTTAAACCTCTAGTGCGCCAGTGTGCGAACCCTCGCTGACTGGCGGTACTCCTTGGAGTATGTGAATTTTTCCGTTCATAATTTGAAAAATCTGGAGTTTTTATAATTGTTTTTGACAATAGAGTCAAGCTTTTTTGCAAAAATATTTGTTTGCAAGCAAAGGCAGACTTAAAAACAAATTTGGCGTGCTTATTTATATAAAAAAAGGAGGCTTTCATGAAAGTGGTGATTATTGGCGGTGGCAGTGCCGGAGTTTCGGCTGCAACCAGACTAAGACGAATTTGTGAAAAAGCAGAAATTGTTATTTTGGAAAAAAAATCTGAGTTTGCAATTGCAAGCTGTGGTTTGTCTTATTTGTTATCTGGGCTGGTGGGTGACAAAGAACAATTGGTGGGTGCAACCGTTGAACAAATGCGACAAATATTTAAGATAAACGTTAAACTAAATCATGAGGTTGTCGGAATAAACAAAGAAAATAAGATTGTTTCGGTGCGAGACCGAATACCAGAAAGCTATGATAAACTTATTATTGCAACAGGGGCAGAACAATTGCGTCCGGATATCCATGGGGTGCTAAGTGAAAATATTTTTACAATGAATTCAATTGCCGGTGTAGAAAAAATAAATGATTACTATTTTGGCACCGGAGCGCAAAAAGTTTTGATTATTGGCGGTGGAGATATCGGCATAGAAGCTGCCGAGGCTTTTGTTAGGCTAAAGGCAGATGTTTTATTGGTAGAAAAAAACAACCATTTGTTGCCTAATTTTGATGCCGAAATGACAAGACAGCTCGAAAAAGAAGTGCAAAGCAAAGGCGTAAAACTCTATTTGGGGCGACGAGTGGTGTCTTTGGAGAATAATAATGCTAACTTAGACAATGGAGAAAGTTTTGGTTTTGATATGGCAATTATTGCCACTGGAGTAACTCCAGATGTCAAACTTCCGATTTTGGCTGGCTTGGAAATTGGTAAAAGTGGCGGAATTTTGGTGAACAAATATATGCAAACCAGTGATGAAGACATATATGCCTGCGGTGATAATGTGGAAGTAATAAACAAAATTACCGGAGAATTTGAACGTTGGTCAAATGCATCTAATGCACTAAAACAAGCCAGAGTAGCCGTGGATCATTTGTGCGGGCGCAATACGGTGGCCGGAGCTGTTATAACAACAAATATCAGTAAGGTGTTTGACTATACGGCCGGCATTGTCGGATGTAGCGAACATAAACTAAAAAAAGCAGGAATACATTATCAGAAAGTATATTTATGGCAAAATTCTCATGCTTCGTATTATCCGGGAGCCTTGCAAATGCAAGCAAAATTGTTGTTTGCCGCCAATGGCAGAATATTGGGTATGCAATTGGTGGGTAAAGATGGAGTGGCTGAGCGCTTGAATGCTGTGAGTGCGCAAATGCAACACAATGGTGTAGTAGAAGACTTGATTTTTGAAGAAATTGCTTTTTCTCCGCCATATAGTTTGGCAAAAGATATTGTCAATAATGCCGGATCTTTAGCTCAAGAAATTTTGGAAGGAAACCTGCGAACCATAGAATTTGCTGATTTGGAAGCCGGAGTTTTGCCTGTTGATATTAGGTCTCCTGAAGTTTTTGCAAAAGGGCATCTGCCGGGGGCAATAAATTTTCCGCTAGCAAATCTGAGGGACAGTTTAACAAATCTGCCTAAGGATAGAAAAATTGCACTGTATTGTAATCATGGATATGGAGCATATCTGGCATATCAGATATTGTCTCAACAGGGTTTTGATAACGCATATTTATTGTCGCCTTCTACATTGTTAAATTGATATTTTGCATTATTTGAAAAAAACTTCTTGCAAGTTAGATTTTTTTAGATTATTAAGGTGATGTCTTAAGCAGATGGTCCCATCGTCTAGCGGCCTAGGACGTCGCCCTCTCACGGCGAAAACGCGAGTTCGATTCTCGCTGGGATCACCAATACAAACATCGCTCTTATTAAGGCGATGTTTTGTTGTATATGGCAGATTTTTTTTATAAACCTATTTGTAGCTGTGTTTGTTGTCTACCCCAATTGATTTAGTATTGAATCCTTCTTAATTTTATGATATAATAAAATCCTATTCCGGATTATTATGTATGATTTGTAAAGTGCTTCGTTATGATTTTACCATTACTTTCCAAAAGTCCGGTTTTATTTGATTTTTATGTTTAACCTAAAATATTTTACTAAAATGTTACGTGAAATTGAAAAAATAACCGGAAAAAGCGGTTTGGAAAAGATGAGTTGGAAGACAATTGTCGATGAAGTAATCCTCCCTATGATGGCGGGACCAAAGGGAACTCGTTGGTGTATCAATGACAGATTTATGAACTTCTTAGCGGAGTTCTCATATGATGTGTCTCTAAAGGACGAGTATACTGCTACTCAGATGTTGGAGATTGCGTTGCAAAGATTGTCTTGTGGAGCTGTATTGCACGAACCAACACCATGGCCAGAACCGCTGAATAAGGAATATCATGCCTATTCTTCATATTATGATGAGCCTCATATACTCACAGAAGGATGTTATAACTTTATTCTGAAAGCTATGGAGACTTGTCTGAAGAATAAAACAACGCATTTTCATGCATTGAAGATTTTGTTTGGAATAATCGAGCATGTTACTCCGAAGGGTGAACTCATTGGAATGTATGTTGCTGAGGAAGTAGAGCCCAAGATGAATATTGTGTATGCGCACGCGGTTCACTTGGTCGAGCATCCCAAGATGGGAGCTACTTTTGATGATTTGTACACTCATTATGCAAAACCCGGGCAATGGGAGAAGCACAAGCAGTGGTTTGCTGACAATCTTAAGCAGATTGATTGGAAGCGTTTTTTTGCGGATACCAAATGCTTGAAAGGCAATCCCTTTCAACGTTGGCAGCAAAAGAGAGCCATAAAAAAAGAGATTGGAATGCTTACTGTAGCTGTGGCTTGGTAAGTTTAATTCTGCTGATAACCGACAGTATGTATACTGTCGGTTATTTTTTGACTATTATAGATTACTCAATACAACAATCTACGGCTTTGCGAACAAAGGCCTTCATTTTGGCCAAAGCGCCAGAAGCTTTGCTTTCTTCGGCAACGGGTGTGGAGGTGGAGCTTTTTTCTTTTTAAAGCAATCAACATTGTTATCAACCTAATTAAAAATAGCGAATTTTGCGTTGCTATATATGGGAAGCTTATCGTCCAGTCTGGTCAATTTATTGTTGCACAGGTCTTAATTTTGTGATACAATGAGATTCTAAACTGGATTATTGTAAAATTAACATATTGTTTAACTTAAAATATATTAAAACTATGGAGACTACAAAAAAAAGCCTTACCCCTGATCAGCAGATTGATATCCTGGAAAATGCAAGCTCTGAGGAATTGTGTGGCTATATCCAAAACTCAGTTTCAGAGGAAAGGAAGTAATAGAAAAGCTGTTACTAAAAAAGAAATGTTGCCGCAAAGCAACATTTCTTTTTTTTTTTCACATACCTTACAGATTATTCAATACAGCAGTCTACGGCTTTGCGAACAAAGGCCTTCATTTTGGCCAAAGCGCCAGAAGCTTTGCTTTCTTCGGCAACGGGTGTGGGGGTGGAGCTTTTTTCCAGTTGAGAGGATATCTTCTTGATATCTTCCATTTTGTCTTCTACCCATTTGACATCGTCTATATTGAGCATATTCATATTCAGACCCCAAAACAGACAATATAGCTCATAAGCCTGATTAAATAATTTGTAGGCATCTTGCTTGTGGCCAAGACTTTGCTGCTTGGTGCCGACTTCCATAAGGCGCATAGATGATGCTAAAAGGTGCTTGGATATACACCAAACCTCTCCTTCATATTCGGGGATAACCTTTTGCATTAGAGTTTTGCGGAGTTCTCTGACTTCTTCTATGAGATCATAGAAAGAAGTTTTGCCGGTTTTGGCACCTGAAAAAACCAAATGCTCTTCTATACTGATAAGATTCATGATAGCAATGGTCAAATCTTGATCCGAGGACAAATCTTTAGGATTGACTTTTTTGCTGGCGTCTATTCTCTCTACAAATTCTTTTACGCTAGATGCTTTTTTCATTATTTATCTCCTGAAAACTCATATAAACCTTCTGCCCCCAAAAGTTCTGCCTCGGTTGGGGCTGAAGACCCTAGGGGATAATAGTTAAAATAGATGCTCAATAAAATAAGAGCTCCTACAGGCAAAACAACCTTCTCAAACGGAAAATGAGCGTGTCCGCCGTTTTTGAACTTCATCCATTGATAGAACTTGGATACATAAATGAATGTAAGTGCGCCTAAAATAGTGCTAAACAACAAAGCATCCATATAAAAGATGCCAATGATTTGTGGGTTGTAGGGCATCTGAGAAACATACATAAAACCGATGGAACCTACAGAAATGGTCATGAGCAAGAAATCTCTGCCCCAAAAGTTCCAGTTCTTTTTTTGAAACCACAAAATAAGCCAATACCCCAAAAGAGCCAGCATTGCACCAGCCCAAACACCAACAACACTGTCATCTACCCCATAGCGGCGGGCGACTTCTAATGAGGCACCAACAGCAACCGTACACACAGCACAAGCCGGATTGGCCATTGCTTTGCCGATAAGGGCAAAAAATGCTGTTCCGAAAAATGCCAAAAATTTCATTTGTATTCCTTTCTGTTTGTTTGAGCATATTAAACTCCAAATCAAAAGTAAAAGCAAATTATTTTTCTTGATTGTTTATATGTTAATGTATAATATTCCCATTATGAAAAAACTAATTGAAAAAGCAAAAAATTGTCATGATTTGAATAGAGAAGAGCTGATTGCTCTGCTATACAATGATGATATTGATGAAGATTTGTTTGCGGCGGCAGATGAAGTGCGCAAACAATATGTTGGTGATGAAATTCACTTGCGAGCATTAATAGAATTTTCTAACTTTTGCAAAAACAATTGTTGTTATTGTGGTCTGCGGCGTGATAACAAAAATATCCAGCGCTATCGCATAGATGAAAATACTTTGTTTGCCTTGGCAAAGCACGCTTCTGAAAACATGGGGCTGAAAACTATTGTGTTGCAGTCCGGCGAAGATATGTTTTTTGATACAGACAAGCTATGCTCGATCATCCGTCGAATAAAAACTCTTGATGTGGCTCTAACTTTGAGTATTGGTGAAAAAACACTAGATGAGTATAAGGCATATAAACAAGCCGGAGCCGATAGATTTTTGCTAAGAATTGAAACAACAGATAAAGACTTGTATGCTTTGCATGACCCTGGAATGAGTTGGGAAAACAGAGCTCAATGCATTAGAAATCTTGGAATTGCCGGATTGGAAATAGGTTCTGGTGTATTGGTCGGGCTGCCAGAACAAAAAGTGGAATCTTTTGCCGATGATATTTTGTTCTTTAAACAAGTGCAGGCTGACATGATAGGAATTGGCCCGTTTATTCCGCATCCGGATACTCCATTAAAAGATGCAAAGGGTGGAACACTTAAGATGGCTCTTAAAGTAATGGCGCTTACCAGATTGATTTTGCCAGATATTAACATTCCGGCAACAACCGCCATGGAGACACTGGCTCCTAATGGGCAAGTAAAAGCCCTACAAGCCGGTGCAAATGTTATTATGCCAAATGTTACGCTAACACAATATCGCAAGCACTACGAACTTTATCCCGGAAAATCGGCCACCAATTACACTCCAGATAAAAGCTTGAAAGAAGTGAAAGACAAAATTGCGGCTATCGGCCGCAAGGTTAGCAGTGGCTATGGTTATCATAAACGAAGATAATATCTTAAACCTTTTATTTGGCCGTTTTGGACAAAATACTTGATTTTGGTGTTTTTTTGATATATAGTTTTGGCATAAAAAAATTATTGTCAAACTATAAAAACAAGAAGTTATGGAGACTAAAATCGAAACTATCGATGCTTTGTTGCCAAAGTCTATCGAAACTTTGCAGAGTGCTGCAACGATTTGCACAGGGCAGAAAAAAGGAAATGGCGTAAACTTGATTGCTCTACTGGAGTTTTCTAACCATTGCCGGTGTAATTGCCAATATTGTGGTCTGCGACGTGATAACACAAATCTGAAACGTTATCGAATGAGCGTGGAAGATATCTTGAAAATGGCAGAATATGCAAAAAACGTTGGTTTTAACACCATCTGCTTGCAATCTGGAGAAGACAGCCGTTACAGCTGTGAAGACATCTGTAGTATTGTCAGCAAGATATCGGATATGGGTATGAAGGTGATTCTGAGCCTTGGACATCGTGGAGCACATGAGTATCGAGAGTTTAAAGATGCCGGTGCTTTTGGATATTTGATGCGTTTTGAGACGAGTAATCCGGAACTGTATGCTAAACTGCATCCGAAACAAAAGCTCAAAGACAGGTTGCATGATATCACTGTGCTGAAGCGGCTTGGTTTTTATCTGGCAACCGGTTTTTTGGTCGGATTGCCGGAGCAAACACTGGAAGATGTGGAAAAAGACTTGGCTTTTCTGGGCGAAATTGGCCCCGATTTTATTGGAATTGGCCCGTTTATTCCGCATCCGGATACTCCATTGGCAAATGTAAGAACCGATACTCCGGCCGGACAATTGGAGATTATGTTGCGACTGTTGGCGATTTCTCGTATTATGTATTCAAAACGGGATATTGCAGCAACAACTTCTATCATGAAGCTGGCCAAAAAAGATGAATTTGCTCCACTCAGATTTGGCGCAAATGTTATCTTGCCCAGTATTACACCAGATGTTTTGCGCAAAGATTATGAAATTTTTGCCGGCAAAGCTCAGAGTGGTGCTACTGCAAAAGACGTTGAAGCTCTGCGCGAGAAACTAAAGACAAACGGCTACAACCCTATTTTTGTGTAATGAAGAAAACAACCCCCTACTCTGTTGATGAGCAGGGGGCTTTGTTTTTATAGTTTGATGTATTCTCTGATATGTTCTCTGAATTTTTGGATTACATCGGATTTGGGTGTATATTTTTCTTCAAACGGAGGATAAGAACTCCAACCCAAATCATCAAATGCTTGTTGTATTTGCTTGACAACTCCGGGTTTCCAACCATAAGAGCCAAATGCCAAGCCTACTTTATTTTTGGGAGCAAGGCCTCTCATATATGCCATGAAACCAGCTACTCGGTGGTGGAGTTGGTTGTTGACAGTGGGATTGCCAATCAAAATATATTTGGCATCCAAAAAGTCCGGCATAATTTCGGATACATCTTCTATTGCCAGACAATGTTTAGAAACAGGAATGCCTGCGGCTTGCAATTCTGCCATAGCGGTTTCGGCCAAAGTTGCTGTTGCACCCCACATAGAATCGTATACAATAACAGCCTTACCTTCATTGGCGCCAGATGCCCATTTGGCATAATTGTTCAAAATGGCTTCTACCTCAGATTTGCCGCTCCAGATAAGCCCATGAGAAGGAGCTATCATCTCAATATCCAGCCCCAAGTCGCCTGCCGTTTTAAGAGCTTTGTCAGCCTGCGCCCCAAATGGGAACAAAATGTTGGCATAATAGCTCTTGGCGTGTTCCATAACCACATCGAAAGGAGCATCTTTGACAAATAAAGCATCTGAGCAAAAATGCTGACCAAAACCATCATTGGGCAAAAGAAGCTTATCTTCTTTGACATAGGTCATCATAGAATCCGGCCAATGTAGCATGGGAGTGGTCATAAATTCTAAGGTTCTGCTACCAATGGACACGCTGTCTCCGGTTTTGATGATTTCAAATTGCCAACCGGTGGTGTCAAAATGAGCCTCCAATGCCATTTTGCCGGCGTTGTTAGTTATGATTTTGGCTTGAGGAGCACGACGCATAATATCGGGGATATTGCCGGAATGATCCATCTCTACATGGTTTACAACCAAATAATCTATTTTGGAAAAATCTATGATACTCTGAATACGGCTCAAATTCTCTTGGCTCAAGTGATGTTTGACGCCATCGACAAGAGTAATTTTTTCATCCATTATCAGATAGGCATTATAAGTAGAGCCTCTGGGGGTGGTATAACCATGAAACTCTCGCAAATTCCAGTCTTTGACACCAACCCAATATATATCTTTTTTGATTTGTATTGCTTTCATTGTAGCTTCCTTTCTATTTTAAGTAATAATTTAAATAGTCATAAAAGAGCTTATTGACAACTCAAAAATTCTTTATTACCAATATTTGTAGTATATTTTTTTAACTTTGGAACAAAAGGAGACAAAGATGGAACTAAAGGGTTCTAAAACAGAGAAAAATTTGATGGAAGCTTTTGCCGGCGAATCTCAAGCTCGCAACAAGTATACATATTATGCATCTAAGGCAAAAAAAGAAGGCTATAATATTATTGCTGCCAAGTTTGAAGAAACTGCAAACAATGAGAAAGAACATGCAAAAATTTGGTTTAAGTTGTTGCATGGGGGCGAGATTCCTTCTACCGTAGAGAATCTGAAAGATGCCGCAAGTGGTGAGAACTATGAGTGGACAGATATGTATGCCCGCATGGCTAAAGAGGCTCGTGAAGAAGGTTTTACTAAAATTGCAGCTTTGTTTGATATGGTTGGCAAAATTGAAAAAAGCCATGAAGAACGCTACAACGCTTTGTTAAACTCTTTGGTTGAAGGCAAAATCTTTAATCGCCCAACTAAAGTTGTTTGGGAATGTGCAAACTGTGGTCACCGTGTTGAAGCTCCTAATGCTCCGGCAAAATGCCCTGTTTGTGATCATCCGCAAGCATACTTTTTTGAATTGCAAGAGCAGTTCTAAGAGCATTTGCTGTTATAAAAAAAAGCTCCGATAAGAATCGGAGCTTTTTTTATTGCATAGCAGATTAGGCCATTTTGAGATTGCCGGCTACGGTTTTGCCTCTTTCGGTCATAAGCTCATAGCTGATTTTGTCGCCTTCTCTGAGTGTGCGCATACCTGCTTGTTGAACGGCAGAAATATGCACAAAAACATCTTGCTCACCTTCATCCGGGGTAATAAATCCATAACCCTTTTTGTTGTTAAACCATTTAACTGTTCCTGTTGCCATAACGTATATCCTTTTTAATAACAGGTTGATATTAAGAGCAAAACAAACCTTGCTCTCATAACTATCTTATCGGTGGTGAAGCAATTGTTTTGGCAAAAACTCTCTTAAAACCACGGTGGTTAGTTACTTTTTTTAGTGTAAACAATTCTGCTTTGTTTGCAAGAAATATTTTTTTGTTTTTAGAAAGTGGAAAAAATAAAAACTGATATTATTTGATTGGGGAAAATAAAACAATATTGCGAAGGATGGGCAAAGATGAAAAGAATGTATATGTTTTTTGTGGCATTGGCTTTGGTTATATTAGCTTTTTCTCCGGCGGAGGCTCAACGCAAAAATACAACCAAACACGATGTGGCTCCGATAAATATGAGTATGGAAAAACAGCAATTGTCTGAGCAAGAAAATATGCACAAGTTTGATAAAAAAGAATGTAATTGCAAAGAAATTAAAAAATGTTGCAAACACTGCAAAAAAGAGAAGAAAAAACATCATAAAAAAGACTGACAAAAGTGCAACCAAACCGCTGTTTGGCTTGACAAAAAACAGGAGCTTTGATATTCTATAATTGGTATACAAGTTATGGGAGTCAAGGCTATGCGAAAGTTATTTTGCATTGTGGCAGTGTTGGCGTGTGTGTCAACAGCTGGTGTTGTGTGTGCGAAAACATGGTTTTTGCCCGATTATCAGACAGGTGAACTGCAAAAAAAAGGGTATCAAGACCGAGGACAAGGTAATGCCCAAAGTTCGGTTAACCGCACAAACAATTTTGGTTGTGGTGCATACAATGCAACAGACCAAGATGATGTCGGCACACAAGATTGTGATAGCAGGTTCCGTTTGTCCAATGGAAGATGGTGCTATCTGGGCTGTTGCCAACCTTGTAA
>SUUX01000005.1:0-86571 GCA_015062305.1 Alphaproteobacteria bacterium
AAGTTTTCTCCTATTTAGATCTTTCCTATTTTCCGCTTCCGTAATTGTCCAATAAACAATACGCAAACAATTAAAGTTATTTGTTTCTTACTAATTCAATAACATCACTCTTTTGGCTTTCTTCAAATAAGGCATATCCCGAAGCTGTATATGCAACCGGTTTAATTTTGCCTTCCTTCATCCAATATCTGATTGTTGAAACAGGAACTGCAACTAACTTTGCAAACTTAGCAATAGTCAACATCTCTTTGGATGGTTCTTTTTGATTTACATCAAGTAATGCAATCATCATTTTTAGTGAACGATTTAATGATGAAAGCATAAAATTATAATAAGGCTCATTATTTTCTCTGATTTGGTATGTTTCAAGCGCTGTTAAATATCTTTTTCTATCAATGGTGCGAATAATTATTGGTGCATAGCCATTTTGTAGCAAAATAGCATTTAATAATAGCCTTGCTGTTCGACCATTACCATCTGTAAATGGGTGAATAGTAACCAAACGATAATGTGCCTCTATTGCCTTAATCAATATATCATTATCTTTTTGTATTAACCATTGTCCAAATTCTTTCATTAAATCAGGTACTTTAATCGGATTAGGCAAAACTGTTTGTGATCCGGATATTCTAACTCTAACAGAACGATAAAAACCGGCGTTTGAATCATCTATACCTGATAAAATTATTTTATGTATCTGTAAAACAAAACTTTCATCAATTTTTACATGATGTTTACTTGCTCTCAATATAAACTCAAAAGCCTTTGCATGGTTTATTGCTTCCAAGTAATCATTTATAGGTTTTGAACCTGAAGTTAAATTTTCTTCAATAGCAAGTTCTGTTTCTTGTCTGGTTAATGTATTACCTTCTATCGCATTAGATGTATATGCAAGTTCTGTCTTTAGCCATTTATCCAAAGTCTTTTGATTATCTTTATTTTTCAAAAGATCTTGCAAAATGGCTTTGTTTTCTTCAATTTTTTTCATAATTTCTTGCATATCAACCTCATGCTTCATAGTTTTAATATTCTATAACTATAAACTCTAAATATTAAAATGTCAAGGAATGGTTTATGCTTTGAATATTTCTAAACTATAAACTTAATTTTAATAGAATACTACCTTTAAGAACACAAAGCTGTTACTGCTGTGATGAATTTACTTTATAGAAACAGCACGTCCATTAACTATTTTTTTTACAACAGAATTACTTTTCATTAGCCCATCGTTCACTATGGTGACCTTGCCTACTGGCGTATCATAATTTTTGACATTTTTCCAAATCCAATTCAATATCTCGTTACTGTTGGGAATTCTATCTTGATTTGAAATGGAGCTTTCAAAAGCATCTACTACTATAACTAAATTGGCGGCCATAGATCCTGAATTAGAATACGCTTGAACATTTTTCTTTGCTTTTAGCTCATTAACAAACTCATCTGTACCAAATGTTCCCGTGTCAATGAGCCATTTGCCATTTACTATTTGAGCTTGTTGAGGAGGCATTTCTGAAAAACCATCGACGCTTGTAATATCTATATCGTCTCCGGCAATTTCTTTGAGTTGCTTAACAAAAATATAAGGCGTAGGAACCGTCCCTATAATGATGTGCATTTGGGGATTTTTGCTTAAACTTTTATTGATGGATATTCTAAAGTCTTTTGCTTCAGAGTGAAAAAGTTCATTGTGTGTAACTTCAATTTTATTTTTATCAAAGCTTTTTATCAAAGCATCTCTAAGCTCCAAGTTTCCGCCAATATTTTTAACAAACAATGCGATTTTTCTGATATTTTTTTTAATCAATTGATCACTCATAACATCTGCTACCTCATCAAATAGAGGATTAAGGTTAAAATTGTATTTTCCTTTGGTTGATTGTTCTCCATATGATGATGTAAAAGATGGAATTTTATATTTTTCGGCAATTGGAGCAACTACGTTGCCGGCAATGCTCCACATACTTATAATTGCATTTACTTTGTCTGCATTAATAAATTTATTTGCAACAATAGCAGATGTTTTAGCGCTCAAGCTGACGTCTTCAAAAAGCAATTCATAATTATATTTTAATTCCTTGCTATTTTGTATTTTTTCAAATTCCATTAACATGGCTTGTTTAGCGCTTTCTCCTGCGAATGCCACATCTCCGCTTAAAGGAAGTAGTATTCCAATTTTTACAGTTGGTTTTTTGTTATATTCTTCAGAGTTGTCATTTTCGGTGCATGAAAATAACAAGAAAATGGCAAATGCAACTAAAAGATGTTTCATTATTTTTTTATCCTTAAATTTGAATAAATTATATGGATAAACAGTATTATTTATTCTTAAAAAAAAGGTTAAAATATGCTGTTGATTTGGTGTTTGGGCTCTTGTGATGTAATTTGTAAAAAGTATATAAAAATTCAGCAATATTTTCTTCAAGATTTTGTTTATATATCTAATTTGTTTAGGTGATAATCGACAAGTTTGCCGCCATAGCACACAACGTTGGATATGCCATAAGATAGTTTTTTGATATAAAAGGTTATCGGAACGCCTTTATACATCCACTCTATTCTGTCAAAAAACTTGTTATCTTGGTGGATGACATTAGCATGTTTACTCATAAAATCGATTACATCTTTAGCATCGTCTTTAGTTAAGGCGTTATCAATAATCCATTTAGAATAAGGATTATCTATTTCGCCATTAAGTGTATTTAAGTTTAGAGTTTTCAAATTTACGGTTTTGATATTAGGATATGTATCAATGTATTTTTTTATCTCTGTCAAATATTCATCAAAACTTTTGTTTTTTTACTTTTAATTTATTCTTTACGAAAATGGGATATTCATTCGTTTTTTTATTTTTTTTGTTTCTTGGATGTGTTTTTATATAGGCGGCACGTATATTGTTTGCGTGAGATTGTGTTAAGTTTTCTGTAATTTTATTAGCATCAGCCCAAGCCAAAGATACTTCTTTGCGTAAATTTTTCTCTAGTTCACTGTTGGAGGAAGAACGATGATTGATGATATCTATTAATTCATTTCTAACAAGTTGTTGTGTTTCCGGTTTGTTTGGAAGAGGGTTTAGTTCTGCTAAGTAATCAATTAATTGTTTCTTTATGTCGGAAGTATTGGTTTCTTTGCATATTTCCTTAAACTTACAGTTAATTTCTATTGCAAGTTCTTGTCTTATATATGTGTATGGAGCGTCTTTCATAAATCGTTCGCTTATTGCATTTCGAAAGGCTTTATAAGTTTTTAGTGCCTTATCTATTGTCATTCCTGGAGCAACAAAAAGAGGAATCCCATTAAACGAAGTTTCAACTAAATTGTTTTCTTGCTTGGCAATTGAAGACAATCTTTTAGCGATACTTCTAATGTCTTCGCCAGGGAGAATTTTTCTTTTTACTTCGAGTGTACCATATTCATTAGTAATGAGTTTGTCTGCTTCTTCATAATTTGACATAGGTATTTTCCTTTTTTTATATTTATGTGCTCATACTACGATCTATTTAAACTATACCATATTTTTGATTGCAAATGCAATACTAAAATGATTTTAAAGCGATTTAGAAAACAATCATTATGTTTGGGTTGAAGCTGTGTGTTTAAAAAGCGGAATCACCTTTCTATAAGACGGAAGGCGGTTAGTTTTTTGTAGAGTTTTATATTCAAAAGTTTTTATTCGTGCAGAATGCCGATGAAATGAGAAGCTTTGCTAATTCACATCGCCAAGAATGATGGTTTCTTTTATTTCTGATAGTTTTGACAGATATGGTATGATTGCTTTTTGTAGCCTATAGTGAATTAGGATATTTGGTTGAGAATGTGTTTGATGATGCTAAGGCTAGTTTGAGGAGCCTGTTGCCAAAAGTTTTGATATTGTTGCCAGTGGTTATCTATTCCGGGGTTATCACTAATGATGCGCAAACTTAAGAAAGGAATGTTGTACATGTGGCAAACTTGAGCGATGGCACCTGATTCCATATCGACAGCCAGGCCTTGCGGAAATTGTTCTTTGATAGCCGATAGTTCTTGTGAGTTGCTGATAAATTTATCGCCACTGCAGATAAGGCCGATGTGACAGTCTGAAACATAAGACAAAAGAGTTTGGTTAGCTTGATATCGAGGGGGAAGACCTTGAACTTGACCATAGGAGTTGCCTTCTCCACACCATACATCATGATAAACGACTTCTGATCCTGCCACGATATCCATCACTTTGCATTTGCTATCTATGCCACCGGCTAAACCAGAGTTGATGATGTATTGCGGTTGAAATTTTTTTATGAACTCAACAGTGGCAACAGCAGCGCAGACTTTTCCAATTCCGGATTGCATAATTACAATTCTTTTGTCACCAAGGTTTCCTACGGCGCATTTGAGGTTGTTAATTTGGTGGAGCTTGCTGTCGGATAAGAGTTCTTTTAGAAGTTCAAACTCTTTGTTCATAGCAACGATAATGCCAATGGTGGTCATGTTATCTCCTTTATATTGTGTTGTTTGCGGATATCCTATCTTATTGGGGTAAAAAGTCAATCTTTCTTGTTGGCGGAAAGAAGGATGGTGAATTTTGACTTTGCAATATTAGATTATGAATAAACAAAGGGGGAAAAGATGATTGAAGTTAATGATAAAATGCAACAAGGGTATGTATATGAGTTGGTTGAGCCTATAGGAAGAAATTTTGCACAAGATTTTAGGCCGGAGCTTAGCCCAAAACAAATGTTGGAAATGGGGGTTTTTGAAGGACATTATCTGAATGATTGTCAAGCTGAGTTTCCAAAAGATTGGTTTGAGAAGGCAAAATTGTCTGCTGATAAACCAGATGTCATGTGCAATTTTATGCAAGTGAAATCTCGCCAACCGCTTTGGTTGTGGCAACAAAAGGGGTGGATTATTGAACCTGATGTGAGGGGTTGGTTTCAGTGGTATTGTAGGTATTATATGGGACGAAGAATAGCCGGAGTTGATGATTGGCAAATTAAAAGATGGAAAGCTTTTAAGAGACATAAGGCACAAGTTGAGTATCATTGCAATTTGTTGGATATGGAATGCAGGAAAAAGCAAAGGCAAGCTTTGTTGCAATGGGCGTATAATCCATTATTTTAAAAAATTTGATTTCTTGACAAACTGTAGCTGGTGCAATGATTTAAATAAAATTCACATGTGGGTATTTTCTCTTAAAAGAGCTAGAGCCTCTTATGAAGTTATTGTGGAGACGTATGAAAAGGTGCGAACCATGTGGTTTGATTTTGCAGGAAGCAAAACTCGAGTTGAATATGTGTTTGTTTCTCTTTATTTGCCTAAAGATTGCTTCTCCGGACCCGGTTTCCCGTGCCATTATATTGTAGATTGGTGGGTGCCAGGATGGTAAAAAAAGAAACGATACCTGTTGAGGTATCGTTTCTTTTTTTTAGGTGGAATTAAAACACTACTTGCGTTTGTTTTTTCCTTTTTTCTTAGGTTGCTTTGTCCTAAGATTGTTAGATGGCGGCAACCATGGATATAGCTCGTTATTGAAGTTTGCATTGACTCTCCATCCATGTTTGTCTTGGGGGTTTTCTGTTCCCAGACGTTGATGTCGTTCCTCACGAAGCTTCATGAACTCTTGAATGTCTACAAACTCGTCCATTTCATCGGTCTTGCCGATTAGGGTTTCGGGAACATAGCTCATACGAGGTAGCAAACCTTGGGTAAGCAATGCATTGACCGGCCCGTGAAAACAAACATTGGCTCCGTCACCCTTTTTGTCTGTAATCTCATATACAAAACCGCTAATGGTTTCAAAGATGATCTTGCCAGGTATGGATTTTACGGTGATGAAGTTTTCCGGCTTCTTGAGGTCGTGAAGACTAAAAGCTGTGCCGGAGGGATCTCCTTCTATCGCCCAACGTTTACCATTTCCTTGGGTAATTTTATACAACATTACCGCTCTTGTTTGGGTAATTTCAAAGCAAAAAACACTTCTCATAATCTATTAAAAATTAAGTTATTAATAAAATTGTGATTTGATTATAGCATCAATTTTGTGTGATTGCAAGTTTTTTTGTCTAAAAACTATTTTTTGCTTATGGTTACACAAAATGTGCCTTTTTGGTATGAGTATGAGAGGAGGCATTGATGTATGGCAGATATCTTTTCAACGATTGAAAGACCTAAGCCACTACCATTATTGTTGTTGCCGGCAGGACGGAAGAAGCGTTCTCCTAAGCGAGATATAGTATTTTTGTCAATAATGGTTTTGTTGTTGCTTATTTTTATGTAATTCGGTTTTGTTTCTATTTTTATATGGGCGCCATTGTTGCTGTATTTGATGGCGTTATCAATCAAGTTTCTGAATAAAAGTGACCATAAGAACTTTTGCCCATATTGGAGAGAAAATTTATTTTTGAGGTTTGTGGTTATTTTGATGTTTTTGGTGGAGGCCGCATCGTTGTGTTCAGCTATGGAAGCTTTGATAATCTCTTGCCAATCTAATTTTTCTTCTGTTTGGTTTGATGAAAGATTATCCAGTTTAGAGAGGGCAAGCATTTGTTCAACCAGATGGCCGGAGCGTTCAAGTCCTTCTCGTAAATTTTGCAATGCTTTTTGTTGGGTGGTAGGGTCATCTTTGGCTAGCTCAATTACATCTAGTTGAACGTTTAGGGCGGTGAGTGGGCTACGGAGTTCATGAGCAGCATCTGCAATGAAACTGCGTTCCATTTGGAGCATAGAAGAAATGCGAGAAAAAAGTTGGTTAATTGCTGATATGAGGGGTTTGATTTCTTGAGGAGCATCTGAAAACTCAATAGGCGAAAGGTTGTCTGATGTTCTGGAATTTATGCTGTTTACTACTTTTTTTAGGGGGCGAAACTCTCTGTAAATGAGCCATATGCTCGCAGCAAGTAATATAATGAGACCACAACCCCAGGGTAAAGTGGTTTCTTCTATTAGTTCTAGTGCGGTTTCGTTACGGTAGTCCAGTTCTTGTCCAATTGCAATGGTGTGCTTGTTGTCAATGCTTTTTAACCACACAATGCGCCAAGGTTTCTTTTTGCGACCGATGTTTTGTTGGCTAAAACCGGAGGCTTTGTTTGTATATCTAAATTGTTTTCCGTTTTCATTATCATGAAAAATCATGTGGCCTTGATTGTTAAATACAGCCATGCCAAGTGCTTCGTCTTCTTCTTCGCCATCATCGTGTAGATTGTCTATAATCTTATTTACACTTTTTTGAGTGGCGGGGGTTATGTTTTGCCAGTCTACAGTGGAGAGCTGGCGAGCCAAAACTAATTGGTAGGTATCAAAAAATTCGTCAATTTGTTCTTTGCTTTCGGACCATGCTAAAATTGCGGATGATATCCATACTCCACCGGCAATGATTAGAAAAAATATAATCAGACGTAATTGAAGACTGAGTTTTTTCATGCATCCCCCAACATGTATCCAATTTTGTTTATGGTTTTGATTATTTCTTTGCCAAGTTTTTTGCGAAGATGATGTATGTGTACTTCTATGGCATTGCTTTGTACTTCGTCCTCCCATGAATATAGTTTGTTTTCTAATGTTTCTTTGGTTAGAACTTTGTTGGGATTGATTAATAGTAGTTCTAAAACTTTTAATTCTTTGGGGGATAAAGATACTTCTTTTCCGTTTTGGGTTACACTTTTGGTGGCTTGGTTGAAAGATATGGAGCCATGAGTAATTATGGGTTCTATCTGATGATTGTGGCGGCGGATGAGGGCTTTTAGCCTAGCGGCAACCTCAGCTAATGCAAAAGGTTTGGAAAGATAGTCATCTGCGCCACTGTCCAATCCGATGACCCGTTGGTCAACATCTCCTCTGGCAGTCAGAATCAACACAGGTTCGGTGCGTTTGTTTTGGCGCCATTCTTTGAGAATGGATAAACCATCTTTGCCAGGCAAACCAAGGTCTAGCACCACAGCATCATAAGGAGCTTGAAATAGGGCTTCCAAAGCGTCATTACCATCTTGAAACCAATCAACGGTAAAACCCATTTTTTGGAGCCCTATGTTCAAACCATCTCCGATAAGTCGGTCATCTTCTACAATGAGAATACGCATATTTACCTATTTATTTTTTGGAGATGCTATCTACATCAATTTGAGTTTCGAGAAATTCTTTGTCAACTTCACCTCTGATTTCGACAACATCTTTCTCATTAACAGATAGTCCTCTCCAGTCTTCGTTGTCTATTTCTACAGTAACTGAACCTGTTGCATCTGTAAATATATATTTTTCACCACCGAGGCTTTTTTCTATTTTACCATTTAGAATAACCGGAGTATCATCTTTGAGTTTGAGAGCTTCTGCAACGGTGTTGGCTGCAATGCTTGGCCCAGTATAACCACCAGCGTGTTGTGCAAATACGTTGCCAGAAAAGCCAAGTATTAGAGCAAATGCAGAGGTTGTAATAATCTTTTTCATTTGTTTTCTCCTTTGTTTGGTTATCTTACATTTAGATTTGAAAACATTAAACTTAAGGTTTGCTTAAGAAAATATTTTATTAGTGTTTTTTGATAAAAAAAAGAGGAATTTGTTATTCTTGAAATATGCTAATATCTGAAATGCGTTCTAAATTAAAAGTGCGTTGTTCTAGGCGCTGGGTGCAAAAAGCTAGCAGATTTGCTCCTTTTATGTGAATAGGAATGATAATTCGATGAGATATGTCTCCGTTGGGTTTTTGATATTTGATGTTTAATTTTTGTCGGTTTAGTGCTGCATTTTGCAAATATTTTATTTTGCTATCGGAGGTGGTTGGTGTTTGAAAATTTTTCATAAATTGGCAAATGCGAGAATCAGATAAGATGTGTTTGGGTAGGAGTTTTTGTTGTAGTTGCAAACCTTGCAAAGAAGTGCAACGGCTAAGAGCAACATAGAGTTGGCCGGGGGCAAATGTGCCTCGGCCTAAATCTATTTTTACATTATCAAAAGTTTGACCTTGGCTCTTGTGGATGGTGACAGCCCAGGCCAGGCGTATGGGAAACTGGGTGAAAGAACCGATAATGTCAGAAATGATTTCTTTGCCGATTAGTGAATATTTGTAAATTTCCCAAGAATAGGGAAAGACTTCTACTAATTTGGCGCTATCTTGCAAACGAATGGAAAGATAGCGAATTTTGTTATCATTAAATTTAATAGCTTCAATTTTGCCAAGGCTACCATTTACCCAACGTTTTTTTATATCGTTGTTTAGGAACATTATTTGTGCACCTTCTTTGAGTTCTAAAATTTCTAAAGTGGGATAGTATTCAGAGCTGAAATTACCATCAATAACTGCTTGAGAGTTGTAGCTACGAGAAGGTAGGGTTTCTAACTTTTGACGATTGGTTTCATCGGCCATTTGGTTGGTGGTGGTTAATGTTATGCAAAAATTATCTTTGTTGTTTTTTGGGGATGTTTGTTGATTTAGGGTGGCTAAGTCTTCTTGCGTGGCGGAGTTAGATCGTATACGGCTGAGTAACTCAATAAATTTGATGTCTTTTTGGCGATATATTTTTGTGAGTTCTATGATTTCTAGGTTGATACTTTTGAAAGCGTTGGAGCTGAAAAAATAGGGGGAATTATAGCGAGAAGAAAAATAAGGGGCTTCTTGATTGGTGATGACGGGTGGTAACTGGTATAAATCACCAACCAATACTAACTGTACTCCGCCAAAAGATAATTCGGGATTAGGACCATAAAGTCGTAAAAATTCATTGATGCAGTCAAAAATGTCGGCTCTGAGCATTGATACTTCATCAATGATTAGCGTTTGTAATTGTTTGTATATGCGTTTGGCTTTAGGTGTAACCTCAAAATTTTTGATCTTTTCAGGCGTAACGTTAATAGGAAAAGAAAAAAAGCGGTGAATCGTTTGGCCTTTGATGTTTAGAGCAGCAACTCCAGTTGGGGCGACAATAACCATGTTTTTGTTGCTGTTCTTAAAAGCATAGTTCAGCAAGGTGGATTTTCCGGCTCCGGCTTTGCCTGTGATGAACAGGTGTTTGGAGCTGTTGTTAATCAATTCTAAAGCTTTGGCAAATTGTGGGTTTATCTCTATTTGTTGTGGCATGGCTTTTCCGGTTGTAAAATTTGAAAATGATGATAGCATAATCATAGGTTTGAACAAGTAGAAAGTTTGTGATATGCAACAAGATGAAGAAAGATTGGTTGATATAGAGATGGTATTGGCTAATCATGAAAAAATGCTAGATGAATTAAATGCTGTGATTATAGAGCAAGGAAAAATAATTGAAAAATTGCAACGGCAAAATATGTATTTGATGAATTTGATGGAAGGTGATGCTGTAAAACCACAAAGTGAAGAAACACCACCTCCACATTATTAATCTTGTTTTGCTAATAAGAGTGATTATATTGGCAATTGAGGAGCTTTAACAGATGGATTTAGATGCATTATATAAGCTGACACACGGATTGTATGTGTTGGGAGCAAAAGATGGAGATAGGCCTGTTGGTAGTATTGTTGATGCTGTAATGCAAGTGGCAAATAAACCGACAGCGGTGGCTCTTTCTTGTGCAAATACAAGTTACACCAAAGCTTGTATTGACAAGACCGGAGAGTTTTCTCTTTCGGTTTTGTGTAAGGGAATAGATCCGTTTGTTGTGGCGAATTTTGGTTTTCAGAGCAGCAAAGATGTTGATAAATGGGCAAATGTTGAATGGTTTGAAAAAAATAATTTGCCTTATCTGAAAGATAATTTGGCTAATTTTGCATGTAGAGTGCTTCATTCTTATTCGCTGGAAAGTAATACTTTGTTTGTGGCGGAGGTGATTGCAGCTCAAACAGCCAAAGAGGCCGAACCATTGACGTATTTGGACTACCGTTCATACTTTAAGACTGATGTTATGAACAGCTTTCAACAATATAAACAGAGAGGTAAAGTAATGTCGGAAGAAAAAAAATGGGTTTGCACCGTTTGTGGGTATGTATATGATGGGGAAGTTCCTTTTGAGGAGCTGCCTGATGATTATTTGTGTCCTTTGTGTGGAGTAGGAAAAGAATTTTTTGAACTTTCTTAAATTAAAACTCCATAACTGATAATTTATTTGCAGTTGTTTTTTTGTAAAAAAAAGTAGCGAATCGCTTTTTTGGTTATATACTGTAGATAGTTTATTAATTATGGAGTTTTGTTATGCAAAAGATTAGACCGCAATTGTTAAAGTCCGGAGATGAGATTAGGGTTGTTGCTCCATCTACCGGTATTAAGATTATTGGTGCAGATACTCGCAGAATTGCCAAAGAGCGTTTTGAAGCTATGGGGCTAAAGGTGAGTTTTGGAGCCAATACTATTGATGATAATTTTGATATGATGGGTTCTTCTTCTATAGAAAAAAGAGCGGCTGATATTAATGAGGCTTTTGCAGATGAAAATGTAAAAGCGATTTTTACGATTATAGGTGGTTTTAATTCTAACCAATTGTTGCCTTTTTTAGACTATGACTTAATTAAAAGAAACCCCAAAATTGTGTGCGGATATTCTGATATAACAGCTTTGTTAAACGGAATTTATGCCAAGACAGGATTGATTGGATTTTATGGGCCACATTATAGCTCTATCGGTATGCTAAAAGGTAATGAATATACGATAGATTGTATGAAAAAAGTTTTGTTTGACGGAAGAGGAGAGATTACGCCATCTGCAGAGTGGAGTGATGATGCATGGTATAAGGATCAAGAGAACAGAGAATTTGTTGCAAATGATGGGTGGTGGATTTTGCAAGATGGTGAAGCAAAAGGAGAATTGGCAGGTGGAAATCTTTGTACCTATACTTTGTTGCAGGGGACACCTTATCAACCAAAGTTTGCAAAAGATACAATTTTGATGGTTGAGGATTGTTATTATACATTTGCGAATGATGAAGAATTTTTGCGTGATTTGCAATCTGTGGCTCAACGTGAAGATTTTGTAAATGTAAGAGCAGTATTGATTGGGCGTTTTCAAAAGAAATCTGATATTTCTCGCGAAAAACTGGCATTTATTGTCAATAGTATACCTCAGTTGAGAGGATTGCCAATTATTGCCAATATGGATTTTGGACACACAACTCCTATAGCAACTTTGCCAATTGGTGGAAAGTGTGAGGTTTCAAGTAAAAAAATAAGGGTTGAATGGTAAATGCCTGATTTTGAGTTGGAAAATAAATATGAAGGAGCTTCTGTCGTAGGTATAGATGAAGCCGGAAGGGGACCGTGGGCCGGACCGGTTGTAGCAGGAGCAGTGGTGATTGCAGATAAAAATTTGGATAATTTTTTGCTGACAGGGCTTAATGATTCTAAAAAATTAAGCGCCAAAAAAAGAGAAACTTTGTATGAAAAATTATTTGAGGCAGAAGCAGAAGGCAAACTTAAAATAGGAATCGGACAAGCAAGTGCGGAAGAAATTGATGAACATAATATTTTGCAAGCTACATTTTTGGCAATGAATCGTGCTGTTGGGGCTTTGGGACAGAAACCAGATGTTGCTCTGGTAGATGGTAATCAAAAGCCTAAGGGGCTGTGTTGTGACTGTCAAACAGTTATAAAAGGAGATGCAAAAAGCTATTCAATATCTGCTGCATCTATTGTAGCAAAAGTATATAGGGACAGACTTATGGCAGCATTGGCACAAAAATATCCGCATTATGGTTTTGAAAAAAATGCCGGTTATGGTACAGCTGCTCATGTGTCTGGTTTGCAGTCACATGGTGTGGTGAAAGGTGTGCATCGGTTTTCTTACAAACCAATTCAAAAGTTTGCCTAGTCATCAACAAAAATGGCGAAATATAGGTGTTGACACAAAAGGTCGTTTTGTCTATAATGAAGATGATAATTCTAATTAAAATATTATGGAAAAAAAGCTACAAAGTATGCGAATCTTGGTTTCGTTTTGGAAAAATCAAACAGTCTTTGCTTTGACCGGAACGACAAAAGAAGAGCAGTTAGGAATCGGCTTTGAAGCTCGCCGTGAGACAATCATCAAGCAAGGTGGTGAGGCTCAGAAGAAGTTTTTAGGAATGTTGTTATCTGAAAATTATCCGATATTGGATAATTTGCGAGCAATTTGGGCAGAGATATCAAAAATGGCAAATGCTGTTTCTGATGATGCTATGGACAAAGGTCTGGCCCATTGCCAACTGTTGGTTGACTCAATCCAAGAGGATATCAAGTGGTGTCAGAAACAATTACAAAATTAAGCCTCCTGCCGGAGGCTTTTTTCATGCTTGACATTTTGTTTATTTTGTCTATATTGTGGCTATTGGCAATACTGTATTGCAAAATCAATCGGTTGGCGATGGTGGGTATTTATTTTTGTTTTTGTTAATAAATTTATAACCATATATCGCTCATACTCTTAACTGTTAATGTTTTTAATTTAGCCAAAGTCAGGTCAAAAAAATGAGCAGAAAGCAAGAAAAAACAATACTTAACACAATTATTGTAGACGATTGCATTAAAGTCATGAATCAGATGGAAGAAAACTCTGTAGACCTGATTTTTGCAGATCCTCCGTATAATTTACAACTTGGTGATGCTTTAACACGTCCGGATAACAGTAATGTTAACGGTGTGTATGAAGAATGGGATAATTTTGAGAGTATGTCCGCCTATGATGAATATACTCGCCAATGGATGACAGCGGCTCGCAGAGTATTGAAAGATGATGGAGCCTTGTGGGTGATTGGATCTTATCACAATATATTTAGGGTAGGGCATATCTTGCAAGATTTGGGATTTTGGATTTTGAATGATATTATTTGGAACAAAGTTAATCCAATGCCTAATTTTAAGGGTACTCGCTTTACAAATGCCCACGAAACTCTTATTTGGGCCAGTAAAAATCCAAGTTCCAGATATACATTTAATTATGAAGCGATGAAAGCCTTAAATGAGGATACTCAGATGCGTAGTGATTGGAGTATTCCTCTTTGTACCGGAAAAGAAAGATTAAAAGATGCTCAAGGAGAAAAATTGCATCCGACACAAAAGCCGGAGGCGTTGTTGTATCGGGTGATTATGTCATCTTCTAAGGTAGGAGATGTGATATTGGATCCGTTCTTTGGTACAGGAACAACAGGGGCTGTGGCTAAGAAGCTTGGACGTAATTTTATCGGTATTGAAAAAGATGCTACTTATGCAGCCGGAGCTAAAGCCAGAATAGATGCCGTAGAGCCGGTGAGAAATCAATTGTGTTTGGAATATTCTTCTAAAAAACGCCTGCCAAGAGTTCCGTTTGGTTCGGTTGTTGAGCGAGGAATGCTTTCTCCCGGAGATATTCTATATGATGCAACACGCCAGCACTGCGCAGTTGTTCGTTCTGATGGAACTATAAAAAATGAGCAAATGGAAGGTTCAATTCATCAGGTTGGTGCTGCAGCTCAAAATGCGGCTGCTTGCAACGGCTGGGTCTATTGGTATTTTGAAAACGATAAAAAAGAGCTTGTTTGTATTGATGAGTTGAGGGCTCAGATACGTTCTGAAATGTAAAAAGGTTGTATAATAGCTTATCTAGAGCAATTTGTTCCGGTCGAAAGTGTCCTCACGTACTTCTATGTACGCTCCGGTACTTTCGCCGTCCAAATCACTCTATCTCAACTATTCTCCAACCTTTTTGTAAATAGTGATTATAATAGCTTATCTAGAGCAATTTGTTCCGGTCGAAAGTGTCCTCACGTACTTCTATGTACGCTCCGGTACTTTCGCCGTCCAAATCACTCTATCTCAACTATTCTCCAACCTTTTTGTAAATAGTGATTATAATAGCTTATCTAGAGCAATTTGTTCCGGTCGAAAGTGTCCTCACGTACTTCTATGTACGTTCCGGTACTTTCACCGTCCAAATCACTCTATCTCAACTATTCTCCAACCTTTTTGTAAATAGTGATTATAATAGCTTATCTTAGGATTGTAATAGTATTTAAATAGGCATTTGCATAATGGTGTTATATGCTTTGATGGCTGTGTCTCTAACAGCTACAACGGTTTCTAGTGCCATTTCTGCATTTGAAACAGCCAATACAACATCTTGGATGTCTGCTTTGCCTTGAATGCCCATGATGGTTGTTTTTTCAGCTTGTTTCTGCAATGCTGTTGTGTCTTCTATGGCAGTCTTTACCATGTTGCTGAAGCTGTTTTCTGTGTTGGTTTTGGGAGCTTCGACAATAGTTTTGTTTTCTTGTGCCGAAATACGTCCTAAAGCCTGCTGATAAGCATTTAATGCACTAGAAATGTTACTAACCATGGTTTAAGTCCTTTCTTATTTCAAAATATCTAACACACTAGAATTCATTTCTCGTGCGGTTTTTAGCATATTTAAGTTTGCATCATAGGCTCTTTGAGCTTCTTTCATATCCATCATTTCAATAAGCGGGTTCACATTGGGCAAAGATATATAACCTTTGGCATCTGCGCCGGGATGGTTGGGGGCATATTGTTTTTCAAATTCCGAGCGATCTTTTACAATCTTGTCTACCCGAACCATTTGAGCTCCGGTTTCGGCATCAACGTAATTTTGAAAACTTGGAACTTGGCGGCGATATGGTTCTTTTCCCGGTTCTGTGGGAACAGAATCGGCATTAGCCATGTTTTGAGCAATGACCTTTAGTCTTTCGGCCTGAGCTCTCATGCCTGATGCGGCGATATCTGCACTAACCATTAAATTTTCTGCCATTTATTTTGCTCCGTTAGTTTTATGCGCTGATTTTGCTGGATGCTACTTGCATCATAGATTTGTATTTGTTGAAGATGGTAATCATACGCTTGTATTCACTGCTAACCTTGCTTGCTTGATTCATTTGGTCTTCCAAAATTACGCCATTGCCATCAATGGTGAGAGCCTCTGATGGTTGCGGTGTATATATCTGAAACTCTTGAGGAGCTTCTTTGGGAGGGATTCCTTGTAAGTGTTTAGGATTGGTGGTGGCCAACTGAAGTTTTGTAGAGTTAGCAAGATTTTCTTCAAAGCTCGTTTTTTTTATGTCACGAGCCAGATATCCAGGAGTACTGGCGTTGGCAATATTTTCAGCAATAATCTGTTGACGAGCAGCCAGATATTGCATATTGCGTTGCGCCATATTAAATACAGAAAGATTTTTTAAATCCATTGTTTGTTTCCCCAAATAAGGTTATGTGTCCCCACACATAACAGACATGCAAAACCCGTGCCAACAAAAAAGCTCTTGCCTTTTGAAAAACAAAGATTAAACTTATTCTTGTTAGAACTTGGAGCTATTAATGTCTGAAACTAATATTAACGATAACAAACAAAATTACAATGATACTGCTGACTTTTCCACAACAGATTATGCTGTGGCTCTTAAGTATGAAAAAGAAAGAGACAATGCTCCGATTGTTACAGCTAAAGGAAGAGGGGAAATTGCTGCCAAAATAATTGCTTTAGCTGAAGAAAACGGGGTAGAAATATACCAAGATGCAGATTTGGTACAAGTGTTGAAAACGCTTAATATAAACGAAGAAATTCCTGTGGAGGCATTTGCCGCAGTAGCTGAAATTTTATCTTATATTTATGCCAAAAATAACGGATAGAATGTGCGTTTTTTACTCTTGATAAGATGCGCGACGTATGCGGTCATTGATGGCCAGACCTAATCCGTGTTCGGGAATTGGTGACATGGCAATGGAATTATATTGACTGTTGTTTTCACCCTCTCTCATATAGGCAAAGAGGTTGGCAGCAGCTTCTTCCAGATTGCCGGAAGGGCTAAGGTTTAGTTGGGAGCCTTGTACGTTGCCAAATCCGATAAAAAATTCATGAGGCATGATGCTTGATGCATCTGCATTTATGCGCATAGGCTTTCTGGGGGCATAATGCTTGAGCAATTGTCCGGGGGCAGAAGGTTGGTTGCTGTCTCCGTGAGAGATGTATATTTTTTCTCCGGTGTAGTTTTCTAGTTCTTCTTTGCTTAATCCCCCTGCACGCAAAATTATAATATGAGGAGTGGTTAGGTCTATGATGGTGGTTTCTACGCCAATTTTGCAAGCTCCGCCATCTAAAATCATATCAACTTTGTCAGCCAAGCCATCTGCAACGTGTTGGGCGGTGGTGGGCGATATGCATTTAAATTTATTGGCAGAAGGTGCGGCAATAGGAACTCCAGCTGATTTTATTAATTGCAGGGCTAGTGGGTGATTGGGCATGCGTACGGCGATATTAGGTAAACCAGAACATACCAAATCTAATGAAGCTAAATTATCTTTGCGCTTGAGAACAAATGTGAGAGGTCCGGGCCAAAAATGTTTGGCGAGGTCTATAACTCGACTATCGGTGTGAGCGTATTCTGATAAAAAGTTGATATCTGCAATATGTGAAATCAACGGATCAAAAGAGGGGCGCCCTTTGGCTGCAAAAATTGAAGCTACGGCTTTGGCGTTGTATACGTTGGCTCCAAGTCCATAGACAGTATCTGTCGGAAAAGCAACTAAGCCGCCATTTTTGATGGTTTGAGCTGCAAGCTCAATATTGGTCTGTGTTCCTTGGTATATATTGCCCATATTATTCTTTTAGCATTAAAAAATTGAAAATAGCATCACTGCATTTGAGATATGTATTTAGCACTGAAAAGTCGTGTTTGTCAATTATTTGATAGCTGTTTTGAGATGGAGTCCATTGCAAATATTCAAAATCGTTGGAGCCTAAAATTAATGATGCGTGAGGGTCGGGAATGTTGGAAAGCTGATTTTCTGACAAGATATCCAGAAAATTGTTGGCAGTTGGATTGATGCCAAAAATGCAACGTCCGTCATAATGCAGAGAATTAAATTGCTGTAATATTTCTATATATGCCGAGGGAATGGTAGGCCTGTTTTGCTGGCTGAGTTTTTTTTGGCAAATGATGAGTTCTTTGGGATTTAGTGTTTTGCCTTTGTAGGCATGAGAAAGATTGCTAATTTTAGCGAGTATTTTTTGCATTTTTGCCTCCTCTGGTTTGAGAAAGGAGGTATTGTTGCTCTTTTTCTGGTTTGCGTTTGATTTGGAACAAAGGATCAAATCCGCCAAAAAAAGCAAGGTCATTGGTGGTTCTGTAGAGACCATTGAAATGCATGGCTCTATGGTGTGGGCTGACAAATGTTAACAAAGTGTTGGGAAAAGCGTTTACTTCGAAACGGTTAGGTAATTCATTCCACATAAAAACAGGAGTTTTGTGGTGAAAGTTAAGTAATGGAGAACAACGACCGTTGCGCATATCATCTCTGGTTTCGGCTATGAATTCGGGGTTGTAGTGCAGATAGGTCATGATTTCTTCAAAATTGTCACCGTAGCAATGTTCAAATAGTTTGATATTTTGTGATTTGGTTCCTTCAAAAAGAGGTTTGTCATGTTCTTTGGCCCATAGGTGTAGTACTTCTGAAAAATCGAAGAAGTTCATGGAGGCTACGGTTGATGGAGAAATTTGCATTTTGGCAAGTTGATAACGAATTTTTCCAGCGCAAGATGCAAAATTGGGAAAGTTGCTCATATCTTGCCAAGATATGGAACTTTCTAATTTATATTGTTGAGGACTATATTGTTGAAATACCGGAGCATCATTGTCATAGAATTGTTTTTGATAGTATTCTTGTTTGGCGTGAATGTAAGCTGTTGAAAATTCAGAGTCTTCTGGTTGACGGTAAGATCCATACCAGTCGGTTCTAATCATCGCTTTTTCTTCTCGGCTGGGTAAATGTAAATTTTTGGGTATTTCTTGGTATGTTAAATTGCTTGCAGTTAATAGAAAATGGATCTCTTTTTTTAACATTTCACAGCTTTTGCGACTGGTATGTTTAGGAAGCTTTTGTGTATATTCATTTATGATTTTGTGGTCATCTTTGCTGCGAGGTTGTTGATCTTTTGTTTGGTAGTCGGAGGCAGCATTAAGTTTGTCAATTAGTGTTTTGACCAATTTACGTTCATCTAGACGGCGTTGTTCTAATTTTTGTTTGCTCAAACGGGGCATATTGTTTTCTCATTTTGTAAATTTTGTCTAAAAATCATAATACATAATTATTTTTATTTTTCTATAAAAAAATGGAAATCAGCTAAAAAAAATGACTTTTTATGAAAATTTTAAGGAGATTGGGGTATGATATTAATAATATTATGGTAAAGAAAGAGGTGTTTTATGCTAGAAATTGTTTTTTCTAATGGCCGAATCGGAGCAAAAATTGTAAAAATTATCGGAGTTGCAGAAGGGGCTAAGATAAACTCGGATTTATTGGCAAAAGAAGATGTAGCTTTAATCAAAAAACAAGCTGCTGATTGTCGTTTTGACGGTAAATTGGGACGAGTGATGGAAACCTATGGCAAGAGTGGTAGAATTCTGGTGATAGGGTTGGGTAAGAAGCCTGCGGAATTATCTTTGCAAAATGCCGGTGGGGCGTTGGCTTCAAAGTTGTTTAATGATGAAGTTGCAGCCTATTATGTGGAAAAAATTAAGGGTTGTAATCTAAATGAAGAGCAAATTGCTCATAATTTGGCTTTTGGGTTATTGCTTGGAACATATCGTTTTGATAAATATTTTACGACCAAGAAGCCAGAAGAATATCCTAATTTGGAGCGTGTGATTTTTAAGGTGAAAAATCCGGCTGAGGTGAATGAGAATTTTAAAAATTATGCTGCTTTGGCAAATGCCGTACGCTATGGACGAGATTTGTGCAATGAACCAGCAAATTATTTAACACCAGAAGTGTTTGCTGATGATATCAAGCGTTTGGAATATTTGGGACTTGATGTTGATGTGCTTGATTATAAAGCGTTGAAACAAAATGATTTTGCTTGTTTGTTATCTGTGGCTCAAGGGTCAGAAAAAGAACCTAGAGTAGCGGTGATTAAGTGGAAGGGGAATCCTAATTCAGATAAATGGGAGTTAGGTTTGGTAGGCAAAGGAGTGACGTTTGACAGTGGAGGCATTTCTATTAAGCCATCTTCTGGTATGGAAGAAATGAAACAAGATATGACAGGAGCTGCAGTTGTGGTGGCAAGTATGAAAGCTTTGGCTTTGCAATGCGCTCATAAAAATGTGGTTGGTGTTGTCGGTTTGGTTGAAAATATGCCATCTGGTTCTGCAGTAAAACCAGGAGATGTTGTGACTTCTATGTCTGGGCAAACAGTGGAAATTATAAATACAGATGCAGAAGGTAGATTGGTGCTTGCAGATTGTTTGTGGTATATTCAAAAAGAGTTTGCTGTGAATAAATTGATTGATGTGGCAACCCTCACGGGTGCAACAGCAAGAGCTTTGGGTAATGAATATGCAGGTATTTTTGCAAATGATGATGCTTTGGCAAATGATTTGATTGATGCCGGAGAGAGAAGCGGTGAAAGATTGTGGAGGTTGCCTATAAGTGAAGGGTATAACAAAATGATTAATTCTGATTTTGCTGATATGAAAAATATTGGTGGGGTTAGTGCAGGAGGAAGCACTGCGGCGTGTTTTTTGCAACGTTTTGTTAAGCCCGAGGTAAAATGGGCTCATTTGGATATTGCCGGTGTAGATGCCGAAAAAAAGGGACGGCCAATTTGTCCTAAAGGTGCTACGGCTTTTGGAATTAGGTTAATTAATCAATATCTTAGATAAAACAAAAAGGAGGCATTGCCTCCTTTTTGTTTTATAGAATTTTTGCGAAGCTATCAATGTAGATGTCTCCGGTATCGTCTTGTTTGACGATGTATGCATTGTTTTGGTGCATGATAGTCTGTCCGACATTTAAAGGTATATAATGCAGATTTAAGATATCATGTCCTTCAATGCGAGGGAAATCTTCGATAAACACCGGTAAGATTGCTCTGTAATAGTGTTCATCGTCTTGTTTGTAGCCACTCCAGACATAACCGATGAACGAGTGTTCTTGGTTTATCTGATAGACTTTGCATAGCTCAAAATCAAATTCATCCAAAGCAAAATATAAGGAAAATATTTCCAATATACTTTTGCTACAGATAATGGCAATTTGTTTGATGCAAAGACCTTTTGATGGGTCTTTGATGATAAAGAAGAAATCTCCTTGACAACGGAAGAAACTTCCTTCACGCAGAGGTATTCTGTATTCTTCTTCATAAAAGAATGCGGCATCAAAGCGTGTGCCAAATGCGGGCAAAATGCGAGCGTCTTCCTTTTGAGAATCTCCTACAATCCAAGAAATGCACCTAAGGTTGCTGTCTTTGTATGTGTGAAGATACGGAATGGGAAGATCATTTTTTTGCCGCTTTTGTTTGAACTTTTTTTGTGCAGTTTTTTGATCCGGTATTGAGCAAAACTGCGGTTCAATCAGGTGGTCAATCATAGTTAATGTTTTTTAGGATTCGTCGTAATAGGCATTTGATATGCCTATGCACGTCAGTTCTTGCCTGTTGTTTTCTGTGTTGAGCTCCCAAGTTAGGCCACTGGCGTCAAAAGTATCACCATTTTTTATGGGGACACATTTGTATTGATGTATACCAGTTTTTTGCTTGATGTAATCTTTTTCCAGAAAGGCGGGGAACAATAAAGCTGGTTGATCTTTGCCGTATCCAACCCAACAAATTTTTTCGGATGAAGTTTGTTGGTTTGGCAAAGTTACAGCGTAGAGAGCGAGCGAATCAAAAGAATACTCTGATTTGATACGGATATAGCAATCTGCTGCATCTGCGTTGTGTAGCATGATGGTTTTGTGAAGAAAGCCATTGGGAGTGATATAAAAGAAAATATCTCTTTCGATAAAGTAGCTATCATTTTCATACAAAATGAAATCTTCACTACCATCACTTGTGAAAGGAACATTGCCTGCGTCCTTGAATATTTCGAGGAACATAGTTTCTTTTTTACCACGGCATCTCCAGACTGTAAATTCATTTTCGGCATCTTGATAATTACCAATATCCAGTTCTCCGTAACATTTGTATTTGGCAAAAATCCTAATAGCATCAGCTCTGTTATGACACTCTGTTGGATCCGGTGTTAAGTTAATAATTTTCATAGGCTGTCATTTTTAGAATAATTTTATTTAGTAGTGAGAGTTTAATCCTTTTGACATATTTTGTCAAATATTTAATCAAAAAAAAGAAAGCCCCCTCCCATGATGGTGAGGGGGCTGGTGATAAATCCGAAACTATCGATTATTCGGCAGTTTTGAATTCAGCCATGTGCTCTAACAAAGAACGTTTTTCTTTGACGTTTTCTTGAGCTTTGTTGAGCAATGTTTCATAACGTTCCGGATTGGCTTTGTTCACAATCTGGAAGCGTGTTTCATTGGCCATGTATTCTGCCAATGGTTTGGTTGGAGCTTTTGAATCCAACATTAAAGGAGCTTTGCCTTCTTTAATGTTTTCTGGATTATAGCGATACAACGGCCAAGAGCCAGATTCAACAGCGTTTTTCTGGTGTGTTAAGCCATCTGCTAAGTTAAAGCCTTGTGCAATACAGTGAGAGTATGCGATGATGATTGATGGACCATCATAAGCCTCTGCTTCATTCAAAGCTTTGATTACTTGAGCATCATTGGCGCCGAATGAAACTTGTGCTACATATACATTGCCATAAGACATTGCAATCATGCCCAAGTCTTTTTTCGGAATGGCTTTTCCGGCTGTAGCAAATTTGGCAGAAGCACCCATTGGAGTAGCTTTTGATTGCTGACCGCCTGTATTTGAATATACGCCAGTATCCATAACCAGAATATTGATGTTTTTGCCGGAAGCAATTGCGTGGTCTAAGCCGCCAAATCCAATATCATAGGCCCAACCGTCACCACCCAAAATCCATACAGATTTTTTGATGAGGTAATCGGCCAATTTATCCAAATGTTTGGCTTCTGCAGAATTAATGCCGGCCAATTTGTCACGCAATTGTTTAACCAATGCACGCTGATCTTCAATTTCAATATCTGTAGACTGAGGATTGTTGAGAATTTTTTCAACCAATTCTGAGCCAATTTTGTCTTTGAGATTTTCGAGCAAGGTTTTTGCAAAATGATTTTGCTGGTCAATAGAGAAACGCATTCCCAAGCCAAACTCTGCGTTGTCTTCAAACAAAGAGTTTGCCCAAGCAGGACCATGACCTTTTTCATCTTTGGCATAAGGTGTTGTTGGCAAGTTTCCTGAGTAGATTGATGAGCAACCTGTGGCGTTGGCAACAACCATTCTATCACCAAACAATTGAGTTAACAATTTTACATAAGGTGTTTCACCACAGCCAGCACAAGCACCAGAGAACTCAAACAAAGGTTGAATCATCTGAGTTGTTTTTGGTGTGTTTTTAACAACTTCTGTACGTTTTACATAAGGTAAGGTCTCAAAGAAGTTCCAGTTGGCTTTTTCTGCTTCCAAATGGTTTTCAATATGATCCATATTGATTGCTTTGAGCTCTGGATTGGCCTTGTTTTTGGCAGGGCATGCAGAGGTGCAGATACCGCAACCGGTACAATCTTCCGGAGTGATTTGCAAGATGAACATTTTTCCTGCAAACTCTTTGCCTTTGTATGGAGCATATTTGAGGGTTGCAGGAGCGTTTTTCAACTCTTCTTCAGTTGCAACTTTCATACGGATAACACCATGTGGGCACACCAGAGAGCACTTGCCACATTGGATACATGTATCAGAATCCCATACCGGAATTTCTGTAGCAATACAGCGTTTTTCATATTGAGTTGTGCCAGTTGGCCATGTGCCGTCTACAACCTCAGCAAATGCAGAAACAGGCAATTCGTCTCCACGGTTGGCAATGATTTCTCCTGTAACTTTCTTTACAAATTCTGGAGCATTTGCCGGAACAGGCTGTGCGCGGTGGAAAGTTGATGTAACTTCTGTCGGATATTCAACTTTGTGCATGTGTGCCAAAGAGGCATCAACGGCAGCAAAGTTCTTTTGAACGATAGCATCACCTTTTTTGCTATAAGTTTTCTTAATAGCGTTTTTAATTTGCTCAATAGCTTCATCTTTTGGCAAAATGTTAGAAATTGCAAAGAAGCAAGCCTGCATGATGGTGTTAATACGCTGTCCCATGCCGGTTTCACGAGCAACTTCTACGGCGTTGATGGTGTAGAAGTTGAGTTTTTTCTCGATGATTTCTTGCTGTACTTCAATTGGTAAATGATTCCATACTTCATCTGCTTTGTATGGCGCATTTAACAAGAAAGTAGCACCAGGTTTGGCTATCTTTAAGATGTCTACTTTTGCCATGAATGGAAATTGGTGACAAGCAACAAAATCAGCTTTGTTGATGAGGTAGGCAGCTCTGATGGGGTTGTCTGAAAAACGCAAGTGAGATGTGGTCATAGAACCTGATTTGCGAGAATCATATACAAAGTATCCTTGACCATATTTGCCGGCATCTTCAGCAATGATTTTGATGGAGTTTTTGTTGGCTCCAACAGTACCATCGGCACCCAAACCATAGAATACGGCACGAACAACATCTTTGCCTTCGGTGTCAATGTCATCGCTGTATGGCAAAGATGTGTGGTTAACGTCATCGTTGATACCAACAGAGAAACCATTGATCGGTTTGGCAGATGCGCCATTATCGTATACGGCACGAACCATACCAGGAGTGAATTCTTTTGAAGACAAACCATAACGACCGCCAAAAATGCGAGGCATTGATGCAATCTCACCATTTGCAAAAGCTTGAGTGAGAGTGGCAACAACATCCAAGTACAGAGGTTCACCAATAGAACCTGATTCTTTGGTGCGATCCAAAACGTTTACAACTTTGGCAGAAGCTGGCAAAGCTTTTACGAAAGATTTGCTTGGGAAAGGACGGTATAAACGAACTTTCATTAAGCCAACTTTGTAACCATTGCTGTTGAGGTAGTCAATTGCTTCTTCAACAGTTTCGGCGCCAGAACCCATGATAACAATAACTTGCTCGGCATCTGCAGGGCCAACATATTCAACATTTTTATATGTGCGGCCAGAGATTTTGGCAAATTTATCCATTTCTTCTTGAACGATTTCTTCTACCTTGTTGTAGAATGGGTTTGCTGCCTCACGTCCTTGGAAGAAGACATCCGGGTTTTGGGCTGTACCGCGCAAAACAGGGGCTTCTGGACGAAGAGCATTTTTAACATTGAATTGGTAGTCAACACCATCTAGCATAGCACGCAAGTCATCATCAGAAAGCAATTTAATTTTTTTGATTTCATGAGATGTGCGGAAGCCATCAAAGAAGTGCATAAATGGAACACGAGAGCGCAAAGTTGCGGTTTGAGCAATAGCTGCAAAGTCATGAGCCTCTTGTACAGAGTTGGAGCAAAGCATTGCAAAACCAGTCTGGCGGCAAGACATTACGTCGGAGTGGTCACCAAAAATAGATAAGGCATGATATGCTAAGGAACGAGCTGCAACATGCATTACAAACGGAGATAATTCACCGGCAATTTTGTACATGTTGGGAATCATTAGCAATAAACCTTGAGAAGCGGTAAAGGTGGTTGTTAGAGCGCCTGCTTGGATAGAACCATGGCAAGCACCGGCAGCACCAGCTTCTGATTGCATTTCTTGAACTTCTGGCACAACGCCCCACAAGTTCTTTTGTTTGGCAGCAGACCACGCATCTGCCCATTCACCCATCGGAGAAGATGGGGTGATAGGATAGATAACGCAGACTTCATTCATGCGGTGGGCAACGGAAGCGGCGGCTTCGTTACCATCCATCATTTTCATCTTAACGTCAGACATATTTTATCCTTAAAGTTAATGTTAGTAAAATAAAAAAAGCCATTAAATTAGACTGTTTTATGCCTAATCTGCCGGCTTTTTGATAAACAGAATCGAATTCCTGTGCGTTTTATAGCATTTGATGAGTAAAAAATCCAGTAAAAAATGACTAGCTCTAACAGATAAATTTAGATGTTTTTTTGTGTAAAATTTTTAATTAATATTTGATGTTTGAATGACATAACTTAAACTTATATTGATTTTAATGTTAATCGGAGAACTAATATGAAAAAGTTTTTGACTATATTAGCTGTTGCCTTGATTGCCACATCTGCTAATGCGTTGGATATTGCCAGTTTGGCAGGAAAAGTTCAATCGGCAGCAGATAAGGCAAGTGCAAAAATTGAAGAAGCTCAGGCAAAAAATGATGCCAAAACAGCAGAAACAAAATCTAAACTTGAAAATAAAATTGCTGATTTGAAGGAAAAAATTGCAAAATGGCAATCTTCTGATAATGCAAATTCTGTAGAAACCTTACAAGCAATTGCTAAGGCTAAAGAGAGTATTGCAAGATTGACTGCTCAGTTGAAGGCTCTGCAGTAATAATTTGTGTGTTCTAGTCATTAGTTGTTAGTCGCTTGTTATTGGTGACTAGTAACTAATGACTTTTGGTATTTGATGATGATTTTTTTGATTGCGTCTTTGTTGTCGGCCGTGTTTTTTGGAGTGGCTGTACTGATTGAAAGCCAGCTTTCGAATCGTACTTTTAAGCATCCGACAACTATGATTTTTTATATCTCTCTGATGAATGCGGTGTTTTTGCCGCTGGTGTTGTTTGTTGGTTTGCCGACGATACCTTCAGTATGGGCTTTTGGTTGCTATGTGATATTGGCGGCGATTGATGTTGTATACTTATATCCTTTTTATATGTCTATGAAAGTGATTGATACATCTATTGTAGCTGCGTTGTTTTCATTGGGTAAAATTACTATACCGTTTATGACATTTTTGTTGTTGGGCGAAAAATTATTTTTGGAGCAATATATCGGTTTTGCAATAATTGTTTTGGCATCTGTGGCGCTAAGCATTAAGGGGAATAGAGTACCTAAACTGAACAAGGCGTTTTGGTATATGTTGTTTGCATCTTTTTTGCGAGCATTTTATGTGGTGTTAGAAAAATATGTATTAGAGATTGATGATAATTGGATAAATATGGTGATTTATCCAAGTGTGATATCTGGATTGATGCCTTTTGCTTTTTTGTTGTTTGCAAAGTGGAGAAAAGATATTGTTAAAAATTTTCCGCCTTATGTGCATCAGTTTGGGGTTTTTGCTATCAATGAATTTTTGTGTTTTATTGGTGGGGTTTGTGTGGTTTATGGGTTGTCCGGTATTTCTGCAGTTGTAAGTACAGCAATAACATCAACGCAGCCGATATTTATGCTGGCAATAAGTTATTTTTTGTTGAAAAAATATGGCATTCCACTGAAAGAAAAAATATCCGTGCAAGAGTTGGAAAAAAAATTGTTTTGTTTTGTGCTGATTATTTTGGGCGTAATATTGGTGACTGCGGGATAGTTGATAACAACAAATGTATAAAGTTCTTGCCAAAGGGGGATTTTTGCATTATCTAATCAAGCATGCAGGTATAATTCAATGGTAGAATGTGAGCTTCCCAAGCTTAATATGCGGGTTCGATTCCCGTTACCTGCTCCAATAAAAAATGCACCATCACGGTGCATTTTTTATTGGAGCAAAATATTGTGAGCGTATTGCTCGGCAAATAAAACAGAATTATTTTTTATTTGGTTTTACATAGGCTACTGCGGCGTGTTCGTCGCAATATGTTTGTCCTATGCGAACTTTTTTGCCACAAAAATGAAAGTTTTCATCTTTGGGATCTCCGAGAGGCCAACGGCAAGTATGATTGTCTAAATCGGTGAGTGACATATTTTCGGGATCACAAGGAGTTGTTTCTGCTTTTATAGCAGGAGTGTATTTGATTTCAGCTTCTTTAATTTGGACAGGTGTTTCTATTTTTGGGGCTTTTTCTTTAGGTGGTTGCTCTTTTATTGGTTTTGGAGTAGGTGCTTTTGCCGCTTTTTCAGCAGGTTTGGTTGCTGTGACGGGAGTTTTTGCCGGTTTGCTATTGTCGCTACTATCTTTTCTTTTGATAGGGGAAGGGCGACCGGATAAGCCCAAACGGTGTACTTTGCCAACGATGGAATTTTTAGAAACATTGAGGCGGCGGCCAATTTCTCCGGTGGTTAGGCCTTCTTTCCACATCTTTTTAAGATCTTCAACCATTTGTTCGGTCCAAGCCATGGGGGTCTCCTTTTGTTTGAGTTAATCTAGCAATATGTCTATGATACTAGGATAATATTTTTTGCGAGTCCAGATATTTTTGAAATATTATTATTTTTTTAGTATTTGTGAGCTTATTATTAATGTGGTTTAGAGTGTTTTGAGAAAAGAATTTAAAATGTTGAATAAATTTTTGACATTGTGGCTGTGTTTGGGAGTGTTCGGAGTCGATTCTGCATATGCATCTATGGCTGAGTTTCAAGATGTTTTTGAGGTCAATCTGGAAGAAGATTTGTTGCCGACAATTAGTGAATTGGAAACAGCTGTTGCTGATACTGATTTGGCATATGATAGAAAATTTCGAACTATTTGGCAATTGAGAAGTGATTTTGATGAGGAGTTTTATACGCAAATAGCAGTATATGGAGAGCAAGAAAAACGCATGAAGTGGGCAGATGAAGATGCGTTGCTGGAAATGTTGGGGACTCTTCCGAAGGAAATGTATCAATATATTGGTCCGATGTTGTTTGAAGTTCCTAGTATGTCGGATAAGATTCTTAATTTGCCAGGGATTAAAGAAACAAAAAATAAATTTCCGACTAGAATTGCAGAACAGTTGAAAGATGTGGAAGATATAGAGTTTTTATCTCCGTCTTTGTATTTTATTTTGATGCCGGAGATGTGGCCGGATAGTTGGGATAGATTAGAAACACCAAAGTTTACAAAATATTACCCGAAGATAAAACATAATCCGGAATTTTATGTTAATTTGAAAAAAATTGTAAAGCCGGAAGATTTTATGCCGGGGGCAAGTCTTGATATGGGGGTAAGGAGTAAGTTGAGGACATTGAAACCTACAAAAGATACATTAATTACGGCGGCAGATGTTGAGGCGGTAGGGCGAACAATATCTAAATTGGAAAATTGGTATAACAGTGGTGCAAATAAATATGAGTTGAGCAAAATTTCTACTCTTTGGGCCAATTATGAATATAGTAAAGAACCTCATGTTTTGCCAATGCTTCGGGATATGGTTAATCCGTGTGCAAGATTGGTGCAAAAGGCAAAAATTTTGGGCAAGGAAAGAGAGTTAGCGTCTTTGGTAGCGAGTGAGGGTTTTACGCTAAATGAGTGGGCTTATACTTGTGACAAGACAATTAAAGCGTATCGTTTGTCAAAAATTAGCAGAGAGGTTGTTCAAGCCATCAGAACATATAGAATGGGATATTATGACGAACAGATGAAAATGCTTAGTCCCAAAGCCAGAAAAATTCGTTATGCAACAATGCAAGCCATTATAAAAGCTTATGCAGCTCCGTTGGCAGATGTTTTGGAAGTTCGTAAAAAACGAGATTTTTTGGAACAAGAGTGGCAAAAATATGGTTTTGATGTGACAGATGTTTCAATCCGAATCGTTGATTAGAGAGTTTAATCTGCTGTTTTTGCATTGTTATTTTATTTTTTTGTTGCTTTTTGTGATTTAGTTGGTGTATACCAGTTGCAAATGTTTGTTTAACTATTTTTGAAAGTGAAAATTATGGCTCGTGTTACCGTAGAAGATTGTATTGAAAAAATTCCTAATCGTTATGAATTATTAATGGTTGCAGCTCAAAGAGCAAGAGATATATCTGCCGGAGCTCCGCTGACTTTGGATAGAGATAATGATAAAAATTCTGTAGTTGCTTTGCGTGAAATTGCAGATGAAACTGTGAGCATTGAAGAGTTACAACGTTCTTTGGTTATGGGATTGCAAAAATTTGTTGAGGTGGAAGAACCTGAGGAAGAAGAGCTTGAGATTTTGGCTGCCGAGAGAGAGTTGGCTGATTTGGATGAGCAATTTACCGGTTTGCTACCTCAGGCAGAATTGGAAGATAGCATGCAAATTCATGGTGCAGATGATGATGCTCTGGATTTTGATGGTGTTGCTGACGATGGTATTGATGCAGATGCCGATTTCGGTGATGATGATTTTGGTGCCGAAGATATGTTTGCCGGTGATGATGGATTTGATGACGGCGAATAAAGTATTTTTATTATAACTGTTGCAAATAGAGTTCCCTGGGTTTAGACTTATTTAATAATATTGTGCTAAACCTTATTATAAGGGAACTCTTTTTTTGTGAAGAAGTATAGAAATGTTAAGGCAATATGAACTAGTTGATTTGGTAAAATCTTATGATCCCAATGCAGATGAAGATGCGTTGAACAAAGCTTATGTGTTTGCTATGAAAAAGCACGGAGCTCAACTCAGAACATCTGGTGATCCGTACTATTCACATCCGGTGGAAGTTGCCGGTATTTTGACAAAGTTTAAGTTGGATTCTACATCTATTGTTGCAGGGCTTTTGCATGATACGGTAGAAGATACCGATACTTCTATAGACGAAATAAAAAAATTGTTTGGTGATCAGGTGGCTCAGATTGTTGATGGGTTGACCAAATTGGCAATGATTGAACAAAAATCGGCCAATAATAAACAGGCCGAAAATTTTAGAAAATTGCTTTTGGCAATGTCTGAAGATATTAGGGTTTTGTTGATTAAATTGGCCGACAGATTGCATAATATGAGAACATTGCATTTTTGTGCCGCAGATAAAAGATCCAGAATAGCCAAAGAAACATTGGATATATATGCCCCCTTGGCAGAGCGCATTGGTATGCAAGCGGTTAAAACCGAACTGGAGGAGATTGCTTTTAGAGAGCTACATAAAGATGCCTATGATTCAATAAAGGCTCGTTTGAGCTTTTTGCGTGAACAAGGTAGTAATTTGGTGCCGCAAATTATATCTCAATTAGAAAAAGATATGGCGGAAAATGGTATTAAGGCCGATATATCTGGGCGAGAGAAGTCTCCGTATTCTATTTGGCGTAAAATGCAGCAGAAAAATGCTTCTTTTGAGCAGCTTTCTGATATTATGGCTTTTAGAATTATTGTTGATGATGTGGCTGCATGTTATCAGGCTTTGGGTGTGGTGCATAGTAAATATCATATGGTGCCAAGGCGTTTTAAGGATTACATTTCTACTCCTAAACCTAATGGATATAAGTCTATTCATACCGGAATCATTGGGCCGGAAAATACTCGTGTTGAGATTCAAATCAGAACCCATGAAATGCATGAAGTGAACGAAAAGGGTGTGGCTGCGCATTGGGCATATAAGCAAGGTGAACGGGTTGTTGGAAAGAACTTTAGATGGATTAGAGAGTTGTTGGAAATTTTGGAACAAGCATCTAATCCGGAAGAGTTTTTGGAGAATACCAAATTAGAAATGTACAATGATCAGGTGTTTTGTTTTACGCCTAAGGGTGATTTGATTGGCTTGCCAATTAATTCTACTCCAGTAGATTTTGCCTATGCCGTGCATTCTTCTGTTGGCGATACTTGCGTTGGTGCAAAAATAAACGGAGAAATCAGACCTTTGCGCACAATGTTGCAAAATGGTGATCAGGTAGAAATATTGACATCTAAAGCGCAACACCCATCTCCGGAGTGGGATCGATTTGTGATTACCGGAAAAGCAAAAGCGGCAATCAGACGCTATGTTAGAGCGCATAAGAGAGATCAATTTATTACTCTTGGACAACAATTGTTGGAGCGCACTTTTAAGGGAGAAAGCTTAGATTTTAATGAAAAGGCGATGGTTAATATATTGCCTAATTTTGAGGCCGAATCGATAGATGATATATATGCCAAAGTAGGAGAGGGATTGGTGACAGCTTGGGATGTGCTGAAGGCTGTGTATCCCGGTTATAAACAATCTAAAATCGGTAAAGTTGTAAAATCATTTATCAGCAAGTCTCCACGCAAAGATAAATCTAAGTCGGAACCCTTGAAAATAAAAGGTTTGGTTCCAGGTATGGCGGTACATTTTGCCGGGTGTTGTCATCCTCTGCCCGGAGATAGAATTGTGGGAATTGTTACAACCGGAAAAGGTGTTGCTGTTCATACTATTGATTGTAAATTGTTGGAGAAATTTGCATCTGAACCGGAGCGGTGGCTTGATATTTCTTGGGGTGATGCCATTGATGATGCGCCTCATGTCGGTCGATTGAAGTTAATGCTTGCAAACGAACCAGGCAGTCTTGGTGATCTTTCTAATTTGGTAGCCAGAAACAATGGAAATATCTGCAATTTGAATATTGTAAACAGAACAGTCAGTTATTTTGAACTGTTGGTTGATGTTGAAGTAAAAGATCTTAAACATTTGACCGATATTATTGCTGCGCTAAAAGCGTCTAAGGTAGTGTCTTATGTTTCTAGATCTATGCAGTAAATTTGTTGGCGATTAAGTTAAAAAATAAACTTCTTTTGTGAATATTTTTTATCTCTCTTTATTTCGTTTTTAGCGAGTGTTATATATTTTGAAGAAGAGGGAGAATCGATGTTTAAGCGCCGAAATAAAAAAACTATACTTTCTAAAATAAAAAACAGTTTGTGGCCAGATGGCGGATGGAAGCGTTATGGTCAATATTTGTTGTTGCGTTTGAGCCGTCTTAAGGGAACTCCCAGTTCTTTAGCTGCAGGGTTGGCTTGTGGAGTTGCTATTTCTTTTACTCCATTTGTGGGATTTCATTTTGTGTTGGCAGCTTTGACCGCTTTTTTGTTTAGGGGAAATATTTTGGCCAGTGCCTTGGGTACTGCTGCCGGAAATCCGTGGACTTTTCCGTTTATATGGATGTCGGTTTTTTATACGGGACGCAAGTTTTTGGGAGTATCTGCAGATATGTCTCAGCATGTGGATTTTTTGAAATTTTTTGAAAAATCTATGAGGGCGTTGATGACTTTTGATTTTAGCTTGTTTTTTGCAGATATATGGCCTATTCTGTGGCCAATGATGATAGGATGCATACCTTTTTATTTAGTATCGTGGTTTTTGACATATTATTTGGTTAAGGGGATGTTGATTAGGTTGAATACAAAGAGTTTTTTGAAAAAAGAGGAAAAATTATGATTGTAGGTATTGGCACAGATGTTGTGAATATTGGTAGAATAGAGAGAACGGCAGAACGTTATGGTAAGCGTTTTTGTGAGAAGATATTTACAAAGGAAGAGCAAAAGGATATTGCAGAGGCAAAAACAAATTGCTGTGGGTCTCCGGCTAAAATGGCTAAGTTGTTTGCGGCAAAGGAAGCTGCATCAAAGGCATTGGGTACAGGGTTTCGTGGAGGTATTGTGTGGAGTGATATTGAAGTGTCTCATGACAAGCAAGGACGTCCATTGTTGAAGTTTTATAACAAAGCGTTGATGCGAATCAATGAACTATGTGGAAATGGTGAATATGCTGCATGGTTGTCTTTGTCTGATGATTATCCGATAGCACAGGCTGTAGTGGTGATTGAGAAGTTATAAAAATTTGTTGTTTTAATTTTAAATATGTATATTATGACAATGATTTGTTAATCTAACATGTTGAAAAGAGGCGTTTTATGGAAAGGGAAGAAAATTTAGGCGATACAATCAGAACGATTGTTTATGCAATTTTAATTGCAATTGTTATTAGAACACTGTGGTTTGAGCCATTTAAAATTCCTTCCGGTTCAATGTATCCGACATTACATGTTGGTGATTATTTGTTTGTTTCTAAATATACGTATGGATATTCAAAACATTCATTGCCTTGGAGTATTCCGTTGTTTGAAGGACGTTTTTGGAAAGATACTCCTAAGCGTGGTGATGTGGTGGTATTTAAATATCCTCGGGATAATAAGACAGATTTTATTAAAAGAGTTATCGGTTTGCCAGGCGACAAAATAAAATTAGAAAATGGTCGTTTGTATATTAATGGCGAATTGGTAAAACGTGAAAAAATAGATGATTTTGTTATGCGTAGCCCTAAAGGTGATGCTGAGCGCTATCGTCAATATATAGAAACTTTGCCAGAGGGAAAAGAACATCTGATTTTAGAAATATCTGATGATGAGAATAATGATGAGTTTTCTGAGGTGGAGGTTCCTCAAGGTATGTATTTTATGATGGGAGATAATAGAGATCGTTCCGATGATAGTCGTGTTAATGTAGGTTTTGTACCAGAAGAGAATTTGGTAGGAAAAGCTAGAATATTATTCTTTTCGCATAATGATGAAGATGCTTGGTATAAGCCATGGACTTGGCCAAAGAAAATAAGATGGTTGAGATTGTTTAACATAATTAAATAAGAGCAAATTTGATGAATATAGAACAAATTCTAAAACATGAATTTAAGAATAAAAATTTGTTAAAAGCTGCATTGACGCATGGTTCTGTTAGTTCTTATGTAACCAAAAATTATGAACGTTTGGAATTTTTGGGAGATAGGGTTTTGGGAATGTCGGTTGCGTCGTTGCTGTATAGAAATTTTCCTAATGAACCAGAAGGAAATTTATCTCAGCGGTTTACCGGATTAGTGTGCAAAGAAACTGTGGCAGAGGTTGCCCGCGAATTGGGTTTAGGGCGGTTTATGTTTGTGGCAGAAGATGACATTAGAGAAAATGAAAATGTGTTGTGTGATGTTTGTGAGGCGATTATCGGGGCAATATATATAGACGCCGGTGTGGAGGTTGCTGTTGATTTTGTAAATGAGCATTGGAGTGATTTGATAGATAAAAAAGTTGCTCCTCCTAAAGATGCAAAAACTGCTTTGCAAGAAATGGCTCATGTTAAATCTTTACCTATGCCTAAGTATAAAATTGTGGATAGAAAGGGTCCGGAACATGAGCCTGTGTTTATGGTGGAGGTTTGTTTGGGAAACGAATATGTGGCAAGAGGCGAAGGGCATAATAAAAAATTGGCAGAATTTGAAGCTGCAAAAAAAATGTTGGAGCTGATTTCTTAATGAGCGATGATGTTTCTAGATGTGGGTTTGTTGCGTTGATTGGCGCTCCTAATGCCGGTAAGTCAACAATTACAAATAATTTTGTAGGGTCTAAAGTATCTATTGTTTCTCCGAAAGTGCAAACAACCAGAACAATGGTGAAAGGAATAGGTATTTGGAAAAACACGCAAATAATATTTTTGGATACACCGGGGATATTTAAGCCTAAACGTAGGTTGGACAAGGCTATGGTAACATCTGCATGGGATGGTGTTGGAGATGCCGATGTTATTGTTTTGGTCGTTGATGCTAAAAGAGGTTTTGATGATGAAACTCGTAGTATTGTTGCCAAGCTAAAAAAGAAAAAAATTAAAGCTGTTTTGGTGCTAAATAAAATAGATTTATTGTCTAAAGAAAAGTTGCTTAAGCTAAGTCAAGATATAAATCAGGAAGGTGATTTTAAAGAGACATTTTTTATTTCGGCTGAAACAGGTGAATGTACAGAAGATTTTTATGATTATCTGGCTGGTGTGTTGCCAGAAAGTCCTTGGTATTATCCTGAAGATCAGATGTCTGATATGCCATTGAAAATGTTGGCTGCTGAAATTGTGCGAGAAAAACTCTTTTTATATTTGCGTCAAGAATTGCCTTATTCTCTAACAGTGGAACCGGAGCTGTGGGAACGCAGAGAAGACCAATCTATTCGAGCAGAAATTACCATATATGTAGAACGAGATAGTCAAAAGGTTATTGTTTTGGGTAAAGGCGGAAATATGATTAAGCGTATAGGCCAAACCGCTCGTAAAGAAATAGAAAACCTTTTGGAAGAAAAAGTTCATCTGTTTTTATTTGTTAAAGTTCGCGAGAATTGGCAGGATGATGCAGCTCGTTATGCTGCATGGGGATTAAAGTTTGTATAATGGCTTATCTATAGCAATTTATTCCGGTCAAAAGTGTCCTCACGTACCTTTATGTACGCTCCGGTACTTTTGCCGTTTAAATTACTATATCTAAACCATTCTCCAAACTTTAATTAAGGAGCGCTTATCTATAGCAATTTATTCCGTTCAAAAGTTTCCTCACGTACCTTTATGTACGCTCCGGTACTTTTGCCGTTTAAATTACTATATCTAAACAGTTTTTAAATCTTTTAAAATAATAAAGCTTGTTATGTGACAAAAAGATGACAAAAACAACTTTACAAGTGTTGTTTTTTGTGATACAAAGGGGCAACAGAGTAATTATTTATAAACAATTAAATAAAGAGAATATGAAAAGAGAAAATGGCAGTATTGCGCATGTTCGTGCAGCAAATTCGAATTTTGCTCCTTATGTGAAGGCCGGAGCAGCAGATCGAAAAAACATTGTCGATATTGTTGCTAATAATGATGGCGACGATATTGTAATGTGTTTGAATCTCGGAGGGTTTGTTGAGGCTATCCGTCAAGGGATAATCAAGGAGTGCAAGCCTTTTGATGAAAAAACAGCGGATTTATGTTCTCACATGGGGCATTTGACCGTAGATGGCATGACATTGCTGGAAATGGTGAAGATTGCATCTAAGATGGTCGGATATCTAGAAGACAAGAGCTTTGGTTTGCTTCTTTGGGGTGCATGGGCTACATTGGTTTTTGAGAGAAACGGCGAAACAATTTCTTTATCTAGCTTAAATTTTGATGACATTTTGCTTTTTGATTGCGGAACATTCCGTTTTGAGCAGAATGCAACAGGAGAAACTATCTTGTTTGTAAAAATTGGGGAAAGAGAAGAAATTCGTTGGTGTGGAAGATATCCTGATGCGGTTTTGGCCGACGTTATTATTAGTCAGAACCCTGCCTTTGCGATATTTGTCGCAAACCAGTAGGGTAGCCGTTAGTTTTATTAAGACAGTAACTTTTAGGTTGCTGTCTTTTTTTTGTATTTAAATGACTGTTTAAAAAATTGGCACGTCTTTTGCATATATGTAGGCAAATGGTTTTAATTATCCAAAAGATTGGGGAAATAATATGGATAATACTAATTATATAGCTTTATCTAGGCAAATGGCTTTATGGAAGCAGATGGATGTGCTTTCTAATAATATGGCCAATATGAATACTTCTGGTTTTAAGCAAGATGAAGCCTTGTTTACTTCTTATTTAGTACAGACACCTGAGGCAGAGGGAATTGGAAGTACTCCGTTGTATTTTACTGAAGATTTTGGAACATTTCAGAATTTTGCAGAAGGTGCAATTGTTGAAACAGGTAATGTTTTTGATTTGGCAATCAAAGGTGATGCTTTTTTCTGTTTGGAAACAAAAGCCGGTGAGATGTATACCAGAAAGGGGCAGTTTTCTCTTAACTCTGATGGAATGTTGGTGAGTAATGAGGGGGATATTGTTTTATCTGAGAATAATGAACCTTTGATTTTTGCTCCCGGAGAAACAGAAATTACTATTTCTGAGAGTGGGGACGTAATGACCGAAAACGGATTAATCGGTCGTTTGAAGCTGGTTAGTTTTGAAGATAATCAGAAGTTGCTTAAGGTTGCCGGTACAATGTTTGAAAACGTGGACGGCAATAATATGCAAGTGGGCAATAATAATGCAATTGTTGCTCAAGGTGCAGTTGAAAAGTCTAATGTAAATGCGATTGAAGAGATGACAAGATTGATTAAAGTTCAACGCAGTTATGAATATGTTCAACAAATGATAGATCAAGAGCATGATCGTCTATCAAACACAATTTCAACCTATGCCCAGTTGGCATAATGATTAAAAGAGGGGAAAGATAATGAGATCTTTACATATTGGGGCAACCGGAATGTTAGCACAACAAACAAATGTTGATGTGATTTCCAACAATATTGCTAATATGAACACAACAGCTTATACAAAACGTAGAGCCGAGTTTAATGATTTGTTGTATCAGAATATTATTCGTCCTGGATCTGCTTCTAGTGCTGATAATACAATTGTACCATCTGGTATTCAGCTTGGTTTGGGTGTTAAAACTGCGGCTGTGTATAGGATTACAGATGGTGGCAGTTTGACCAATACGGGAAATGACTTGGACTTGGCTATTAAGGGAAGAGGCTATTTTCAAGTTGAGTTGCCAGAAGGTAAAGGTATTGCTTATACAAGAGATGGTGCTTTTCAGCGTAATGGTGATGGCGTGATTGTGACGCATGACGGATATGTTGTGCAACCAGAAATTACAATTCCGGAAGATGCGACCGAAGTTTTTGTTAATAGCTCAGGTGAAGTATGGGTTAAGCAAGATGGTGAAACAGATGAAATAAATGTTGGTCAGCTGGAATTGGCTACTTTTGTGAATGAAGCTGGACTTGAAGCAATGGGTAATAATCTGTTTTTAGAAACTCAGGCTTCTGGTGCTCCGGTGTTGGATAATCCTGATAGTGAAGGTTTTGGTGCTGTGTTGCAAGGATATTTGGCAACATCAAATGTTAATCCGGTGACGGAAATAACAGAGTTGGTTTCTGCTCAGAGAGCTTATGAAATGAACTCTAAAATTATTTCTACTTCTGATCAAATGCTTAATACTATTAATCAGTTGAAGTAATGAAGATGGGTAAGTTGCTGAAAATATTGGCTGTTTTGTTGTTGGTGGCAGATGTTGCTAGAGCAGGGGTGACTTTGCGTGATGTGGATTTTGTCACAGCGCTACAAAAGGAATTTGTAGAACAAGGCCGAGATGAAAATGTTGAATTGGAGTTTTTTGGAGGTCAAACATCTTATATGTTTGACGATGCACAAAAAGCGAAGATTTTAATCTCTGGTTTGGATATTGATGATGAGCAGGGCAGATTTTTGGCAAAGGCGGAAATTTTTGCCGATGGTAAATTGGTGGAAACAACGAGTTTGAGTGGACGCTTCTTTGTGTTGGGCGATGTTTTTGTACCGGCAGTGGAGATATCTAAAGGAGAATTGATTTCTGAAGATAAGCTGGAATTGGCAAGCGTGCGTTTGAATCGTTTGAAAGAAGATGTTGTGGTTGAAAAAGAAAAACTTGTTGGTATGCAGGCAAGAAAAACTTTGAAAGCCGGAAAAATTATTAATGATAGAGAAATCGGCCCTTATATAATAATAAAAAAAGGAGCTTTGGTTACCTCTATGTATAAGTCTAAGGGATTGTTGATTACGGCTCAGGCGGTTGCTTTGAGTGATGGAGCAAAAGGACAAACCATAGAATTGGAAAATACAAAAAGCAAGAAGCGTTTTTGGGCAAAAGTTGTTGATGCTGAAACAGTAGAAATTGTAGTAGAAGAATAAAAGGCGGAGTGATGAAAATGTTAAGCATAAATAAAACAGTCAGACAAAGTGTTGTGGCATTAATGTTGGCAACATCGTTGTCCGGATGCGGAATGCTTTCTCGTTTGAGCAGAGTTGGACAAGAGCCGCCACTAACACCAATTACAAATCCGGTAGAAGCCAGAGGATATGAACCGGTTTCTATGCCGATGCCTCATACAGAGGAAGCTACTTCTGCAGCAAACTCTTTATGGAAGCGAGGCTCTAGCGGATTCTTTAAGGATCAGAGAGCTTCTAAGGTGGGGGATATTATTACGGTAAAAGTTTCTGCTAAAGATACGGCATTGATGGAAAATGAAATGGAGCAGAACAGAGATGATAACAGTGATTCTTTGGGGATAGGCTCGTTCTTTGGATATGAAAGTTATTTGGACAAGATTTTGCCGGGTGCCGCAGATAAGGATAATTTGGTTGATATTAATTCGAATCGGGAAATATCTGGTGACGGCAAAATTGATAGAAAAGAAAAAATAGATATGACAATGGCTGCTATCGTAACTCAAGTGTTGCCAAATGGTAATTTGGTGATTGAAGGAACTCAAGAAATTAGAGTCAGTTATGAAGTGCGCCAGTTGACAGTTCGAGGTGTGATAAGAAGAGCAGATATAACTTCGGATAACACAATAGAATCCAGCAAAATTGCAGAATTGAGAGTTTCTTATGGCGGAGAGGGTGTGATATCTGATGTTCAGCAACCTCGCTATGGAAGGCAGATATTGGATATTGTTGCTCCGTTCTAGAGTAAGTTTCCCTTATTATTGTGTGTCAGATTTTAAGAAAAAGTCTCCCCAATTTTTTCTTAAATGTATCGGTTCCAGTATGGAACTGAATTTCCCCAATGATCTGTCCCGAGTTTTCCCCAATCTTCGGGACAGATTTTTAAGTGGATGATTTTGGTTTTGATGTTTAAATGAAAAAAATAACTGTTATATTCGTTGTGATGATAATTCTATTAAAAGGAAGCGTAAATGAATAATATCGATGATCAGATTAGAGATGCTGAAGAAGAAGCAAGCTTGTTGATGGGATTCTCAAAAGCTTTGACATCTGCTTCTACATGCAATGATAACCATGTGAAATTGATGGCTTTAGATGAGAATCTGAAGTTGTGGGTAGGAATAGAATCATCGCTGAAAAGCGCAAAGAATTTGCTTCCACAAGAAATTAAGGAAAATTTATTGAAATTGTCTAAGTATGTTGAACGTTTGACCATATCTAAGGGTGTAGATATGAGCAAGACAGACTTTGATTGCTTGGCTAATATAAATATGCAGATTTCTGAAGGTTTGTTGGCTGTGGTCAGAAACTCTTTGGCAAAAGAAGAAGCTTTTTCTTTGCTGAAATGTGCTATTGATTTGTCTAATGCTCATGAAAGTAAAAATTCTGGCGATTTGATAAATGCTTTGGATAATAATTTGCAATTGTGGGTGTATATTAAGACTTTGGCAAAAAACAAATCTACAGCATTGCCAGAGGAAACAAAGTCAAATTTGATTAAATTGGCTGATTATGTTTCTTCTAAGACATTAGAAGTAGGAAAGAATTTGGATAAGGTTGACAATGGAACAATTGAAAGCTTTATCAATGCTAATTTGCAAATATCCGAAGGTTTGATTACCAGTCAGAAGATAGCTTAATTATTGTATATTTTATAAAAGCCGTCTTAGAGACGGCTTTTTTTATGCACAATAAGCTGTTATCTCTGTTGTAAAAACAGATAAAAAACAATATAAATAAACAGATTACAGATGGAGATGAATATATGTTGTTTTCTAAATTTGAGCGATTGGTGGCAAAAAGGTATTTGCGAGCAAAGAGAAAAGAAGGTTTTATCTCGGTTATAACAGGGTTTGCTTTTACTGGAATTGCGCTGGGTGTTGCAACTTTGATTATTGTAATGTCGGTAATGAATGGTTTTAGACATGAGTTGCTTGGTCGCATTTTGGGGATTAACGGCCATATCGGAATAATGTCTCCTCTGGGGTATCCTTTTAATAACTACAAACAAGCTGTTTCTGATTTGGGAGACATCGAGCATGTTAAGTTAGTGATACCTATGATTGAAAATCAGTTGTTGGTGTCGGCAGGAAAATCTGCTGAAGGGGCTATGGTGAGAGGAGTTTCGGCTGAAGATTTGCTTAAAAAACCTATTTTACAAGAAGCTTTTAAGAAAGTTGATATGAAAGATTTTGTTGGGGATAATGTGGTTATGGGCGTGCGTTTGGCAACCAAGATGGGAGTTGTGCCAGGCGATAAGGTGACGCTGATATCGCCAAATGGAAAAGTTACAGCATTTGGCACAGTGCCAAGAATGAAGTCGTATCAAGTGATTGGTGTTTTTGAAGCCGGTATGTATGAATATGATTCCAGTTTTATATTTATGCCTTTGGATACGGCTCAGACATATTTTGGCTTGAAAGGAGCTGTTACACATATTGACGTGACAATAGATGATGAAAAGGTGTTAGCTCCGGTTAGAAGAGGGATAGAACGCAGTGTTAGTGGTGATGGAGCCTATGTCTACGATTGGAAGCAAACCAATGCAGCGTTTTTTAATGCTATAGATGTTGAAAGAAATGTGATGTTTATAATATTGACACTCATCATATTGGTGGCTGCATTTAATATTATTACCGGTCTGATTATGTTGGTAAAAGACAAGGGTAGAGATGTTGCAGTATTGCGAACAATGGGTGCTACTAAAGGTATGGTAATGCGTATATTTTTTATGGATGGAGCATTTATTGGTGTTGTGGGAACAACAATAGGTTTGATTTTGGGATTGCTGTTTTGTCATAATATTGAGGCAATTCGTCAGGGGTTGCAGGCCTTGATGGGAAGAGATTTGTTTTCGGCAGAAATATATTTCTTATCTAAATTGCCTGCCAAGGTTGATAATATGGAAGTTTTGACTGTTGTGGTGATTTCTTTGTTGCTGTCTTTTTTGGCAACGTTATATCCGGCATATCGTGCTGCAAAAATGGATCCGGTGGAGGCTTTGCGCTATGAATAAACAGACACCTACATTAGAATTGAAAAAATTACATCGCTCTTTTAGGCAAGGAAGCCAGATTGTAGATGTGTTGCGTGGTGTGGACTTGCAAATTGATAAAGGCGAAGTTGTTGCTTTGATTGGGCCATCCGGAGCCGGAAAATCTACGTTGTTGCAAATAACAGGGTTGCTGGATCAGCCTAGTAAGGGCGAAGTTTATCTAGATGGACTAAAATGCTCTAAGTTGGGTGATGCAATGAGAACTTCTTTGCGTAGAGATTACTTGGGGTTTGTGTATCAATATCATAATTTGTTGCCAGATTTTGATGCTGTTGAAAATGTGATGATGCCTCTTTTGATATCAGGGGTAAAGCCTGTGTTGGCTAAAGACAGAGCAGAAAAGTTGCTAAAGCGTTTGGGATTAGAAAAAAGATTTAGACATCGCCCCGCAGAACTTTCGGGAGGAGAACAACAGCGAGTGGCTATTGCAAGAGCATTGGCAAATGCTCCAAAACTTTTGTTGGCAGATGAACCTACCGGAAATTTGGATCCCAAAACTTCGGAGGCTGTTTTTGCTGAATTGGTTGCAATAGTCAGAGAAACAGGTTTGTCGGCTTTGGTTGCTACTCATAATATGGAGCTAGCTAAACAAATGGATAGAATTGTTGTTCTGCAAGATGGTAAGCTGATTGAGACTTCGTCATCTATGGATAAGAACTTTTATTAGAGTTATTTTTTTGAAGAAAATGCTTGCATTTGCTTTTGTTTCGATGTATAAGACGCCTTGAACCGAGTGGTGTGGGCTAATCGGCATGCCTTGCGACTCGTTATAAATCCGTAATTTATGTAATTTGGAAAGGGATTAAAATGCCTAAAATGAAAACTAAGAGTGCCGTAAAAAAACGCTTTAGCGTTACCGGTACAGGTAAATTGAAAAGAAACGCCGCTTATAAAAGACACTTGCTCTTCAATAAGCCTACAAAAATGAAAAGACAGGCTCGTGGTACTGTATTGCTTGACGAGGCTGATGTTAAAATCGTTAAGAAGTTTTTACCGTATTTGTAAGGGGAAGAAGAGATGTCACGTATTAAAAGAGGTGTTACTGCACACGCACGTCACAAAAAAGTTCTCTCTATGGCCAAAGGTTACAGAGGACGTAATAAGAATGTATTTAGAGTAGCTGTTGAAAAAGTTGAAAAAGCTTTGCAATATGCTTATCGTGATAGAAGAACCAAAAAGAGAAATTTCCGTGCTTTGTGGATTCAGCGTATTAATGCTGCTACTCGCTTGCACGATATGACATATTCTCGATTTATGAACGGGCTCGCCAAAGCAGGTATTGAGCTTGATCGTAAAGTGTTGGCTGATATCGCTGTTAAAGAGCCCGAAACTTTCGCAAAACTGGTTGAACAGGTTAAGGCTTCTTTAAGTAAGTAATTATCGAAACAAATGTTGATGTTAGAGAGTCTGCTTGAGCAATCAGGTAAGACTCTCTTGCATTTTAAATATGGTGGAAAAATGGAAAATATAGAAAATCTCAAAGTAAATACGTTGTTAGCAATAAATGATGCTGCTGATTTGAAGATGCTTGATGAAATTAGAGTATCTGTGTTGGGAAAAAAAGGTGCTATTACAGATTTGATGAAGGGTTTGGCAACTCTTTCGGTGGATGAAAAGAAAGAGATGGGAAAAACGCTCAATGTGTTGAAGTCTGAAATAGAAGAGGCTATTGAAGCTAAAAAACAAATTTTGGCTGAAGCAGAACTTAATGCAAAATTGGCTAAAGAAACAATAGATGTGACATTGCCTATAAGACCAGAGAACCAAGGGCGAATTCATCCGGTTTCTAAAATTTATGAAGAGGTTGTGGCTATATTTGGCGAAATGGGTTTTGAAGTTGCAGAGGGACCGGATATTGAAGATCAGTTCCATAATTTTAATGCTTTGAATATGCCGGCAAATCACCCAGCCAGACAAATGCAGGATACTTTTTATGTGCCAAACCCAGATAGTGATGATTTTGATGATAGTTTTGTGGTTAGAACACATACTTCTCCTGTGCAAATAAGGACTATGGAAAATAAAAAACCTCCAATTAGAATTATTGCTCCGGGGCGTACGTATCGTTCGGATTATGATGCAACTCATACACCTATGTTCCACCAGGTTGAGGGATTGGTGATTGATAAAAATATTACAATGGCTCATCTTAAAGGGTGTTTGTATGATTTTGTGAAAGCTTTTTTTGAGTTAGATGATCTTCCTGTAAGATATCGCCCATCGTATTTTCCTTTTACAGAACCATCTGCTGAGATGGATATCGGTTGTAAAAAAACCAAGACAGAGTTGAAAATAGGAGCTGGTACAGATTGGCTTGAAATTTTGGGATGTGGTATGGTGCATCCTAATGTTTTGCGTGCCGGAGGTATTGATCCTAATGAGTATCAAGGATTTGCTTTTGGTGTGGGAATAGATCGTTTGGCGATGCTAAAGTATGGTATTCCTGATTTGAGGACATTTTTTGAGTCTGATGTTCGTTGGTTGAAACACTATGGATTTTTGCCACTTGATGAATCTTCAATGACAGGTGGATTGAGTAATAATGGAGGAGCTGCACGATGAAATTTACGTTATCTTGGTTGAAAGAGCATTTGGAAACAGAAGCCAGCGTTGATGAGATTGCAGAAACCCTAACAAAAATCGGACTGGAAGTTGAGGAAATAATCAATCCATCCAAAGAGTTATCTTCATTTGTTACAGCAAAGGTTGAAGATTTACAAAACCACCCAGATTCTGATCATTTGCATATATTGAAGGTTAACACCGGAAAAGAAGTTTTGCAAATTGTATGCGGTGCTCCAAATGTGGTGAAAGATATGGTTGGTATTTTGGCCCCGGTAGGTACATTAATACCTGCGTTTGGAGAGAAAATACAGGTTGGCAAAATTCGTGGTGTTGAAAGCTTTGGTATGATGTGTTCTGAAAAAGAACTTGGTATCGGAGAAGATCATAACGGAATTATAAGTTTGCCTGTGGATACTCCAATAGGTGTTTCTGCAGATAAAATTTTGGCATCAGATCCCGTTATTGAGATAGCTATTACTCCCAATAGAGCAGAGTGCTTAGGGGTTAGAGGTGTTGCCAGAGATTTGGCTGCCGCCGGGCTGGGACAACTGAAATCTTTAAATATTGCTAGTAAAAACAGCACCTTCAAATCCCCGATTGATGTTAAAGTTGAGGATTTTAATGCATGCCCTGTTTATGTCGGAAGATATATTCGAGGTGTTAATAATAAGGCAGAAACACCAAAGTGGATGAAAGATAGGTTGACCGCTATCGGATTGCGCTCAATTTCTCCGTTGGTGGATATTACTAACTACATTAATTATGATTTAGCTCGTCCACTCCATGTTTTTGATGCAGATAAAATAAAAGGTGATATTTGTGTCAGAATGGCTAAAGATGGAGAAAAATTTGTTTCTTTGGAAGAAAAAGAATATGATTTAGATGATTTGTCTTTGGGTATTTGTGATGATGAAGGAGTGCAGTGTTTGGGTGGTATTATGGGAGGAGCTGAAAAGGGCTGCTCTGCGGAAACTCAAAATGTTTTTTTGGAATGTGCATTGTTTACTCCGGAATGTATTGCAAGAACTGGAAGAAAATATCAGATAGATTCAGATTCTAGGTATCGTTATGAACGTTGGGTTGATCCTAAATCTAATGTCTTGGGTTCTGATTATGCAACCCAGCTTATTTTGGATATTTGTGGAGGAGAAGTTTCTGAGCAAATTGTGTGTGGAAATGAGGAGTGTGAACCAAGAGTGGCTTATTTGCGCCCTGAAAGACTCAAATCTTTTGTTGGTATAGATGTTTCTAAAGAAAAGATAATGGAAATTCTTTCAAACTTGGGCTTTGATATTAGCATTGAAGGTGATAAAATAAAAGCTGTGTCGCCGACGTGGAGAGGAGATATTGAGGGTGAACATGACCTGATAGAAGAGGTTGTCAGAATGGTTGGTTTGGATGCTGTGCCTGCTGAAACTTTGCCTTCTAATAGTTTTCCTAAACAAGTGTTGACACCAGCTCAGCGTAGAGTGGTGACAGTCAAGCATGAATTGGCATCCAGAGGTATGATGGAAACTGTTACGTGGAGTTTTACGGATTCTAAATTGGCAGAGAGCTTTTTAAACGGAAAAGAAAAAGTGGCTTTGTATAATCCGATTACTTCTGAGTTGGATATTATGCGTCCTTCTGTGTTGCCAAATTTGTTACAAGGTTTGAAGGCTAATGTTGCCAGAGGATATGGAAATATCTCTTTGTTTGAGGTTGGTCCTGCTTTTTATGGACGTAAACCAGGTGAACAAAATATGGTGGCTGCTGGTATTCGTTGTGGTATGACATCTAAAAAACATTGGAGTGCTAATGAAAGAGCCTATGATGTTTTTGATGCCAAAGCAGATGCAATGGCTGCAATAGCGGCTGCAAATGGTCCATTTGACAATGCTCAGATATCTTTGGATGCTCCGTCTTATTATCATCCGGGGCGTAGTGGTGCCATGAGATTGGGAAAAAATGTGATAGCTTATTTTGGAGAGTTGCACCCAATGGTGCTGAAACGCTTGGGAATTAAACAGCGGGTGGTTGCTTTTGAAGTGAATCTGGATAATATTCCTTTGCCCAGAAATATTACAGATAAGGCACGCAAAAGATTGGAATTGTCGGCTTTTCAGTCTGTGGATAAGGATATGGCCTTTGTAATGGATAAGAGTGTGAAGGCGGCAGATGTTTTGGCTGCTGCTAAGAATGCCGATAGACAACATATTTCTGATGTTAGAATATTTGATGTTTATGAAGGTGAAAACTTATCTGAAGGCAAAAAATCTTTGGCATTGGCTTTGACTTTTCAGCCTGTTGAAGGCACTTTTAGTGATGCAGATATAGAAGTGCTGATGAATAAGGTGGAACAAGCTGTGAAGTCTAAGTTTGGAGCTGAACTCAGAAATTCGTAGCTGTATAAGACAAGAAAAAACCGCCAATGTAGTGTTGGCGGTTTTTTTTTGTTTTTTATTAAGCTGTTGCCGGTTTTAATTTGGGAGCCGGACGTTTAGTTGTTTTTTTGGGGGTCGGTTTTTTAGTTGGCTCTTTGGTTATTTTGGCCCCTTTTTTGTTTGTTGTAGCTTTTTTGGGTTTATTTACCGGCTCTGCTTGTTTGGTTGGAGCAGGGACGATTGCTTGTTCTTCTTCTGTTTTGATGGGTAATGGAGTTTTGTTTAGACGATTGGCTTTTATATAGGCAATGTTAAAACAGATGAAGGTCATCATAAACAATGTCACAATAATCATATTTGTATATGGGCAAGCAGTAGTCAAATAATGTAATATTACATAAGGTAAGTAAATGAGTAAAGCAACTAAAAGCCATTGACTATATTTGCGTTTTGTGTAGTTGTTAAACTCTTTGAGAGAGGGGATCTTGTTTTGAATTATCAATGGCAGTATAATATTGAAGCGAGCTATAAATACAAACCCGATGAAAGAATTTATCAAAATTGCCAAAGATAAACAAATAAGAGGGTCTAATCCTGTTAGAGATAATAAATATTGGAATAAGAAAATGGGTGCTGTTCCAATAAGCCCGATAGCTATTTGAGCCAATAAGTAGATGATGTATGCTTGAAGACTGCTGAAAGGATTAATGATGTTGTAGTTAAATAGTCGTCTGTATATGCAAACATCTGTGGCAGCACTAACAAGAGGTAAAACCAGCATGGCAGCATATACAACATATATTAATCCAGAAACAGGATGCATTATATCATTGAAATATATGTTTAGGGCAGAAAGAGCCAATAAAGGCAAAGAAATAACTAGCATGAAACGAATGTTTTTGAAAAACATTTTGTATGCATCTATAATTATTTTTAGCATGAGACAACCTCCTAATATTGTACTTAGGTATAATTTAGTATTTATATTAGATGTTGTCAAAAAGAAATTTGATGTTATGGGCGTAGTTGTTTTTCTATTTCTTTGAAATAACGAACAGTATCTGATTTTAGCTCGTTGGTTGCAGGCTCATCACAGATGATGATGCTATGTTCGTGCATTTGTAATATGCTGATTGGCCACATGTGGTTTATGCTTCCTTCTATGGCGTGATGGATGGCTCTAGCTTTTTTGTCTCCAGTTGCCAGAATCATAACTTCTTCTGAGTCTGTTATGGTGCCAATTCCGACAGTTAAGACGTTTGTTGGTACTTTGCTTTTGTTGCCGTCAAAAAAACGTGAATTAGCTTCTATTGTTTCGCTAGTAAGTGTTTTTACTCTGGTGCGAGAAGACAAAGAAGAGCCTGGTTCGTTGAATGCGATATGTCCATCTGAGCCTACTCCACCAATAAATAAATGGATTTTTCCATAACTTTTTATTTGATCTTCATAATTTTTACATTCTTTGGCATAGTCTTTGGTTAAACCATTTAGCAAATGAATATTGGCCTGAGGAATATTTACATGCTTAAAGAAATTTTCGTGCATAAAATAATGATAACTTTGGGCATCTTTGGGACCTAAGCCTATGTATTCATCCATGTTGAATGTGACAACATTTTCGAAAGATATTTTTCCAGCTTTGTACATTTTTATGAGTTCTTTATACATTCCTAAAGGCGTAGAACCTGTGCAAAGCCCTAAGACAAAAGGTTTTTTTGCAGTCGGACGAAAGGACTTTATGCGGTATGCAACATAATTTGCTGCCCAAATTGAACATTGATCATAGTCGTTTTTTATTATTACCCGCATATTATTTCTCCTTTATTATTTTTCCGTTTATGATAGTGTGTTTGATATTTAGGTCTGCATCCATGACAAGCAAATCTGCTTTTTTCCCCGGTAATATGAGACCGATGTCTGGTTGTTTCATAATCTGAGCAGGGTTAGTGCTTGCCATTTTGATGATTTTTTCTAGTGGAATTCCATAGGAAATTAGGTTTTGAACACCATCTAACATAGAAATTGCAGAACCATTTATAACATTGTCTTTTTTGCGATAAAATACCTTGTCCAAATATAGTTCAGAGTCCGGAGATAGTGTTGTTTTGGCTGGAGGCAGAGCATCTGTAATGAGAACAATTTGGTTGAGAGGTTTGCTTTTCATGAGAAGATGTATTAGATTGGGGTTTACATGAACACCGTCTCCGATTATTTCACATGATATTTCTGGGTGTATTAGTGCAGCACCGACAACTCCGGGTTCTCTGTGATGCATAGGGCGCATGGCATCGAACAAGTGGGTTATATGCATGATATTTGCCTGCATACCTTCTATCATTTGGTCGTAGGTTGCATTGGTATGTCCGGCTTGTAACACAATACCTTTTTTTATACAATAAAGAGCAAGTTCTCGCATACCTTTGAGTTCTGGAGCAACAGTCATGTTTATGATATTTCCTTTGGAGGCTTTCCATAGGCGTCCCATTAAATCCAGATCTACTTTGCTAATGCCATTTAGAGCTTGCGCTCCTATTCTTTCGGGAGATAGAAAAGGACCTTCAAGGTGAATACCTAATATTTTGGCTCCTTTTTCATGACCCATAGCTCTGATTATGGATTTTATTTTTTTGATAAGAATATCTTCGGGAGCAGTACAACAAGTGGGTATGAATGAGGTTACTCCATATTGAGGCAGTATTTCTGACATTTTTAGTATGGATTTGTAATCGGCATCGTCTGCACCAAAACCACCAATACCATGAATATGAGTATCTATAAAACCAGGGAGAATATAGGCACCATTAACATCTATAATTTTAACTTTAGATGAAAATTTTTTGTTGTTAAAACGATGCTCGTTGTATACCTCTGCAATTTTGTCATTTTTTATGTATACAGCGCATCGTTTCATGACCGATAATCCGGTTAAAACAGTTGCATTATGAAGGCAAATGGCAGAATTCATGGCAAACCTCGTTAGAATCAGTTTGCATATATTATCAATATAAAAAGTAAAATTATGGTAAAAGGTGATGTGTTTGAGATTGATGATGTAACCAATGATGTTGATGATGTTTGGTGGCAGGGTAGAAAGTGTGGGCAAGTTTTACAAATGTGACGATTGGCGATGAGTATTTTTTTAATGAATTTAATTGTTGAATTTTGTTTAGAGCCAATTCTTTTTGAGAATTATTGGTATAAAAAATGGCAGAGTGAAATTGTGGAGGTTGCTTGTAGTCGGACGGATCGTGGGTTGTAAAAAATATTTCTAACAATTGAAGATATGATATTTTTGATGAATCAAAAATTATTTCTACAGCGTGTACATGTCCGGTTTTTCCTGATGAAACTTCCATATGAGTCGGGTTTGGTACTCTTCCTCCTGTGTACCCACATCTGGTAGAAATTACTCCATTTAGTTTGGTAAAAATTTTTTCTAACTCCCAAAAGCATCCTGCTGCAAATATAGCACGTGATGTTTTTTTCATTTTTCCCTCTTTGATGTTTGTTATTGTATTTAAAATGTATTTATTGAAAGGGGGATTTAAAGTTATAAAAAAGGATAGGTTATACTTTTGTGAGGTATGAGCCTAAAAGTTTTTTTATTTGTCCGTTATCAAAGCAAACTTGGCAGGAGTTTCCATTTATGGCAACGATTTTGCCGTAACCAAAGGTTTCGTGATATACTTTGGTGCCTATTAGACTTGCATTACCAGTGCAATAACTATCATGGCTACGGACGTAGCTATAACGAGGGTCGAGATCATATGTTGTATCCTCCTGGTTGTAATTGTTATATTGTTTAGGTTTGTATGTATTTTCAGCATAATAATTTGTGCTTTTATTGCATATTTCTATATTTGAAGGGGGCAGTTCATTGATAAAACGAGATGGTAGGTTGTTTTGCCATTGGCCATATACTTTGCGGTTGTGAGCCATGGATATTTGTAGGTGTTGTTTGGCTCTAGTGATGGCAACGTAAGCCAGACGGCGTTCTTCCTCCAGAGCTTCAGCCCCATTTTCATCAAGACTACGTTGATGAGGAAACAGACCTTCTTCCCAACCGGGAAGAAAGACAATATCAAACTCAAGTCCTTTGGCAGAGTGTAGAGTTATGAGCATTACTTTATTGTCGGTAGATATATCATCTTTATCCATGACAAGACTGACGTGATCCATAAAAGTTGCTAATGATGGATATTTTTCGGTGTCGCTCATAACGTTTATGAGTTCTTTTAGGTTTTCTAGGCGGCCAGGTGCTTCTACGGATTTATCGGATTTTAGCATATCCAGATATCCGCTGGCCTCTAAAACTTCTGAAGCTATTTCATCTGGAGTTTCGGCGGCAAGCATTTTTCTCCACTCAGAAAAATTATTTAGCAATTCTTGTAGAGAGTTTTTTAGTTTGCCGCTGACATTATTATTGGCAACCAAATGTTTTATTGCTTGGTACATTGAACAGCCTTGATTGCGGGCTTCTGTTTGAAATTTTTCAACAGATTTTGCGCCAATGCCTCTGGCAGGTTTATTGATGATGCGTTCTAAGGCTAAATCGTCATTAGGTTGCAGAATCACTCGAAAATAAGCTAGCGCATCTCTGATTTCGGCTCGTTCATAAAATTTTAGTCCGCCAATAACTTGATATGGAATTGCTTCTGCAATAAATTTTTCTTCAAACTCACGGGTTTGGGCAGCGGTTCGGACCAAAATTGCCATTTGAGAGTACTCAAATCCGGAGCGCCTGAAGTCTGAAATTTTATTAATAACAAGAGAAGCTTCTTCTTCACCGTTGAAAGTGCTGATGATTTTTATTTTGCTGTTTTCTGTTTTTTGAGCCGGTGAATTTTCGGCAACTTTTAGAGTTTTTCCTAAGCGTCCGGTATTGTGGCTGATGAGACAAGATGCTGCTGCTAAAATATTGGCTGTTGAACGATAGTTCCGTTCTAGTCTGATGGTTATAGCATCACTAAAATCTTTGTTGAAGCGTAATATGTTTTCTATTTCTGCGCCTCGCCAAGAATATATAGATTGGTCATCATCACCAACACAGCATAGGTTGCGATGTTTTTGTGATAATATTCTGATAAGCATGTATTGACTTACATTGGTATCTTGATATTCATCTACCATAATATATTTGAAACGATTTTGATATTTTTCTAAAATATCTTTGTGTTCCATGAGAATTTTTAGAGCTAAAAGGATTATGTCTCCAAAGTCTACACAGTTTAGTTCTTGTAGTCGAGATTGATATAATTTGTATATTTGCGTTAATGTATTTTCTTTGAACTCTGTACCTATTTTTTCAACACAAATACCTTTATCTTTCCAGCGGCAAATCTTGTCTAAAACAGCTTGAGGGGGGTATTTTTTTGTATCAATATTATTAGCTTCCATTAGTTGTTTGATTAGCCGTTTTTGGTCGTCTTCTGATAAAATTGTAAAGTTAGAGCTTAGTCCGACTAGTTCTGCGTGGTTTCTGAGTATTTTTACACATATACTGTGAAAGGTTCCGAGCCAAACGGAGTTTGCCGAATCTCCGATAAGTTTTTCTACTCTTTCTCTCATTTCTCTGGCGGCACGATTGGTAAAGGTAACAACTAAGCACTCCCAAGGGTTTGCCAGATGTTGGGATAATATATATGCTAATCTGGTGGTGAGAACTTTGGTTTTGCCAGTGCCCGCACCAGAGAGAACCAGGACAGGCCCCTGGGTTGTTTGAACTGCCAGTTTTTGCTCAGGGTTTAGCATATCTAACCAAGGCCTTGCAGGCATTAGCGCACTAATGTTATCGAAGGTTGGAGCTTCAGATGTTTCTAAATCAAAAATATTATCCATTGCTAATCTTCTTGTTTTTTTTATTATAAGGCAATATATATATTATTGATGCTGTTGTCAAAAGGAGAATTGTTATGCCTAGAACTATTGGTGGAAAATTTGTTACTCAAGCATCTTCTGTAGCGCAAGAAGGTGATGATGCATGGCACAATGGTGATTATGATGTTGCTCGTAGTTGTTATGAAAAAGCAGCCGGTTTGTTTGCTGATAGCGGAGATGATGAAGGTGAAGCTTTTATCTTATTTAGACTCGGAGATTTAGAGTTAAGCTTGGATAATTTTGACAAAGCTGAGAGTGTGTTAAGAGCTGCTGCAGAATTGGTTAAAAATAAAGATTATGCGCAAAGCACATTTGGTGAAATATTAACCAGACTTGCAAAGTTGGAGGCATCTAGAGGAAAACCTCATGAGGCTTTGCAATATATTAAAGATGCCAGAGGTGTTTTGGAGAGCATTGATAATAAAAATTTGCTCGGAGATGTATATGATTTGGAGGCCTATGTATATTTGTTGGAAGGGCGAGAAAAAGATGCGTTGAAGACTTATAAAAAAGCAGCTGAGATGTTTAGGTTGGATAATGTTACTCTGAAAGAGGCCTCAGTTTTAAGAGCGATTGCCAGAATCGAAATGAAAAATAAGAGTTATGATGAAGCTCATGATGTGTTGGAGCGATGTAGAGATTTATATCGAGAGAACGGCGATTTATTAGGAGAAGCTTCTGCGTTGTCGGCCATCGGATGTTTGCGTTATATCATAAGAGATATTGAAAATGCTCGCAAAGCTTTGATGAAGTCTGTATATTTGTATGGCAAGGTAGACCATCATTATGCAGAGGCAGAATCGCTTTTGTATTTGGCTAGAGTTGAGGCTATAGACAAACATTTGGGCGATTTTGAAAGAGCCAAATCTCATTACAAACGCTCAATTGAGTTGTTTGATTTTTTGGATAATCAAATGATGAAGAATTCAGTTTTGGAAGAATATAATAATTTTTTGAATCGTTGCATGGGGTAAAAGGAGATAATTATGTCGAATGTGCGTGCTAAAATTATAGAACTCAAAAATTTTATGGATGCGAAAATTATCGGTCAACAAGATTTGGTAAATAAATTGATTATTACTTTGTTGGCAGATGGAAATGCTTTGGTGGAAGGGGCTCCTGGATTGGCTAAGACAAAGGCGATTAAGACGTTGTCTTCTTCAATTAAGGCTCAATATAATCGTATTCAATTTACACCTGACTTGTTACCGTCAGATGTGACAGGAAGTGAGATATATGTTGCTTCTAAAGGTGAGTTCGAATTTAGAAAAGGTCCGATTTTTGCTAATTTGATTTTGGCAGATGAAATTAACAGAGCCCCGGCAAAAGTGCAATCTGCTTTGCTGGAAGCAATGGCAGAGAGACAAGTTAGTGTGGGGGGTAAAAAATATGAATTGCCAGAATTGTTTATGGTGCTGGCAACTCAGAATCCTATTGAGCATGAGGGAACCTATAATTTGCCAGAAGCTCAATTAGACAGGTTTTTGATGTATATAAAAATTGACCAGCCGGATGCAGAGTCTGAAAAGAAAATATTGAGATTGGTAAGAGATGAAATATCGTTTGCAAACAAACAAGTAGCGCCAATGTTGGAAATAGATGATGTACTGAATGCGAGAAAAGATGCTTTGAAAGTGCATATGAGTGAACAAGTTGAAGAGTATTTGGTGCAATTGATTATGGCAACCAGACATCCGGAAAAATATGATGCTAAAATGGCCGGATATGTTATGTTTGGAGCAAGCCCCAGAGCAACTTTGGCTTTGGATAGATGTGCGAAAATCCATGCATGGTTAAGAGAAAAAGATTTTGTTAGTCCTGAAGATATTCAAGCTGTTGTATATGACATATTACGTCATAGAATTATTTTGTCCTTTGAAGCGCAAGCAGAGGGAGTTACAACAGATGCTGTGATAAGCCGACTGTTAAAGTTGGTGCCTTTGCCGTAGAGGAAATAAGATGGTTTTTAAACGTTGGTTTGGTCATCGGAAGAATAAAAAAGAAGAAAATGGTTTGAATGCCTCTTTAGATGCATTGATGGCAATGCGTAAATATACTCCTTTTGTGCAAGGTTTTAATCGTATGAGGACATTTTCTTGTCAAACAGGTGATATAAAATCGGCTTTTAAGGGAAGAGGAATTGAATTTGAAGAAATCAGAACTTATAATTTTGGTGATGATGTCAGAGATATTGATTGGCGTGTTACGGCAAGAAAAGATGTGCCTTATACAAAAGTTTATACCGAAGAAAAAGATCATGAAGTATATGTGTGGTTGGATTTGTCTGCTCCAATGCTTTTTGGAAGCAAAAAAGAGCTAAAATCTGTGAGCGCATCAAAGTTAGCAGCTCTTTTGGGATGGTTGGCTTTGGAAAATAAAGATAGATTCGGATGTGTTATTTTTAATGGACGAAGTTCTAGTTTGTTTAAGCCTCAAAATAGCAGAACTCAATTGATGGCAATATTGAAAAAAATGGCCAAAGAAGGAGTTGAAGTTTTAAAAAATCCGATGTTGGAAGAAAAAGAACTAGTGAAATCCTTGAAATTGTTGGAACAAAATGCCAAAAACAAGGCGACTGTTTTTATGATAAGTGATTTTATTTCTATGGGAGATGAAGTGGCTAAACAATTGTCATACATAGCAAAAAGAAGCCAATTATATCTTATTAATGTATTTGATGCTTTGGAAGAAAATCCGCCTAAGGCAGGAGAATATATGGTAGAATATCTGGGAAAAAGGCTGATATTTGATAGTGCGCCTAAAGGATATAAGCATGATTATTTTGCATATTTTGCACAGAAAAGAAAAAAGTTACGAGATTTTTGTCGGCGCTTTAACTGTAGATTGGCTGAATTTAGAACAGATATGGATATTGTAAAAAATTTGAATTTCATGTAGCAGGAATCTTGACAAAATTTGATTAATATGATAATTTTGGATGTATAATTATTTTGTAACTTATCATAGAGAAGAGAAACACATGGTAAAATCTAACGACAATACATCTTATAAAAGAGGGCAAGAACTGCTTGATCAAGGTATGTACCGAGAAGCGGTGGAACAATTTGACGCAGCAATTAAAGAACAGCCAGATTCCTGGAAGTCATTGAATTCTAAAGGGTTTGCATATCAGAAACTCAGCCGTTATACAGAGGCTGTGGAGTGTTTTGATCAGGCCTTGGTGTTGAACCCTAATTCTGTAGAAGTTTTAAATAACAAAGGTGTAACATTAAGTATGCGCGGATTGTATAAAGATGCAATCCAGTGTTTTAATGAAGCTTTTGCTTTGGACAAGACTTCTTTGGAAGCATTGAACGGAAAAGCTATTGCGTTGCAGCATATGTTTGCATATAAAGAAGCTTTGGATGTGTTGGAAGAAGCAATGAAGATAGATAATAAACACGCTCAGACTTTGTTGAGTGTGGCTGTTACATTGCAGAAACTTAAGCAATATGATCGTGCGATCTCTTTCTTTAAGAAAGTTTTGGCGACAGATAAAAATAATATAAAGGCTTGGAATGGTGTTGGTGTTACATATCAGTTGATGGGGGATAATAACTCAGCCATTAAATGTTTCACTAAAATATTGAATATAGATAGCAGAGAAATACAAGCTTGGATTAGTATCGGTTTTGTTTATCAGAAAATGATGAAGTTTAATGATGCGCTTAAATGTTACAAAAAAGCGCAGTTGATTATTGGTAGCAGATATCACCATAAATTGTATGATGGTTTGGCTAGTTGCTTGACTAAATTATCAGAATTTGATCAGGCAATTGATGTTTATCAGCAGATATTTCAGAGAGAAGAAGGTAAGAAAAAATGGGATGCTCAGCGTTCTATGAAGTTTGTAAATAAGTTGAAGCGCAAAAAAGCAATCGGAACGTTGCAGAGTTTGGTGCCGGCTGATGAGCCGTCAGATGAAACAGCAGAAGAACCAACTGAATAGGTGTTTGATTAAATTAAAAAGGGCTGCATTTGCAGCTCTTTTTTTTGAGGATTGTTGAAATTTGTACAATTGTGATTATTTGTAAGCTGAGAGTTAATATTTTGGGAGATAAAATTATGGGAACATTTTTTAAGTATGTATTTTATGCAATATTGCTTGTTGTTCTTTACTTGGTAGGTAAAGGTATTTATGACGGAGCAATTAATGAACAAACAACTGTTGGTGCCGTGATGGAACAAGTTGGTGATGGAGGAAAACAAATGGCTAAAGATGGAGTAAAAGCAGTTGATAATGCTGTAAATGGTATAGAGAAAAAATCTGAATAGTTTATAAAAACAATAAAAAACCGAGAGTGTTATGGCTCTCGGTTTTTGTGCATTGACATTTGTTAGTCAAAAATTTCTTTGATTTCTATGTCTATGACTTCGGCAGGATCGTATAGTCTTTCTTCTGCACATGGATATAATCCTTGAGCATTTTTGCCGGTGATGTCCACTCCGTTAGGGTTGTATTTGCTACCGGTTAATTTGTGAATACCATCAGGATTAAATCCTTCATAGTCATCTCCAAAGGGATCTCGTCCATTGGGGCCATAGCCTTCAAAATCTAGAGTTTGTGTTTTATCCATAATTGTTTTGTTTAAATAATTGTTATAATATCCTTAGTCTGAGGATATGCTATTATATTTAAAAGGGGATGTAAATATAAAAGTCAGAAAAAAGCGGTATTATACCAATTTATCAACATCAATTAGATGTTCATTTTTTTCATAGAAGTGTTTTAGATAATTACGTCCAGTTCTTTCCAATTCTTCATCGTGAATAATAGATTGGTTGTTGTCATATACACTAACTTTATGACTGGTATGATCGGGAGGTGTTTCTGAATCGAAAACACCACTGGCTGCAAGGGCGCTAATACTATTTTGGACATAGGCAGATGATGGAGAAAAATCAGAATTTTCTTCTTCGGATTGGTGAGAAGCATAGTATTCCGGCTGTTTGTGATGTTCACCAGCCTCATCTCGCACCAAAACATTGTTTTGAGTGTCTATAACCTCTACAAACTGTGTTTTTTGACCATTAGCACTATAACTACGCTCCGTTCTTGGAGAAGATGTAGAAGTGCCAACTTTTCTGGTGGCTCCTATACTCATATGGTTTCTCCATACTAAGAATTGGGCTTTATTCTCTACCCTATTATTTGTATTGTATCACAAAAAAAATAAATTTGCAATAAAAACAGAACATTGCATGATTTTATGATTTTTTTTGTAAAACAGAAACAAAAAAACCATCTGTGTTTGTTTGGTAGGGAGACATTCTGAGCATGAATTTGTTGGAAGATGGATATGGAGTTGAAATATGTTTTTTCCATATTTGAGAAATATCTGCTAAGCTAAATTCTGGGTGAACAGATAGGAAATGATTTATGATATGCTCATTTTCGGCATCGAGGATAGAGCAAGTTATGTAAATTATACGTCCATTTGTTTTGGTTTTTGTAGTTGCCAGTTCTAGCAGATTTTTTTGAGTTGTATTAAGGTGTTTGATTTGTGTTGTGTTGAGACGGAATTTGGCATCTGGAGAACGTCTCCATGTTCCGGTGCCGGAGCAGGGTGCGTCTATAATAAAGCGATCAAAATCTTTATCAGAATCGGCAATGATGTCTGTTAACTCTATGTTTTTGACATTTAGGCGTGCAATGCGTGGCTTGATCGCATCTAGGCGTTTGGCATTTATGTCGTGAGCCAATATAGTTCCTTGGTTGTTTAGAATGTGAGAAAGGGCAAGGCTCTTGCCTCCGGCGCCACAGCAATAGTCTATAATTTTGTGTTGTGGATGGGCATCACATAAAATGGCAGCAATTTGAGAGGCTTCATCTTGGACTTCCAGTTTTCCTTCTTGAAAAGCAATGCAGTTATTTATATTGATTCTTTCTTTTATTCTGATGCCATAAGGAGAATATGGGGTGGGAGAAGCTTCGATTCCTTCGGCTTTTAATTGTTGTATAATATCTGTGGTTGTCGAATTATGAACCCTAAAATCAGCGCAAGCCGGTTGATTGAGGCTTTTGAAAAATTCGATGTTAGGGTTTTGTGCGAATATCCATTGTGGACATTCTGCTTCTATATAATCAGGATAGGGATTGGTGTTTTCGGTAGAAAGCCATTTTTTTTCGGCTTCTGTTAAGGGTGAAATTCCGTATTGAGAACCATCAAACAGGGCGTGGATGTGTGCTTTGTTATGCCATAGAAGAATTTTACGAGCATCTGTGCTGTTGGTGTCAAACTCTAGTTTGTGTCGATTGCGAATGATGTTCCAGACTTCTTCTGATATAAAGCGACGGTCTTTGGAACCAATAAATTTGTGTGAACGCATATATTCGTTGATGATGTTGTCGGCAGGTCTTTTGTCTTGAAATATTTCAGAAAGCAAATCTAAAACGGCTTGATAACGAGCACCAGTTTGCATTATTGTATTCCTTTTTTGTAGCCTTGTGCAACAAGATAAGTCTCAGGTGATGAAGATCTGCTGGCATCTGGTTTGAAGTGGGTAACTTTGGTAAAATGTTTTTTGGCATCATTAAGAAGAGATGCTTCGGCACCTCCTTGAAAAACTTTAGCTATAAATATGCCTCCTTCTGCTAAAACTTCTTTGGCAAATTCATAAGCTGCTTCGACCAAACCAATGGTGCGAAGATGGTCTGTTTGTTGGTGGCCGGTGGTATTGGCAGCCATGTCACTCATAACAATGTCTGCTTCTCCGTTGAGGAGTTTTTTTAGGTTGTCGGGAGCGACGGGTAGAGTGAAGTCAAGGCAAATCAAGCTGGCTCCTTCTATGGGGGCTGTTTCTAAAATATCAATTCCAACTACTTGACCACTACCTTTGTTGCGTTGGACTGCAACTTGTGTCCATCCTCCGGGAGCACAACCAAGGTCGACAATAGTTTTTCCTTTGCCTAAAAATTTGTATTTTTCATCTAGCTGGATTAGTTTGAATGCGGCACGAGAACGATAACCTAAACGCTTGGATTCTGCAACGTAGGGGTCATTTAGTTGACGTTCTAACCATTGATTAGATGATTTTTTGCGATATTTTGATGTTTTTACTCTGACAGCCAGTTGATGGCGTCCGGTAATTTTTTGAGCTGATTTGGTTAGTTTTTTCATGGCTATTATTTCTTGTCTTTTTCAATCAGTTCGGCAATTATGCCATCTTTGGCACTTTTAAGGGAAGCGGTTATATTGTCAACGTCTAATTTTTCGTATATAGTATGAAAAATTATGGCGGCTGCAATAAAAATGTATGATCTTTTGTCTCCGATGTAGGGATTGTCAGCCATTTCTGCACGACTAGAGGATAAGACACTGTTTATAGCTTTATCCAGATCTTGGCGACTCATTTTTATGCCATCGGCGCGATCTCTGTCGTATAAACCGAAGTCTTCTATCATGGAAGCTAAGCGCAGAGGAGTGCTGGAGGTAGCGACAAAGCAGACATCATTTTTGTATGTTTCTAAATATGATTTTTTTACAAAGCTTTCGGTTCTGGCTCCGATATCTTGCCGGAGGCGTTCGGCATTTTCTTCGTTGTATTCTACCAAATTGAAGGCTTCTGACGCGTTGCGAGCTCCCCAGGGAATGGAGATCGTATGTAGTATGTGTGGATTTTCGGTGTTTGTGGCTAGCGTTATTTCGGTGGAACCTCCGCCAAGGTCGTATAATACAACATATTTGCTTTTGCCACAAACATGACTTAGGGCTCCCTTGAGGTTGAGACGAGCTTCTTCGTATCCGTCAATAACTTCTATTTGAATATGAGATTCATTCCATATTTTTTTGATAAACTCATCACTATTAGCGGCCATGCGGCAAGAGGCTGTGGCAATTGCTCTGATGTTTTGTACGTTGTGTTTATCAATTAATTGGCGGTATTCGTAAAAACATTTGAGGCCTCTTTCCATGGCTTGAGGTGTAAATACTCCAGATTTGTATAATCCTTCTCCTAATTTGGTGGCTACAGTTTTTTTACATATTTCTTCGCCATTTTGGTTGCAGATTAAGAGTCGACAAGAGTTAGTTCCAAGGTCTATGGCTGCATAATTTTTTTCTGTCATTTGAGGCTCCTTGGGTTGGAGTGTTGAGATTGGGGGCGATGGTGTTTTCTGTTTCGAGAATAAGGATAACGATTTTTATATTTCTTTTTGTTATTGTCATTTTTACAGGAGTGCATCAAATCTAGCAATATGCCTTCTCTGATTCCTCTGTCGGCAACTGTTATTTCTGAAATGGGCCAGAATGACGTTAAGGCATCTATAATGGCACATCCGGCCATGGTAAGATCTGCTTTGGATGAGCCTATGCATGGGTGTTTTTTACGACCTTCGTCGCCAATGCGTTTGATTTTAGCAATGGTTCTTTCAATATCTTGTTTGCTCATTGCAATACCATCTACAGCAGAACGATTATAACGTGGTAGATTTAGATGCACGGCACCTAACACGGTTACGGTTCCAGAGGTTCCAATAATTTGAATTTCTTGATTGGCAATGGCGTTCCTGATATGGTGTTTTTCTTCAAATTCAGCCAATATTTTGTGAGTTCGCTCAATGATAGTATCATAGGCTAATTCTGTCATATCGTGAGAAGGGAAGGCCTCGGAGATAGTGACAACTCCATAAGGTAGAGAGACAAAGCCTTCTATAAAGGTGTTACCTTTGTTGGTGGTGCGAGCTAATGATATTTCTGTAGAGCCTCCTCCAATATCAAAAACCAGGGCTTGCTTGATGTTGCGTGCCAAAAGTGGAATGCATCCGACTACGGATAGGCGAGATTCTTCTTGTGGAGATATAATTTCAATATTAAGGCCGGTTTCTTTTTTTACTTGTTCTAAAAAGTGTTTGCAGTTGACAGCTCTTCTGCAGGCTGCGGTTGCTACAAAGCGAGAACGATATATAGGGGAATATTCTGCCAGCACACCAGAACAAATTTTGAGTGCTCCAATTGTGCGTTTGATGGCTTGTTTTGACAGTTCATTATTGTTTATGATACCTTCTCCAAGGCGGGTTATTTTGGAGAAGGTTTCTACAATGCGAAAAGATGAAGGTGTCGGAGTGGCTATAACCAGTCGACAAGAATTTGTTCCCAAATCAATAGCGGCATAATTGGGAATAATGGTTTCGTTTTCTTTGGCTTTGACCGTTTGTTTGGGAAACGGTTGGTTTTGCCATTTTTGCATTGTTTTGTTCAATCACTCTAATTGTTATCTAAACCTACTAAGGTTATAACCCAGAAATAGTTTGTGTACAATATTTTTTTGCATCCACAATAAAAAAAACCGGAGGTTTGCTCCGGTTTTTTTTTGATTATGACGATTTATTGGCTAAGACGAACGGTGTCTTTGGCAATCATAAGCTCTTCATCTGTTGGAATAACAAATGATTTTACGTTAGAATCCGGAGTTGTGATTTCTATTGCAGAACCACGTTTATTGTTGTTTTCTTCATTTACTTTGATACCAAGGTAAGAAAGTTTGTCCAAGACCATTTTGCGAATTATTGGAGAATTTTCTCCGATACCTGCGGTGAAAACAATGGCGTCTACTCCACCAAGTGCGGCGATATAGCTACCAATAAATTTAACAATTGTATAGGCGTAGGTTTGTAAAGCTTCTACAGCTTTGGAGTCTCCATCCAGATATTTTGCTTCTACATCGCGCATATCGCTAAATCCGGATAGCCCCAGCATACCACTTTGTTTGTTTAGAAGTGTGTTTACTTCATCTACAGACTTGCTTTGAGTTTTCATAATGTGGAGAGGAATATATGGGTCTATATCTCCACAGCGAGTTCCCATAATTACACCAGCTAAAGGAGTAAACCCCATAGATGTATCTTTGCAACAGCCATTTTCTACAGCAGAAATGGATGCCCCATTGCCAAGGTGACAAGTAATGATTTTGCCGGCTTTGCCAATGAGTTTTGCACATTCGTTAGCAACGTATTGGTGAGATGTGCCGTGCATTCCGTAACGACGAATTTTGTGTTGAGTATATTGCTCCAAAGGTAATCCATAAAGGAAAGCTTCTTTGGGCATTGTTTGATGAAATGCTGTATCAAAAGTAGCCACTTGCGGAACATTAGGTAGAGCTTTTTGAACAGCACGTAAACCTAAAACAGCGGCAGGGTTATGCAGAGGAGCGAGAGCAGAAAGCTCTTCTATTGCTTTGATAACATCTTCGGTTACCAGGGTTGATGTTTTGAATTTTTCGCCACCATGAACAACTCTATGGCCAACAGCGCTGATTTCATCTAGGTTGCTGATTGCGCCATCAAGTAAAAGATTGAAAACTTCATTGAGGGCTTCATTGTGAGAAGGAAGAGGATTGTTGATGGTTTTTTTGTCTCCATTTGCATATTTGATGCTAACCATAGAGCCATCGATACCAATACGTTCTGCTAAACCTTTGGCAATGACATCATACTGATTTCCTTCAACGTTAAATAATTGATATTTTAGAGATGAAGATCCTGAATTTAGTACTAAAATTTTCATAATCATTTTCCTTATAAATTATTTTTGAGATTGTAGAGCTGTGATGGCAATAACACCGACAATGTCTTCGGCAAAACAGCCACGAGAAAGGTCATTAACAGGAGCGTTTAGGCCTTGTAACAGCGGGCCATACATTTCTGCCCCACCAAGGCGTTGGAGCAGTTTGTATCCGATGTTGCCGGCTTCTATATTTGGGAATATTAGCACATTTGCGTTTCCGGCCACTTTGGAATCTGGTGCCTTTTTGGCGGCAACGACAGAATCGAGAGCAGCATCAGCTTGAAGCTCTCCGTCCAAAGAAATTGCTTTGTCGGCATATTCAGGAGCACTTAGAGCGGCTTTGGCTATAGATGTTGCCTCTTTAACCTTATCTACAGCCTCTCCTTTGCCAGAGCCATAGGTGGAATATGATAACATGGCAATGCGAGGTTCATCACCAAACCGGATAACACTTTCTGCAGAACTTAGCGCTATGTCTGCAAGTTCTTTGGCATTGGGGTTGATGTTTATGGCGCAGTCAGATAGGTAGTAGAGTTTTCCTTCTTGAGAGCGCATGATGAATAGGGCAGACACACCCCGATCTTTGTGTGCTGATTTGATAATTTGCAAGGCAGGACGGACGGTGTCGGCAGTGGAGTGGTTGGCGCCTGATACCATTCCATCGGCATCACCAGATTTTATCATGAGCGTACCAAAGTAGTTAGGGTTAAGGGCTAATTTGGCTGCATCTTCTTCGGTCAGACCTTTCTCTTTACGCAAATTGTAGAGGAGGTTGGTATATTCTGCCAATTTGGGAGAATGAGCCGGATTGATAATCTCTATTCCGTTTAGATCCCAAGATTTAGATGCAAAGTATTGTTTTATTTCATCTTCATTACCCAAAATGATGATTTTGGCAATGTTTTGAATGGCGGCTTCGTGTGCGGCGATTAGTACACGCTCGTCTTCGCCTTCGGGTAGGACAATGGTTTTGCCAAGTTTTTGAGCTTTGGCGATTAATGATTGAATATATGGGCTTATTTTCATTCGCTTAATCCTTATCTGTTATATGTTTTTTCAATATCTTTACACTCCTTATCTTCAAAAGTCAAAATATCTTTTGATTATTTGCAGAAAGTATTATATCTTGTTTATGATTTGAATATTTATGTGAAATGGAGTGCCCACTATGGAAAGAACGTTATCTATAATTAAACCAGATGCTGTTAGTCGTAATATAACAGGAAAAGTCAATGCTATGATAGAAAATGAAGGCTTGAAAATAGTGGCACAAAAAATGATTTGTCTGACAACAAAGCAGGCTGAGGAATTTTATGCAGAGCACAAAGGTAAGCCTTTTTTTGAGAATTTGGTTGGATTTATGACTTCTGCTCCGGTGGTTGTACAAGTTTTACAAGGAGAAAATGCGGTTGCTAATTATCGAAAGATTATGGGAGCAACTAATCCGGCTGTTGCTGAAGAGGGTACGATCAGAAAGACGTTTGCTTTGTCTATAGATAAGAACACAGTTCATGGTTCTGATTCTGTTGATAGTGCCAAGAGAGAAATTGGTTTCTTTTTTAGTGAATTAGATATTTGCGAATAGGAGTTGTTAGGTGTTTAGGTGTGGACTTTTGCTTTTGTTAGCAATGCTGTTGTGGAATGGCCAGGCTTTTGCAGATGAACGCTATGCAGTAGAAGTTAGTGTAGATGTAACGGATAGTAGTGCAGCGGTGGCACAACAAAGAGCTATGAACGAGGCTTATCGTGCGGCAGTAGTTACAGTTGCCAGAAAAGTGACAACTCCGGAAGGCGCTGCAAAAATTGCCGCAATGACAAATGAACAGTTGGTGAATTTTATTAAAGAAGTTTCGGTTATTGAAGAAAAGCGTTCGGCAGTGAGATATATGGCAAAACTAAAGGTGGTTTTGAATGAAGAGATGCTCCGAGAATATATGAAAGAAAGAGATATTCCGGTAATGAAAAATATGTCTCACAAGGTTTTGGTTGTGCCGGTATTTAGAGAATTTAGCTCGGATGCTCCAATGTTGTGGGAAAGCGCAAATTTGTGGCGTCAAGCATGGGACAAAGTTGGTGTTGCAGGAATGATAAAAATTGTGCCTTTATCTTCCAGTGGTTTTAATTATGCCGTGATAGATGGTAATAAGGCTTTGGCTATGGATGGTGAAGCCTTGGATAAATTGATGCGTTTGAATGGGGCAGATGATGTTTATGTGCTAGATGCTATCTATGACGGAATCGAGGGATTGACTGTAAAAGCAACGTCTTATAGTGGAGATAGAAAAACAATAAAAGTATCTGGCCCCAGAAGTTCGGGAATGGAGTTGTTTGATAAGGCTGTTGCCGAGGTGAAGACCGAACTGGAAAACAGAATCGCAAAACAAAGTGTTGCTGAAGCATCTATGGAAGATGTGATTGTTGTGTTATATAACTTTGCACAATTGTCCGATTGGGTAATGACGGAAAATACTTTGAAAGAAATACCTATAGTGAATAACTTGGAGGTTCAGGCATTGGGTGCCGGCAAGGCTCAGTTTAAATTGGTGTTCAATGGTTCTATGGAAAAACTGATACAGTTGTTGTCTGAAAAGTCTTATCGGTTGGTTGAACATGGAAGTTATTATAGTTTAGAACGCTATTAGGGAGTAAAAATTTATGGTTGTTACAAAAAAGAATCGGAATGTAATGATCTGGTTGATAATTTTGTTACTTTTTGGAGCAGCTGTTTATGTGTTGCGCTCAGTGTTAATGCCATTTGTGGCCGGAATAATAATCGGTTATTTATTAGATCCGTGGGCAAGCAAGTTTGAAAAGTTGGGGATGAATCGAACATGGGCTACAATTTTGACAATGTTTTTGTTGGTTTTGGTTTTGGTACCGACGCTGGTGGCTTTGTTTGGGGTGATAGATAATCAATTGGGACATTTTTTGAGTGTGTTGCCGGAATATATGTCTGCCTTGATAAAAAAAATTGAACCTTTAATTGTTAGTTTGCAAGAGAGATTCCCTGCTATGGAAGCAGACAAAATCAGAGAAGCTATCAGAGGTAATATGGGGAATGCTTTGCGAATGGCCGGAAATTTGTTGCGAAAGCTGGTTAGTGGCGGTTTTGCTCTGATGAATATTTTATCTTTGATATTGATTACACCTGTTGTGGCTTTTTATATGCTCAGAGATTGGAAACCTTTTGTGAAGAAGGTTGATGATTTATTGCCTAAGCATTCAAAGAAAAATATTGAAAAACAGGCTAAGGAAATTGATGGAATTTTGTCTTCTTTTATTAGAGGTCAATTATCTGTTTGCGTGTTACTTGGCACGTTTTATGCTGTGGGGCTTTATTTGGTGGGATTAGATTTGGGAGTGTTGGTAGGTTTTATTGCAGGTATAATCTCTTTTATTCCATATGTTGGCTCTATTTTTGGTTTTGTAGTTAGTTTGGGAATAGCTTTTGCTCAGTTTGATAGCTTAATGCCTATAGCTCAAGTTGTTGGAGTGTTTATGATTGGGCAATTTATTGAAGGAAATTTCTTGACGCCAAATTTAGTTGGTGATTCTGTAGGATTGCATCCGGTTTGGATAATGTTTGCGTTGCTGGCTGGTGGTGTTCTTTTGGGATTTTTGGGGCTAATGGTGGCCGTGCCGGTTGCTGCAATAATCGGCGTTATTGTTAGACATGCTATTGATAATTATAAAGAAAGTTCACTATACAAATAAAATCAGATAAATGGCATGTCTATTATATGTAATTGTTGTTTAACACCGTCTAAAATAACTGCTATACCAAACTTTCAGGCAGACAGAGTTTGTATACCAACTAGCTAATTGCTTGTCTCCCTTCCCCTCCAATACCTTGAGTTTAAAAGATGTTTTTTGGTGGGTGTTTTAATACTTATTTAATTTTAAGAGATTATCATAACCTCGATTTTATGTATATGCGATTGCGAGGTTTGTTATGTTGCAATATTTGTTTAATGTTATTTCTGCTCCTGATTATTTGAATACAGTATATTCTCGCTGTTTTATGGCTTTTTTTGTGGCTTTGATTTTGAGCCTATCTTTTGGTGACAGGTTAATTAAATTTTTGCGAGCTCATCAGAAAAAAGGACAGCCAATCAGAGATGATGGTCCTCAATCGCATTTGCTGACCAAAAAAGGAACGCCGACAATGGGAGGAATCTTGATTTTGGGAAGCTCTATTTTAGCTATGTTGCTGTGTGCTGATTTGACTAATCCTTTAATTTGGGTTTCTATTTTGGTTCTGGTTGTATATGGCGTTGTGGGAGCTATTGATGATTATACAAAAGTGAAAAAACAATCGGCAAATGCTATGACTGCAAGAATGAAATTGCTTTTGCAATTTTCTACGGCGTTGATTGCAGTATTGGTTATATCTTTTGAAATGCCTGAGAAGGATAGATTTGTTTTGACACTGCCATATCTTTGGGACTGGTCTTTGAATTTGTGTTGGTTCTATGTGCCTTTTGCAATGGTTGTGATTGCAGGAGCATCTAATGCAGTTAATTTGACAGATGGATTAGATGGTTTGGCTTCGGGTTTGATGGTGATTGCCTTGCCGGTGTTTATGGTTATAGCTTATATTTGTGGATCTGATTTGGTGAAAGATGTGTATATGATGCCAGTGCCTATGGCGGGAGAAATTGCGGTTAGCTGTGCGGCTGTGATTGGTGCATGTTTGGGCTTTTTATGGTTTAATGCTGCTCCGGCAAAGGTTTTTATGGGCGATACTGGTTCTTTGGCTTTGGGTGCTTATTTGGGAACAATATCTGTAATGCTAAAACATGAAATTTTGTTGGCAATTGTGGGGTTTGTATTTGTGGCAGAGGCTTTGTCGGTAATTATGCAAGTGTATTGGTTTAAGCATACCGGAGGAAAAAGAATATTTAAGATGGCTCCAATACATCATCATTTTGAACAATGTGGATGGCCTGAGACCAGAGTTGTTGTGCGATTTTGGTTGATAGGTATTGTGTTGGCGGTATTGGGTTTTTTAGCTATTCAATATAAGTAAAAAGAAGGGGAACGGAATGTTAATTTTTTCCAGAACGAATCGGGGAATACTTGCCAACTGGTGGTGGACAGTTGATAAACCTTTGTTGACAATGATTTCGACCTTGATTGTTTTGGGTGCTTTTTTGACTTTTTCGGCTTCTCCTGCCGTGGCCAACAGAATAGGAGAAGGGACGTTTCATTTTATTGCTAAGCAATTTATATTTTTGCCAATTGCAACCGTGGGAATGTTGGTGTTGTCTATGCTCAGTTTGAAGCAGATTAGGCGAGTTGCTGTGTTGGGGTATGTGGTGACAATAATTATGATGATTTTGACACTTTTTTGGGGTGTCGAAATTAAAGGTGCTAAACGTTGGATAGATTTGGGTTTTTTTAGCTTGCAGGCATCTGAATTTGTGAAGCCCACATTTATTATTGCTGCGGCATGGCTTTTTGAAGGGCAAAAGAAATATACTGATTTTCCTGGAAATTTGCTGTCTATTGGTTTGTATGTTTTTACCTTGGCTTTGTTGTTGTTGCAACCTGATGTTGGTATGTCAATTGTATTGACACTAATTTGGGGGTTTCAGTTCTTTTTGGCCGGTTTGCCTTGGATTTTGGTGGGCGGTTTTTTGTTGTTGATTTTGGTGGCTGCCGGAGGTGTGTATGTGTTTTTTCCGCATGTGCAAGCACGAGTACAACAGTTTTTGGCCGATGGAAATAATTTGAGTTATCAAGTTAAGCGCTCTTTGGAGGCTTTTGAAAAAGGTGGTTTTTGGGGTGTCGGCCCTGGTGAGGGTGTGGTGAAAATGTATATCCCTGATGCACATACGGATTTTATTTTTGCGGTGGCAGCAGAAGAATATGGAATGCTTTTGTGTCTATTGATTGTGGGGTTGTATGCCGGTATTGTGATTAGGTCTTTTATGATATCGGGTAAAGATAATAATTTGTTTATAATATTGGCAACTTGCGGTTTGGCAGCAAGTTTGGGTTTGCAAGGCATTATTAATATGGCATCTACATTACATTTGGGGCCAACAAAGGGAATGGCTTTGCCTTTTATTTCTTATGGCGGGTCTTCTTTGTTGGCAGCTGCAGGTGGAATGGGAATGTTATTGGCTATTACTCGCAAAAATGTGCATGCGGAGGATCAAGATGAAAACTGAACAGAAAAATAAATTAATTGTTTTGACAGCAGGAGGAACAGGAGGTCATGTATATCCTGCAGAAGCATTGGCTGAAGAGTTGGAAAAAAGAGGATATGCTTTGATGTTGGTTACGGACAAGCGAGGCAAAAACAATTATAAAGGAAGACTTGGTCAAATGCCAAATGTGGCGGTATTGTCTGGTGGTGTGGTTGGAAAATCTAAGTTGTTTAAATTACAAAGTTTGCTTAAAACAGCATTGGGAACACTGCAAGCTCTTTGGGTGTTGTATCGAAATAAGCCGGTGTGTGTGGTTGGGTTTGGCGGATATGCTTCTTTTCCGGCTTCGGTTGCCGCAATTTTGTCGGGAACAGATTTGGTTATTCATGAACAAAATTCTGTAATGAGTAGGACTAACAGATTTTTGAGTAAGTATGCAGAAATTGTGGCTCAGAGTTTTAGGAAGGTTAAATATGCTCCATCGGAGGAGAAAACAGTATTGTGTGGTATGCCGGTGAGAGCTGCAATTGTAGAAGCAGCAAAAAAAGGTTATCCGACATTAAAAGAAAATGATAAATTGCAGATATTGGTGTTGGGCGGAAGTCAAGGAGCTAAAATATTTGGCGATGTTATACCTGCTGCAATTGCAAAATTAGGAAAAAAGCAAGCCGCAAAAATTAGGATCTATCAGCAATGCAGAGTTGGACAAGAAAATGAAATTGCCGCAGCTTATGAGGGAACAGGTGTAGAATTGGTGGTGAAACACTTTTTTGAAAATATGGATGAATTGTATGCCGGTTCTCATATTGTTATATCTAGAGCAGGTGCTTCTTCGGTGTCTGAAATTGCAGTGGTGGGGGTTCCTTCAATCTTGGTGCCTTTGCCAACGGCAGCAGATGATCATCAGACATCTAATGCTGTCGAAATTGCAGATGCCGGAGCAGGGATTGTGATTAAACAAAAAGAATTTTCTCCGGATAGATTGAAAAAAGTAATAGAAGAATGGGCAGGGGATTATTGTAAACTAAAGTTGATGTCTGAGGCAGCACAGAAGGTTTCGATAAAAGATGCGGCTAAAAGATTGGCAGATGCTATTGAAAAGAAAATAAGTTAGAATTGGGGAGGCTAAAATGTTTGGTTTGGGCAAAAAAAAGAATGACTTGGTGAAGTTGTTGCCAGAAATTAGGGGAAAATATCTGTGCAATGAACCAATGTCTAAACATACATGGTTTGCAGTTGGGGGACCAGCTGAGGTTATGTTTTGCCCAAAAGATGATGCTGATTTGAGCTGGTTTTTGAAAGCAAAACCATATAATTTGCCTATTTGTGTGGTTGGCGGTGGTTCTAATTTGTTGGTTAGAGATGGAGGTATTCCCGGAGTTGTGATTAAGTTGGAGGGGAGCTTTTTTAGGCGATGGAAGCTTGATGACGGATATATTACATGTGGAGCAGGATTGCGGAATGCAGATTTGAAAAAAATTATGTTGGAAAATAAATTGGGGGGACTTGAGTTTTTGGTTTCTATTCCCGGACATTTGGGGGGAGCTGTTAAAACAAATGCCGGATGTTTTGGAAAAGAACTCAAGGACGTCTTGCTGCGGGCAACTATTATAAACGGAGAAGGGGAAATCCGTGAAGTGCCCGCAGATGATTTATCTTTATCTTATCGTAGTAGTTTGTTTCCTGATGATTGGATTATTTTGGCTTTGACGCTGAAGGTGGAAAATAAGGAGCCGGAAGAAACATTAAAAATCTTAAATGAGCAAAAAAATTATCGTTTGAAAAATCAGCCTCATAATGTAAAGACAGCGGGCTCTACGTTTAAGAATCCGGAGGGTTTACGTGCGTGGGAATTGATAAAAAAATCAGGATGTGCCGATTTGCATATTAATGGTGCAAAGGTTTCTGAAAAACATTGTAATTTTTTGGTTAACGCAAATGGGGCAACAGCCGCTGATATTGAGTTGCTGGGTGAAACAATTGTTGCAAAAGTGAAAGAAAAAACTTCTATTGTATTGGAATGGGAAGTAAAAAGATTGGGTATTAATAAATAAAAAGATAACATGACTGATAAAACTGATAATGTAACAAACAAACAAGTAAAGACACCCAAGCTTCTGAAGCCAGCTAATGAGTGGCCTTTACGCATGGTTGGAACAATTTTAGTATTGTCAGTGATTGTTTTTCTTGCTGGAACAATATTGTTTTTTAAGAATGATGTTTTGGGCAAGCAGTTGGACAAGATGATGGTTTCACTGTATGATTGGTGTGGTCAGCAGGGAATGGTTTTGAGTGATGTTGTTGTTTCTGGTCGAGGGCGAACATCTAAGGAAGATGTTGAAAAAGCCGTGGCGGTGAATCGTGGCGATAACATGCTGAAAATGGATATATATGGCATGAAAACCAGATTGGAAGAATTGCCGTGGGTGCAAGAAGCTGTTGTTAGACGAAGTTTTTTTCCAAATGTTTTGAATGTGGAATTGGTGGAAAAACAAGTAAAAGCAATTTGGCAAATTAATGAAAAATTTTATCCATTGGATAGTGAGGGAAAGATAATAAATGCAGAATTTAAAATAGATGCACCGATATTGTTGATTGTTGGAGCCGGAGCTCCGGATAATTTTAAAAATTTGATGGAGGCTCTCCGGGATGGGGATAAAGATTATATTGAACGAGTAAAGGTGGCTAATTTTATTTCTGGTAGACGTTGGAATTTGATACTTGATGATATCAGACATGGTGTAACGATTAAGTTGCCGGAAGAAGATATTGCTAAAGCGTGGAAAAAATTGGTGCATTTAGATGAAAAAAAAGGTATCTTTAAGCGTAAATTAACCATCATTGATTTAAGATTACCTAACAAGGTTATTGTAAAACTGCGTAAGGGCGTGGTTGATGATTCTGCAGGACTTGCTGGTGCTGTGGAACATAGGATATAAGAGGAAAAAATGGGAACACATTCGTTTAATAGAGCGACAACCATAGCTGCTTTGGATATTGGATCATCTAAAGTTTGCTGTGTTATTGCAAAAATAGGTCGTGATAAACGAATTAATGTTGTCGGATATGGGTGCAATGCGGCTAAAGGGATAAAAAATGGAGTGGTTACAGATATTAATCAGGCCACAATATCTGTTGGAAACGCTGTTGATGCTGCAGAGCAGATGGCTAATGAAAGAATTAACCGTGTAATTGTTAATGTATCCGGAGATAAAATTAAGAGTGTTATTAAAACATCGACAATAGCATTAAGTCGTAATCGTCCTGTAAATGAGGGTGATTTGGTGAAAGTTGTTGATAAGGGAATACATAAAATTAATGTTGAAGGATGTGAGCTAATTCATTGTTTGCCAACGAATTATCGTTTGGATAGCGGAGAAGATATTAAAGACCCTCGAAATATTTTTGGAGAGAATCTGTCAGTTGATATTTTGTTGGGTTCTGTGCCGGATATTCAGTATAGAAATGTGTCTAATGTTGTTGGAAATGCAACGTTGGAAATTGCCGGAAAGGCCTTTTCGTCTTATGCATCAGGATTGGCGTGTTTGGTTGATGACGAGAGAGAGCTTGGCGCTACCGTGATTGATATGGGAGGAGGAACCACCTCAATTGCTTGTTTTAAGCATGGGTTTCCATTTTATTTTGCGTCATTGCCGGTTGGCGGAAATAATGTTACAAATGATATTGCATATGGTTTGACCACGTCATTTTCTCATGCAGAGAGGTTGAAAGTTTTGCATGGGTGTGCTTTTTTGAGCAGCCAAGATAATGAAGAAACAATTAATGTGTATCCGGTTGGTGAAGAAGATGATAGTTGTATAAAACAAATTCCCAGAGCAGAGCTGATTAGTATTATAACACCCCGTATTGAGGAAACTTTTGAAATGGTGAATCGTAAATTGGCAGAAGCTGGTTTGCAGGATATATCTAGTCATAGAGTTGTTTTGACAGGTGGGGCTTCTCAGTTAGCAGGGGTGCGAGAAATTGCGTCGATTGTTTTGGATAAACAAGTTCGTTTAGGACGCCCTAAAAATATTTTAAATCTGCCAGATAAATTATGTGGTGCATCTTATTCCACATGCATAGGATTGTTGCTTTTTGCTCTGAATTATACTGAAAGAAAGCCGGGGAAAGTGGTGAATAAGCCTGTGCGTAATGGTGATAGTGGATTAGGCAAAGTGTTTTCTTGGTTGAAGCAAAATTTTTAGTTTTTTTCAAAAAAAAATATGTTGGTAACCAAAACTTAAGGTATTGTGTTTTATCCTAAAGGTAATATGAAATCTTAGGTTTTGGGAGAAATTTATACAATGTCAATTAAATTAGCTGTTCCAGATAAAAATGTTATGCAATTGAAACCTCGAATCTCTGTTATTGGTGTCGGCGGCGGTGGTGGTAATGCCGTCAATAATATGATATCTCAAAACTTAGAGGGAATCGATTTTATTGTAGCAAACACAGATGCTCAAGCTTTGGAAAACTCTAAGACGAATCGTAGGATTCAGCTTGGTTTAGAGACAACTAAAGGTTTGGGCGCAGGAGCCCGTCCAGAGGTTGGGCGTTTGTCTGCAGAAGAAGCAAGAGAAGAAATTGAGCGTGAGCTTGATGGTGCAAATATGGTGTTTATTACTGCCGGTATGGGTGGTGGTACAGGTTCCGGTGCTGCTCCTGTTGTAGCAAAAATTGCAAAAGATAAAGGTATACTTACGGTTGGTGTGGTAACAAAGCCTTTTCAGTTTGAAGGCAAAAAACGTTATGAAACAGCAGAAAAAGCATTAGAAGAGTTTACTAAAGAAGTTGATAGTATCATTGTTATTCCAAACCAAAATCTATTTAGAATCGCAGATAAAAAAACCACATTGGTAGATGCTTTTGTGATGGCTGATAATGTGTTGTATGCAGGTGTGCGTTCTATTACAGATTTGATGATGATGCCTGGTCTTATTAACTTGGACTTTGCCGATATAAAATCTATTATGGAAGATAAAGGTAAAGCAATAATGGGAACAGGAGAGGCCGAAGGTGAGGATAGAGCTATTAAAGCTGCAGAACAGGCTTTGGCAAATCCTCTATTAGATGATTGTTCTATGCATGGGGCCAAAGGTGTTTTGATAAATATTACCGGTGGTTCTGATATTACATTGTTTGAAATTGATGAGGCAGCTAGCAGAATCAAGGAAGAAGTTGATGATGATGCTAATATTATTTTCGGTTCTAGTTTTGATGACACATTAGATGGTAAAATTAGGGTATCTATTGTTGCTACAGGTATTGAAGGTGAAGGTATTAAAAGAAACCAGTTTTCTCCAGTGTTGAAAAAACAAGAAGAGCCTGCGGTTAGAATTGAGCCAGAAGTTGCAGCAACTCCAAGAGAGGTTGTTGCCACCAATTTGGAAACATTTGCAGCTGTTAGGCCAGTAGATATAGAAAATGTTGTTAATATTATTGAAGAGGCAACGGTAGCTCCTTTGAGTGTGGCTGAAAGTGAGCCGGAAGTTGTTTCTGCCGTATCAAATGAAGTGCAACCGGTGAAGTTTAATGATTTTGATATGATAGAGAGATCTACTGTATTGGAAGATATGCCAAATGCAACTTCTTTGTTTAAGGCTATTATTAATAAGTCTGACGACATGAACGAGGTTTCTCAAATGGAAACAGCATTGTCCTCAGCAGAAAATAATTTTAGGCCAAAGAGTTCTCTTCGTGTTGTGGAAGAAGAACCTGAATTATTCCCTGAGCATGCTAGTAATGTAGTGTTGCCTAGAAGGCAGGAAGAACCTGAGCAATTGATAAAGAGCTCTGAAGAAGAGGAGGAACATATTCCGACTTTTATTGAAAGAGTTACAGGTTTTTCTATCGCTAAAAGAAATCGTAAAAAATTGAAAGAGACTGAACGTGTTCAAGAGCCTGTTTCTTCATCTTTTGCAAGTGATGATTATGGGACGGAAGATCGCTTGAATTTGGAAATTCCTTCATTTTTACGCCGTAGATAGGTTAATACTAGAAGAATTATTATAAGTATAAACCACAAAAAGAACCGATGTATGTCGGTTCTTTTTTTTTTAAAACAAACTACCTTGAAGAGGAGGGGTGTTTAGGGTGGTAAGTGCTTCTTTGACAATTGAAATACTAATGGCTCTTTTGCGTGTGAGAGATATATTATCAATTTCTGCAACTAATTTGCGGGCTGTTTCAAAAGAACGTTGCATATTGGCTAGCATATAGCTTATTATCTCTGGAGCAGGCATGATTTGTCTGTCTACAAATAGTTTAACTAAAAGTGCAGATAAAAGATCATCATCTGGTTCTTTAATTTCGATAGTAGGAACGATGTTCATTCTGGAGCGCAAGTCTGGAAGCTTAAAATTTAGTCTGGCAGGAGGGTTAGATGAGGTAAATAATATGTTGCCTCCTTCGTCTCTATACATATTGTATAGATGAAACAGAGCTTCTTCGTTGCGCAAGTTTTCTAAATTTTCAATAATTAGACATTTATGCTGTTCAAACAATTTGTGAATTTTGTTTATGGTTAACTGTTCGGCTCTAATAAATGGTATGCGATACGGAAAATTTGTCAGATTAGAAATATTGTTTGCAAAAACATTTGCCAAATGGGTTTTTCCGCATCCGGTAGGGCCGTATATGCAGAGAGCAAAATATGACCAATTGGGCCATTGTTCTACCATAGTAACAGCTTGTTTATTGCAAGGAGATACTAAAAAATCTTCTCTTCCTAAACTGGGAAGATGTGGAAAATCTAGCACTAATTGCATTATGTTTGAATCTTGCTTTGTCATCTTAGTTTCTATTTAAGACATCAAAAACCTTAGCTGTCAAGTCACCTAAGCTATATGGTTTGGTGATAAAATCAAAATCATCAAAATTTTCAAGCTCTTGACGAACAATTTCTTCTGAATATCCTGAGGCTAAAATTACTTTTAGATGAGGTGTTTGTTCTTTTAGAGTTTTGGTAAGTTCTGCACCACTCATGCCAGGCATTACCATATCTGTAACCATAAGATCGAAATGTTCATTATTATTAGTGTGTTCTAAGGCATTTTCAGCAGAGTTACAACCAATTACTTCGTAGCCTTTCTTTTGAAGGGCTCTAACAGCGAATGTGCGGACAGAATCTTCATCTTCTACAAATAAAATGCGTGCAGGTTTAGCTGGGGCAGTATGGGTTCTATCGATGGTGTTTGATACGTTTAGCCCAACTATTATTTTTTGATTGATATTGACAGGAGGGGCAATTTTTTCTTGTACTTTTAATATAGGGGTGCCGTTATGATCGGTTATAATTTCTTGATTGTCGGATGTGGAATCTGCATCATTATTGGTTTCAAAACGAGGAAGAAAAATTGAGAAAGTGGTGCCAGTGCCTACGATGCTGGATACTTGTATGAAGCCTTCGGTTTGGCGAACGATACCATATACCATTGCCAATCCAAGACCTGTACCAGAGCCGACAATGTTTTCCTTGGTGGAGAAAAAGGGGTCAAAAATGCGAGATAAATTCTCCGGAGGTATTCCACATCCGTTGTCGCTAACATCGATAACAACAAAGTCTCCGGGTTTGATTGTATCTCCTCCAAAACGATGGCTTTCGTGTAAGGTTTCTGTGCGGGTGCTAATAGTTAGTAAGCCGTTGCCGTTCATGGCATCTTTTGCATTTACGGCCAAATTGATGATTACTTGTGAAAATTGTACCGGATCTACTTTTATGAAACCAAGCTCACTTCCATGGTGGAATTTTAGGGTTATTTGTTCGCCTAAAATGCGTTTTAGCATATGGCTGAGTTCGGCAAAGTTATCTGTGACATCTATGAGTTTGGGTTGTAGGGGTTGCTTGCGAGAAAAGGCTAATAGTTGGCGCACAAGGCCTGCTGCTCTGTTTGCATTTTGTTTTATTTGGATTAGGTCTGCAAATGAGGGATCTCCAACACCGTGACGCTGCAATAGTAAATCAGTGAAACCGATCATGGCTGTCAGAAGATTGTTGAAGTCATGAGCAACTCCACCGGCTAATTGTCCGACTGCTTGCATTTTTTGGGCTTGTGCAAATTGTTGCTCTAAAGATTTTTGACGGGTGGTATCTATGATGTAAACAACAAAGCCATTGATGGGAGAATTGTATCCAGCATGAAAGTGTTGCATGGAACTTATATACAATGTAGCTACAGAATTTTGGTTTGTGGTTTTGAGGTGTATGTCCATGGTTATGCTATTTTGCTGGCGTGTCAAAATGTTGTTTAATCCTTGTGAAAGGTTTGTGATGTCATCTGCTTTTATAAATGTTTGTAGCTGGTGCTGAATAATATTGTGAGGAGGTTGTTCTATGAAATCGAAGGCAACTTGGTTACCATCGGTAATAACCCCGTCTGTGTTAAGAAATAATATTCCCACAGGGGCATGGTTGAACAGCCAACTGATTTTATCTGATGCGGATGATAGGCGTTGTTTTAGTTCATTTTCTCCGGGGAGTTGGTGTAATACAATGCCTCGCATTTTTATTTTATCATTTTGGCGGAAGCTGCTTTGCATGACCAAAGTTTCGTGAACTTGTCCATCTGGAGAAGTAAAAAATACGGTGCCTTTCCATAAATCTTTTCTATCGGGTAAGGAGGTATTGGTAGCTAAGAATTCAGATAAATTATGATTGTTTATATCTGTTGTTGATAATCCGATAAAATCTGCCATGTTGTGGTTGATGTATTCAAGATTGTAGTCTTTGTCAACGGTATAGAGACCTATGGGCATATAATCAAGAAAATCATGTAGTAATGACGTTTCTTCTTTGAATACATGCTCCATGTTTTTTTGAGCGGTTATATTGTTTATGCTCCAATAGAAATATGTTTCTTTTTTGATTTTTTTTATAGAAAAAGCGCCATCAAAAATCTCTGGTTTACGTAAGTACATGGGGCGAATAGATATTTCAAACCATTCTAAGTCATTAAATATAAGGTCTTTGGTTGGGGTAAGGACTAAAGATAAGACAACTTTTTCAGAACGAAGGTTTTTGTATGCTGTTTGCAAACGGAAGAAAGCGGCTTTGTTTGAGGGACCTTCGGCTAGAAAACGTTCTATAAACTTGAGGGTAGGGGTGTCTTTTAATAAATCTTTGGCCGGATCGTTTCTTATGATAATATCTCCATTGGGATTTTCAATTTGTCTGGCTTTGAAGTCATTTTTGATAATTTCGTTGGCGAATCCACCATAACTTATAGCAGTTTCTCCGGCATCTAAAGTTTTGATGGCTATCATTAGACAGTAGCTGGTGATGAAAACAGTCAAACTGGTTAGTAATAGGTGATGCTCCGGGTATAATAGAAATAAGATTATTGAAGTGGTCAAAAGCACTAAAGCAAAAGCCAGTTTAATTAAGTTTGATTGCAAAAGTTTGTCCGGGCGACTATTGGTTTTTGAGCTGCATAACATATCCTATTACCTCTGCTACGGCTTTGAAGTGTTCTTCTGGTATGGTTTGATCTATTTCGGTTGATGCAAATAATGCACGAGCCAAAGGAGGGTTTTCTACAATTGGTACTTCATTTTCCTCGGCTATAGCTTTGATTCTTAGAGCAATATTATCTAATCCTTTGGCGGTTACTTTAGGAGCATCCATTTCTTCCATTTTGTATTCAAGTGCAACTGCGTAGTGCGTTGGGTTTACGATTACAACATCTGCTTTAGGTACTGCTTCCATCATGCGGTGGCGAGCGCGTTCCATTCTGACTTGTCGGATGCGAGATTTAATGAGAGGGTCACCTTCCATTTGTTTATATTCTTCTTTGACCTCTTGTTTGGTCATACGTAATTTTTTGAGGTGAGAATATTTTTGGTATAAATAATCTGCGGCAGCGATAACAAAGACGGCAATAACTACAGTAAATAGTAACAATACCACAATTTTGTGTATAAATTCTAATATGCTAATGGTTTCCATTGTGGGCAACAGATCTGCTTTTTTGAGGTATGGTTTTACCACTAAAATAGCGATAAAGGCAATAACGGTTATTTTGATAATACCTTTTAAGCTTTCAACAATTTTTTTCATATTTATAAAGTTTGGCAAGGCTGCGAATATGTTTAGCTTATCCCATTTGGGTTCTAGTTTTTTGGGAGCATAGATAAATCCGGTTTGAGAGATGCTGGCGAATATGCCTAACACAATGAAAATGGCAAAAGGTATGCTTAGTATCTTAAATAATCCTAAAGATGCATCTTTGAACAAAATTTGAAATGTCTTGGGGGTTACTTGAATTTGTCCGGCATTTTCGATAAAATTGATGCTTAGTTGGTAGTACCATTTGAGCATTACAGGCAGAATGAGCCATACGACAAATAACATACCTAAAAGCATGATGAAACTCTTGGTTTCTTGCGAGATGGCAACATCACCTTCTTCTTTGGCCTTGCTTATTTTGCGTTCGGAAGGTTCTTCGGTTTTGGAGGCTTCATCTTCTTCGGGGGTAACCATATTGTTCTCCTAGTGCAAAAACGGATGAAGCCCCTCATCAAAATAATGCATAAACCACATTATAATGATTGGAGTTGTTATAAACAGTAGTCCTAAACCCAAATATATTTGCAAGGGCAAAGAAAGAAAGAAAATATTTAATTGTGGCATTAGGCGAGATACTAAACCCATTCCGGTGTAAAAGATGATGGTGAAAGCCACAAAAGGTGATCCTAGTTTGAATCCCATGATGAAAGAGGCATTTATCATTTTGCTGGTTTGGTTGGCCATATCACCCCATGGCAGAGGTTCTTCTACCGGAAAAAGATAATAGCTATCTACAATGGCCGAAATCATTAGATGATGAATATCTGTTAGAAAAATAATGGTAATTGCTATGATGCTGAAAAAGGTTTCTACAACAATGCTTTGGGTTTGAGAAGTGGGATCAAAGATCTGAGCGTTACCAAAGCCAATAGCTTGTCCGGCTAGAGAACCAGCAAGATTTAGTGCATAGTATAGTACTTGCATTATAACTCCTAAGAAAACACCGATAGTTATTTCTTGCAAAATATAAGTTAACAAGGTGGTGGTGTTTTGAGGCGCTACCGGCAGGCTGGGTGATATAATAGGAATAAGAACAATTGTAAGTGTGAGGGCTGTGCAGAGCCTAATGTTTATGCTTATGTAAGAACTCATAAATCCCGGCATGAGCATGATTGCAGATCCGAGACGTAAAAACACCATTAGAAATTGGTATAAATTTAGGTTTAGAAGTTCTTGCATGAATTTATCCACCATTGGCTATTTTGCTAAACAGTCCTTCGGTAAGAGTTCTCATTTGATTGAGCATAAAGGGAAAAAGGAGAATGAGAGCAACAAATACACTGATGATTTTGGGAACAAAGGCAAGTGTCATTTCTTGGATTTGGGTAAGTGCTTGGAAGATACCGATTATGAGACCGACAAACAGCGCTACCGATAGAATCGGTGTTACTATTTTAAGAAGAGTGAATACGGCGTCTCTGGCTATGTCTAATACTTCTATTTCATTCATGACTGTTACTCAAGAGGGGTTTGTTGTTCAAAAAATTTGTGATTTTCTATGCCGGTAAAAAATACTCCGTCATATTTTGACATTATGATATTTTTAAAGTGTTTGGATAATATTTGTCGCCATTCTTTGCTCCAGTACTCAGCAATATAAGCATTTGGTGTTGTAAATGACGGATGAGCTAACCAATTAGGTGGATTTTCTTTCCAGTATGGATCCCAAAAAATATCTTGTTCTGATGCTTCAGAGACATTAATATTTGCAATTAATAGGCGCTTTGCTCCATTTTTTTTGTATTTCATTCTGGCTATGTCTTCGGCAGAAAAAGGGGTGATATTGTGAAATAGGGGGTTGATTACAACAATATCATAGTTGCTATTGGATATTTCATGAACCATTTGTTCTGCATACAGATAGTGGTTGTCATTTAGAATGAAAGAAATATTTTTGGCTTGCAGAGCATGCTCAATATTACGAGCAGAATCGTTTATAATAGGTTGAGTATATGTATTTTGAAAAGATTTGTTTATATCTGTAAAAATGTAAGATGCTTTTTGATCTAAAATAGAACGAGTAATGGCAGCATCTACATCTGCTTTTGAGGAGCATTGTTCGATACTGAAATGTCCAAGATTATGGTTGATTGTTATGTTGAGTTCTTTACCTTTGCCGCAATATATGTTGTTTAAGACAACAGCATTTACGGAGTTGAGATATTTTTGCTCCGGAGATCCGTATGATGGTTCTGTATATTTGTTTTCATCAAAATCAAGAAAAGAAGTGTCATTAACAGATCCGGATTGTTGTTTTAGTTGGTTGTATTTTTCTTGTGCTTGTTCCCAACCACTTTTGTGTAAAATTTGTTGTCCTTCATGAGTGATAATTTGAAAATTTGGAATATGGCTTTTGGCATAGTCAATTAGCATTTGCAAATTTGTACGCATTTCTCCTCGATAGTTAATTATTTTATCGGGAAGAAAATTCATATTGATGTTTTGATTATTGGTGTATGAAGTAGCATTGTTAAAACCATAAAGCCCAATGTCAGCTTGAGCAAGAGAAGCCGACATTAGGATTAGGGTTATTGATGCTAGCTTTGTGAATTTAGGTGACAACATCTGCTTGGTGTTTTCCTGTTCTTTCGGGAATTTCAGAGATGCTCATAGCAATTTTGAAAATTTCTGTGAGCATTTTAAGTGGATCCTGTTTAATATCAGAAAGACTGTAGCGTTCCAGATATACACGGATGGTTGCTCCGCTAGAACCAGTGCCTGATAGGCGATATACAATGCGAGAACCATCTGTAAATTTGACTACTAAGCCATTTTTGGTGGAGCTGAAATCTACAGGGTCATTGTATACAAACGGAAAGGCTTCTGAAACGGTAAATCCTTCTTGAGAATACCCTTTGAGTGATGGGAGTTTGTTTTCTATGTTTTCCATAAGTTTGTCGGCAACTGTTGTGTCAACTCCTTCAAAATCAAAGCGAACATAATAGTTACGTCCGTACTTTTGCCAAAATTCGGTGGTGATGTCTTCTACGGACTTGTTGGTGGCTGCAATGATATTGAGCCAGAATAGTACAGCCCAAATGCCGTCTTTTTCTCTGATATGAGCCGAACCGGTGCCGAAACTTTCTTCACCACAGAAAGTGATGCGTTTGGAATCCATCAGATTTACAAAATATTTCCATCCGGTAGGTACTTCGTAGTATCCGATATTGTGTGCTTGTGCAACTTTTTCTACAGCCGTTGAAGTGGCTGCAGATTTGGCAACACCATAAATGCCATCTTTATAGGCTGGAATGTATTTGTAGTTGTCAGTCAAGATTGCTAAGCTGTCACTTGGAGTAACAAAGAATTTTTTGCCCAGAATCATGTTACGATCTCCGTCTCCATCATTGGCAGCTCCGAAGTCGGCAGCATTATCAGAGAACATAAAGTCTACAAGTTCTTTGGCATATACCATGTTGGGATCTGGGTGGAGACCGCCAAAGTCTGGTAGGGGTTTGTAGTTTACGACAGAACCTTTGGGAGCTCCTAAAATTTCTTCAAATATGCGCTGAGCATATGGTCCTGTGACAGCGTTCATAGCATCAAAACGCATGGTGAAACCAGATTGGAAAAGTTTTTTGATTGAAGCGAAATCAAAAATTTCTTCCATCATTTGAACGTAGTCTTCTACAGGGTCTATGATATCTATAGACATACCGCATATCTCCTGATGACCGATTTGTGATAGGTTAATATCTGGTATGTCACAAATTTTATATTCTGATATTTTGGTGGTCTGTTGATATATCGCATCACTTACGGAGCTTGGAATCTGGCCGCCGGTATGGTTTGAGTACTTAATGCCAAAATCAGCATTGGGGCCGCCCGGGTTATGTGATGCGGAGAGAATGAAACCTCCATCTGCCTTGTTTTTGAGGATAATATTAGAGCCAGCAGGGGTCGACATGAAACCATTTTGACCGATTATAAGGTGTGAAACCCCGTTGGCCGCAGACATCTTGATGATTTTTTGTATTGCAATATCGTTATAAAAGCGGCCATCCCCTCCAACAACAAAAGTTTTGCCGTTAAGATTGCCGATAACATTAAAAATACTTTGCATAAAATTTTCGACATAGTTGGGTTGCATAACAACCTTTGACTTGCGGCGCAAACCAGCTGTTCCCATCTTTTGGTCTGTGTAAGGGGTGGTCGAAATTGTTTTTATCATAATAGCTCCTCGATTAAATATTTACTTCAATGTTGCAATTTTAACACTGAAGAGACTAAAAACAAGAACTATTATAAAGTTATGGGCAGATAAACTCAGCTAATTTTTTGATTTCCATTTTTGCGGCAAGGTGAGATATGTTCATCTTGCGGCGTAGTGGTTCTGATTGCATATCTAGGACAGTAAGACCGTCTAAAAATAATTCTCTATATATTACACGATCCTTGAGACCTTCGCAAAAACGAAAGCCATATAGCTTGCCCAGTTTTTCTAAGACTTCAAAAATATAGGCTTTGTTTTTTGATCTGTTAGTCGAGGTCTTGTTGCCACTGATAATCCAGTTGAGGCAAGGTTTGCCTTTGGATGCAAGCTGTTTTTTTATTTCCCATACAAATTCTGCATAAGGGCCCGGGGTTTGCAATGCACCACTGGTTGGGTCTATATTGGCAATACTGCTCAAATCGATTAGACTATCTGTTATTGGGGTTATTAGAGTATCTGCATATTCATGAGCCGCTTCAAAAAGATAGTTTTTGTGACCGGGAGTGTCAATGATGATAGCATCAACCTTGGGAGCAATTTCGTTTATAGTTTCTTTTAATTTTTTTATCTCAGAAGGTATCTGTGAATAATCATTTGTCGGTTCGAATCGGTAATGCAGAGGAATCGGCAAATTAATTTTGTTGTTGCTGCAGAATTGGCGCCTGTTTTCTATATATTTGGACAAAGATCCTTGGCGTCCATCCAGGTCAATGACAGCAACGGTGTATTTTTCTTGCATGAGCTTAACTGCCAAATGCATTGTAAATGTTGATTTTCCTGTGCCACCTTTTTCGTTGCCAATTACAATCATATATGTGGAAGATGTGTTATTTGTCATTGTTTGCTCTCAGCCATTGCTAGTTGTGGAGTTTTTGTCATTGCTACGACTATACAAGATTTGTTTGATCTTTTCAAACTATTACATGTTTTATCCGCTTCATTTTTTTTGAGGCCTATAATTTTTGAGCGATATATAACTGCGGCACCTTTTTTGGTGGGTTCTATATCTATATCAGCTTGTCTTACAGAGGCAATCTGAGCTTGTTTGCGGATATTTAGAGCATAAGAACGAGCTTTGGCATAATTGGAGAACGCACCAACTTGAATGCTCCACTTTTTGTTTGCTTGTATTTTTTTGTTGTGTGTGTGTTGTTTGGGAAGTTCAGCGTAAAGTTTAGGGGCTTCCATTTTGGATGCCAATGTTAGCTTGTTTAAGCCTTTATTCATCATATTGGCAATTTGTTTGTCACGACTTTTGATGGTGTTGTGTCCCATGGTTACGGCAATTACGCGATGTCCATTGCGTTGTGCAGATGTGACAATGTTGTAGCCGGCAGCGTTAGTAAAACCTGTTTTCATGCCATCGGCACCAGCAAAATTTTTGAGCAAGTGATTATGTGTGTAATATGTGCGTCCACCATAAGAAAATTTCTTGGTAGAAAACAATTTGTAATATTGCGGAAAATGATGATATAGAGCGGCACCTAAAATAGCCATATCTCTTGCGGTGCTTTTTTGTGCTTTGTTGGGCAAGCCAGAGGCATTTTTGAAAGTCGTACTCTTCATACCGAGTTCTTTTGCCACTTTTGTCATGGTTTGAGCGAATCTTTCTTCGCTGTATCCAAGACCTTCTGCCAAAACGGTGGCGCAATCATTTGCCGATTTTACAATAAGAGCCATAACAGCATCTTTAACTTTTATTTTTTCTCCGGCTCTAAGACCGAGCTTTGAAGGAGAACGATTTGCTGCCGTACGAGAGACTGGCAACATATCTTCCATCTTTATAATGCCTTTATCTAAGGCATTGAAAGTAATATATAGAGTCATCATTTTGGTTAGAGAAGCAGGATAACGACGTTCATCAGCATTAGATGCGGACAGAACATCTCCTGTTTCGGCATCTATCATTATGGATGATATTGTGCGTTTGGCGGCTTCGGCGTTGTTTGTGCAAAATAAAATACTGCCAATAATAGTAATGGCAAACAACGAATTGTATATGTGTCTATAATTCTTTATCATTTTGTAATTCTTTTTTTTGGGCTCAAATTTATTTAATTTTACAATTAAAAAGAAAATAAATTATTAATTTTTTCTAGGATAGCAAAAAAAAGTACAATGATGATTTTTTTATCTTGACTTTGGGTGCGAATGTTAGTAGAAAGTGTTTCAGCGATGGCGAACGTAGCTCAGTTGGTAGAGCCCCGGTTTGTGGTACCGGTTGTCGTCGGTTCGAGCCCGATCGTTCGCCCCATATTTTACAAGGTGTCTATATTTAGGCACCTTTTTTCTTACTGTTTGAAATAACGTCTTTTTTTGCGAACAATCGAGCTCTCACAAGTTCTCGCCCGTCTTGCTTCGTAGAGCTCACTAAAAAAGTTCGCTAACTTCGCTTCGGGCAAGTCATTGTAACATTTGCAATGACGTCGTTGCCGACTATTGCAAATTAACAAAGTCTGAAAGTTCATGGCAAAAACAATTCGCCGGATTGTTTTTGCTCATAAACTCGTTCGCCCCAGTTAATGCTCTGATTCTAGATCGGGGCTTTTTTTTTGCGAACAATCGAGCTCTCACAAGTTCTCGCCCGTCTTGCTTCGTAGAGCTCACTAAAAAAGTTCGCTAACTTCGCTTCGGGCAAGTCATTGTAACATTTGCAATGACGTCGTTGCCGACTATTGCAAATTAACAAAGTCTGAAAGTTCATGGCAAAAACAATTCGCCGGATTGTTTTTGCTCATAAACTCGTTCGCCCCAGTTAATGCTCTGATT
>SUUX01000005.1:86581-90157 GCA_015062305.1 Alphaproteobacteria bacterium
TTGTAACATTTGCAATGACGTCGTTGCCGACTATTGCAAATTAACAAAGTCTGAAAGTTCATGGCAAAAACAATTCGCCGGATTGTTTTTGCTCATAAACTCGTTCGCCCCAGTTAATGCTCTGATTTTAGATCAGGGCTTTTTTTGCGAATTCGCTCAAGATTAAGAAAAGCCTGCTGTATATGCAGGCTTTTTTGTTGTGTTTTTTTAGTTTCGAGAACGACGTTTTTTGATGCGCTCTAGCTTCTCTTGTTCCTTTTTAGCTCTTTGTGCGGCTTTGGCTTCGGCTTTGCGCTGAAAACGGGAGAGATTTTCTTCTTTTTGAAGTTGGGCTTTTCTTTGTTGTTCAATTTTAAAAGAGTCTTCTAGTTGAGCTTGTTTTTGGAATTTGGATGCTTGTTGTTGACGCTGTTGTGTTTGTTGTTGTAGCTTTTTTTCTTTAGCTTCTGCTTTTTCGATTGCTTTGCGGGTGAAACGACTAGATGTTTGTTGTTTTTGTTCTTCTCGGTGTTCCAATTTTTGTTGGCGTCTTTGTTCTTTGTTGGTTAATGCTTCTTCTGTTGTTGGCTCGGTAGTGGTGGAAATATCTTGAGCTGATGCGTTGCTGAGGAAAGCTAAGCTTATGAGAATATATGAAAATATTGATTTGAGCATGATGACCTCCGATATGGTTGAATATTTATATTTTAATTGTTATTGACTATTTTGCAAGTCATCATAAAATGTTGTGCATATAATTGAGGAGGTTTTTATGGTAATAGTTGCAGCGGCGATTATGTGCAAAGATAAGAAGGTTTTTATAGCCAAACGTCCGGAAGGGAAAAGCTTGGCTCATCATTGGGAATTTCCGGGAGGCAAGCAGGAAAAAGGAGAAAGCTTACAACAGACATTGCAACGAGAACTGAAAGAAGAGTTGGGGATTAATGTTGATGTCGGTGATTTTTTTATGCGTTCAGTTTATGAATATGAATTTGGGCAAATAGATATGAATTGTTTTTGGGTGCAACTCAGAGAAGGGGAGGTTGTTGAGCCCAAAGAGCATGAAGAAGTGGCTTGGGTGAGATTTTGTGACTTGGAGAAATATTGTTTTGCTCCGGCTGATATACCGGTGGTTGATAAGCTAAAGACGCTGAATGTTTTGTAAAAGTTGCATTTTTTTGTGTTAATTATAAAAAAATCCGCCTGATCTTCATATAGAAGACAGGCGGGGTTGTTAGCAATTTTGTTTTTTTACTAATCTTGCGACTGTTGATAGCAGTGTAAGAGCCAAGTTTATTCCCACAGGCGTCAATGCCATCCATATACCCCATGTAGAGGGAATGACAGGTATTGTCTCTTGCAGGTTGTGTAAGCTAATCATTGTGTTGCATATGATCCCACAAAAGCAAAACCATGCTAGGCTAGCACAAAGGCTATCTAAATGTAATTCAGATGCTTCCCCTTTTTCTTTGTTGATAGCCTTCGATAAAAAGGCCATCATATAGGTTCCACCGAAGAAGAAAGCTGCCGCCACTATAGACCAAATATTGCTTAGGATATTGTGAGCGTCCCAGTTATCAAAGGTCCAAAGAGCTGCGCAAGCAATAAACACCATTGTGAACAACTTGTTGTTTTCGACAAATTTAATTACTTTTTTCATAGTCGGTTTTTTTTAGTAAAATACATATATGCAATTTTGTAGAATGTTTAGAAAATTAAATGTCTTTTTATATATTGATCCTAAAATCTACCTAGTAGATTCAACAACCTTAAGATGATGGGCGCTGCTTGTCGGGCAGATGTCTTGTTGACATTTTACTTTTATTAACAAATTAAAATTCGCTATTCTATGCACATATGCATTGGGTTAATAATATCTGTTTAATTTATGTTACGTCTTTATAATATCATATTTTAAAGCGATAATCAATAGACAAAAATGGAGTGTTTGAATTGTTCTGAGGACAAATTCTTATCAGAGCTTTTCAAGGTGTTAAGGATGTTTTTGAGTTAATTATAAAAAAAATCCTGCAAATTACATGTGTATTTTGCAGGATTTTCGGTTTTGGGAGTTTGGTTAGAGGTTTTGTTCGGGTTTGTTGATTGCAACAGCGCCACAAAACAAAATCCAAAGTTCAACAGATAGAATTAACATCGCAACAATAATTGTTGAAATATCATCAAAAAACACTTTGGTTATTACGTTATTATATCGGCATATTGTGCCAATAATTATCCAAGCAAAGAGAGTGCATAAAGCGCAAATTCCAGAGTATCCGGATGCCGAACGAAGTTTTTTTGATATTAAATATTTGCGCTTATCATCTTCTGTGTCTATAGGGTAGCTCATGTCATGATTGGTGTTGTCTAGGATAAAACTGAATAGGCATCTAAACCAAATAGACAGAACAAAAAAACCGCATATAACTAAAAGGACGTCGATAAAATGACGTTCTGTGATGATGGCAAAATGTTCTAATAACAATCCGATTGTAGTCCAAATAATACCACCTACAAGGAAATAAAAACAGGACGTTTTGCTAAAGGAGTGTAAATTTTTGCAGAGTTGATATGCGCTCACTTGGGTGTTTTCGGAGAATTTTTTACTGCTGTTTGATAATGTTCCCATAAATAATAAGATTAAGTAATTAAACATAAAAATTAATTTATGTCTTGATGTATAACATGTTTTGTTTAAAAGTCATCAAAAAAAACTGAAAATTATCATCAATTTCTATTTTTCTTATTTCGTCAAACGAAGATTTTTTTACAATAATTTCTTGACCATTAATTTGTTATTTTCGAAAACCAACTAAGTTATTGAAATATATTCATCTTTGAACCAGCTTAAGTGCTTGAAAAATAACAAAAAAGTCGCCAATTTTGACGACTTTTGAACTCTGGCTGGAGACGACTTGCAATCCTCGAGTTACATAGATTTAATTTTGTCAGTTAATTGACTTTGTCTTTTAGCTGCAACTGCTTTTTCTATTCTAGCTTCTTTTAATTTTTTGGGGCCGATTGTATTTTCTTTAGTTCCACAATAACTACGATACAAAAATGTTTTTCCATCTTCATGGCTACAAACAAAACCAACACAATTTTTTTGTTTTTTATCATTACAATCTGCATTATAGTTTACAGCTTCAATAAAATCTGTAAATATAGTTTTATCCATATTGGTAGACATGATTCGAGGAGCATTGTTTTTTGTCGGATTTGCAGGATCATATACAAACATTTGATTATTATCCTCAAAGATAACATAAGCATGTTGTCCTTGTTCACCATTTTTTATATGAACATAACTGTTGGTCAGATATGATTTTATGCCACTCTTTTGACATAAATACTGGGCCATTGTCGCTCTTTCAAAACACATACTCATTTGGTTTTCTACTAAATAAGAAAAGGGTTCTCCATCAAAAATACAAGTATCTCTATGAGAAATTTTTTTGGGGTTGCATAAAGGCATAGCTTCATTTATAAAATTTTGCATTATTTCAAATTTTTCTTGTAATGATAATGATGTTTTTAATGCTTCTTCTGTTTTTTTTAATTTTACTCTAAATGAAGCATTGTTTTTACAAAATTCTT
>SUUX01000017.1 GCA_015062305.1 Alphaproteobacteria bacterium
GCTTTTTCTCTCATATCGAATCTATCTTTATAAATAACAGCTTCGAGAGTTTCTTTTGATAGATATTTTTCGAATAAATCTCGCCAGTCTGGCTTGTCTTCCATTAACAAGCACGAACTTGATGCCATAATATCCATAACTCGCCAAGAAAAAGAAGATTTAGCTAAAGGATGTGAAATATTTACAGATATTTTTGATGTATTATATACCCAAGCATTTTCTTCTATTGTGGTAATTTTTGTATTATCAAAACATTTTGCAAGCTCGAAGTCGTAGTACGCAACTCTATTCCAATTTCTTACACTATATAAAATTAACCCTAGATTTGTTAGTTGTTGTAAATATTTAAGGCGCTCTTGTCCTGCATTATACCCTCTAATATATTCAAACATTTTATTAGTACAATTATATCTTTTTTCAGCTTCTGCAAAAGGATAAAAATAGTTTTTTTCAATTTCATCATGCAGTTTTAATGCATTTTTTGAATAAAAATATTCATCCTCTGGAATCATCTCTGGATAAAAATTGGAACCAATAAATGAAATATTTTTATCTAATGCTAGATTTTCTTTTTGCACTATTGTTGCTGGTGGAAAGTATAAATATTTATTAGCTGGTATCTTTTTATTCAAATATCTTTCATACATTGTTTTGGAATAAGATTGCAATCCAAGCATAAGAAATTTATCATAGTATTTCTCAAACATTTCTTTATTCCAAAATGCTACTTCAGGTGCATCAGCATCTATAACGCATATTTTGCAATGTGGCTGTAAAATTTTATAACAATTTTGAGGTAAAGAGTTATTGAAATTAAAAACAATATCTGCAGAAAATTTTTCAATTTGTTTAAGCAATTCACCGTCAACAATTTTACTAACTCCACCCCATTTAGTTATATAAACCTTAGAATTATTTATATTTAACCTAAATATATCATTACCATTTTCCCGCAATATTTTAGTTGTCGCATCGTACATTGCTTCGCCGTAATCAGAAAAATAGGAAATTAAGATTTTTGCCATTTAATCCTCCAGAATTGTTTTAGAATGAAATCCATCATTAAAATGCTTGAATTCAATTTTTGCTATCTCTGCAGCTTTTTTATCACTCAATGTATCCCCTATAAATTCAACTACATTTTTCTTGTTTAAAACTTCAGCTTTATCCTCTATTGTATTTTTTCCAGAATTTACAACATAAATTTCTTTAAAATATTTTCTTAAATCAAATTTATCAATTTGTTTTTGCAAACCAACTTTATTATTTCTTGCAGTAATTAAAATCAAATCGTATTCATTAGAATATTTTTCAAGTAATTCAATGGTTTCAGGATATAAAACATCAAGCGCCAAGTATTCTTCTTTTTCAATGTTATCAATCCATTTTGTTTGAATTTCTTTTGCTAGGTTTTCATTAATTCCTTTTGAAATTAAATAATCAACATTGTTTTTATTATTTCGTTTAAATTCAATTAAATCTGATGTATCTAATTTGATATTGTATTCATTTAAAATATCATTCAACAAAACACTATGGCGTTTTCTGCTATCTAATAAAGTACCGTCAAAATCAAAAGCAACAATTTGTTTTTCAATTTTTGTTACTATATCTGTATATGCTCTAACAATATATTGCGGTTGAATTTTTTCTGGTAAAGTTTCAAAAATTTCTTCTTCTTTTTTATCTAGCATTATTTTAGCTAAAGCTGAAATTTCATCCCAGCCAGCTATAGCAGATAAACTCATTCCTCCTGCAAGTCTTAAATTAACATCTGTTATAACAAATTCATCATTTTGATTTTTCATAAATTGCAAATTAAAACAATGCGGACATTTGACTTTTTTTGCAAAATCCTTTGTAATTTTTTCAAGCTCTGGATAATTAAATATTTTTGTTTTTGTGCAGACTCCGGCTTTTGAGGCAATTCTTTCCCTTGTGATTGTATGAACAACTCCATTAAAATTAAAGCACTCAACAGTATATTCAGGTTCAGAACAAATTTCTTGAATTAAAATATTGTTTGCATAATCAAGATTTTTAATATTAAAACCTGTTTCAATTTTTGCACCAATTGAACCAACACCATTTTTAGGTTTAACAAAATAATCTTTATTGTTTTCAATTTCATCTTGATTAAAAAACTTTGGAGTCAAAAACCCGTTAGAATTCAAAAAAGAATTCATCTTTTCTTTGTTATCATATATTTTAAGAGTTTCTAAACTAACTGCAAATGACTTTACATTTAGTTTTATTAAATCTTCGTTTTCAGGGTAAAAAAGTTTTTGATCGGAATCAAAACTTGGTAAAATATAATCAACTTTTTCTGCATTGAGAATTTTTATAATTGTTTCATAATAATCAGGCGATGTTGAATAAGGAACTTTATAAAAAGCATCCAAATAGTTGCAGGTCGGGGTCAAATATTGTTCATTAATATCTGCGCCAACAATATAAAAATCTTTTTGAAACTTCTCTTTTAAGGTTTTAGCGCAATGATAACAAGCATTGGTGCCACAAGAAAGAAGTAATAATTTAATCATTAGCTACCTCTCTCAAAAAATCATCATAATCTCTGATATAATCAGCTTCGTCATAGTGTTCTGAAGCTAAAACCATCACAACACAATCTTTAGAAAAGTTTGTAAACTCCCGCCATATATTGTGCTTAATATGCAAACCTTGAGTGGGATTATCCAAATGTACGGTTTCTTTGGTTTGCCCATCATCCAACATAAAATCGCAACTACCGGATGTGCAGATAATCATTTGTTCAAGTTTTCTATGAGCGTGTTTGCCTCTGATAACATTTGCATCCGTATCCCAAATATAATACACCCTCTTAACCTCAAATGGCAAATCGTGACCTTTTTCTAAGGCTACTAATTTTCCGGAATGATCACCTCTTACCTTAAAATCAATTAGATCATAAATCATTTCAAATACCACTCCACGGTTTTAACAATTCCGGTGTCAAAGTTTTCGTCAGCTTTCCAGCCAAGCTCGGTTTCGAGCTTGGTGGCATCTATGGCATAGCGGAAGTCGTGTCCTGCTCTATCTTGCACATAGGTAATCAATTCTTCATATTTTTTGCCATTAGGACGTGGGCGCTTGGCATCTAAAATTGCACAAATTGTTTTTACAATCGTAATATTATTGCGCTCGTTTCTGCCGCCAACATTGTATGTTTCACCAGCTTTTCCGGCATGGTAAATCAAATCAATTGCTTTGCAGTGATCCAACACATACAACCAATCACGAATATTCTCGCCTTTACCGTAAATCGGCAGTGGCTTCTCATTCAAGCAATTGCTGATAATCTTCGGTATCAACTTTTCGTTGTGTTGTTTGGGGCCATAATTGTTTGAACAATTAGAAGTTGTAACATTCATACCGAATGTATGATGAAACGCTCTTACCAAGAAATCTGAGCTAGCTTTAGATGCTGAGTAGGGGCTGTTTGGAGCATAAGGAGTTGTTTCTTCAAACATTCCCTCATTTCCTAATGTTCCATAGACTTCGTCGGTTGAAATATGATGGAATCTGCAACCTTCATAATCTGCTTTATATTGGTTTGGTGCGCTCATCCAAAGTTTACGTGCAGCTTCTAAAAGATTGAATGTTCCGATAATATTGGTGTTAACAAATGCTCTTGGACCGGATATGGAGTTATCTACATGGCTTTCTGCCGCAAAGTGGATCACACCTCTGATGTCATTTTTGGCAAACAAATGTTCAATAAACTCGGCATCACAAATATCGCCCTGCACAAATTCATAGTTTGGCATATCCTCACATTCTTTGACATTATCCAAATTGCCGGCATAAGTCAGCTTATCTAAATTAATAACCTTATATTCCGGATATTTCTCGCAGAAATATGGCACAAAGTTAGAGCCGATAAATCCAGCACCACCGGTAACTAAAATTGTTTTAGACATCTTGTTAAATTTCATGGCGCTCCTCGTATACTTTTTTTAAGTATGTTTTATAGTTGCCGTCTTTTAACTCATTGATTAAAGACAACATTTGTTCATCGTTAATAAAACCACGACGATAAGCAATCTCTTCAATACAAGCGATTTTTAATCCCTGGCGCTTTTCAATAATCTGCACAAAAGCTCCTGATTCCATTAAACTTTCCGGTGTTCCGGCATCAAGCCAAGCATTCCCTCGGCGCATCGGTACAACAGACATACGTTTTTCTTGTAAATAGAGATTATTAAGATCGGTAATTTCCAATTCACCACGAGCTGATGGTTTAAGGTTACGAGCCTTTTCTACTACATCAGAAGGGTAGAAATACAAACCTACAGAAGCATAATTAGATTTTGGCTGTTTGGGCTTTTCTTCAATTGATATGGCATTGTGATTTTTATCAAATTCAACCACACCAAAACGCTCCGGATCTGAGACGTGATATGCAAATATGGTTGCACGTTTTCCTTCATTATTCTTAACAGCTTCCTTAAAGGTGTGAAATTGTTCACCCATGTAGAAAATGTTATCACCCAAAATAAGGCAAACATCATCATTTCCGATAAAATCTGCACCAATGGTAAAAGCTTGAGCAATTCCTTTAGGTTCGTTTTGAATGGCATAATGTATCGTAAGTCCCAATTTATCACCATTTCCAAACAAACGCTCAATATTAGGAGTGTCTTGAGGGGTAGATATAATCAAAATGTCTTTTATCCCGAACAACATTAAGGTTGAAAGCGGATAATAAATCATCGGTTTATCATAAACCGGCAGTAGCTGCTTTGATGTTGTTTTTGTTAGAGGATAAAGCCTTGTTCCAGAACCTCCAGCTAAGATAATTCCTTTCATATCGTAGCCCTTCCGTTCTTAATTTCTTTGAGTTCGGGGTTTAGTTTTAGGTAGTTATAGAGTGATACAACCGATATACCGACTTCGTCGGCTGTTTGTTGGCGTGTCATACCAGAAAGAAGCTTGTTTTTAATATCTTCTTCCTTTCCATCCCAAATATATTTTTTGTTTTTATGGCCAAAATCTCGACCAAGTTTATAGCCTTTGGCTCTTTTATCATCCAAAGCCTTTTTGGTTATGGTCGAAACCATAGAGTTTCTGATATCTATTGATAATTTAATTCCATTGAGAAGTTGAGCTGTTTCCGCTGAGGAATCAAAACGCAAATTCTCTTTGGCGCTTATGAGGGATAACCCGTGCGAAATCAAAAATTCAATATTTTCAACCACCTTAGTCAGCTTGTTTCCCAAACTTGTTATATTTGCAACAATTAAGGTGGTGGCAGATTTTGAATTTAAATCACCAAGTATGTTTTTGATATCTTCTTTATTTAGAAACATATCTACAGAGCAATGGTTCATATATGCACATTGGTTCACAATCTCTTGTTGTGCTTCTTTAGCTATATTTCTTTGATTGTTGTCCAAATATCCTATAATCACAATTTGCACCTTGGTATATTCATAAACCACCGTTTATGGAGAAAAAAAATCATTTGTTTCTGAAAGATAGAAAATTGAAGAAAAACATAATTTAAGGTTGCAATATTATTTTTATTGGTTTAAGAGATTTAGTATGTAAATTAAACGGTGGTTTATGTATAGGTGCTGTTTATATGGGGCTTTCCTACTAAAACTTGTTTATTCTTATAAATAGTTATGTAACTATTTGTGAGGATTTAAGATGATTTATGGATATTGCAGAATAAGTACGAATCACCAACAGGTTTGTAATCAAAGACACGAAATTCAAACATTTGCAGACAAAAACAATATAAAAATTGACAAGTGGATTGAAGAAACAATCTCTTCCAGAAAGCATTTAGATGAAAGAAAACTAGGGAAAACCCTCAAAAAACTCAAAAAAGACGATATTTTAATTGCTTCGGAGCTTTCTCGCTTGGGTAGAAATCTGCTAGAAGTTATGGGAATCCTACAACAATGCCTTGAAAAAGATTGTCAAATATGGACTTTGAAAGAAAATTATCGCCTTGGAGCAGATATTCAAAGCAAGGTTTTGGCATTTGCTTTTGGTTTAGCTGGTGAAATTGAGCGACAATTAATTTCTGATAGAACAAAAAATTCACTGCAGAGACTAAAAGATGAAGGAAAACATTTGGGACGGCCATTTGGTTTTAGCTATAAAAAGCTTGAGAAAAAGCACAACATGATAAAAGAACTGTTAGATAAAAATGTATCAAAATCAGAAATTGCAAGGATTATGGGGTGCACTTGGCAGACTTTACATCGCTATATAAATAATACTATTGAAAATACTGCATAATTGAAAGGTAAACATAATTTTACGGTTGCAACTGATTTAGCAGTGTTTGCTTTTTATGATTATATATTCTTCCTAGTTTTTATTTTGAGAATGGGTTCTGCAATGCAGTATCTTTATTCAGCACACAGTAACTTGCCATCTGTAATGCTTAATTCATCAACATAGCCTATTTTCATTAGAGTTCGCAAGATATTGGTTTTGTTACGTTTCTTTATAGGTTTAATGGGACGTCCGGCATAAACTGTCCATGGTTCGAATTTATAATTAGATGGCACAAAGCTTAAGGCGCCAATAGTTACACCCTCAGGAATATCGTTATTGGGCATAACCACAGAATTGGTGCCTATACCGGTGAAACGACCAAGTTTGACACTGCCTTCTATTTCTTTTACTTCCGGCACAGAATGTGTTACCAGTTCATTCACATAATCATTGGACGACAACCAAACCTTTACACCTGCCGCTAAGCTTGAAAAACTGCCCATCTCAAAAACATATTTGCCATCACCTCCGGCAATGTATGTGCCTGGAGCAATTTCGCAATCATTTCCTATTTTACATGCAGTAGATATGCGACAAAAGTCTGCTATTCTGACGTTGTCTCCTATTTCCATTAAATCCGGCTTCTTAATAATAACATATTCACCAAGAGTAAAGTTTTTTCCGTGTTTCATTTTTTTATCCAATCAATTTTTACTCCAACAGAGTAGAATGATGATTTAACAAATGCAAATCAATAAATGATATAAAATATTTCAGAATATTAGCCAGAAATCTTGTTCTTTATAAAAGGCATTATTTTTTTTGTGTAACATCCTGAAACACCTGTAAAAAAAACACTTGTAAAATAAAAATTTTCTATTAGCATACTTTTTATTGAAACTAAGTATTGTGTCTATAATGAAGTTTATATTTTTATAAATATTGCTGTCTATCAGATGAGATACGGGTTTCATATAATAATAAAAAAATAAATTATAGCGTATGAAAAAATCTAGAACAGCACAACAAGTGCAAATGATTCAAAACAATGATGTTGATGTATTTGAAAAATTTCTTGCAACTTCTGATTTAACACACGAGGCAACAAAGTATCTATTTGAGAATGGAACTCCAGAAATGAAAAAAGTATTTTTGAAAGTTTCATATCCGCAAGGAGAAGAATTTGTCTTATATCAAAAAGATGTTGTAAGATATGCAGACCGAAAAACTCTGGCTACATATTATATGTACCACGATTTGACTCCCGAAAGTGAGATTGAATTGATTAAGAGAAATGAGGTTAATCCTTTTGTGTATTACACATCTGGTCATCAATTATCCGAAGAGGCGCTTAGGTTCTTGTTCCAACAAGGTTCAACTGAATTGGCAAATGCGTTTCTTTCAAATAACGATTTAGACAGCCAACGCCTGACAATTCTTCTCAAATGTGGCAATATGGACTATATATGTCTTTATATGGCTACCGCAACGGGTTCTGAATGCGATGAGATATTAAACATTGTCAAAGAAATGAACGATACGACGTTGCTATCTAATATCTACAAAAGATGTTATGACATAGACCTTGTATTGTAAAGCTTAGCAAACTAGTGCCTCCATACAAAATGGTGGCACTTTTTTGTGTAAAATAATATACTTTAATAAAAACTGCACTTTTTAAGGTGCAGTTTTTATATTTATAAGCTTATGCCTGTTTTCGGGTTATATTTTTCCCTCATAGGCATCAAGATAGATTTTTTTGATGTCTTCCATCAACGGATAGACCGGATTGGCTCCTGTGCATTGGTCATCAAATGCATTTTCTACTAACCAATCTAATTTAGCCTCAAAATCCTCTTTGCTGATGCCCCATTCTTTGATTGAAGATGGGATTTCAACTTCTTTCTTTAACTGTTCTATTGCAGCAATTAAAGAATCTATTTTTTCATCTTCTGTTTTGCCTTTAAGCTCTAAATTGTTTGCAATTTGTGCATAACGTTTTTTGGCTTCCGGCATTTTATATTGTGGGAAAATAGCCTGCTTGCGAGGGCAATCGGTAGCGTTGTAGCGTATTACCTGACTAATCAGCAAAGCATTGGCTATACCATGTGGAATATTGAATGTTGCACCAAGTTTGTGTGCCATTGAGTGACACAAACCCAAGAAAGAGTTTGCAAAAGCCATGCCGGCAATGGTTGCGGCATGATGCATTTTCTCTCTGGCCTTAGGGTCATTGACTCCATTTTTGTAGGAACGAGGCAGATAGCGGAACACCTGCTTTATTGCCTCTAAAGCTGTGGAGTTAGTGAAATTGGTGGCCATTACAGAAACATAAGCTTCTATTGCATGAACCAGTGCATCTATGCCTCCGGCAGATGTTAGGCCTTTGGGCATATTGTCAACAAAGTTGGCATCTACAATTGCCATGTGCGGAGTTAAAGCATAGTCTGCAATGGCATATTTGACATGGCTTTTATCGTCGGTAATAACGGCAAAAGGTGTTACCTCTGAGCCTGTTCCGGAAGTGGTTGGAATTGCCACCATACTGGCCTTTTGTCCTAATTCTCCAATTGTACATATGCGCTTGCGAATATCCATAAAGCGCATAGCAATATCTTCAAACTCAATTTCTGGTCGTTCATACTTCAACCAAATAATCTTGGCTGCATCCATAGGTGAGCCACCACCAAAAGAGATGAACACATCTGGTTTGAATACATTTACCATAACTAAGGCTTCTTCTATGGTAGAAATGGTTGGATCCGGTTTTACATCAAAGAATATTTGGTATTCGATATCCATCTCTTCCAACACATTGGTTATAGAGTTTACCATGCCAGAATCGAAGAGATATCTGTCTGTTACGATAAATGCTCTTTTTTTGCCCTCCAATTCTCTTAGGGCAACGTCTGTTGCTCCACGTTTGAAATAAACTTTTGGCGGTACTCTAAACCACAACATATTTTCTCTCCTCTCTGCAACTGTTTTATAGTTCAGCAAATGTTTGACACCCACATTTTCGCTCACAGAGTTGCCGCCCCAAGAACCGCAACCAAGTGTTAGAGATGGCTCTAATCTAAAATTGAACAAATCTCCTATTCCGCCTTGTGATGATGGAGAGTTTATAAGCAAGCGACCGGTGGGAAGTTTTTGAGCAAAATAATCTACTCTTTCTTGAGTTCTGGTATCTGTATACAATACAGAAGTGTGCCCCATGCCCCCAAGTTGCACTAATGTTAGAGCCTTATCTACGGCCTCTTCAAAATTATCGGCTTTGTACAATGTTAGAATCGGAGATAATTTTTCGTGAGCAAATGGGTTAGAGATATCTGTTGATGTTTGCTCTGCAAGCAAAACTTTAGCAGTCTCTGGAGCTTTTATGCCTGCCATTTGAGCAATCTTTGCAGCCGGCTGACCCACGATGTCTGCATTTACTCCTTTGGGGGTTAATATAATTTTTGATAATTTTTTTGCCTCATTATCATTTAGCAAATATGCTCCTCTGCGTACAAACTCTTGTTTGACCTTTTCATAGACAGAATCTATGGCGACAACAGATTGTTCCGAAGCGCAAATCATACCATTGTCAAATGTTTTGGACATCAAAATATATGAGACTGCCATCTCAATATCTGCTGTTTCATCAATGATGGCGGGGGTATTTCCGGCTCCAACACCCAGCGCAGGTTTGCCAGATGAATATGCTGCTTTTACCATACCAGGGCCACCAGTTGCCAAAATTCCATTAACATCCGGATGCTTCATTAGCATATCGGTCAGTTCTAAAGAAGGCTCGTCAATCCAGCCAATGATGTCTTTGGGAGCCCCGGCTTTAATAGCGGCTTCGTAAATAACTTTAGCGGCTTCAATTGTTGATTTTTTGGCTCTTGGATGTGGAGAAAAGATAATGGCATTTCTGGTTTTTAGACTTATTAATGATTTGAAAATTGCTGTAGAAGTTGGGTTTGTGGTAGGAATTACTCCTGCAATAACCCCAAGTGGCTCTGCAACAATTTTGGTACCATTAGTTTTGTCTGACTTGATGATGCCACAAGTTTTTTCTGATTTATATTTATTGTATATATATTCTGCGGCAAAGTGATTTTTGATAATTTTATCTTCAACCACACCCATTCCCGTATCTTCTGCTGCCATTTTTGCCAGAGGAATTCTGGCTTTGTCTGCGGCTGTGGCGGCAGCCTTGAAAATGGCATTTACTTGATCTTGGCTATAAGTAGCAAATATTTTTTGGGCTTCTTTTACCTTTTTTATTAATTTCTCTAAATCTGCGGTTGTTTTTACTTCTTTTCTTTCCATTTGTTAACCTCTCGTAAAAAATCATCGCCCAAAATTATACGTTTATTTTATTAACAAAAGATTGATAACAGCCTTACTAAATTATGGAAATAGGTATGTATAACTTATAGATTTATAACAAGGGTTTGGAATTTAAGGCATCTTTTAGGCGTTGTTCTGCAATTTTTACATAATCAGAACAATTATCGATACCAACAAAACGGCGCCCCAATTTGAGAGCCGCAACTCCGGTCGTGCCGCTCCCCATAAAAGGATCTAAAATAAGGGCATCTTCTGTTGTGGAGGCAGCAACAATTCTTTCTAACAATGCCAATGGCTTCTGAGTCGGGTGACGACCAAACTTTTTTTCATCTGGAGGCGTGGCAAATATTGACCACACACTACGCATTTGGCAATTTGGTTTTTTGATTATATCTTTGGGAAAACTGCCGTTTTTCATGGCTTGATAATCAAAATAATGTTTGGCTTTTTTTGACTTGCGAGCCCAAATGAGGCTCTCATGACTGGCAGTAAAATATTTGCAAGATAAGTTTGGACTAGCGTTGGGCTTAAACCAAATAATGTCATTTAGAATATGGTACTTGAGCTGCATCATGGCAAAACCACATGGATATAAGCTATGGTAAGTGCCAGATACCCAGATTGTGCCATTTGGCTTGAGTAACCTTTTACACTCTGCAAGCCAACGTTTGTGAAACTCAAAATTGGCTTCGATACCGCCATCTTTGTCCCATCCGCCTTTGTTAATAGAAACCAATTTGCCATTTTGACAACTGGTCCCTACGTTGGAGATTAAATATGGAGGATCAACAAAAATCATATCAAAAGTTTCATCAGCAAAACTTTTAAGTATTTCAAAGCTGTCTCCGCAATGTAGTTGGTAATTATCTGTCATAACTCTTTTCCCTGGTGTTTATTATTACTAAAGTTGCAAAGATAGCAATAAAAAACTCCAACTTATGCAAGTTGGAGTTTTGGGGTTTGCAATGTCAAAGTTGATTATTTGACATCGAGGAGGATTTCTTCTTCAACCGAGGCAGACGCCGGCTCAACATATGCCGGAGCTGCCGAGGTTACGACTTGATTCTGAGAATATGGCGCACGCTCATATGATACAGATGCTGTGGTTTGAGGAGTGTAAACTGTTTTGTAGGTAGTTTTTTTGTAAACAACCTCTACAGGTTCACGGGTTTCTCTAACTTGGGGAGCGCATCCACCACAAGAAGCTGTTGTTGCAACGTATTGGGGATTTGCGTTGCAGCCACAAGAGGTGTTAGCAACAACCGGAGCTGACTCACGATAACGAATGGTCGGAGCCTTGCGAACACGGCGAACATAGCGATAGCATGTTGTACCATCAAAATAATCACAGTTCTGGGGACGAACTTGAGTATTGTGGTATACAACCTCTGGGGCGTTTGCTTCTTCAGCGTCGTTCATACAACCGCAAGCAGAAAGTGCTAATACGGCAGACAGAATCAAAACTTTTTTCATTTCAAAATCCTTTTCATAGTTAAAGAAATTTCGTAAAATTTTCGATATTTTTGTTTAATATAGCCATATTTTCAAAAAAATCAAGTCTTTTTTAACTATTTTTTAAGTTTTTTTGAATGTAGCAGAATCTAAAGTAGGATTATTTCATAGGGGGGAACAACAATTTCTTGCCCTTTTAGGTTGGCTGTTTGTGGCTCTGGGCTTATATTTACAGCAATTTCAAGCGCTTGAGAGTTGTGTTCTCGTTTAAAACAAAGCATAGATGAACTAACATATAGTTCTTTGTAAGAACCAAAAGCTAAAATATCAGATTGACGACGATATTGCGCCCACCAAGCAATATGAGCCCCCAAATCGGAGTGTTGTGGCAAAATAAATTCCGGTCGTACCTCCGAGTCGTTTCTGTCTCTATCGCCAGTTGCCCCCCATTCGCTACCATAATATATGGATGGGATTCCCGGCAATGTAAACAAAAGCCCATATAATGGTTTGAGTTGAGATTGGTTTTTTAGTTTTGTTGCTATGCGGCTAACATCGTGGTTGTCTAAAAAGCTATATAATTGTAGCCCCTCATATACGCCTCCGGCGGCAAATTGTCTGCCTAATGTATAAGACAGCTCAAACATATTTGTATCATTGCATGATGAATGCAGTGCCTTATACAGCTCATAATTAGTACAGCTATTCAACATTCGAGAATTTACCAAGCGACAATAATTGCCAAACACCATCTCTCCCATCAGCCAAAAATCAGACTTGCGGCTTTTACACATTTGATGAAGTTCATGCAAAAAACCAGAGTTCAGATAATGTGCAACGTCTAGACGTAAGCCGTCTATATCAAACTCGTCTATCCACTGAGCGACAGCAGACAGCAAATATGCTTTTACTTCCGGGTTAGTCAGATTTAACTTAACCAAGTTATCACATCCATCCCAGCCCTCGTAGCAAAAACCGTCATTATAATGATTGTTTTGGTCAAAATTAAGACGAAACCATGAGCAATAGTGAGAGTTGGATTTGTGAAGTCTGACATCTTCAAAAGCCCAAAAATTGCGCCCAACATGATTAAACACGGCATCTAAGACAATGCGGATTCCTTCGGAGTGTAGTTTTTGAACCAGCAACTTAAAATCTTCGGCACTCCCGAGACGGCGGTCTATTTGAAAATAATCTTTGGTATCATATCCGTGACTATCTGATTCAAAAATTGGCCCCAGATATATTGCATTTATGCCCAAAGAGTGCAAATGGGGCAGCCAATCATATAGTTTGCTGAGACGGAATTGGGGGGCTGCATTAAAATCATTGCAAAGAGGGGCCCCGCAAAAACCTATCGGGTAGATGTGGTAAAAAACACTCTTATCTGCCCACATAGTGACCTCTTATTGCTCTGCTGGCGCCGGATAGTGTACTGGCCCTCTGCGCTTTTCTTTAGGTTTTGGATTGACCTTATATCCGCCCTTGATACAGATTAGCTTATCTGTACCATGATATTTGCATTTTACCGGAAACAATGGCTCTGATGGCTGCAAATCACCATCTGCATCACGCTCAAAAATCTCTGTTGCACAACCTATTTGCCCACAATTGTATAGAGCATTTAGGGTGAACACATAACGACCATCGGGAAACTTGGAAACAAAAAAGTCTTGATATCTGACTTTTTTGGGAAGTTCTTCAGAAGCCGGGCCATAGGTATCTTCAAATGCTTTGGCAACTTCTGACGGGGTGATTTGTATCTCGTTCAAATTTTCACTCTCTGAGTTGTAAAAAAGATATAAATCTGCCGGTTTTGCAATAGCAGAAAAGCTCCAAAGCATGGTGATTGCATATATAAAGAATCGCATAAGTGGCACCTCTTGATATTTAGATGTAGATTATACTAATGTATAAATGTTAAAAATTAAATACTTTTTTAGAGATTGGGTGTAAGATTGGTTTATTGTTGTTTGTTTTGAGGATTTAATATGATGTTTTTATGTGACTTTACGAATAGTTCTAAAGAATTGGCAATCGAGGGATTAACTGCAGATTCAAGAGAGGTAAAATCCGGATATTTGTTTGGATCATTAAATGATGACAAATACATTGCCGATGCAATAGAAAAAGGCGCTGTGGCTATTTTGACACATATTGATACTCAAATTAGTATTCCTGCAAACGTAGAAGTCATTCGTTCTGAAAACCCGGCAAGAGATTTTGCAAAAGCTGCCGCAAAATTCTTTGGTGGACAGCCTCAAAATGTGGCAGCAATCACCGGCACCAACGGAAAGACATCTATTGCAGACTTTGTCCGCCAGATATTGACTGCAATGGGTTATAAGGCTGCAAGTAATGGAACTTTGGGTTTAATCAAAGGCAATTTGCCGCCTATTCCATCACCTAATACAACTCCGGTCAGCGTTACATTGCAAAAAGAATTAAGCGAACTTGCTAAAGACGGATATGATTATTTGGCTATTGAGGCATCTAGTCATGGTTTGCAACAATATCGCTTGGGAGGAGTAAAGGTGAATGTTGCCGGTTTTACTAACTTGAGCAGAGACCATTTGGACTACCATAAAAATATGGAAAATTATTTGCAGGCCAAACTTATTTTGTTTGCCGACAACTTGCAAGAAGACGGATGCGCTGTGTTAAATGCAGATATAGATGAATTTGCCAGCATTGTGGAAGCATGCGGAAATAAAAAAATAATATCTTATGGCTACAAAGGCAAAGAACTAAAACTATTAAAAGCTCTACCCCTTCCTCATGGACAAAGACTGAAATTGGAATATTTTGGAAAAGAAATGGAAATAGATATTCCTTTGGCCGGAGAATTTCAGGCTATGAATATTCTATGCGCATTGGGAATGGTGGCTGAATTGACCGGAAAACCAGAAGAAGTGATAAAACATGTGTCGGAAATTGTAGGTGCCAAAGGTAGAATGGAAATGGTTGCTCAAACAAAAAATGGCGCTGCTGTATATATAGATTATGCGCATACTCCAGATGCTTTGGAAAATGTGATTAAGGCTTTGCGTCCTCATGCAAACGGAAATATTGTCGTGGTGTTTGGATGTGGAGGCAACAGAGATGCCGGCAAACGGCCGATTATGGGAAAAATTGCCAATGACTTAGCTGATGTGGTGTATGTGACAGATGACAACCCTAGGTTTGAGAATGCTGAAGAAATAAGGAACCAGATATTAGCAGCTTGCCCCAAAGCCACAAATATTGCAGATAGAAAAGAAGCCATCAAAACAGCAATTGATAACTTGAATGCAGGAGACGTGCTGATTGTGGCCGGAAAAGGACACGAAACCGGACAATATGTGCAAGGGAAAATACTGCCTTTTAGTGACCACGATGCCATTGTAGAAGCCTGCAAAAAGTAAAAAAAATTTGTCTACTCTCATTAATTAGTGTTTGACACATAGCAAAATAACTGTTATACTCGAATCAGTGATCACTGGGGGAGGCTGGACAGATGTTGGTGCGTTTTTTTGTTGTTTTGCTGTATTCTTGTTTTTTGCTTGCTTCAAATGCAACAAGTAAAATACATTGGTTGCCGGATTATATGACGGGAGAAATGCAGAAAAAAGAAGTCAACGGCAGAACTAAACAGCTTCCTACAGATGCAAATAAATTTAAGCGTGCAAACAATTTTGGTTGTGGTGCATACAATGCAACAGACCAAGATGATGTCGGCACACAAGATTGTGATAGCAGGTTCCGTTTGTCCAATGGAAGATGGTGCTATCTGGGCTGTTGCCAACCTTGTAA
>SUUX01000006.1 GCA_015062305.1 Alphaproteobacteria bacterium
TAAATATCTATGTTAAACCTGGTGTAATCCAAAGAATGTATGCAGGAGGAAAGCTTGATGTTGAGGGACTGGAAAGCCTACACACATTGGAAGATAGAACAATCGGAAGAGTGGCTGTAGGTGCAGAGGCTCAGCTAAACACCAGATGGAATATTGGAGGTGCTGTGGCTTATGGATTTGGCTCTGATTATGAAGATACTTCACTCAATTTGGACATGAAGTATAAATGGTAGAAACAGAAAATGACATAAAGAAAAGGGCTTGGATAACCAAGCCCTTTTCAATTATTTGTGATTAATTACAATTTAGCAGCAATTTCTTCAATCTCATAACACTCAATAAAGTCTCCTTTTTGAATGTCATTGTAATTTTCAAAAGAAATACCACACTCATAGCCTTCTTTCACTTCTTTTACGTCTTCTTTAAAGCGCTTGAGTTGGCCGATTGAACCATCATGAATAACCACGTTGTCACGCAATAGACGAATTTTAGCCCCACGTTTAACCATGCCTTCGGTAACCATACAGCCACCCACACGTCCAACACCGGTAATATTATAAACTTCCCGAATTTCGGCATAACCCAAAAGTTTTTCACGCAACTCAGGAGAAAGCATACCCTCCAAACCTTTTTTCACGTCATCTAATACATCATAGATAATTGAATAGTATTTTATTTCTATTCCATCTCTACGAGCCATGTCTCTGGCCAATGGATTTGCACGAACATTAAACCCAATAACCAGCGCATGAGATGCCTTTGCCAATGTAATATCAGATTCAGAAATCGGCCCAACTGCAGAGTGCAATATCTGAACACTAACCTCATCATTAGAAAGTTTATTGATTGTGCCTTCAATAGCCTCTATTGAGCCTTGAACATCGGCCTTAATAATCAATGGCAAATGCTTAACTTCACCTGATTTGATTTTATCAAGCATCATCTCCATTGCAGATTTTGCCGACTTAACCAACTTGGCCTCACGCTCTTTTCTAATTCGATATCCGGTAATTTCTTTGGCCTGGTTTTCATCAGCAACCACAACAAAATCATCACCGGCAGAAGGAGTCCCTTGCAACCCCAAAACTTCAACCGGAGTTGCCGGATTCGCCTCTTGAACCTTTTGGCCTCTTTCATTAAACATTGCACGAACTCTGCCCCACTCTTTGCCGGCAATGCAAATATCACCAACTCGCAAAGTTCCTTTCTGAACCAATGCTGTCACAACAGTACCGCGACCTTTTTCCATTTTTGCCTCAACCACTGCACCTTCGGCTTTGCGGTTTGGATTGGCTTTCAAATCCAACATTTCAGCTTGCAACAATATCGCTTCAACCAGTTTTTCAATATTAATACGTTTTTTGGCCGAAACTTCTGCGCACAAACAATCTCCACCCATTTCTTCAACGCCGATTCCATGTTGTAACAAAGATGTTTTTACCTTCATCGGATCTGCTCCAGGCAAATCAATCTTGTTAATTGCAACAACAATTGGCACTTCCGCTGCCTGAGCATGGCGAATAGCCTCTACAGTCTGTGGCATAATACCATCATTTGCAGCTACAACCAAAACCACAATATCTGTAACCTTTGCTCCTCTAGCTCGCATTTCTGAAAAAGCTTCATGCCCGGGAGTATCAATAAATGTAATCTTATCACCGGTTGGCACCGTAATCTGATAAGCACCAATATGCTGTGTAATACCTCCGGCTTCTCTGGCAACAACATTAGTCTCTCGCAAAGCATCAAGCAGCGAAGTCTTACCATGGTCAACGTGTCCCATAACCGTAACAACCGGAGCTCTTGGCAACAATTGCTCTTCTGTATCTTCTTCCAGTTGCAAAGCTTGCTCAACATCACTATCTGCAACACGCTTAAACTTGTGACCAAACTCTTCCACAATCAACTGAGCCGTATCTGCATCTATAGGCTGGTTTATTGTTGCCATAACACCCAAAGCCATCAATTTTTTGATAACTTCTGCACTTTTTTCTGCCATACGGTTTGCCAACTCTTGAACAGTAATAACCTCAGGGATAATAACCTCTTTAATCACCTTTTCTTGTGGCTGCTGAACCTGTACAGGCTTGGGTTGTTTTTTCTTAAATCTGCGACGAGGACCTCCAAAACCATAATCATCATCGTCATCATCACCTGTGCTGATATTGTATACATTAACCTTACCACCTCGTCTTTGAGGCTCAAAACTTCTTTTCATTACTTTTTTGCGTTCTTGCTCAAAAACTTCTGCCTTCGAAACAGGACGAGAGCCTTTCTTAGAACTTATCTCATCATCATCGTCGTCATCATCATCAAAATCACGACTCTTTTTATCTTTAGATTTATTATTTCTTTGCTCTTGCTCGCTCTCTGCTGCAACTTTTTTGGCCTCTTCTTCAGCCTCTCTTTTTGCCTTTTCTGCCGCTATCTTTGCTTCTTCAGCTTCTTTTTCCTTGCGAGCTTGCTCTTCCTCTTCTTTTTGTTTTTGACGCAAAGCATTACGTTCTTCTTCTTCCTGTCTGCGCTTGTTTTCAAATTCTTTTGCTTCCGCAATCAATTTTAACTTAGCCGCTGTTTCCTTATCTATCTCAACCTTAGGTTCTTGCTTCACAACACCCGAAGTCAGAGTTCTCTTTTTTCTAACTTCAACTTGAACAACTTTTTTGCCATCTCTATTTGCATTACGAGAAGCATCGCTCAAACCTTTCAAGGTAAGAGTAGATTTTCCTGATAGTGTCAACTTGCCTTTGGTATTTTCTTCTGTCATTACAAAAAACTCTCCGTATTTTACAATCTATTATCTAAGAATTTAAAAAATAAGCAAATTTTTCAAATTCATTACTAACTTTTCTAGACATATCACCCTTCAAAAAAGCAACATGCACAGTATTTATCTTATTTAATGCCGTATCTAACTCCTCAGTTGCAAACAACCTATAAATTTTCAAATCTCCAGCCAAACGCAAAATCTTTTCCGCTCCATCGGCTCCGGCATCTGTTGCCTCCAACAAAAACGCCACTTTGCCTTTTTTCAATGCTTCAGAAACCTTATCCATCCCCATTAACAGATCTCCGGCCTTGCGCGCCAACGATATAGCTTGCAGTGCCTGATGTCGCAGTATTTGCTCCACCATATCCTCTAACCCGTCAACCGGTTTTATTTTGTGTTTTAGGGCTTTTGCAAACAAATTTGCATCTATTGCCTTATGCAGATTTTTTCTAGATACAGAAACATAAACTCCCTTACCTGGTAAACGTTTCTTAAAATCCGGAACAACCACACCCTCAGGCGTCGCCACAAAACGCAACAGATGCTTTTTTTCAAGCACCTTTCCAGAAACTATACATTTTCTCGTTACATCTTCTTGCTTCATCTGCAACCCAACAAAACCCATTTTCACCAAAGAAACTGAGCAATTTAGCGCAAAACATTATATCTAAACTGCCCAATTTCTTCCAGAACAAAAGCTTATTCAAACCAGTGTTCGCGCGCATTCATAATAATCTTATTTGCTTCTTGAACAGAAATTGTTTCTTCGCCTAATATTTCAATCAACTCATCAGCGGCCAAATCAGCCAAATCATCAATTGTCTTTATTCCATTGTTAGCCAATGACAACAACATATCTCTATCCAAACCATCAACTGTCTGCAATTGATCGTCTATACCCAAATCTTTGCTTTGTTTTTCAAACTCAGCATCTCGTTTTGCAACATAATCCTTTGCACGAGATTGTAACTCTTGAGCAACATCCTCATCAAAACCTTCAATTTCAGCCAGTTCGCTAACAGCAACCATAGCAATTTCATCCACCTTAGAGAAACCTTCTGCTATCAACAAATGTGCAATCATCTCATCGACATCCAAAGCCTCCATAAAGCGCTGAGAACGAACCTTGTTCTCATTAGAACGGCGCTCTTGCTCTTGTTCTTCTGTCAATACATCTATATCACACCCAAGCAACTGCGAAGCAAGTTTAACATTCTGACCTCTACGCCCAATTGCTATAGAAAACTGCTCTTGAGGAACAACAACTTCAATTCGATTGCTTTCTTCATCAATAACAACCTTAGTAACTTCTGCCGGAGACAAAGCGCTTACAATATACTGAGCCCTATCATCAGAATATGGAACAATATCAATCTTTTCACCTTGCAATTCAGAAACTACTGCTTGAACTCTAATTCCTCTTAATCCAACACAAGCACCAACAGCATCTACTGTTACATCATCTGTTCTAACTGCAATTTTTGCCTTTGATCCTGGATCACGAGCAACCCCCACAATTCTAACTATCCCATCATAAATCTCTGGAACTTCAGATGTAAATAATTTTGCCAAAAACTCAGGACATGTACGAGACAAAAAGATTTGAGGCCCCTTATTTTCACGACGAACATCCAAAACATAAGCTCTAACTCGATCACCATTTTTAAATTTCTCTCTCGGAATAACTTCGTCTCGACGCAAAACAGCCTCTGTCTTACCAATATCCATAATTACATTACCAAACTCCACTCTTTTCACAGTGCCATTGATAATTGTTCCTATCTTCTCTTTATATTCTTCAAACTGTTTATTTCTTTCTGCTTCTCTAACCTTTTGCATGATAACTTGTTTTGCGGTTTGAGCAGCAATACGTCCAAAATCAATTGGAGGCAAAGAATCAATCAAAAACTCGCCTACTTTAATCTCCGGGTCATAGGCTTGAGCATCATCCAACCAAATCTGTGCAGATTCATTTTCCAACTCAACCCCATTTTCAACCACTTCACGATAACGAGCCATACTGATTGCCCCTGTTTTACGATCAATATGAGCTCTAATATCATGTTCAAAACCATATTTAGAACGAGCAGCCTTCTGTATAGCAACCTCCATTGCTTCCAACACATCGTCTCTATCAATATTTTTTTCACGAGCAACTGTATCTGCAACCAATACAATTTCTGGTCTGGGCATATTTTCAAAATTATCCATCTTTTTCCTCAATCAATTTTAAGTTAAACTACTCTGCCAACTCTGCAGCTGCGGCTTCAGCCAACAACGCATCATTCAGCACCAATTTTGCCTTTGAAATATCGTCAAAAAGAATTTCATATTCTTTTCCGTCCATTTCAATATATATTTTTTCACTATCTTCCGTCTTAGCGATTATTCCTTTAAAACGTTTCCTACCATCAACCTCAACCTTTGTCTCTATTTTGGCTTCATATCCTGTAAAACGCTGAAAATTTTCAAATTTAGTTAATGGTCTATCCAACCCCGGAGAACTAACTTCCAAAGAATATTCTCCCTCTATCGGGTCCAATTCATCCAACAAATCTGATACAGCACGACTAACCAACGCACAATCATCAACCACCAAGTTTTCCCGATCTTTACGCTCAATCATAATCTGCAATGTCGGATTTTTTACCCCAATTGTCATTATCCTAACAACTTCAAAGCCCAGATTCTCAATTATCGGAGATAACTGCTCTTCCAGCTTATTCATTATGGCCATTTTCCGATTCTCCTAATGAAAGAGCGGGGCTTAATGCCCCGCTCATCTAATATTATTATTTATCTTAACGCCTATATAGCAGAAAAAAAATTAAAAATCCAGCATTTTTTTCTTTTATTATACAAATTACAGCATTTGTATCAATAATCCTATTGACTATCAAACAATATACCTTAAATTTGATATATATATTAAATTTTGGATAAAACCACATGAAAAAACTCCTACTCATATCTTTATTAGGCTCATTTTTTGCCCCTTTTTCTGTTTCTGCTGGAGAATGGGAGTTTGATATTACCGGGACAGGCAAAGGCATATACGGATACTCGGCCGTCACGCCCAAAAACAAAAAACACAGCCACTCCAACCAAGCCACCGGAAGCACCGAAATCAACACTTCTGCCATCTATACTTTTGACAATCAAGACTACAATCTTGGCATATTTTTAGACATCATGGGAGGTGTTGACAAAGAGCTCAAAAACTACAATCAAGGAACTTGGGGGGAAGAAATCTATTCTATTGCCGACACCCCTTATGGGCGGGTTATGATAGGCCAAACATACAATGTCGCCGCCCAATTTTATGAAGGAAGCCCAACCACAGGAGCATTTACATCCAATTCAGATATTGTAGATTTTATGCGCAATCCCAACTGGATAAGAAACAACAAAACCACTCGTTTTAGCACCCTAAATAGTGTCTATATAAACACAGATGGTGTCGCCCCAAAATTTTCATACATCTCCCCAGAATTTAAAAACACCAGCATCGGATTATCGTATATCCCTGAAACCTACAATCGCAGAGGCCTTGTCAACAAACACGCTCCTTATGCGAACAAAGATGGATTTGTTACAGCACTCCACACGTATCAAGAGCTATCTGGGATTAACATCAATTTTTCAGCTGCAGTAGCACAATTTCATGACGATGACAAAGAGTTGTCAACGTCCATCAATCTTCAATATGGCAACTGGAGCCTCGGAGGAGGATATCGTAAAACCTACGTAGATGGCACAGAAACATCAACAACTTACGATTCTAAACTTCCCTTTTTATATGATACATACCGTGAAGCACACTCTTGGGAAATTGGCATCGGATACGAATTTGGCCCATTCAAATCATCTATTTCATATTTTGAAAGCCAAGCCGACAACCTCCCCAATCAAGATAAAATTTGGACCTTATCCAATCAATACCAAGTAAACAAATACCTAAATATCTTTTTAGCTGTTGCACATGTTAACTTTGAAGAATATTCTCACAATATCTATGATAACAACCAAGGGTGGGTTTTTGCCTCTGGTATTGGTCTTAATTTTTAAGGAAACAACATGCCAAATATAGCTTTAATATCATCAGATAACATTCTATACACCGATTTAGCCAGTCAAATTTGCCATTACGCTCCAGACTATAATGTCATAGATAATAACGATATCTCTCAAGCAGACATAATCATTATTGATGAAAACAGCTATTCTTCTGCAATCTATTCTCAAATTGATGTTCAAGCTCCTTTGTTTATCCTTTGCACTAAAACCGAACAAAATGAAGCCGAACACAAATATGGACATATAATATACAAGCCCTTTTTATTATCTGATTTTCTAGACAAGATAAATTCTTGCATTAATCTCTTTGAAAACACCGAAAACGGATACATTACATTTAATCAATATACTTTGCGACCAATGAAAAAAGATATCGTCAATAACAAAAACAATAAATCTATCAAACTGACAGAAAAAGAAGTCGCAATAATCAAATATTTATACAAAAATCGCAATAGAATTGTCAGCAAAACCGAATTACTACAAGAGGTTTGGGGCTATTCTCCCGATGCCAGCACTCACACAATAGAAACCCATATCTACAGACTCAGGCAAAAAGTAGAAGCAGACGAAGCCTCAGACCCTATAATTGAAACAGTAGATGGTGGATACCAACTTCAAAATTAAACTTTTATATCAACAATCACCGGCACATGATCCGATGGACGAGAACTCAATCTCATTTCTTTAACAATTTGCGCACCAAGTAACCTATTTTGCAAACCTGCCGACACCCAAACATGATCCAATCGGCGCCCTTTATTATTGGTTCGCCAATTCGGATTCCTATAGCTCCACCAAGAATACACCTTCTCTGGTTCTGGGTAAAAATGCCGTACAGCATCAACAAAATCCAAAGACTTAAACAATCTTGTCAATCGCTCCACCTCTATAGGAGTATGAGAAACCACCTTTAACAACTGTTTATGTCCCCAAACATCATTCTCAGAAGGAGCGACATTAAAATCACCACACAATATCATATTTTTTTGAGCCAACTCTTTTTTATGTTGCTCAAAATATTCTGACATATCATCCATAAAACACAACTTATGAGCAAAAGCCAAATTTTCCATTGGGTCCGGCACATCTCCCCCTGCAGGAATATATATATTATTTAACTCTATATCGTCAAAAATTTTAGCCTTTATATGTCTGGCATCCTTCTTGCCAACCCAATTGCATTTTTCTACATTACTCAGTTCATGTTTAGAAAGAATTGCCACTCCGTTGTACCCTGGTTGACCATACAAAGCAATATGCTCAAACCCCAGTTTTTTAACCGCCTCAAAAGGGAAGTCTTCCTCTCTTGCTTTAACTTCTTGCAAACACAACACATCTGGCTTTGTTAATGCGCAAAAAAGCTCCAAAGCATCAAGTCGTATTCTTATCGAATTAACATTCCAAGTTGCAAGTCTCAAACATCCCATTTTATCTTTTTTTATATCCTTTTATCGCAGATTTCTTTTCTTTAAACTTAAATATTTTATCATCTAGAGGCTTATCTTTTTGTGTATCATACAAAGAAACAGCGACCTCTACACTTTGAGGATCCACTATTCTCCACTGTTTTAACTCCATCGGATTATTCGAAAACACCAACGTAATTGGCCCTAAATCGCCTTTATCGGCATAATCAAGAGTTATCGAAGTAGAACCTGTATCTTGATAAAAATCCGTAACTTTGATTTTTTCACCATCTATTTTAATATCATTTGCCAATATTAACGATGCAGGAATATCATCATAATCAATATGCGTAACTTGTTTCAACTCTGTGTCATTATATACAATAAAATTACCATCTCCGACTATCAATACATTCACCGGGTCAGCATATTCCATTCTAATTTTATTTGGTTTTTTTATAAATAACCGTCCTTCTGCCGTAGCGCCATTGCTAGCCATTTGCACAAAAGTAGCTTCCAAACTTTTTATATTGTTCAAATATGCTTCTATTCTACTAATATTCTCAGCACTTTGTGCTCTTGCAGACGTAGCAAACAAAACACCAAACGCTAAAAACAGCCATTTTTTCATTTTACAAAACCTCATTCATAAATATCATTTCAAACAGCATTATATAATCAATAAATAAAAATAGTAAACACAAAGAATGCCCCCTGTCAGCAAAACTTGACAAGAGGCATATCTATTTTACCTAAAAATTAATACTTAGAACTACACCCACAACCGCATCCGCTACCAGAAGATGACTTTGTCTCATTGTTATTATTATTTTCTTTAGATGTTGATGATTTCGTATTTTTTGCAGAGGCCATTTTGCTTGGGTTGTCTCTCATATCTTTACATGACATTATTTTTCTCCTAATAAATTAACAATTACGTACAAAAATCAATTTAAGATACTAAACAACAAAAACAATACACCCTAACCAAATAGTTACCTCTTTCACAATGCCCCATTACGACTTTTGAATACACCATCTTCAAAACCCTGAATAGTCGAGTTTTCATCTGCCATATCTAGCCTTTTTAAAGCCAAAGCCACATATTCTTTTTCTCTTTCGATTCCCAAAAATCGTCTTTTCAATTTTTTAGCTGTAACTGCCGTAGTCCCAGATCCCAAAAAAGGATCAAACACCATATCGCCCTCATTACTTGAGGCCAATATCAATTTTGCTATCAGTTTCTCGGGTTTTTGAGTTGGATGAGATGTATTTTCAGGCATCGACCAAAATGGAATAGATATATCTGTCCATACATTAGAAGGCGATGTTAACCTATATTTTTGCCCTTCTGTTTCTGTCCAATCTTTCGGTTTTCCTTTTCCATCTCTATACGGAGCCAAAACCGGCCGTTGTATTTTTACAGCATCCAAATTAAACGTATAATTTTTTGTCTTAGAAAAAAACCATATATCTTCCAAACAATTTTTCCAATTATTTAGCGCCCCTCTTCCTTTTTCTCTTTCCCAAGAAATTCTATTTTGCAAAACAAAATATTTTCCTGCCACCTCCGGAATAAACAAAGATGTCTTCCAATCAGAACAAATATACACAGAAGCATCTTCCTTTAACAATCTTACAGTTTTTGATAACCATTGATCCATCCACTTAATATATTCTTTAGCTTCCATTTCCTTAAATATATTTTTCCCAAAATTTTTGGTAATATTATAAGGAGGATCTACAATCATCAAATCCACAAAATTATCTGGCAATAGATCCATCGCTTTCAAACAATCTTGATAAATTACCTGATTTTCAACATCGGATTCTTTTGCTTGTTTTTTTAAATTCAAAGACTGAGAAACATATAAAGCTGCCTCGATTCGAGACAGCTCAATTGTTTTATTTCTTGGCGCTTTAGTTTTTTTCGCCGCCACGCTATTCTTCCCCAAACTTATTGTCCAACAAATTTTCCAAAGCTTCCATTGCCTCTGCTGCTTGAGCTCCTGAGCAAGAAACTTTAATTGTAGTTCCCTTCGAAGCCGCCAGCATCATCAAGCCCATAATCGAGCAACCATCAACTTTTTGCCCAATTCTTTCCACCTCTACAACCGCATCAAAAGGCTCCAATGTCTTCACAAAAGCAGCCGCTGCTCTTGCGTGCAGTCCTTTTTTATTTTTTATTTCCAAATCTTTAGAACAACAATTAGCCATCGCTATACTCCCAAGAGCTGTGATGCAATATTAATATATTTTTTCCCGGCATCTTGAGCTCCTTCTACGGTAGATTTTAAATCTTTTTCTTTACGCAACGTGGCAATTTTTATCAACATTGGCAAATTCATTCCAGCCAAAATTTCCACTTTTGCCTTATCCATAATAGAAATAGCCAAATTAGAAGGGGTTCCGCCAAACATATCTGTCAAAACCACCACTCCATTTCCGCTATTAACTTCTTCTACTTTTTTGATAATTTCAACACGGCGTTGCTCCATATCATCTTCCGGGCCAATACAAACAGCTGCAACTTGCTCTTGCTTTCCAACCACATGTTGCATTGCAGAAATAAATTCATTCGCTAAATTACCGTGGGTCACCAAAACCAAACCTATCATTGTCACCTCTGCTATTTTTCACCACACGACCAAACTTTTACAGCTCCAAATTGCTGCAACAACTCATCTTTGCTTTTTGCCTTAACTAATTCATCTGCTCTGGTCGATTTTCCTTCAAATACAATTTCTTCAACATTATCAACAGGAACGCCATATGTACGCTCAACCATTTTTCCCTTAAGCTCAACAATTAGCACAAACTCCGATTCTGCCAAAGGAGCAACCGTTTCTTCATTTATTCCGTCCAAACGCACAGCTAAGTGAGCATCTCTTTTAAGCAAAGCCGTCTTTTTACCATCAAACTCCAACACAGGTTCTTTAGGAGCCCCTTCTCTAGCATCAATAAATATCGCCAACTCGCCATATTTATTTTCGATAATTTCATAAAAATCTTGTTTTTCTATCAATGTATAATACTGAGTTTCCATCTCCATCGCCCCATATTGTTTTTTTATAAAATATTAAAGATATAATATTATAATAATTCAAAAGTGTCAATTTAGTGTTAAAAAGAACTCTACTAATGGAAAAAACAGCATCAAAATTTATCTGGCATTATGTAAAAATATTTAAATGGGCTTTTTTACTAATGCTTTTATTGCTTGTTATCGGTCAGACTTGTCGTCAGTTTATGCCTTATTATCTGGCCCAAACTTACGAAACTGTTTCGGCTTTTGCTTCCACTCCCAATGCATGGCAAAACATCCTCAAATGCATAACTCTTGCCTTTATCCTTCAATTATTAGGAACAAGCGTTCCAAACAGTGGTTTCCTCATTGTAGCCAAAATAGCACCCAAGCTAAGAACTATCGTAATCAGAGATGTATTTGACTATGTCAACAAACATTCTATTGCTTATTTTTCAGAAGAAATGGCTGGCAATATTTCTAACAAAGTCCAGCAACTTCAAAGCGGAACAGCAGAAATATTTCAACATTGTCTAGACAGCATCTGGAGTGTTTGCTATGCCTCTATTGGCATAATAGTCCTCAGCTCGGTCAGTTTGTGGCTAACTCCCGTCTTTGCCTTTTGGGTTTTTTGCATGCTTCTTGTTGGCTTACACCTTGGAAACAAACTACACAAACTATCCAAAGAATCTTCTTCAAAACAAAGCCTTGCCAACGGCATGATTGTAGATTCTATTGCAAATTATAGCGAGATAAAAAGCTTTGCTAATTTCAAATACGAAAGATTAAACCTACTAAAAACGCTCAAAACGCTACGCACCGCCGAAACCAAAGAAGAGTTTGGACGAGCTGTTATTATATTCACCCAACACACTATCACCGTTTGCTCTTTCTTCGGGTTTCTCATCTATACAGCCGTCCTTTTCAAAAACAACATCTTAAGTCCAACAGACTTTATTTTTGTAAATGGCTTATTTACAACAATGAACGGTGTTGTTTTCAACATTACATGGACATACAACCAGCTTTCTCGCATATTTGGAAAAATAAATTCCGCCCTAGACACCATTGCCACAACTCCGGAAATTGTAGATACGCCCAATGCCAAAAAGCTTAATACATCTAAAGCTCAAATATCCTTCCAAAATGTAGATTTTGCATACAAAAACAACCACCAAATTTTTAACAACCTTAACATTAACATCAAGCCAGGAGAAAAAATTGGACTTGTCGGTCCCAGTGGCTCCGGCAAATCAACCTTCATAAAACTATTAGCCAGGTATTATGACATAAATAATGGCTCCATTCAAATAAATGGCTCAGATATCCGCTCCTTTACACAAGATTCTTTACACAAACACATTGCGACCATACCACAAGATGTATGCCTATTCAATCGGAGCCTAAAAGAAAACATTCGTTACGGTAAGACCAATGCCTCAGATAAAGAAATCATATCTGCCGCAAAAAAAGCATCAGCACATGAGTTTATAAAAAATCTTTCAGAAGGATACGATTCTAAAGTTGGAGATAGAGGAGTAATCCTATCTGGAGGAGAACGACAAAGAATAGCCATTGCCAGAGCAATCTTAAAAGATGCTCCCATCTTAATTTTTGATGAAGCAACTTCTGCTCTAGATAGTGAAAACGAGAAACACATACAAGCGTCTTTATCTAAACTTATGAAAGGGAAAACGGTAATTGCCGTTGCCCACAGACTTTCCACTCTAAGAGAAATGGATAGGATAATCTATCTAGAAAAAGGCAAAATTATTGAAGAAGGATCTCACGATTCTCTTCTCAAACAAAATGGCAAATATGCCAAACTATTCAACATTCAATCTGGCGGTTTTGTCAAATGAACGATTTATACGAAATAGATATCCAAGAATTATTGTCAGAAGCATCAAAACAAGCCTTTTTAGCAGAACAAAACGCAGAGCTGTTTAGTGAAGACCCTTCCAAAATTAGCGAAGTAGGCAACCGAGCCTACAAACAACACATTCTACAATTTATAAAACAAATTCAAACATACCTTCCACAAATCACAACAGAAAGTATTTCTATTCTTATTTTTATGCTAATAAATTTAAACATAGATTCCGAAGACGAAGAAGAAATAATCAATTGTTTAAACATCCTATCCTCACAAGCAAATCTTCGCATTTCTAACTATTTAAATACAAGAAATCTCACATCAACCACGCAACAACCTTCATCTATTGATTTTTTATTAAAAATTTTTCCATACAATGAAATAGAAGCCGTCGAAAACATGTTAAAAACATTGCATGAAAAATCTCTATATCTGGATGTCATTGCCAAAAACCCACAAATTTCTCAAAAAATAAAAAAAGAAATAACTATTCAACATCAACAAATAGCCACCATTTCTCAAGACATCATAAACATCAAGAAGCAACAACATCTTCTATCTCAAAAAACACAAAAACAACTCCAAGAACAACAAAAAAGAGACCAAATTCGCCTCAAAAACAAACAACTTATCAACCAAGAGTTTCAAAACAGGCGCAACCGTAAAATTGCAACAAAAATCAGTGAAAAAAACAACCAAGAATTAACTAAACAAGATATCAAAAAAATAAAAATTAAAATTATCTCGAACAAAAAATCTCGATAATCAACCGTCCTCCAAATGCAACAACAAAGACACACTTATCAATGCCGCTATCAATGCCGGAGTAGAAACCGCCAATCCAACGGGAATGTAACCATTAATCCCAAAAGCATAAACCAACTGTGTTAAGAAATATACTATAAATCCCGTAGATATCCCCCCCACAATCAAAAACATTACCCCTCCTCGACGATTATTTGGCCTCAAAGCAAAAACCGCCGCAACCAAAACCATTGCGCATAACAAAAAAGGAGAAACCAACAAAGATAAATATCTCAACCTATGTCGCTGAGCCGAAAAACCGGACATTTCATAGAAACGTATAGTATCTGGCAGATCCCAAAAAGAAATAGCTTCTGGCGCCGCAAAATTTTCTTTAATTCTTTCCACATCAAGAGTTGTTTTATACGTAAGACTATTTTTTATCTCTGTAGGATACCCTGATTTAAAAATCCTCACATCTTTCAAATCAAAAAAACCGTCTTTTAACGTACCGGCAAAGGCTTCCAACCGTCTGCCTGGCTGAGAGCGCCTATCCATTTCCAAAATAGTAATTCCTCGCAAAAACAAGTCGTCCTTTTCTTGACGCAAAGAATTGGCTTGCAAAACCATGATATTGTCATCATCTATTGCTTCTCTAATCCACAGACCTTTATCCGAAAATAAAACAGCTTTCGGATTTTTAGTTTTTAATCGATATTCCAAAGTCTCATATAAATCATACATATCAGCAGCAATTGGATTCACCAATGCCACATTTACAACACCAACCATAAAAACCGTAACCAACACAGGAGTCAAAAAACCCCAAATAGAAACTCCGGCAGCTCGCATAACCACAAATTCATTTGTTTTACTAACCTTCCAAAAGGTTACCATTGCAGAAATCATAACCACAAAAGGAAACACCATCTCTATTGTCTTTGGCATTTTTGTAATAGCCAATTCCAAAACATACCAAAAGCTCACCTCATAACGCCCTGAAGTTCTTCGCAACAACTCCACCACCTCAAATAGCATTATAACGCTCAACACCATAAACAACACAGCCAAGAAATTTAGCAAAATTTGCTTAGTTAAATAGCGCCCCAAAATAGATGTTGGTTTCATTTTTTTCTACTTCAAAATATTCAATACATGCCTCAAAATAACGCCAAAAAGCTCTCTTGGCAACATATTTAATCAAAATTTACCCGTACTATCATTATTTTTTTCAATCAACCTCGAAATATAATTATTTATTGAATCGGGCAGAATAACAACAAATTTCTTATTCTCAAAATTTTCTCTTTGCACCAAATCATAGGCAGCCTTCAACGATGCTCCGGCCGATATCCCAACAGGTAATCCTTCTAATTTGGCCACTTCAGCCGCAGTAAACCAAGCATCTTCATCAGAAACGACCATTACCTCATCAACAAGAGCCTTATCATATAACGGCGGCACAAACCCCGATCCTATTCCCGGAATATCATGAGGGCCAATATTTCCACCACTCAAAGCGGCACTAGATTTCGGCTCCACAGCAACAACATACAAATCTGGATTATAAGTCTTTAATGTAGATGCAATCCCACTAAGAGTTCCAGATGTTCCTACTGCTGCCACCAAAACATCAATTTCACCTTTAGTATCTTCCATAATCTCCATGCTTGTTCCAAATCTATGAGCATCAACATTTGCCTTATTAATAAATTGCTCAAACATCACCACATTAGGATTTTTTTCTCTCAGTAAATCTGCTTTGGCCAAAGCTCCTTTCATTCCATCTTCTTTAGGTGTCAAAATAACTTCTGCACCAAAATAGCGCATTATCACAACTCTTTCTTTGCTCATATTTTCGGGCATTGTCACCACAAGTTTATACCCTTTTGCCGCACACATTGCTGCCAATGCAATCCCTGTATTTCCGCTTGTTGCCTCAACAAAAATAGTGTTTTCGTTAACCAAACCGTCTTTTTCCGCTTGTTCAATCATTTTCAATGCAGCTCTGTCCTTAACTGAGAATAAAGGATTATAAAACTCACATTTTGCCAACATACAGGCTCGCAAATTTTTTCTTCTTTCCCAATTGCACAATCTGACCAGAGGAGTTTTTCCGACAATTTCTGTAATTGAACTAAAAATCTTCTTCATTTCTTATCCTTTATTGTTCATAAGCAACAAATTATACTGGTATAGAACTACCGCTACTGATAATATCATATCGTAAAAAAAACTTGCAATAAAGAAATGAAACACTCAGTTAACACTTTTTTTTATTTATTGGCATTAATGCTCTTCCCTGGAATGTCATTTGCTTCCAGCTTAGATGATTTGTACCGCGATGTAATTCGCTCAGACAATCAGGGATACCTACCAATGTTTATAAAAAACAGAGCCGAGCCAGATGTTTTATCTGAAGAAACACTTCTAAACCAAGTTATAGAAAAACAGCCTTCAACCCAAAACTTCACAAAATCTATCAATCTTACAAATGAACGCCGCCAAAAAGAAGAAGAACGTATCGCAAAAGAATTACAATGGCAAGAAACCCTCAAGGCTATTGCCGAAAATCGTGTCACTCCGCTAGACCTAGAAGAAATCAATCTCCGAGCATCTCAAAAAGAACCTAAAGCTATAGAAGTTTTAGCATGGATGTACACTAAAGGAGTCGGCGTACAAAAAGACTTCGTCGCTGCTTTCCGCCTATACAGACAAGCAGAAACCCTCCAAGTTCCCCAAGCAAAAGAAAACGCCATCAAAGTCTACAAAGCTATGGATTCTCATCAAAGAGAAGAACTAAGCAAATAATTATTTGCTTCCAACTTCTTTTATTAGCTCTCTCACAAACTTTTTCAGCCCAACTTGGCGCACTCTTTTCATCCTTTCTCCAGATATAATTTTTTGAATTTTAGTAACCGTTTCTTGCAAATCAACATTTACAATAACATAATCAAATTCAGTCCAATGACTCATCTTATCTAAGATAATGCCCATTCTTTGTTCTATTACTTCTTTTGAATCTGTTTTTCTGTTTTCCAATCTTGAGCGCAATTCTTTTATAGACGGCGGAAGCAAATAAATAGTAACCACATCTTGACCGGCCTTTTCTTTCATTTGTCTAGCCCCTGCCCAATCCATATCAAATATCACATCTTGTCCAACATTAATAAAACTATCAACCTCAGAGCGCAAAGTCCCATATCTTGAACCATATTGAGAATCTACATATTCATAAAAAGCATCTTGTTTCATAAATTCATTATACTGTTCATCTGAAACAAAATAATAATCCACTCCCTCAACTTCTCCTTCTCGAGGTTTTCTTGTTGTTACAGAAATAGAAAATTTTATGTTTGAATCATTTTTCAACAATTCTTTTATTACCGTTCCTTTACCTGTACCGGAAGGAGCCTCAATAATAAACATAGCGCCTTTTCTAACCTTGCGTAAACGATTAATGATTTCATTCATAACTCTTTTCCTTATTCAATATTTTGAATTTGTTCTCTAAATTGCTCTATCAGAGCTTTCAATTCCATTCCCAAGGCTGTCTGTTCAACATCGCTTGACTTTGAACATGTTGTATTTGCCTCTCGATTAAGTTCTTGGCACAAAAAATCAAGTCTTCTACCAACTGCTTCAGACGAGTTTAACAGCTCAGCTGCTGTCTGAATATGCGCCTTAAGCCTATCAATTTCTTCTCTTACATCCGCTCTGGTAACGTACAAAACAACTTCTTGAGCCAAACGATCTTCATTGATATTTGCATCTCCAAGCCACTGTTTTATTTGCTCATCTAGTTTTTTCTTTATTTTTTCTGGTTGACTATTTGCAATATCTTCCAACCTTTGTACTATAGCAGATATCTTTTCCAATATTGCACTAAGAGCTCCTTGAACCTTTTCTCCTTCATTCCTTCTGTCTACAGCCAATTTGCGACACAACACCTCAAAATCTTCCATCAAATGAGCGCACAATATAGCCCTATCAGCATCAGAAAAAGGTGTTTCAACTGTTTCTACCACCCCGCGCATTGATAAAAGATCTGTGCTCCTAGGCTTTTCCAGTTCATTTTCATAATTATAATAAAGCTCTATTGCCTTATCTGTTAACTGTTTCAACAAAGCGTCATTTATTTTAACTTGTGTATTTTCGTTGCAATTTTGCAGTTCCAAAAAGACACTAACATTTCCTCGTTGCAAATATTTTCCTGCAATTCTTTTTAATTCAAAAGACAGATCCTCATATTCCAACGGCAACTTGGTTTTAATATCCAATGCTTTCCCGTTCACACTTTTAACTTCAAACAACCATTTTACATCATGTAAACCTGTCTGTAATTCTCCGGTGGCTCTTGCAAAGCCTGTCATACTTGATATACTCAAAGCACTACTCCTTGTTATATTTTAAACCAACATACAACAAAAAACTTAACAAGTTTTTACTTTGGAGAAAAAACATGCCAATCAACAAAAATATTCTAATTACTGGAGCCTCCAGTGGAATTGGAGAGGCCCTTGCCTTATATTACGCATCTCACAAAGCTCGCAATATTTTTATTTGTGGCCGAAACGAAGAACGTCTTCAAAATGTTGCAAACAAATGTCAACAAGTAGGATGCAAAAATGTTTTTTTTCAAAAAATAGATATCACAAACAAACAAGAAGTATCTTCATGGATAACCTCTTGCAATAAACAAGCTCCATTAAACATCGTTTTTGCCAACGCAGGCGTTTCTACAGGAGCCGAAACAACTGAAAACGCTTATGCCACCCTCAACACCAATGTAATGGGTGTTGCAAACACCGTACTACCAACCATAGAACTATACAAAGCTCGCAAAGATAACGCCCCTAAAACCATTGCCATAACCAGTTCTATTGCCGGATATCACGGATTAAAATCCTGTCCTTCATATAGTGCAAGCAAAGCTTGTGTTAAAGCATGGGGAGAGGCTCTTCGCCTAGCGTTAAAACCAGAAAACATTAATGTCTCGGTCATCTGCCCTGGATTTGTTCGTTCTCGAATAACCGATAAAAACACGTGCCCTATGCCATTCTTTATGGAGGCAGAAAAGGCAGCAGAAATCATTGCCACCAGGCTAGATAAAAACATTGGGCTAATTGCTTTTCCTTGGCCAATGCGTTTTGCCACATGGTTAGTCTCGATTCTCCCCAATTGTATCAGCGACTTCATTTACTCTCGCATGCCCTACAAAGTCTAAAGCCCCGCCCATCGAGCGATGTCTTACCAAAAACAACAGAATTAACAACGCTGGCACAGACATTAAAGATGTTAAAGTAAAAAAAGCAGACCAAGAAACAGCCGTCACAACAAATCCCGATGTTGCTGCAAACACGTCTCTGGCCAAACTCATAAAAGATGATAACAAAGCATATTGTGTTGCTGTATAAGCAACATTACACAACGAAGAAAGATACGCCACAAAAGCTGCAGTACTTAGCCCTCCAGATATATTTTCCACAGAAATCGTAACCATCAAAGCATAAATATTATGTCCTACTTCTGCTTGCCATACAAAAACTAAATTAGACAATCCTTGCAAAACCCCACACCAAAGCAAAGATTTTATAATGCCAAATCGGCTAACCACCAAACCTCCTAAAAGGGTTCCTGCAATAGTAGCAATAATGCCATAAACCTTTATTACAGATGCAATTTCAATTTTTGAAAACCCCATATCATCATAAAAAGGATAAGCCATCGGTGCAATATAAGCATCACTCATTTTATACAAAAACACAAACAATAAAATTAACAACCAATGAGGTCTTGCCATAAAATCAGCCAATGGACCATAAAGAGCATTTTTCAAAAAAAGCACCCCTCTTTTCCATAAATTCTCTTTTTTCTTTTTTGCACTTTTTTCCTTTAATTTTTTGGGTTCTTTAGAGAGCAAAATAGTAACCATTCCAACAACAGCCCCCAAAGTCATTATTTTATAGACATCTTCCCAACTCATTACCGCAGCCAAAAATAAAGCTCCGGCTCCAGAAAAAATCGTTCCGATCCGATATCCCAAAACAAAAACTGCCACTCCGGCACCCTGTTCTCTATTATTAAAACTCTCGATTCTATATGCATCCAAAACAATATCTTGCGTTGCAGAAGCAACAACAGTCAAAAAAGCAAAAACAGCCATATGCCAAGGATTTAACGTCGGATTTGTAATAGACATCCCTAACAACGCAAAAAACAACAGCAATTGCGAAAACAATGCCCAACCTCTACGCCGTCCCAATTTTCCAAATAAAGGCAACTGAACTCTATCAACAATTGGCGACCATATCCATTTCATACTATAAGGAGCTTTAGCCAAAGAAAACAATCCTATTGCTGCCAAGGAGACTCCTGCATCTTTCAACCACAAATTAAAAGTTCCAAAAACCAACAAATAAGGAAAACCGCTGGAAAAACCCAACAGCACCATTTTTAACATTCTGCGATCAAAATAAACCTTAGCGGCTCTAATCCATTTCTCTAACATAGCTCCTCCTAACACCCCATTCATAACACAAGAGATTTAAGAAAAAACTAAAATACCCCTTTAATCCCATATCTAAAAGCCTATATAAAATATACCTAAAACAAAGGATAAATTGTACAATGCTATGGATTATCAATGGGTTAATTTATGGTTTTTTCACTGCCTTATATACCCTCGTAAACCAACGCCACAAATTTAATGGCTACATTTTAGGAATATGGCGAGGCTTTGGTATTGCAATTATCTTTTTTCCCTTTCTTTTTTTATTTCCTCCCCAAACACTTGCGTTCAATTGGGCTTTATTAATTTTTCAAGGATGGTTAATTGGCATTTACGATTCCCATTTATTTTTCTCTTCTGCTCAATATGGAGCAGGGCCCACTTCACGAACACTAGCCGTATCGTCATTAATCACAACCATCATATGGTGGATTATGACCCCAAATTTATTTTTTGAACTTATCGCAAACGAAAATGTCTTTATAACCTTAACATTCGTTCTTGCAGGGTTCACTGTCAGCTATTGGTATATGATAAAAACCCCCATCAGCAGAGCCGTTGCTCTCTATATGATTCCAGCCATCTTTGCTCTCGCCGGCATGAGCATAGCCACCAAAGAAATTGCGATGATGGGACAAGATGTTTGGTCTAATTTAACTTATTATTTAGTCGTCGCCACCTTTGTAAGCGGATGCTACAATACAATTCAATATATCAAAAAAGAACAACCTAACACCAAGACATTCTTTAGCAACGTCTTTGCTCCTGAAATTGTAAAAACAGGCATATATATCATCGGCTTCTCAACACTTCTTATTGCATCAAAAACTATGGCGATGCGTCTTGCCCCAAACCCCGGATACGTTGTTGCCTTAGTTTTATCAGCGCCAATATTTGTATATATCCTAAACAAGCACAACAAAATTCCAGATAACATCTCTGTCAAAGCTGGTTTCTGCATGCTTTTTTTTCTTGTTTTACTACTAATTATTGTTAATGGAAATTGGGGAATAACAGACTAGACTTTCAATAATTTTATTTAACAGTACAAAACCTTTTTTTGTTACCTTTACCTTGATATCAGTATCCTGTATCAAACCACTTTGTTCTAACTCTTGTTTTTTTTCTTTGCTTACAAAATCATCAAACCTCAAACCGCAACAATCTTCAAAATGTTTCTTATTAATTCCTTCAACCAACCTTAGTCCCATCAAAACCAATTCTTCAGCTCTTTCTTCTTTAGTAAGAGCCTCCATTTTTCTACAATGCTCAACAGCCCAAACTTGACCATCAACACTTATTCTTCCGTGCGCTCCCTGTCCAACACCAACATAATCATCTCCTTGCCAATACAGCTTATTATGTCTGCACTCAAACCCATCCTTTGCATAATTAGATACCTCATATTGTTTATACCCATACTCTGCAAGAACTTCTCCTGTCATTGTATACAAAGCCACTGCCGCATCATCATTCAGTGCTTGCACGCCTTTTTTTGCAAAAACAGTTCCTTCTTCTATCATAAGTTGATACAACGATAAATGCCGAAAACCTAACGAACAAAATTGCATCAACTCTTTTTGCCACATCTCTTTATTTTGATTTGGCAAAGCATACATCATATCTGCTGAATGATTATCAAAGACACGCACCACCTTTTCAGCCACCAACAAAGCATCTTCCACACTGTGCGTTCTACCCAAAAACTTCAAACTTTCATCGTTCAAAGATTGAACACCCAAAGACAATCTGTTTATACCTGCTTTACGTAAATCTTCAAACAAATTGGGCTTATTTGTATTTGGGTTTGCTTCCAACGATATCTCTACATTATCACCAAAACCCCAAAATTTATCGACAGCGTCAATCACTCTCTCCACATTTTTAGGCGTTAAAAGAGACGGCGTTCCTCCCCCAAAAAACAATGAAGAAACTTTTCTTCTTTTTGTTTTTGCTGCATAATATGCTAAATCATCAACATATTTATCAATCAACATATCTTGAGGCACATCAGACTTCACCTTACTGAAAAAATCACAATAAGGGCATTTGCTGCGGCAAAATGGCCAATGTATATAAACCCCAAAAGACATTATAAAATAAACTTAGATAAATCTGTTGCTTTAGTATACTTACCCAATTTTTCTTCAACCATCTGAGGTGTTATTAATATTGATTGTCCGCTTTTATCTGAGGCTGCAAAGCTTATTTCTTCCAGCAATATCTCTAGCACTGTATGCAATCGCCGCGCTCCAATATTTTCCACATTTTCATTTATTTCTACAGCAATATCTGCAATTTTTTCAATAGCCTTAGGCTCAAAAGACAAAGCAAACTCTTCTGTCCCCAACAAAGCAATATACTGCTCTATTAAATTTGCCTCTGGCTCCGTTAGTATTCTTACAAAATCTTTTCTATTAAGAGCTTTAAGTTCCACTCTTATTGGTAACCTACCCTGCAACTCTGGCAACAAGTCAGAAGGCTTTGCCAAATGAAAAGCGCCAGAACATATAAATAAAATATGATCTGTTTTAACCATTCCATGTTTTGTTGTAACCGTAGTTCCTTCAATCAAAGGCAACAAATCTCTTTGCACCCCTTCTCTAGACACATCTGCTCGTCCACCTTCTGATTTTCCTGTAATTTTATCAATCTCATCAATAAACACTATTCCATCATTTTCAACAGCTTTTATTGCTTCTCTTGTGATAGAATCATTATCCAACAATTTATCACACTCTTCATCTATCAGCACTTTATGAGCATCAGCAACTTTCATTTTCTTTGTCTTATATTTAGGAGAACTTCCTCCCAACAAATCGCCCAAACTAATCATCCCCATAGATGCCCCTGGCATACCTGGAATGTCTATTGTCGGCATAGATGCATTTCCATTGTCCAATAAGGCAATATCTATTTCCTTATCATCCAATTTTCCATCTCTCAACATTTGTTTAAACTTCTGTTTTGTTTCATCTCCTGCATTTGAACCAACAAGAGCCTCTAACAATCTTTCTTCTGCCCCATCTTCTGCTCTGGCACAAACCTGCTTGCGCATTAATTTTCTGGTGTCATTTAAGGCAATTTCAACCAAATCTCTAATTATACTTTCAACATCTCGTCCCACATATCCGATTTCTGTAAATTTAGTTGCTTCAACTTTAATAAACGGAGCCTTTGCCAGTTTTGCCAATCTTCTAGATATTTCTGTTTTTCCCACTCCCGTTGGACCAACCATCAAAATATTTTTTGGCACAATCTCTTCTCTTAGTTTTTCTGGCAATTGCATTCTTCTCCACCTATTACGCAAGGCAACAGCCACCGCTTTTTTAGCATCTTCTTGACCAATAATAAATTTATCCAATTCCGAAACAATTTCTCTAGGGCTAAAGTTAGTCATTGCTTATCTTCTCCACAACTACATTATGATTAGTATAAATATCAATATCACCAGCAATCTTCATTGCCCGTTCTGCAATTTCTTGAAGTGTTAAATTAGGTATTTCATACAAAGCCTTTGCTGCTGCCATAGCATAATTTCCACCACTTCCAATCCCTATTATGCCATCATCTGGCTCCATCACTTCTCCTGTACCAGATATTACCAAAGACGTTTCTTTATCTGCCACAATCATAAAAGCTTGTAGTTGGCGCAAATATTTATCCATTCTCCAATCCTTTGCCAGTTCTACTGCTGCTCTTTTCAATTGGTTTGCGTGTTTTTCCAACTTTGCTTCCAGGCGCTCAATCAATGTAATACCATCTGCAGCGGCTCCAGCAAATCCTGCGATAATTTTTCCATTTCCAATTCTTCTTACTTTAACTGACTTAGATTTAAAAATAACAGCCTCTCCCAAAGTAGCCTGACCATCACCAGCCATAACAACTTCGTTACCTTTACGCACACACAAAATTGTTGTCATATTTTTTTCCTTTATAAAAAATCCTACATCTTATTTAGTAAACTTTTTCGCCCAATGCAAGTAAAGCCCGTAAAAACGGGCCTTACTTGCGAATATTTTTTATTCTACTTCTTACCGCTCTTCATCGGTTTTGGCGATTTATCTTTGGAATTATCAATAGCGTCAGCCAAAGGTGTTTCAAAAGTCTTAAACCCAACAGGCTTTCTTGTTCCAAATTCACGACCACAAATCTCAAGACCCAAACTTTTCAGAGCTGTTTCTATCGGAATAAACAAATCCGGAGTTTCATCATCTTTTTTGGACTTATGAGCCATTCCCACAATATTACCGTGTCTATCAATCAAGGCTCCGCCCAGAGTAACCGTTTGTACAAAAGTATCAACTATAATCTCAGCGTCTCCACTTTCTGTCCAACGATAACCAATAACTTTTCCTTCATTATCCAGATAACCTTCTCCTTCATCATCCAAATTTAACAAACCCAAAGTCATCAAAATATCCTTATTCACTTCTGGCAATTGCAAAGACAAAGGAAGTGGAGAAAATTTTGTTGGCTCATCAAGCATCAACAAGGCCACATTTTTACTAGGATTCACTCTCAAAGCAGCAGCTTTCATTTCTTTGCCGTTAATTGTCTTAATTTTGAAATTATTATCATTTTTAACCATCAAATCAGCTGAAGTCAAAATTAAATTATCCGCAATAATCAAGCCCGCTCCTTTGTATCCATTCATATTTTCAACAGATACTATAGATGCTCTAACTTTATACAAATTATGAGGGTTCATATCTTCATAAGGAGGATTATTCTTAATACAAAAAGAATTATCTATATTTGCAAACGAATTTTCTAATTCTCCTTTTCCAACAACCAAAGCTTCTTCATTCGTATCCAACGGCACATCCACCCAATAGTCTTCCAAGACCTTGATATTGTCGGAAACTGTCACATTTTTGACCACAGTACGACTATCCTCATCAATGGCCACCATTTGACATTCATCATCAATAGCCACAGAAGAACCTGTTCCAACAATACCAGAATCCTCCACTATCGGGGTCAAAGCAACCATATCACCAACTGGCTCCAACACTGTTTCTACAATTTCTTCTGTTGCACAAGTACCACATGGAGCCTCTGCCACACAAGTATCACAAACAGAGGTTGCATATCCTGTTCCGCTTACACCGCCTCTTTCATCAACAAATACTGTCCTTCCTCCAGAAGCCTCAGTCACAAAAGCTTTAGAAGCTAGGGACTTTTGTCCTGGCACAATCACCTTATCAGCCACACATTTTTGCAACAACTCCACTCCTTGCATCATTGGGGCATATTGAGCAGCAAACGTATTTTCTCCCAACGCTTTTCCTCTCACAAAAGCCCACTGCTGAGCCAACACCTCGGGTCTAATACGCTGCGACAATGTTTCATTAAAGCACTGCAACTCCGGAACTTTTGTCAAAGCATCTTCAAAAGCTCTTTCTGCCAACAAAGTTTCACCATTTGGTTCTCCTTCAGAAATCTGTCCATAGCCGGTTGTCATACCTCGACAATAAACCTCAGATTTATCTAGGCTCATAACACGCCAAACCACAGTCATTTCAGAAGAACCGCTTCTCAGCTTCTTTTGCTTTACATTCTCCCAATCAAACTCATCACATATATTCATAAAATAATCTGTAATTTCTGCAGTCATAATATATTCAGGAATCTCAATTTTGTCTGAATCTGCATAATACGGATTTGTCTTATCCACCACCACAGGATAATAGTCATTCATCGTTTCAAAAAACACATCAAAGAAGTGCATATCTTTTTGCATTGCTCTGCCTTCATTCAAAAAGACATTTTTGCTTTCTCTGCGGCAACCGAAAATTCTAAATCTGTAATTACCCAGCTTGGTATTATAATTTTCATATTCGCCATTTTTTCTAATTCTAAAATCAACATATTCCAGTTTCACAGGAGCAAAACTATCTCTTCTTTGATGCAAATACAAATAAGCATCTTGCTGTTCTTCATCCAAAATCAATGTCTGATAACGAGGTTTGAGAGTGTCTTGCAAATAAGAAAAACGCTTAACAGGTTTTTTCTTCATCGGCTCACACATACAATCAAACAGTCCCAGAGTCGATTCGCTACCGTCACACATACACGGAATCAGCTCAGGACTTTCTTTGCTACAAGAGCTAAGCACCAATGCAAACGCTAGGATTTTCAAACCAATATTTTTCTTCATTATCATGCTCCCATTCAAACTTTGCCTGGCAATGATCTTCTATAAGACAATGCCTCCGCTACATGGAGTTTAAGGACTTTTAATTCATTTTGCAAGTCCGCAATTGTTCTTGCTAACCGCAAAGTTCTATGATAAGCCCTTGCTGATAGTTTATTTTTTTCAGCAAACATCACCAATAACGACTTAGCATCATTATCCAGCTCTACAATTTCTTCCAACAAACGCCCCTTCAACCCTGCATTGGTACATATTTTTGTCTCGCCAATTTTTCGCAATCTTTGCAACTGAATATTCCTAGCCGCTACAACCCTTTCTCTTATCTGTGCAGATGTTTCTCCCTGTTTTACATTTGCCAAATCCCACGGACTAACAGCAGGCACTTCTATTTGCATATCTATTCTATCCAATAAAGGCCCCGATATTTTTGCTTGATATTCCTGTGCACATAAAGGGGCTCTCTTGCATTCCAAAGCATGATCTCCTAAATGCCCGCACCGACAAGGATTCATAGCTGCAATCAGCTGAAAATTTGCCGGATACGTTGTATGGGCATTAACTCTGGATATACTAACACTCCCATTTTCCAGCGGTTGTCTCAAAGCTTCTAATGTTGCTTTATTAAATTCCGGCAACTCATCCAAAAACAACACCCCATTATGAGCCAAAGAAATTTCTCCGGGTTGAGCTTTTCTTCCTCCTCCAACCAAAGCAGGTGTAGAAGCATTATGATGAGGATCCCGAAAAGGCCTATCAAAAGAAACCCTGCTATCTTTCAATTCTCCGGCAACAGAATGTATCATACTTGTATCCAAAGCCTCTTCCACAGACATCGGAGGCAATATCCCCGGCAATCTTGCCGCCAACATAGATTTTCCCGACCCCGGAGGCCCTATCATCAGCAAATTATGCCCTCCAGCAGCAGCCACTTCCAAAGCTTTTTTTGCACTTTCCTGCCCCTTGACATCTGCCATATCCAACAAATTTGCTTTTTCTTCTGCTCTCACAGCCTCCGGTTTGGCTAACAGACAAATACCTTTCAGATGGTTCAGCAACTCGGTCAAATTTGAAGGAGCAACAATATTTTCAACTCCAGCCCACGCCGCTTCAGAGCCCTGTGCAGCGGGACAAATAACACCCTTTCCTCTTTTTCTTGCTTTCACAGCTGCCGGCAAAACACCATTAACTGGCAAAACAGAGCCATCAAGCCCCAATTCTCCCATCACCACATAAGCAGATAATTGTTCAGGCAAAACAACACCCATCACCGCCAACAAAGACAAAGCTATCGGTAAATCAAAATGAGACCCTTCTTTCAGCAAGTCAGCCGGAGCCAAATTAATAACAATCCTCTTGGCGGGCAAATTCAATCCTAAAGATTGCAAAGCAGAACGAACTCTCTCCCTGCTTTCAGCAATAGCCTTATCAGGCAAACCAACGATAATAAAATTGGGCAGACCTGCAGTCAATTGAACCTGCAAATCAACATCCAAAACTTCCAACCCATTAAACGTTATTGTATCAACCCTAGCTAGCATTCTCACCTACCATCTAGGAGCAGATTCCGTATCACGCCACCTGCGTGTTGGATAAGTGTCCACTTTCAAAAAATCATACTTTGCCGTATTATAAGGAATATCTCTAAACCGAACATAGCCTTCTTGCTCAAACTTTTCAGCACACTCATTTGCTCCGTCCAGCGTATCACCATAACATCTAACAACAGTTCTATCTTGCAAATTCTGCAAGCCAATTTCTACTTGTCCATCACCAAAATCTTGAGCCCAAACATCTAAAGCAACAACAAGACCAAGCATTAAAAATGTAAAAACATTGAAAAACCGCATAACTCAAACCTTCCTCCATAGCCTAAACTCTACCCCTAAAAGATTAAAGCTTCTTTAAAAATATTGCAGAAATGTCTTGCAAAATTAAGTTTTTATGTTATTACTCTGTTTGTCCTTGCCATTCCTCAAGGTTTGGCTATACAAGAACCGGTTCTAAAAAATAGAACCATTTGTTGAGAAATCCATAAGGAGATTTTATAATGACCAAATATGAAAGCGTGTTAATTGCACGTCAAGATTTGGGCGCTTCACAAGTTAGCAACATTGTATCAGAAATGAGCAAAGTTATTGCTGACCAAGGTGGTGAAGTTGTCCGTGTAGATAACTGGGGCCTCAAAAACCTCGCTTATCGCATCAAAAAAAACCGTAAAGGCCACTATGTTCTCTTGAACATTTCTGCTCCTGCAAAAGCTATTGCAGAATATGAGCGCCTGCTCAGAGTTAACGAAGACGTAATTCGCTATATGACTGTCAAGGTAGAAGAGTTCTCTGATGCTCTCAACTCTGACAGTTCAGAAATTGCTGTTGAAGAATAGGAGAACGCACATGGCTAAACAAGTTTTCTTTAGAAGAAAAAAGAGCTGTCCGTTTTCTGGTGAAGACGGCCTAAAAATCGACTACAAAGATGTAAAGCTCCTTTCTCGTTATATCTCTGAAAAAGGCAAAATCATCCCTAGTCGTATTACTTCAGTTTCTGCCAAAAAGCAAAGAGAATTGGCTCGTGCAATCAAACGTGCCCGTTACCTTGGCTTATTACCCTATGTAGCTATGTAAGGAGAGTAGAAATGGAAGTTATTTTGCTCGAACACGTAGAAAAATTAGGTAAAATGGGCGAAAAAGTAAACGTAAAAAACGGTTACGCTCGTAATTACCTGTTGCCACAGAAAAAAGCTTTGCGCGCTACCGAGGCAAACCTTGCTGTTTATGAAAAACAAAAGGCTGAACTCGAAGCTCACAACAAACAGCTCCGTGCCCAAGCAGACCAGTTGGCTGAATCTCTCAAAGGTTTTTCTGCTGTATTGATTCGTCAAGCTGCAGAAACAGGCCAATTGTATGGCTCTGTCACCATTCGTGACATTGCTGTTGCTGTAAAAGAAGCTGGTTTCGCTGTTGAACGCCGCCAAATTTATTTGGAAAAAGCCATCAAAGATTTAGGCGTATACCAAGTTAAATTGAATCTTCATCCGGAAGTTTCTCAAACTATTTTGGTAAACGTTGCTCGTACTGATGACGAGGCCAACAAACAAGCTAAAGCTTTTTCTGCTGAATAAGCTTTTAATTAATAAAAAAAAGCTCTGCTGATTTGCAGAGCTTTTTTTTATTTTCCATATTTATTATAAAAGTCTTTTCGTTTTTTTCGCCCCATATTCCATAAATTTCCGATTCCATCTATAGGTTGAACCGCTTCAACCGTCGAAAAATCAAAATCCCTTCTCAAAAAAACAGAGGTCGTTTTTGTATAATTATTCATAGGGCAAAACCCATAAAAGTCCACTTGTATCAAATTTTCTTTTTTCAGAACAGCTACAGCTTTTTTATATTCTTCACTCGTATTTATTCTATCGCTATCATCCAATATAATCATTCCACCGGCTGCCAACTTTTTTACCGCTGTTTCACAGCATTTTTCTCTTCTTTTTCCATCCACAACTATCACATCATAAACATCTTCACTTTCAAAGATTGCATTTTCATAAATTTCCCCTTCATCCCTCCACAACACTTGCAAATTTGGAGCTTTCATTTCTTTTTGCCATTTTTCAAACCATTTCAAATTATCTTCTACACTAACAACTTCTTTAGCTCGTGACGCCCAAAATTTAGAAGAATTACCACATCCAAATTCAAAAATTTTTTTATTAGAATAATCAAATTGGCTCAAATACTCTATTGCAGGATATGTATACCAAGGTATTGGATTTCCGTTTTTATCTTCACAAACTTTTTCATCAATAGTTCGCCCAATCGCAAACTCCTCCATCCACATCTTAATAAAAATCTCAACTTTTTCACTGTACATTTTCTTTTTCTTCCTGCTTGAAAGGTTTTTTTCAATACATATATCTTAACCGTATTTGATATTTTTACAAGGAGATAAAACAATGAACAGCTTTTGGAAAAATCTTGCTTTTATTTTAACCCTAATTGGTGGCCTAAACTGGGGTTTGGTAGGCGCCTTCAATTTTGACTTGGTTGCCTTTTTGTTCGGCCCCATGAGTGTTTTAAGTCGCATTGTTTACATCGTTGTTGGTTTGGCGGCTCTAGCAATGGTTTTTGCTCCATCGTGCTCTCTCAAAGAAGCAACCAACACCAAAACCAAATAAATTATCCTCATCAATAAAAAAGGACCACGCTTGTTTTATCCTTAAAGCGTGATCCTTTTTATTTGGCCAGTTTGGCAGCGGCAGATGCTATTTGCAAAACAGCATAACTCAAAACCTCGTAAGATGGCATATTTGTTGTCTTGCAATCCTTTTCACATTTATAAAGCAATTCCAAAACAGACAATATTTTATCTTTACGCCACAAAGCCATCTGCCTCTTAAAAGAAGAAACCCGATAAAACAACAATCTTGGAGTCAACTTGTTTATTGCAACATCTATGGTTTCTCCCCTCTCAACCCATGCACAACAAGTCAGCAGTTTATTAAAATGATAACTCAAGGACCTTACAATAGAAACAGGTTCCTCTCCCTCATTATACATTTTCTGCAATGCCGCTTGCGCTTTTGCGGCATATCCCCCTGCCGCAAAATAACAAACATCTTCTGCAGAAGACGAAGATTGGTCAGATATTACAAATTTTATATCATCAACTGTAACATTTTTCTTATCTCCGATATATGTTATCAGTTTTTCAATCTCGCCTAAATTAGTTTTTCTATCTGCAGATAGTCTTGCACACAAAAGTTGCAACGCCTCATTTCCTATAGTAACACCCGCTTCTATAAACTTTGTTCTCGCCGTCGCAAAAATATCTTCGTCTCTATCTTCATAACAAGCAACAGATACAAAAACATCACTCGCATCAGCCAGCCCCACCAAAGAAGATTTTTTATTTAAAGACGAAGAAAAAACCACTAATAAACTATCAGAATTGTAACTTTCTAGCAAATTTTTCAAATGCTTTGTCAAATTATTATCTGCATCTTTTATTACAATAACCCGTCTATCTCCCATCAAAGATTGGCTATTATATTCTGAAACCATCAACCCCGGATCCGAATTAACATCAGAGCCATTCAAATAAACCACGCTAAACGGATCATATAAATCTTTTGCTACACTCAACACCAATTTGCGCACATATTCAGCAACCAAACCTTCATTACTGCCATATACCAAAAAACCTTTTATTCCTGCCTCTGGTTTTTTTAAGTATTTATCAATTTGAGCCGCCTTATATATCACAGACTACAAGCCTCCTGATCTAACCTTTTGAGAGTGGAAATAAGCCCCTAGGCGTAAAGCTATATCATTCGCTACAATTTTTGCCGCATCTGCTTCTGTTTTCTTCTGTGCCATAGTTGTAGAATAAGGGTTTGCCATAATATCATAACTCACATAAGCCACACTATCACCGCTCACCAACTCTCTTTCTCCTTGCCACAAAGAATACGCAACCTTATAAGATACCCTCTCACTGGTTGCTGTAATATCTCGCCTCATTGCCTGTTGCACAACATGCCTAGAAACCAATTTAGTCTTCAAACGATAAATCGGATCATGTGGAACACCTTTAGGGGTCAACAAATCCAACAAAGAATTCCTAACCATCTGACCAAATCTATCAGCAATCGGCTCTACTTTAATTTTTGCCATTTCCGAAACAGTGGATGTATCTGTCTGCCCTCCAAAGTACCAAGAACTTGATGTATCTCTTTGCACATACAACGGTTCAAAGCCACACGCCGACACCCCAAAAGCCAAACAAAACACCCACAATTTCATTTTATTCATCTTTTTTTCCTTCTAAACTACAAGATTAACTATCTTGTTAGGAACAACAATAATTTTCTTTATTTCTTTGCCTTCTGTTTGTTTTTTTACATTCTCCAAAGCCAAAGCTGCCTTTTCAACGTCTTCTTTTGGAGCATCTTTAGGCAACTCAATAGTTCCTCTTACTTTGCCACAAATTTGCACAGCATAGGTCACCCTACTATCTTCTGCCAATTTTGCATCTCCGATTGGCCAACTTTCTGTCACAACCAAAGAAGAATACCCTAATCTGGCCCACATCTCTTCTGCCAAGTGTGGAGTAAAAGGACACATCAATCTTATAAGTGTCACATACAATTCCGGAGCAATCTTGTTTTTGCCAGAAAGATAATTCACATAAGTCATCAAAGAAGAAACCGCCGTATTAAACTTCATCTGATCAATACGCTCTGTAACTTCCAAAATACACTTATGCATTGCTCTCAAGTCATCTTCACTTGGCTTAACATCTGCATATACTTTCTTAAATAAATTATACACTTTGCCTACAAAGCGATAAACACCCATCAAACTTTCTTCCGACCACATTGCAACCTGATCAAATGGGCCTATAAACATTTCATACAAACGGAAAGTATCCGCTCCATATGATTCAACAATGTCATCTGGATTAATAACATTACCTCTCGATTTTGACATTTTCTCACCATTTTCTGCCAAAATCATTCCATGAGATGTACGACGATTATACGGCTCAGACGTTGAAACCAAACCACAATCACATAAAAACTTATGCCAAAAACGAGAATATAACAAGTGCAAAGTGGTATGCTCCATACCCCCATTGTACCAATCAACATTCATCCAATAATCCAAAGCCTCTTTAGATGCAAACTCTTTATCGTTATGAGGATCACAATAACGCAGAAAATACCAAGAAGACCCGGCCCAGTTAGGCATTGTATCTGTTTCTCTCTTAGCATATCCTCCACATTTTGGGCATTTTGCATTCAACCAATCTCCGGCCTTAGAGAGAGGAGATTCGCCTTCGTCATTAGGATGATAATCAGGAACTTCTGGCAATGTTAACGGTAGCTCAGATTCCGGTATTGCTTGCCAACCGCATTTTTCACAATATACCATAGGAATTGGCTCACCCCAATATCTTTGACGAGAAAATACCCAATCGCGCAACTTAAAGTTCACTTTCGCACGACCAAAACCATTTTTTTCAGCATATTCAATAGCCGCTTTCATGCCATCTTCTTTATTCATTCCATTCAAAAAACCTGAGTTAATATGAGTTCCATCTTCTTCCCAAGCTTTCTCAGAAATATCGCCACCTTCCAATACTTGAATTATTGGCAGACCAAATACCTTTGCAAAATCATAGTCTCTCTGATCATGAGCCGGCACCGCCATAATTGCGCCTGTACCATATCCGGTCAAAACATAGTCAGATATAAACACGGGAATCTCTGCTCCGGTAAACGGATTCTTTGCCTTAACTCCTTTAAGCTCAACACCTGTTTTAGAATCATCCATTGTCCGCTGCAAATCAGATTTTTTAGCTGTTGCCTCAACATAAGCTTTCACTTCATCTGGATTTTTAAATTTGCTCATATATTTCTGCACAAACTCATGCTCTGGGGCCATTACCATATATGTAACACCAAACGCAGTGTCTGGTCTGGTTGTAAAGACTGTCAACTTATCTTCACCAAAAACAAAATCCAGTTCTGCGCCCTCTGAACGGCCAATCCAATTAATTTGCTGAGCTTTAACTCTATCAATAAAATCCAAATTTTCTAAATCATTAATCAACCTGTCTGCATATTTAGTAATAGCAATCATCCACTGCTCTTTATCCTTACGCACAACCTCTGCGCCGCAACGTTCACAATGTCCATTAATCACTTCTTCATTAGCCAATCCAACTTTACACGCCGGACACCAGTTAATTGCTATCTTATCCTTATAGGCAAGTCCTTTCTCAAAGAACTTTATAAACATCCACTGTGTCCACTTATAATACTCTGGAGAAGATGTATCAATACACCTATCCCAATCAAAACTAAACCCCAAAGACTTCAATTGTTTAGTAAAGTTTTCTATATTCGCCTTTGTCGAAATTGCCGGATGCACACCTGTCTTAATAGCATAATTTTCTGCAGGCAACCCAAAAGCATCAAAACCCATTGGATACAACACATTAAATCCCTGCATTCTTTTCTTGCGAGAAATAACATCCAGCGCAGTATAAGAACGCGGATGTCCCACGTGCAATCCGGCTCCCGATGGATAAGGGAATTCCACCAAAGCATAAAATTTCTCTTTATTTTTATCTATTTCCACCTTATAGGCTTTTTCAGTTTCCCAAATTGCCTGCCATTTTTTTTCTATTTTCTTAAAATTATATCTATCTTCCAAAGCCCATTCTTTTTGCCAATCAGCAAAAGTTTCTTTTCCATCAAATCTCATATTTGCCATTTTTTTACCCTATCCTTATTGTAAATTCATACTTTTTCTATATAAAACTCGAGCCCTATTTAAAACAGCAGTTTCCATAGCTCGACTCAACTCATCTATTTCTTGAGGCTCAGACCAACCACTACCATTCCATGTCCTACGCCTTACTCTAGCCTTTATATTATCACTTCGTAACACACTGTCCAAAACTAACACATTCACTTCATACAACTTATCATCTATCTTAGACCACCCGGCCACGATTCTGCCACTTTCTTCATTAGCATTTACATTTGTCATAAATGCTGTTTTCTCAACCGCTGATTGCCATAAAAAATTATCAGAAACTATCTTTTCCGGTTGTTTTTCCTCAATTTTTTTTGAAGAAAACCAATCCATCGGATTCCAAGAAGCACACCCTGAAATCAAAAAAAGCATAAAACAAAGCAGATATTTTTTCATAATTAATTCTCTTATTCAAAAATCTTAAATCCAACTAAAATTAGCCTAGTTTAACATATTTGACAAGAGTCTATTTTCATGCTTGTAATTATTAACATCATTAAATAATATAATAATACAACAACCGTAACCGAAAGTTCAAAGATGTCCGACAACACCCGACTGCAAGCCGCCTTGTTTTTACAAGAAACTTTAGAACAAAAAACTTTTTCTGTAGACACAAAAAAACGGTTTCTTTCTACCGATTCTACCAACAACGCTTTCTTTAATATGCTCACTCAAACTGCTTTCAGACACCTTGTTTACACCAAAAAAGTTATAAAACAATTCACCACAAAAAAGCTACCATCCAACACTAAACTGGCCTTTTACTTGCTGGTCTTGGGAGCAACAGAGGTCATCTATTTAAAAACTCCAGACTATGCCATCATAAATAGCTATGTAGAAATTGCCAAAACACAATTAAACAAATATGTTGCAGGATTCGTCAATGCAGTTCTTCGCAAAATCTGCCAAAACAAACAACTCTTTACAGAAGCAGACAAAGGAGAATTTTTTCCTCAAGAATTTAGACGCCTAATAAATGCCTCGTACAACAAAAAAACATGCAACAAAATAGAACAAGCTTCTACACAAGAACCCCTTTTGGATATCACAACAAAAACAACATATCATATACCAAACGCAATCTCTCTTCCTCTAGGCACGCTTCGTCTTAACAACAATGGCAACATCACTCAAATCCCCGGCTTTTCCGAAGGCTTGTGGTGGGCTCAAGATTTTTCTGCCTCTCTTCCCGTAAAATTATTAAACAACATACAAGGGCTCAACGTCTTAGATATATGCGCTGCTCCTGGAGGCAAAACAGCTCAATTAATAAGCCTTGGTGCAAATGTAACAGCCTTAGACATATCTTCCTCAAGGTTGCAAAAATTACAAGAAAACCTCCAACGCCTAAACCTAAAAGCATCTAACATAATATGTGCCGATGCGCTTGAATGGCTGACACAAGACACGTCACCGTTATTTGATATAATCCTTCTGGATGCCCCATGCTCTGCCACCGGAACTCTCCGTAGACATCCAGAAATAGTGCACACAAAAAACATCAATGATGTACAACAAATGGCAGAAATTCAAAAAAAACTTTTAAATCTATGTCCCAAACATCTAAAAAAAGGTGGAAGATTAATATACTGCACCTGCTCCTTATCAAAAATAGAAGGGGAAACTCAAATTGAACAATTCTTACAAAACAACCCTTCTTTTACAATCATTAAGCCTCAACTGCCCCAAGAACTTTCAGAACTACAATCTCCGCAGGGCTGGATTCGTATTCTCCCTTCTCACTTAGCAAATCTCGGCGGAGCAGACGGATTCTTCATCGCCATTCTAACCAAGGAATAACAAATGTTTTTCAATAAATTTTCATCTTCTCCAACTCAAACATCATCTCCTCAGAAAATTCATTTTTTAGGAATCTCTGCACAATCCCTATATTTGGCCTCCATCTTACAAAACAAAGGCCACAACATTAGCATCATCTGTACTCCTCCAGAGGCAGACGAACTCCATGCGACAGATATTATCCTAAAAGATAAAAGCCATCTTCAAAATCAGAGATACAAATTCAACTATATTTTTGAACAAACGTCCCAGCCCGATATTCTTTTCATTGCTTCTGACATACCTTTTCTCAGAAAAGACCTGCTATTGGCATCTCCTAGACAACTACACAATACGAAAACTATCAATTTAACACCCACCGCCCCCTCAACTTTCACATCCGAGCTACTTAATATTCCAACCACAAATGCCTATCTTCATGGCTGGCTCCAAAAAGATAAAAACATCATCATTCAATCAAGCAACAATTACAAACTTATCATCAGCACACCCAAAAACTCACCCGTTCACACCACCCTTTCATCACTTTTCGAGAATTCTCTTGTTGAATGCTGCACCAATGAAAACGATACAGAAAATTTATGGAAATGGCTAATTCCACAAGCAATCAGCATTCTATTAGAAACAAATGGCGTAAAAAACATATATTCATACAGCAAAACCGAGAATGGACGCAAAACAATAGATTCTCTTTTAAAAGAGCTTTCTGCAATAGCCTCTTCCAGAGAGGTTAGTCTCAACCATAGTTCTATTTTAACACAACTTCATAGCCAACCTGAAAACAACGGATTTTTAACAAAGAACACTCCCAGAAACATCTTATCTCTCCACCTTCAGTGCCTAAGCCAACTTCTTTTTCAAGGTATAAGCCCCAACAACCCCAACTATCCGGTATTGCATCAAATGATTAACTCTGCTCTTAACAAATATTAGCATAATCACACAAATCACTTGAAGAAAAAAGCTTCCAATATTATAATCCATGAAAAAGAATGCACCTCAAGAGGTAGAATATGGATTTACGTTATTATATTTCTATTTTCGGAGCTATCATCGCTTTAATCTTGTCATTAGGATTACTGGGATATTCGAATTTACGCAAAAAACAACATCCCGCCATTTTTATAATCACCCTAAGCCTCTTAGCCTCTCTCATATATTGCTTCTTTTTTTGGGATTCACTGGATTTCATAAATAACACCTCACCATGGACACTTATCAGTATCTTTATAGGTATAATTCCAATAATTGTTAGTCATTTGCTTAGGTTAAAAACATTTTGGCACTATTTTTTCACCATAATTCCCATTGGCTTTATAATTTTTTTCTCTAACATCCCAACAGATATCATCCCATCTCTTCCTGCATGGGGAAACCACATCATATGCTTTTTAATATGGGCTTACATATCCCTAACTTTTCACATTATTGCACCCAAAACAACTCTAGCCTCAACAGAAACCGCCTCAACAGGCTTAGGCATATATATATTATCCCTCTTAAAAGCCATTCCTTTTAGCTTTGGCTTTATTGCTCTTATTTTTAGCGTTTCTAGCCTAGCTCTTATCATACACAACAAAAAAGCCTCAAAAATAAGCATTCCTAAAGTCGATGCCGATTGTTTAGGTTTTATTTTAGGTGGACTTTTCTATTTATGTGCAACAGAAAACGCTTTTAGCCCTGTTCTTATTTTTATGATGCTATTTATTTGTGAAACAGGATTAGCTTTGATACTAAAACTGTCTTTTCTACCTCAATATAAAGACCTTCATAACAACACAGCCTGCTCAAAGGCAGAGCAAAAAGGCCTCTTGCCTCCAATAATAAACAACCTTTTTGCTCGCATAAACATTCTTCTTGTTCTAATGGGATGCTTTCAAGTATACGCCCCCAATCAACATTCCATTCTTCTTATCTGCTTTGCAATCACATGCTGGCAGATGTATCGCCTTATAAATTGGAATTCGTTGACCTCAAACATCAAAGAAACCAATCTTATGGTTCAGCAAGCACTCAAAAAAAATATTAACAGGCTAAAAAACAACATCAACAACAAAAACAAGGCTGACTAATGAAACTACTAAACTACTTAAAAAACATATTTCTTCAGCCTCGGACAACATCTCCCGAAGAATTAACTCCTGAAGAAGCCTTACAAATAAACTTCAAAGTTGTTGTTGTTGAGTTTGCCGATAATGTAGAAGGCAATTGCGGAGAAATAATCACAGCAAAACTACAGTCCTGTGAAGGTCTTTCTGTATCATATTTCAACCAACCTTTTGACAAAAGCTTCTTAAATTTAGAAAGCAGAACTCTTTTTGACTTAATTGATAAAGGTCAAACAATTTTAGATCGCACCGGCGCAGATGTTCTAGTATGGGGATGCCGAGAAGAAAATAAAATAAGACTAAACTTTCAAAATCCCCTTCAATATGAAACCGACGGAGATTGCTTCATATCGTTACTTGACAGTCTCTATTTACCAGCAGATATTTTCAAGAATTATGGAGCTTCTTTTCCAGCTCCTCTCACAAATTTATTATATGGAGCCATCATAAGTGCTCTTAATTTAGAAAACAAAACTCAAAAAATTCAAAAAAAATATTTACTCAAAAAAATTATTGCTCGATTATCTGCAGATAATTCAGCAAAAAATCTTTCCGTAGATTATATTCCTTTTGTCATGAATTTTCTTAGTATCATCTATCTAAGTTACTGCGCCAAATCCAACGAAGACAAAGATTTTAAGATTGTACACAACCTGCTAGATACAGCCCTAAAACACCAAGACCTTATACAAAACCCCATTCATTTAGGTTGCATATATTACCACCTTGGTCAGTTATATGATGCCACAGCAGAACATTTAACCAAAAGGCCAACAAGCTCATATCGCAACTCCATAAACAGCTACCGCCTTGCTCAAAAATATCTCGGCAAATATACATATCCTTACGATTATGGATTAATTTCTTTCAAGCTCTCCAACCTTTTCTATAACTATTGGAAACAAAAAGAAGACCTCTCATCTCTACGCGATTCCGTATTTTATATGAGAGAAGCAGAAAAAATATTCACCTACGCTCTCTTTCCAGAATTTTGGGCTCAGATAGAAGGAAGGTTAGGATACCTTTTATCCCTCCTCAGCAACATCACCGACAATAATGAAATTGCAGAACTATCCATTGCTGCATACAAAAACCAACAAAAAATCATCACCGAAAAGAGAGACCCCCTCCTCTGGGCTAGAATTCAAGAAAAAATTGGAGAAACCTATTTTCGTTTAGGAAAAAAAGAATCAGACAAAGATTCTCTTGAAGAAGCCTTAGAATATTTTCATGATGCCTTGTATATCTTCGAAAATATGAATCTTGAAAATGACAGCCAAAGGATATCTTCTTCAATATCAAAAACCAATAATGTTATTAGTTATCAATAAAAAAGGACGCATTACGCGCCCTTTTTGCAAACAAAGACAAGCTTTTATACATTTGCATTGATCCAAGATTCCAAAGTAGATTTTGAGTTCAATCCTACTTTTACATCAATTTGTTTTCCATCTTTAAACAAAAACATTGTAGGAATACTCCTAATCCCATACTGAGCTGCAGTATTTGGAGATTCATCAACATTCATCTTACATATTTCAACCTTATCAGACATCTCTTTAGAAACTTCTTCCAACACAGGAATTAATTGACGACAAGGGCCACACCATTCTGCCCAAAAATCAACTAAAACCAACCCTTTTGCCTTCAAAACCTCTTCCTCAAACTGAGCATCAGAAATCGCCTTCATAATTATCCTCCTACAAAAAAAACAAAATATTCAATACAGTTAATATAATAAAAAAAATATCTAAATTAAAGAGCAAAATACAATTTGTTTAACAAATTAATCAATTTTCATAATATTTGCTGTATTAGTCCACAAAATATACATTTCCACTGTTTTATTTTTATATATTCTTTCCACCAAAGATTTATACGCCCTTAACTGCTTAATATAAATATTAGGAACATCTGCCAGACTTTTTGCGGCAGGTCTGTTTGTCTTAAAATCCACAATCATAACTTTATCTTCTAGCACAGCCAATCTGTCAATTTGCCCAGATATAATTTGACCGTTAACCTCTCCCATTATAGGAACTTCAGACTTAGCTCTCGCCCCAAATAAAGGAGCAAATTTATCGTCATTTATCAAACAAACAACCTCTTCAATTACTTGTTTCCGCTCCCTCTCAGACAAATAAGCCGCATGACGATTTACATATTCTGAGGCTTTTTGTCTTTGTTCTTCTTTTGCCACATCTGGCAATAGTTGTAACATTTTATGAATCAAAGACCCTCTTCTATAAAACTCAGGATGTTTTTCATTCAATGGAGAAGACGCCACAAAATCTTCATCATCTAATCTAGATGGCATCAATGGCTTCGCCAACATTCCCTCTATTGGAGCTTCTTTTTTTATCCACTCAAAACACATTTCTTCTTTTTTTTGTTTTTCACAACATTCTTCTGCTGGCAAAGGAGCCGTCTGAATAACATCATAAATCAAATTATCTTGTTCTTTTCTTGATATTTTCGATATAGCCTTACGGCAAAGTTCATACCAACTATCTTCACTTACCTTTCCACCGCGTTGGTACCCACACAAACATAATCGCTCTTCTGCTCTTGTCAAAGCAACATAAAGCAATCTATGATATTCATCTAAAGATTTTTTCTTTTCATCTTCTTTTATTTTTTTACAATTCTTCTCATATTCTGCAGACCCAAATGGATAAAACAAAACATCTTCATCCATCAATAGACCTGCTTCATTTCTAATTGCTTTTACTCTTACCATATCTGGCAATATAACAACTGGCGCCTGCAAACCTTTAGAGCCATGAACTGTCATTATCCTAACCGCATCAACATCGCTCTGTTCCATTTCTCTTTTAATTTCAACATCATCTTCTGCAATCCATTCAATAAACAACTGCATAGAAGGAATATGTTCTTGCTCAAATCTCAAAGACAAATTAATAAACTCATCCAAACCATCTTCTACTTCAAAGCCAATTCTGGAAACAAACTTTTTTCGCCCTTCCATACGGTTCAATACATAGCTATAAAATTCAAAAGGTCGAACTTTATCCGCCATATTCAGCAACTGTTGCAGTTTTTCTGATACTTCTTCATACTTAGTATTTTCTTTTATCCTCTGCCACAAAGACATATTTTTTCGATTATAACACAAATCTAACAAATCATCATCTTGTAATCCAAACAAAGGTGATTTTAAAATTTCGGCCAAAGTCAAATCATCATCCGGAAGCAAAACAAATTTTCCTAAAGAAACCAAGTCTTGAACAGCAATTTGTTCCAACAATCTAATTTTGTCTGCTCCAGCAATATTTACGCCCACATTTTTACAAGCTCTAATCAATTCCTCAACAAAGCTATTTCTTCGCTGAACCAATATCATAAAGTCTCTATATCTTAATGGACGATTTTGAGAAACAAGCATTTCCCGCTCACTAACCATCTTATATATTCTGGCGGCAATCATTTTTGCTAATTTAGAGCTTGTCGATTCTGCAACAACTCTTTCAACGGGAGGCAACCATATGTCTGGGTTTTCTCCTTTTTCAGCTTCTACTAATGGCCATAATTCCACCTTTCCTGCCTCTCCGATTCTAGATGGTATATGCCACACTTTCTGCTCTTCTGTTGCCACGCCTTGTTTAGCATCATCTTCCGCAAAAACACTGTTGACAACGTCCAAAATTGCAGCTGTAGACCTAAAAGAAACTTCCAAATTGATTTTTTTAAACCCTACTTTTGCATTTTTCTGCCCCAAAAAATGTTTGCACATTTTTTCAAACTCAACAGGGTCTGCTCCCTGAAAAGAATAAATAGACTGCTTTCTATCTCCAACCACAAATAACGTACCATTTTTTTCTTTTGTTCCATTCCCATAAAAAAACTCATTGGTTATAGCTCTAACAATTGCCCACTGATCTGCTGAAGTATCTTGAGCCTCATCAATCAATACATTATCTATTCCACCGTCAAGCTTATACAAAACCCACTCTGCAACTTGTGGATTTTCCAATAAATTTCTGGCTAAAACAATCAAATCTTCATAATCTGCTTTTGAATGTAATTCCTTATATTTACTATAACCATCCAATAATTCTTCGGCCAACAGCACCACTGCTTTCGTTGATTCAAACAACTTAATTGCCGCCAACCTATTATCAAAATCCAGCACTCGAGAAGTTTCCTCATCAACAAATTCTCTTCCCTCTGGATATATCTTAAACACCTCTTGAGTCGCAAATCTCTTTCTTGGCTCACCCTTATCCGTCACAAATATTTTTCGATAAGCATCATAATTTTTCAACTTAACAGCAGCACCTAAATCTTTAGCTTTTTCAGCATCTGCAGAAGATCCTTTTTGCATCGCCCCAACCAAAGACTTTATCTCAGATAATCTTATTTGTCTCCAAAACTCATTCTCAATATCTTCCGATGTATCATCAAAATTCAAGCTCAATTTTTTAGCAACATTATGCAATAAAACATCTGCTCCTCCATTTTTCTTTAGCAAACGCATTATTTTACTTCTATTTTCAGTCAACGAATTCATCAATGAAGGAAACGTAAATTCGCTCATTTTTGCAGTAATAAAAGCTAGGACCTTTGCTGTTTTGCTTTCAGGTTCTTCTTCTATTTTTTGCAAAAGTTTTTTTCTTATTACAAACAATGCTTCTTTTGCTGTCCTATCATCCATAACTTCAAAATATGGCGATATTTTCGCTTCTAGAGGAAATCTTTTTAATATTTCCTGACAAAAACTATGAATAGTTTGTATTTTCATCCCTCCGGGAGTATCCAACAACACTGCAAACAAACGTCTTGCCTGAGCCATTAATTTTGCAGAAACATTATCAATTCCCAAAAGTTTCATCAATTCGCCACACAAAACCTCATCGCTTGCAACAGCCCACTTGCTAAGCTTATCAGCTATTCTAGAGCTCATTTCCACAGCAGCTGCTTTTGTATATGTCAAACACAATATTTTTCCGGGCAAATTTCCTTCCAACAACAACCTTAAAACTCTGTCTGAAAGAACTTTTGTTTTTCCCGTTCCTGCTGAAGCCTCCACCCATACAGACAATTCCGGATTAGATGCTTGCCTCTGCTGAGCAGAAGCCAAATCTATTCTTTTTTGCTTTTCTTCTTTTAGGTCAATCATCTTCAGCCTCATTAACGTACCATTCTTTAACTCGAGCCAAATGTTCATAATCCGAATATTCTGGCACTCTTTTAGGATTTGGATGACAGATATACGCCGTTTCTTCAATATCAAATAGAGTTATCAATTCCTTTATTCTTTGCTCCGTATTTTCCAATATTTTTTCCAGTTCTTTCTCTATCACGATCTGTTTCTTAGACAATTGCCAATACATCAATTTTTCAACGTCTGCAGCAGATACCCCCTCAAAACCACCACTCTTTACAATCAATCCTTCCAACGGTAGCTGAGGAGCAAAACCAGCGCAAACTTCCTTAACACTTCTCGCTTTACCTGTTTTATAATCAATGATATTCACTCGTCCATCAGACACAACATCTATTCTATCTGCCTTTGCTGTTACCCTAAATCTTCCTCCGGCCAAATCCCAATCAACAAACCCTTTTGTTTCATTTATAACCCGAACAATTTCTTTTCTATAATCTTGCTCTATCTCAGCCAAATGCTCTATCATTTTTGCAAATCTTGGCCACCAAAACGCCTTTTTATCTGCCAGTTTTTCATCTGCAGAAAACTTTTTACGTCCCATTTCTAATAAAATTTCTTTTCCAGATTCCGGAAACACGCATGAATATTTGTTATTAAATTCTTCCAATACCGAATGCAATAAATCTCCAAAATCAGCCGGTGTAAGTTCTTCTTTTAAGCCATCCAGAGGATATAATTTCAAAATATATTTAGCAAAAACACTATATGGGTCTCGCATTAACAGCTCTATACCACTAACAGATAGTTCTCTTGGTCTTACTTGCAAAGGAGGGGTCGGAGCAGGCGCCAAAATTTTTTCAAATATTTCTGGTTCATCTATTTTTTCTGATGCATATGAATATCTTGTTTCTACCAAGTGCTTAACATCTATTTTCCAGGCCTTCAAAACAGTTTCCAAACGCATCCACCATCTAGATTTCAGCATTGGAGCCCCCTCCACTCTGTTTGCTCGAGTTAAATATACATCTTTGGCCCCCATAAACGACACCAAATCCAAACCCAAAATCCCAATAGCCTTTTCCTGCAGAGGGAATCCAAAATCTTTTTTCATTGGTCTAGACATCCAAGGATCTGACGGAGCTGCTTGTGGCCACACTCCTTCGTTAACCTCTCCCAAAATCATAACGTCTGCTTGATTAAATCTCGCCTCAATAGGTCCTAAAATTTTCAACCTCGGATGCATACCATAGCGCAACCTCACCGGTTTTTCAAAAGACAAAGCCTCAAAAAAAGCCAAATATTCAGAAGAATCTATTTTTCCTAAAACATCTGAGTTTTCAATCAGCTCTGCTACAAGCTTAGCCCCCACATCTCCAGCCTCTCCTCGCCATAAAGCCTCTGCACCGCCTAAAGCATCACTCTGAGCTATTTTTTCTGCGGTCCTTATGTGTTCTTCAACCAGTTCTTTTAACTGCACATCTGTTTTTCTTATTATTTCCCGCAAAGGAAGCAACTTTTCTTGTAATTCTCTTAAAATACTTTCATCATTATCATTTGGCTTTACTCTTTTTCTCCATACATTTTTTTCCATATTTCGTGTCTGGTTTCTCACATCTGATTTTACCATGCCCAAACAACACAACGGATGTTTCAACAACGCCAATATCTCCGACTTACCGGCATCTTGTTGTGCCGCAGAAAACACCAACCGCATAAAAATCCCCCATGGCGTCAAAGCCAATGGCTTGCCGGCAGAATCATCAATCTTTATATTCCAACGTTCCAGTTCTCCGGCCACTCTTCTGGCCAAATTTCTATCTGGCGTAACCAGAATTGCTGTTTTTTCAGGCGTTTCCAAAACCTCACGCATCAAAAGAGCTATACATAAAGCTTCTTCTCTAACATCAGCACAATCCAACAAATGCAAACCGTTTATAGCTTGTCTGTCCATGCTTTTATCTGTCAAAAGCCTCCATTTATCACTCTTGGAAGCCGGGCGCATCATTTCAGATAACAACACTTCTCTTTCTTCACGTTGAGAAACCGCTATATTTTTTACTTCTTCTCTAGAAACGCCCAAATACTCCAAAAGTTTTTTTAGTTCATATTGTGGATGCGTTTCATCCACCTCATCCCAAGATTCCTCATCCAAATTTTTATCCAAGCAGTTCAAAATTACCTCTCCCCGAGGCAGATTTGCAACCACTTTCACCAATTCTCGCATAGCCGGATATGTAGCTGTACTTCCTGCCACAATAATTCTTTTTTGTGTTTTATGTTTTTCCCAAATTTCTGCTTGAGTTCGAATCAATTGCATTTTTCTCTTACTTGCATCTACACTTTTTCGCTCAATCAAAATTTCAGGCCAATATTTAGTTATAATTTCCAAAAAACGTAAAGTTTCTTGCCAATGTCCGGCATATTCTTCAGGAACCAAATTATTCAAATTGGCAAAGTCCAACTCTTCATAATTAACCGTATCAATCAAATTGCCCAAATCTCTTGCTAAAGCGTACGCCTGATTCAAGGATATTTTCTCCGCTCCAAATTCTTGAGGACGGGACATAATAATTTTAACAAACAACAAATTCCTTTCCATCGGGTTCATTGCTGGCAACATAGCCATTTCTGCCTGTGTTGCATCTATACCAAACCATACCACATCTTCTTCCATTTCACCCAAAGGCATCATTTGTGGCAACATTGTTGGTTGCATTCCTTGTCTTCGCACAAAAGCATCTGCCATTGTTTTGCAAGATCTTCTATTTGGCAACAGCAACAACACATCCGATAGTTCCAACGGATTCTCTCTATATTCATTCAGCAATTTTTCCGCAACAACATCTGCAAAATTATTAGACGCAGAAATATTAAAAATATTATTTTGCACCAAACATTTCCTCAATAAAACATCTCAAAGCTTTTCCTCTATGAGACACTGCGGCTTTTTCATTTCCTTCTACTTCTGCAAATGTTTTATTCCACCCATCCGGAACAAACACAGGATCAAACCCAAAACCTTTGTTTCCTCTTCGCTCCGGTATAATCATTCCATCAACTTTCCCCTCAAAAAAGCGCACTTTTTCTCCAGGTATTTTAAGAGCCAACACACAAGCAAAATAAGCAGACCAATCTTCAGCATTCATGCTTTGCAACTCTGCCACCAACTTACCTATACGAGCATCACTATCTGGAGCATATCTTGCAGAATAGACACCAGGTTTGCCACCCAACGCCTTCACACACAAACCAGAATCATCTGCCAAACAAGGCAATCCTGTATATTCGGCCAAAGTTTCTGCCTTCATAGCTGCATTTTCTGCAAAAGTTTCTCCTGTTTCTTCCACATCTGGCAACTCCATATCTTGAGCAGACAACACTTCCACCCCCCATGGAGCCAACATTTCTTTTAACTCTTCTATTTTTCCCTCATTATGTGTTGCCAAAAGCAATTTTTTTATCATCTATTTCACTCCCAAAGCTTCTTTTTGTTTTGTGATTAACTCTTTAATCCCTTGTTTACCCAGAGACAGCATCTGATAAAATTGTTCTTCATCAAAAGGCTCCCCTTCAGCCGTTCCCTGTATTTCCACCAATTTTCCACTTTCCGTCATCACAAAATTCATGTCCACTTGCGAATTTGAGTCCTCCTCATAATCCACATCCAAAATAGCCTCACCATTATAAATATCACAAGACACAGCAGCCACAAATTCTCTGATTGGATTCTCTTTAAGTTTTTTTTGCTTCATCAACATCTGTACTGCCAAATACAAAGCAACAAAACCTCCTGTAATAGAGGCCACTCTTGTTCCTCCGTCTGCCTGAATCACATCACAATCTATGCATATTGAAAAATCCTTCATTTTTTCTAAATCCACCACCGAACGCAAAGAGCGGCCCACCAGTCTCTGTATCTCTTGTGTTCGCCCCGAAGGTTTTTTCGATTCTCTGGGAATTCTCACCTGAGCAGACCTAGGCAACATTGCATATTCTGCAGTAACCCATCCTTTGTTTTGACCTTTCAACCAAGCAGGCAATTTATCTTCCACACTTGCAGTACAAATCACATGGGTATTTCCATATTTTACCAAACAAGACCCTTCTGCATAAGGGTTAAAATTTGGAATTAACTCTATATCTCTCAAACAATTATTGGCTCGATTACAGTGACGCATTTTTCAAATCTCAAAAAGTTAAAACTACCAAGTAGCATAAGCTGATTAAGACATTATATCAACAAAAAAAGCTTTGTTTTTTATCAAAACAAAGCTTCTTTATCTTCACGAACCTACCAACCAAGTTATTTTGTAACAACAACCATAGCTTCTCTAAGGATTCTACCATTTATCATATAACCTGTTTGCAATTCTGCAATAATTGTCCCCGCTGGTTTAGTCGCATCTTCCACCTCTTGAATCACCTGATGAAAATTAGGATCAAATACCTGCCCCATAATCTCCATTTTAGATATTCCAAATTTAGCAAACACTTTCATCAATTCTGCCTCTGTCAGTTCCACTCCTTTCTTCAAGGCGTCACAACTGTCATTACCTGCTTCGTTGTCCACAGCCTCAATTGCTCTATGCAAATTATCTGCAACAGACAACAAATTTTTAGCAAAATCAGCAATCGCATATTTATTATTTTTTTCAATCTCTTGTGCACATCTTTTTTTCACATTTTCTGCATCTGCAAATGCTCGCAAAAAATCCTCTTTCAGTTTCTGATTTTCCAAGCGCAAAAGCTCCAACTCATCGTCATCTTTCTGCACCTCTTCCTGCAGATTCTCTTTCACAATTTCCTCTGTTGAATTATCCAAAACATCTTCGTTTTCTATTTCATTTTGCTGTTTTTTGTTTTTATTCATCATCTTTCTCTTCAAAAATTGTTTTCTAATGTGCATATCTATAAGGAATTTAGTGACTAATGCTTGACAAGTCAAGAGCTATAGTCTTTTAATAAAGACATAAGCCAAAAGATTTAATTATTTTTTTCGTTCTTGAAAGATTTGATATGAAAACTAACGACCTGTCTTCGGACATCGCACCGGCAAAACTATTGCCTAAAGATTTTAACAAAAAAAAGTTCAACATTTCTTATGCTGTAACCACAGACCCATATCTTCAAGAAATTCAAAATCTTTCCAGATCACAATGCATGGGCAAAAAAGTTTGGCAACCAATCTCTCAAATAAAAGGCTGGATGGTCTCTGCTGAAACCGCCACTTTCATGAAATGGGGTGGCTTAGGCATGATAGCTACCGAATTACCAGAAGCCTTCAACAAATGTTTTGCTGATAAAGGAGAAAAACTCACTGTTGTGACCCCTATCTATATTGGCAACACCGGCAAAAAAAAGGCCGAGATTAAAGACAACGTCTATTTGGGAGCAGAACACAAAAGCGTCAATCTAACCAAGATCAAGACCATAGATATCCCTTTTGTTGGAGACAAGCAGGCTCTAGTCAAACACAAAGTAGATGTCTACACTGGCAGTTTTAATGATACCGACTACATATTCCTCAGCAGCGACCGTTTTTTCAATATAGACCCTCATCCGGAAAACCCCACTGCTCAAGATGGTTGCTATATCATGAACAAGCACGGCATCAACGAGGTTGAGCGCTTTGCTTTTTTCTCCAAAGCCGTATATGTTCTCATAAAAACCATTTTTGAAGACAAAATTCCCGAGCTTTCAGCTCCCAACATTATTATTGCCAACGACTGGCACAGCGGAGCTCTTTCTGGACTACTCAAATATCTTACTGTTGCTCAAACTCGCAGCAAAGAGATGTCATCAGAGCTAGCCCGCAAGCTAAAAACATTGCCTGTTGTCCACATTGCGCACCATCTAGGTTACCAGGGTTGGGACTATGACAACACAGCCAAAATACTCAACTCTTTGTATGGACACAATTCAACTTTGGTTCTCAAAAACGCCAAATCCATCAAAAACAGCAACCCCCGTGCCACCAACACTCTAATTGTTCACGATTGCTACAACCAATCTTCTTGCAATTTTCATTTGGCAGATAGGGTTGTTACTGTTTCTCAAAATTATCTGGAAGAAGTATCCAAAGAACTGGAATTTGGCCTAGATTTCAGAGACATCTTAAAAATCCGCAAAGACCATCGTAATTTCTTTGGCATCGTAAATGGTTATGACAAAAAACTCATATCTCCCAACTCTACCAAAATAGATACCGTAAACAAATATTTTGGCAACACAAATTTCAAAACCTACGATGAAAACAAATTAGAAAACAAACTCCACAACAAGCAAGAATTCATCAAACTGATTTCAAAAATTGCCACAGATAAAGACTACAAACAAAAAGTCATACCCCTTATTGGCACCTACAAATTTGAAGACATCAGCAAAGCCATAAAAGATATTTCCAAAACACCTATTGTTTGTGCCACCAGTCGTTTGGTAGAACAAAAGGGCTATGACATTGCCGCTCAGGCCATCTTAAATATATCAAAAAGACACCTCTCTACCAAGAGAGAGCATCCTATTTTCATTTTGGGCGGAGCCGGAGACATCAACTATTTTGAGATGCTCACCAAACTAAAAGACAAAGTAATCGCTCTCAACCCCAAAGTAGCTGAGCGCATTTTTGTTTTCCACGGATACAAAGATGAATTCGCTTATGCCATCCAATTAGCATCAGATTTTTACATGATGCCATGCCGTTTTGAGCCTTGTGGCCTCACCCAAATGGAGGCAATGGCCAAAGGAGCTCTTCCTGTTGCCATGTCAACCGGCGGTTTGGTAGACACCATAGAAGACGGCGTAGATGGTTTCAGAACAGATGTTTTCTTTAGCAACAATCGCCGTGTCTACGGTCCAAACCTCATAGCCCAAAGACTCAAAACAAACGAAAACGCCTATACAGAAACCTTAGACAAAGCCCTAAACACTTTCTATCAAACTCCAAATCTCATAACTGCAATGCAAAAAAATGCCATGCACAAAGATTTTAGCTGGGACGTAGAAAACGGCTCTGTTTACAAATATCACAATTTGTTATCTACAGGTCACTTATAACTATCCTCCCCATCAAGGCGGAGAAGCTCCTTTCCCCTTGATGGGGAAAGGTTAGGATAGGGGTGACATTCCTTCAAAACTTAAAACAATTTCAACACACCTTGAGAGGCTTGTGACGCCAGCGATAGGGCATTAATCGCCAATTGTTGACGAGTTTGCAAAGCCAGCATATTGGCAGATTCTTCATTCATATCCGCCAAAGTGAGCTTATCTGAGCCCTCGGTGAGGATGTTTATTAGGTTTTCGGTAAAATCTTGTCTGTTCATCACAATGCTATAATTATTGCCAAGTTCTCCGGAAAATGCACGCAACTGATTTATGGCTGATGTCAGTTCTCCTATTGAGCGAGAAATATCTTCAACCGTTGCCCATTCTGTTGTGGTTAGCCCGATATTTGCGGCAGAAATATCTTTGCCTACCACATCAATAAAAGCACTGCCATCTTCATTAAATTTGATTTTCAGAGTTTCATTTTTGAGCAGGTTTACACCCTTGTATTTGGCATCATCAATCAAGTCATCATATTGATTCAAAATCTTTTGATATTGGCTGATATCATAGCCATCTGCCGGAGCCTCACCACCACCGGCATCACGGCGCAGGCTAAACGCCACCGGATTCTCACTACCTCCAACCGTGATGGTGCTAAAGGTGCCCCAATCAGAACCATCTCCAGTAAAATCCTTCATTCCGGAGATGTCTGTATAACTTGACCATTCTAAATCCCCTAAGTTTTTTAAGCTCATAATTTTGGCTGAGGAACCATCTTCAGAAAGGCTGACGATAATACCAACTGCGGTTTTGCTACCTTTATAGGTATCATAATCATTGGCACTACTATAGGTAAAATCAGAGTACATTATATCGCCGATTTTAGGAGTTGCATTACTGCCATCAGCAGATTTCGCACTACCATCGGTGAAACAATTTTCTAAAAGCTGGAAACTACGAACTGAATAGGTAGTACCTTTAGTATAGTTGTAACGACCACCGCTATCGGTAACGAGACTCCAAGAATAGCTGTTGCTTCTCTCAGAAGACGACCAAATGAAAGAAGCTAATTGCTCTGCATCTGCACCCAATTTGCCCAAAGCTGTATTTATGGTGTTGAAATGCTCTGCATCAGCTCCTGCGGTTCCAAAATATTCACTATCTGATATCTGTGTTGTATCTGTGCCATACAAGCCATCAGCTAATTCGCCAATAGATGGCAAATACCAGGTGCCTTTACCAAAATTGGCATCTTTTTCGCTAACAACATAATAGTTATATGCCGCATCTGCCGCCGGAGTATCTGCTTCTGTTTGAGTAACCAACAATTTTGTGTTCATCTCACCATCATAAACAACCGCTGCATCGGCATTAAACACCTTGCGTGCCAACTCTCCATTGGTAGAAATATTTTTGGCTGTATCCAATGTTATTTGTGAGTTCCCTTCAGCAACCACGCCATGCACATAGTCACCGCTGGTTTTGATTGTAATATCGCTCAAAGTAATTTCGGCACCATTGCTAGCCAAAATAGCTCCGGTTGAACCATAAATAACGCCATTTGTTGAGGTATAATCCAGCTCAATATTTGATACTTCCACACCGGTGCCAGTAAATTTGAGCAAATTGTCGCCACCACTATAACTTATTTTATTGCCGTTACCATTTATGATAATATCACTCTCACTAATCTCCAAAGGAGCGTCTAGCACCAAATCATCGGCAAGCACCAATTTGGTTGCTCCTCCTGCTATCAAGGTTTTTATATCATCGGCACTGGCTCCGGCAGAAATAACCTCATAACCATCATCAATAAAATCTTGCAATTTGTCTTCTTTGGACAAAGAATTTCCGCTTTCATCAAGAACTTGAGTAGCTACCGCTTTGGCTTGCTCCAAAAAAGAGGTGGCGGTTTCAATAGCTGTGGTAGCGGCTTTGATGGTCTGAATTCCTTGCCCCATAGAGTCAAGCAGGGCATCGAGGTCATTGGCTCTGTTGTTCAAAGAACGTGCCGTATAAAAAGAAGAGGGATTATCAATGGCAGAATTAACCTTTTTGCCGGTGGATAGACGTTCTTGGGTCAAATCCATCAGACTACTGGTCTTTTGCAAGCTCAGCAAATTGCTGCGCATGCTTGCTGTCAAACTAATCTTTGCCATCTATCTTTCTTTGAAAAAACACTAATTTCTTGTATATTACATTATATATAGTGATGAACAAACATCTTTTGAACCTCTGTGGATAAGAACCGACACAAAAAAGCACTCATTTCAGAGTGCTTTTTGTGTAGTTTTATGGTTTATTTACCATACTTGTTACGAGCAACATAATGAGTATGCAACAAGTGATGGGCTTTTTCCCCACCAGCCTTACCCAAATATTCTTTATACAAGGTTTTTACAGACTCATTATGATGAGACAAACGATTAGCTGCTTTCAGATCTTCATTCATCAATCCTTTCGCACGCTTTTTACGAATATCATCGGTAATGCCTCTCGGTTTTGGCTGTCCAGGCAACATTACTCTTGGCTGTCCACCACCAGAGATACAGCCTCCACGGCAAGCCATCACCTCAACAAAGTGATATGGCATTGGCTCTCCATTTGCCCTTGCTTCTCTAATTCTATTGAGAATAACCTCAATATTTCCACAACCATGAGCTACAGCTATTCTTATCTTAGTGTCATTGATTACAATTTCGGCCTCTTTAATGCCCTCTAAGCCTTCTATAGCCTTAAAATTCACTTCACCCAGCTCTTCTCCAGTAATATAGAAATAAGCTGTACGCAAAGCCGCCGTCATAACACCTCCGGTCACACCAAAGATTGTTCCAGCACCGGAATATTCTCCCAACGGACTATCTGCCTCTTCTTCTGGCAGATTTCTAAAGTCGATTCCGGCTTGTTTTATCATTCTGCAAAGTTCTCTGGTAGTCAAAGAAACATCAACATCTTGATATCCGGAAGAACTCATATCTTTGCTTCTGGTAATCTCCCATTTTTTTGCAGTACATGGCATTATAGAAACCACCCTTATCTTAGATGGATTTATTGCCATTTTCTCTGCATAATAGGTCTTAGCCAAGGCCCCAACCATAGATTGAGGAGATTTACATGTTGAGAAATTATCTATCATATCATGATGATATTTTTCCAACATATCAACCCAAGCCGGACAACAAGACGTAAACATCGGCAAACTTTCTGGATTCTTGGTAAAACGATTTACAAACTCTGTTGCCTCTTCTATAATCGTCAAATCAGCACCAAAGTTGGTATCAAACACCTTATTAAACCCTAGTCTGCGCAATGCGGCATAAGTCTTGCCAGTCAAGTTTTTACCAAACTCATAGCCAAACTCTTCACCTATTGCCACTCTCACAGCCGGAGCAATCTGCACCACAGTAATCAGCTCTGGATCACAAAGCATATCCCATACTTTTTGTGTCTCATCATACTCCACAATAGCCCCTGTTGGACAATGCGCTGAACATTGTCCGCATTTAATACAAGGACTATCCGCCAAAGGAATACCTCCGGCAGCAGTAATTCTTGTTGCCAAACCTCTGTTTAGATAGCTCAAAGCCCAAACATTTTGCTGGTTCTGACAAACCTCCACACAGCGGCCGCAAACCACACATTTAGAAGGATCAAGCACTATAGACTTTGTTGAATCATCTTTTTCCAACTTTTTAGTCAAGCTTGGCAAACGAGAAGAAGAAATCCCAAACGTATTTGACAGGTCTTGCAGTTCACAATGCCCGGAACGAATACATGTCAAACACTCATTGGGGTGATTGCTCAAAATCAGCTCCAAAACCGTACGTCTTACTGCAACAATTTCAGCATCTCCGGTAATCACTTCCATACCTTCGGCAACAGGTGTACAACAAGAACGCAAAATTCTGCCATTCACTTTCACAATACACATTCCGCAACCGGCACTTGGATCAACATCTGGATGCTTACAAAGGGTCGGAATATCTATATGAGCCTTTCTTGCTGCCTCTAAAATGCTTGTTCCAGCCGGAACTTCAACCTCAAAATTATCTATTTTTAACTTTACCATGGTTATTTCTCCTCTCCGGCTGGTTTTGCATCTACAAGTTTATCCAAATATTCTTTTTCAAAGAACTTCAGCGTCGACAAAACAGGATTCGGTGCTGTTTGACCAAGACCGCATAATGATGCTTTTTGCATAGCCGTTGCGATTCTGCGCAAATCCATCAAATCTTGCTTTGTTCCTTTTCCTTTGTTTATTTTTTCCAGCAGCAGCAGCATTTGTTTTCCGCCAATTCTGCAAGGAGCGCACTTTCCACAAGATTCATCAACTGTAAAGTCTAAATAGAAGTTAGCGATATTAACCATGTCAGATGTATCATCCATCACTATCATACCGCCAGAACCCATAATAGAACCAACTTTCTTAAGCTCTTCATAGCACACAGGTAAATCCATACTTTCAACTGGAATAACACCCCCAGAAGGGCCACCTGTTTGCACCGCCTTTAGCTTTTTGCCATTGGGCACTCCGCCTCCAATTTCATTTACAATTTCATTAATTGTTGTTCCCATCGGAACTTCAATCAATCCAGAGTGTTCTACTTGTCCTGTCAAAGCAAAAACTTTTGTTCCCTTAGAGGTTTCTGTTCCAAAAGAAGCAAACCAATCAGCCCCTTTAAGAATAATTTTTGCAATATTTCCTAAAGTTTCTACATTGTTCACACAAGAAGGCTTATTCCACAATCCTTTATCTGTCGGATACGGTGGACGAGGACGAGGAGTTCCTCTTTTTCCCTCAATAGAGTGAATCAAGGCCGTTTCTTCTCCGCAAACAAAAGCACCGGCACCCAAACGAACTTCAATATTAAAATTAAAGTCTGTGCCCATAATATTGTTTCCTAGCAGTCGATTCTTTTTACAAGCCTTTATCGCCTTTTCTAGTCTCTCTACCGCCAGCGGATATTCGGCACGCACATAGAACCAACCTTGTGTAGCACCGATTGCATAAGCTGCTATCATCATTCCTTCAATCACAGAGTGAGGATCACCCTCCAAAATAGAACGATCCATATATGCTCCGGGGTCTCCTTCGTCTCCATTGCATATAATAAATTTCTCATCAACTGTTGGAACTTTTGCTGCCAATTCCCACTTCATACCGGTAGAGAAGCCTCCACCACCACGGCCTCTCAAACCAGATTTTTTAATTTCAGCCACAACATCGGCAGGCTTCATTGTCTTCAAAACTTTTTCCAGAGCCAAATACCCGCCTCTTGCAATGTATTCTTGAATATCTTCAGGATCCATATGTCCGGCATCTTTCAACACCACTTTCTCTTGTTTGGTAAAGAAAGGCAGATCCAAAGATAAAACATGGTCCTGCAAAAACGGAGGCAAAACATATTCTTCACCTGCTTGTTTTTTCAGTGCCGGAACGACATGCTCTGTAACAACTAATCTGGCAATCAAAGGTTCAACCCTTTTATACAGAACATCTTTTTGCCCTTTAACTTCCACTCTAATCAATGGCCCTTGAGCACACAACCCCATACAGCCGGTTGCCACGATTCGAACCTGATCCTCAACACCATGTTCCACAATAGCATTTTTCAAAATATCTATGATATCATCACTTCCCGAAGACTTACAGCCTGTAGAGTGGCAACAATAAATGCTACAACGATACCTGTCTAACTCTGCATTTTTGTTCTTAGCGATTTCATGAATATCAAATCTTTTATCCAAATCCATATCAGCCATTATGCTTACTCCTCTTCCTCGCTAAGTTTCTTGCGCCATTCATCCAAAATATTACGAACATCACCCGGAGTTACACGACCATAGGTTTTGCCGTTCACCACACAAACCGGAGCCAATCCGCAGCATCCGACACATCGAACACTTTGCAAATGGAACATTCTATCCGCAGTACTTTCGCCTTCTCCGATTCCCAATTCTTTTTTAAACTCTTCTAATACTTTATCATTACCTTTTAAATAACAAGCGGTACCCGTACAAACCGAAATAACCGCTTTTCCTGGAGCATCTAGCTTAAAAAAGTTATAAAAAGTCAAAACCTCATAGATTCTAGCCAAAGGGATTCCCATTCCTTCTGCAACAGCCATTGCATCTTCCCATGGTATAAAACCCTTCACACCTTGAATCTCATGCAAGGCCATAATCAAAGAGCCCCGCTTTTTATGCCACTTGGCTGCAGCTTGTGCCGCCAAAGAATTATTTTCCATAAGTGTCTCCTTTTATAATTATGTTTGTTCTAGCAACATCTTAGATGTAAAAATATTGGCATTCAAGAAGATTCTTTTTCCACCCCACAATTTTAAGTTTTTTTACCTTTGCATACCAAAAATTTACATATTTTTTGTACTATCTGCAAAATTTTTGTTTCTTAATCTAATTATTTGGTTATAATCATCTTTATGAAAAAATTAGATACATACATAATCAAACAAATTTTTATTGGTTTTTTGTTGGTTTGCTTTTCACTGATGTCCATCATTTGGCTCACTCAGTCGCTTCGTTTTGTAGACCTCATAACCAACAAAGGTATCTCTGTGGGTTTATTTGCAGAACTCACCTCTTTGCTCATGCCTAGAATTTTCACAATATTAGCTCCCATATCATTATTTGCCGCAGTATTGTTCGTATACAATCGCATGCTCTCAGATAGAGAGCTTATCGTTATGAAGGCTGCCGGAATTAGCCCTTGGCAAAATGCTCGCCCTGCTGTTTTCTTCGGATGCATAATGGCTCTGTTTAATGTCTATGTCATGAATATAGGCATTCCTAAAGCAGAAAATGCTTTCAACGAATTACAATGGCAAATAAAAAATGATGTCTCTCACCTCATGTTCAGAGAAGGAGAATTTACCTCTTTGCAAGATGGTTTGACTGTTTTTATCACTACTCATGAACCAGATGGTTCTGTTAGTGGAATTCTCATAAACGATGAAAGGAACCCCAAAACTCGTTCTACCGTATCTGCTGAATTTGGTAGAATTGTCCATACAGACAAAGGACCGCGGATTATCCTCGTCCACGGCAACCGTCAAGAACTTAATAGAAGCAACAATCAATTTAGTTCCATTTTATTTGATAGATATTCTGTAGATTTTGGCGCAAAAAAAAGCAAAGCCCGCAAAGAAGCTGGAGCAAGACAAAAAAATCTCAAAGAATTGCTAAGCGCAGGATCTAACCCAGACCTAACGCCAAAAGAAGCTCGTCGCTGGATTGTAGAAGGCAACAAACGCTTTACCACTCCTCTTCTTAACATACTATACTCTCTATTGGCTTGTACAGGCCTCATAATTGGCAACTTCAACCGCAGAGGCCAAACAAAAATAGTATCTATCTCTGTTGCTTCTATGGTTATAATTCAAGCCCTCGATTTAGCCTTAGGCAACTTAGCCGCTAAAAAGCTGTATTGGCTTATCGCAATGTACCTAAATATTACGATTCCCTTCATCACGTGCCTATATTTACTGCACAACTACAAGCCCGCTCTTTTCCAAAAAAAGATTAAACCTCAAGGAGACATCGATGCAAAATAACAACAAAGCATCTTTTCTCCTATCGTTCATCGCCGGCTTGCTATGCTCAACTGCAGTCTTAGCAGATAGCATTGTCACCCCAAACACCAGAGAAACCATAGATAAAACCTCTGGAATAAACCGACCCAAGATATCTCCCCAATTTAACATTACGGATGTCTTTACACCTAAGCCACCCACAGAAAAGGACAATCCAGAAATATATTTTAGTGCCGATGAAGTAGAAAACAACCAAGAACTGAGCCTAATAACGGCCAAAGGCAATGTTGAAATCATTCGAGACAACATTACAGTAAAAGCAGACAAAGTCATATATAATCAAAAAGAAGACACAATAACGGCAATAGGCAATGTCGTTTTACTCGATGACACAGGCGATGTTGTGTTTTCCGATTATGCAGAGTTATCCGACAAGATGACTAGAGGCGAGATGGAAAATATAAAAATAATAATGGCAGATAAAACTCGTGTAGCCGCTCGCTCTTTTCGCCGAGATAGTGACGACAAAAAAATAATGAACTACGCTGTTTATACACCATGTGATTCGTGCAGAGAAACATCTCCTCTGTGGCAAATAAAAGCCAAAAAAGTAGAGCACGATGCAGAAGACCAAGATGTCCACTACCAAAATGCTACCATTGAAGTAAAAGGTGTTCCTGTTTTCTATACTCCTTTTATGTCTCACCCGGACCCTACCGTCAAACGCCGTTCTGGTTTCTTGTTCCCCAAGATAAGTAGCAACTCATACTTAGGAGGAGCAATCCAGCCTCAATATTTTTGGAATATTTCAGACAATGAAGACATTCTGTTTAACCCCATCCTAAGCAGCGATAAAGGTCTTGTCTACGGAGGCATTTACAACAAATATTTCACCAGAGGACACATCTCTGCTTCTGGCACATTTTTAAGAGACCCTGACACTAAAGAAGACAGAGGTAATTTATTTGCATACGGACGATACGAAGTTAACGATTTTTGGGTAGCCGATACAGAAATCAATTATGCATCAGATAATGCATACTTGAAAGACTTATCTCTTCCCAAAGATGACGATACATGGCTAACATCAAGAGCTAGCTTACAGGGGTTTGATAACCGTAATTACGCCGCTTTGGAAGCATATTATTATAAAATACTCAGCTACGACCTTAGGAACGCAAACAAGCCAACTGTTATTCCTCTGTTTTCCTATGAAAACATAAGCGACCCCAACCGCTATGGCGCATACAACAAAAACACTTTTGGATTCGCCTCTGTATCCCACGATGAAGGAGACTCCTCTCAGCGTATGACCATGATTAACTCATGGAATTTGCCATATACAAGCCCTTATGGTGAAAAATACAAATTAGTAGCATCTCTAAAATCTGACTTATACTATGTAAACGACTACAGATATGAAGAAAACCCTGTATATGATGGAACAGTTGGAAGAGTGTTTCCTCAAGTTGGATTAGAATGGAGATTACCATTTATAAGATCGACAGAAACATCAAGTCAAATATTAGAACCTATAGTTGTCGCAGCCTTTGCTCCAAACCAAAGTAACAAAGCGGATAAAATCCCAAATGAAGATAGTCAAGACGTAGAATTGAATGACACAAATATATTAAATTTAGATCGTTATTCCGGATACGATCGCAATGATGTTGGCAGTCGCATTAGTTATGGAATAAATTGGAGCTCCTATGGTCAGCGGTTTGGCAGAACATCTTTCTTACTCGCTCAAAGCTATGAATTCAAAAAAGACGAAAGTTTTGCAGAAGCTGACGGACAAGATGGCAATCTAACCGACTATGTTGGTAGAATATACGCCTCTCCAAACGAATATTTTGACATGAACTTCCGTTTCAAACTAGACAAAGAAGACTACAAACTAACTTACAGCGAACTTTCCTCTTCCATGGGGCCTAGAATTCTTAAATTGTACCTATCATATATATTCTTCCAGGCCAACGAAACATCCTCTGTACAATACAGAGAAAGAGAAGAATTATACAGCTCTTTAAGAGCAGATCTCACCAAAAACTGGTCTATCAGCCTTTACAATCGTCAAGACATGACCAAGGATGGTGGCTCTCTTGAAAAAGGAGCGCTATTAACATATGAAGACGAATGCACCAAAGTTGTATTTAATGTTGAAAAAGACAATTCCAACGATCCTAATTATGAGGGCGACTTCAGCTTTGGGGCAACATTCTTTCTCAAAACTCTTGGCGGTGTTGGCACCGAATAACCAAAAAAAGGAAAAAAACAATGAAACATTTATTTATTGCTCTAACAATCCTTCTTTCATCAGCAACCTTATCCTTTGCAGCACCATTCAAAATTGTAGCCTTAGTAAATGGAGAAGTCATTTCTAGTGAAGATATACAAAACAGATTAAATGCTTTTATGTTTGATACCAAAATTCCTTTTAACGATCAAACTAAAGACATGATTATGCAAAAAGTTTTAAACAATGCTGTTGACGAAAAAATAAAGCTACAAACCGCCACCAAAGAAGGTATCACTGTAACAGAAGAAGAGGTGCAGGCTCAACTTCAACGCTTTGAAAAAGGAAACAAAATTCCAGCAGGACAGCTACCAAAAATACTAAAACAAGCTGGAGTTAATCCTAACTCTTTTTCAGAACAAATAAAATCAGATTTAGCATGGATACGCGTTATTCGTAAAAAATTCTTGTTAGAAGGCAATATTACTCAAAAAGAAATAAATGAAGCTCTTGCCGAAGCAAAACAAGATCTTAGCACATCAAAATATATGGTTGCAGAAATCTTTATTAAAGAGAAAAATGCAAAAAATATATCTCAATTGGTAGAAAACTTACGCTCAGACAATCGCTTTGAATTATATGCCATGCAGTTTTCTGAAAACCCAACTGCAGCAAATGGGGGTAATCTTGGATGGGTAAACAAAGGCAAACTTGCTGCTCCTTTAGAGGCTAAACTACAAAAAATGAAGCCTGGTGACATCAGTGACCCTATCAAACTTGGTGATGGTTACTACATTCTCAAGCTTGTACAAAAATTCAACCCAAACACAGACAAGCCTCAGATACCGACAGAAAAAGAAATAAAAACAATTCTTGAAAATCGCAAAATGGAAGCTTTGTCCAAAAGATTGTTACAAGACTTGCGCCAAAAAGCCGTTATAGAAATCAGAGGCTAAAATGCTTTCATTACCAGAAGTCATCTCATCTCTTCCTTCTCTAAAAGCTACCGTTGATGCCCACAACCTTATGGCGGCAAAGTCTTTAGGACAAAATTTTTTATTAGACCAAAACATAACAGACAAAATCATTCGTTGTTCTTTATCACAGCAAGAACTATCAAACTTTCACGGAAGCCACGTTTATGAAATCGGTCCTGGCCCAGGAGGCTTAACCAGAGCAATTCTAAAAGCAGAACCAAATAAACTAACAGTCATAGAAATGGATGCTCGCTGTATAAGCATCATGGAAGACATTCAACGAAAAACCGAAGACATTATGGAAATTGTCAATGGAGACGCTCTCAAATACGAATTTACTCCCCAGTATAGAGCAGCCCATATTATATCAAATTTGCCCTACAACATCTCTGTGCCTTTGCTCATAAGATGGCTAAACCAGATTTCAGAATTCAAGAGCCTAACCCTAATGTTTCAAAAAGAAGTTGCCGATAGGATTCTTTCTTCAACTCATACAAAAAGCTATGGTCGAATATCTATTTTATCTCAACTCCAATGCAATATCACCAGACTTTTTGATCTTAGCCCAGAATGTTTTGTTCCTGCTCCTAAAATATGGTCTAGTGTTTTACTTTTTCAACCCAAAAAAAACGCTTTGTCTCCCAAACAAATATCTCAATTAGAAAAGCTCACATCTCTAGCCTTTTCTGCTCGCCGTAAAATGATAAGACAAAGTCTAAAACAAATTCCTAATATAGAAGAAATATGCCAAACCCTAGGTATTGCCACCACCGCCAGACCAGAAGAACTTTCTCCGCAACAATTCCTCTCCATTGCCAACGCGATACAAAATTATTAAAGTTGTCCTAGCGGATGTTTCTCCATAACTGTTTTAATCAAGGTTTCTGGCAAAATGTGTGTATATATTTCCGTTGTTGCAATATCTGCATGCCCCAAAAGCTTCTGAACAGAACGCAAATCTGCCCTTCCATGCAACAAATGTGTTGCAAAAGAATGCCTCAATACATGAGGAGAAACCTTCAACGGGTCAATTCCTGCCTCTATTGCCAATTTTTGTAAATCTTTTGCAAAAGCATCTCTCGTCAAATGCCCCAACCTAGACCTCAAAGAAGGGAACAACCACACTGATTTCCTTCCCTCTCTAATAAATTCATCTCTAATTTTTAAGTACTTTTTTATCGATTCTATAGCAAAACTGGCAACAGGCAACAATCTTTCTTTATTGCCTTTCCCTCTAACCAAAATCTGTTTTTTATCAAAATTTATACAATTTTCAGACAAGCAAACCAACTCAGAAACTCGCAAACCGCAAGCATACATCAAAACCAACATTGTTGCCATTCTTTGCCCAGACACAGAATCTTTACTCTGAGCCGTTTCTATAATTTTAAAAATTTCTTCCTTTGTTAAAAACTTGGGCAAAGATTTGCTTACTTTAGGCGACGAAATTCTAGTCATTGGGCTTTCTGTAATCTTTTTTTCAGAGAACAAAAACTTATAAAAATCTCTCAACACAGATATCTTCCTCGCCACTGTTTTTGCTGCATATCCTTCTTTATTAAGCCAAGAAAGATAATCTGTTATATCCTGTGATTTTGCCTTCACAACATCACTTTTACAAACTTCATCAAATTGTTCCAAATCATTTTTATACGCATTGAGAGTATTAACAGAAGCTCCTACTTCTGCCATCATCATGTCCAAAAAATCCTTGATACAATCCTTCATATTAAAGTTCTGTTTCCACGTGTTCTACTTCCATTGGCACTTCGTGCACAACCACAAACGCAACCAATGCCAACAATATTACACCAACCAAATAGATCAACCAATTTGATTTTTTTTGTCTCATATCAATTCTCCTCAAAAAATCTGTTGCTTATATTTTGCTTTATTTATATAGTTAGCACAATAAATTTGAAAGATTAATTAAAAAATGAAAAACAATAACGATAAAATAATTTTGCTTGTTGGCCTAATGGGCAGTGGGAAAACCAGCGTAGGCAAACGCCTTTCTAAAAAATTAAACTTGCCTTTCGTTGACGGAGACCGAGAAGTCGAGAAAGCTGCCGGCCTATCTCTGATTGACATCCTCAAATGCTTTGGAGAAGAAGAATATCGAGCCGGAGAAGCTCGTGTAATGAAAAGACTTCTTCAAGGCTCCCCTTGTGTTTTAGCCTCTGGAGGTGGCTCTTTTGTTGCCCCAAAAACCAGAGAATACGCAAAAAAAAACGCCATAACGATATGGCTAAAAGCAGATATAGATGTCATTTATAATCGAACTGCCGGACGAGAACATCGCCCATTTATCAAAGGCAACGATAGTGGCCTCAAATCGAAACTGGAAAAATATATAAATGAAGAATATCCTTATTACTCCGAAGCGGATATCATCGTTGAAACGAAAGAAGAAAAAGTTGACAATACCGTAAATAGAGTAATTGACGCCATCAACCTCTTTTTGTCAAAACAAAAGACTGAGAATCCTTAAAATATAGAACCAATTCTTTCATAAAAGGAATTGTTTGTTTTTCCACTATTTGAGGACAGTTATAAAAATCTCTAAAATCACGTCGCCACTCCAATTGCAAAGAAGTACATCTTTCATGTTTTTTTTGCAGTCGCCCCGTTAAACCTGCACATCCTCTATAATTAGGGTGATTTACCACCATTTTAATATTATATTTTCTTGCAAGAACAGAAACCACATGCAAAGCGCCATCATAAAGTTCAGGCTCTTTAATCCCTGTTCCCACCGCCAAATCAAAAGATCTATCATTTGTCATTCCATGCACATCTATAAAAAGCTTGTCAAGCAGACCTTTTTCTTCAACAAAATCACTAACCAATACTTTAAAAGGAACAAACTTTGTTCTTACAATTGTAGAAACCTGACATTCTTCTCCCAAAAAGCGAACCAATTCTCCTGTATACAAATCTTGCATCTTTATTCTTTTACAAGCAAACGACTTTGTAGAATGTGGAGCGCACAAAACCAAACCAGACCCCTCGTCCCTAAAAGAAAAAACATTTTCTCTTTCTAGAGATGTTTCTGTATCAAAAAATAACGAAGAATATCCTTTTAGTTTATCTAGCATCAAATCTTCTTCAAAAAATTCACTTTCATAACAGCCAAAGACTGAGCTGTTAAAGCATTTATCGCATCAAAAAACAAGCTTCTCGTCTTAACTTTTTCTGCCCACTCAATAATTTGTGGATTTTGCATTAAAAGATCGTTTTTAGAAGCCTCCAACAAGGAAACCGCCGCCATCAAGTGTCCATCATCAACGAGTTTTTTCATCTCCTCCAAAACATCTATTTCTTTTTCTTCGCTTGCCTTTTTTGTATTTTTTATTTGTACAATATCATGAATTTTAGAATTCAACCGTTCTTTCCAGCTTAAACCTTCTTCGTTTTTATCTGCAGATAAAATTTCATCACAAACATCATTAAATCGATTAGCCAAAAACAACTCCGATTCTACTCCAATTTTTGCTATCGGCTCCAATACTTTAACTTCCTCCATCATTTTTGGCTTGTCCGCAACAATATTATTAAGCACCTCATATTCATATTCAAAAGGCTTTCCTTTTTCTGCAGCATCTTTAACCAACATTAAAGAAGTCAACACCAAAGCACTATCATCTGTTATTTCCGACAGCTTATCTAATTTTCTCTCATTTTTATCAACTCTGGTAACCAAACCCAAAACCGTTGCTACATCTGCCTTCGAACTAATAACATTCAAATTCATTTTTTCAATTGCATCAAAACGCTCGTACACTTTTGATAAATCTGGCTCTTTTATTTGTGACGCCAACAAAGCCAACTGTTGTTGAAGGCTATGCATTTGAGAATTTAAGGTATTAATTTGTACCTGATACATATCTTTTGTTTCTTGCACGGCAAAAAAACTCTTCATCTTCTGTAGCACTTGCGGATTTTTCCAAACGCCATACCCACCAACAACAAGTATCACCAACAACAAAGAAAATTTTCCAAACTTTGTTTTTTTCAGCGATTCTTTTGTTTCTTCAGAAACGGATTGCTTTTCTTTTTTAGCCATTTTAATACCTCTCTATTGCAGTAAATTCTTGGCAACATATTTTTTATAGTGTATATAATATAAAAAAAACTGCAATAAATACTTGCTGATAATAAACATTTCCGCCGGAGACAAAAGCAAATGATAGTTTTAGGCATAGAGAGTAGCTGCGATGAAACTGCTGCAGCCATTGTAAATGATAAAAAAGAAATATTAGGAGAATGCGTGCTAACCCAGCTAGAACACAAAACCTTTGGAGGTGTTGTGCCAGAAATTGCTGCTAGAGCACACTTAGAACATATAGAAGATATATTAGAAGAAACTTTCAAAAAAGCAAACATCACCCCATCAGATATTGATGCCGTTGCCGCCGCCGCAGGCCCAGGATTAATAGGAGGAGTTGTTGTTGGCGTGATGGCTGCCAAATCCCTTGCCCTTGCCCTAAACAAACCTTTTATTGCCATCAATCACCTTGAAGGCCACGCTCTTGCTGCACGTTTAACATCAAGTGTTAAATATCCATATTTATTACTTTTGGTTTCCGGAGGACACTGCCAAATTCTAATTGTTAAAGGAGTTGGCGAATTTGAAAGACTAGGCACCACCATTGATGATGCCGCCGGCGAAGCTTTTGATAAAGTTTCCAAAATGCTTGGTCTTGGATATCCCGGAGGTCCGATGATAGAAAAAATGGCAGCCCTTGGCAACGAAGACCGCTTCGTTCTTCCTCGACCTCTACACAATTCTGGAGACTGCAATCTATCTTTTTCCGGATTAAAAACAGCTGTTCGAAAAATAATTGAATCTTATTCTCCAGACAACAACATCGAACACGCAATTTTAAGCAAACAAGACACTGCCGATATTTGTGCATCTTTTCAAAAAGCCGTTACAGAAAGCTTAGTCTACAAACTACAAAAAGCTATCGTAATTTTTCGCACCAAATACCCTGAGGGCAAGGACATTGTCGTTTCCGGAGGTGTTGCCGCAAACACCTACTTACGCAACAAATTGCAAAAGCTGGCAGAAATAGAAGGTCTTGTTTTTTCTGCACCTCCAATACGTTTTTGTACCGACAATGGTGTTATGATTGCCTGGGCCGGAATGGAACGCGCCCTTAAAGGTATGTATAATGATTTAGACTTTAAGCCTCGCCCTCGCTGGCCACTTGACATTGACGCTCCCAAAGCTGCCGGCGCCGGAGGAGTAAAAGCATGAGAAGCATCAAAGAAATTTGCCAAATCTTAGATATTTTCAAATCTCAAGATGCCTCCCCAAAAAGTGAGCTTATCTATCACAATGCTTATACATTGCTGATTGCCATAGTGCTTTCTGCACAAAGCACCGACAAAGGTGTCAACAAAGCCACTGAAAACTTGTTCAAAATTGCTGATACCCCACAAAAAATGTTAAATCTTGGCATTGACAAGCTAAAAGAACACATCAAAACCATCGGGCTATACAATAACAAAGCAAAAAACATTATCGAGTTAAGCCAACGCCTAGTAAAAGAGTATAAAGGAGAAGTTCCTCAAGATAGAGAAATCTTGGAATCTCTCCCCGGAGTTGGTCGTAAAACAGCCAATGTTTTGTTGAATGTTTGGTGGAACCAACCGACCGTTGCTGTCGACACTCATGTTTTGCGTTTATCCAAAAGGCTAGATTTAAGTGATGGCAGCACTCCTCTCAGTGTAGAAACCGACTTAAACAAACTTCCCGATGAATATAAACTTCACCTAAATCACTGGTTGGTTCTTTTCGGGCGTTATATTTGCAAAGCTCAAAAGCCAAATTGCTCACAATGCCCTGTTGCAAAGTTTTGCTACAGCAGCGACAAAAAAATCTAATAAAAAACAGAGCTTTTAATCAAAGCTCTGTTTTTCTAGTTTACCACGCATTGTAACTTCCCAGCGATTTTCTTTGCTTTTTAGTAGCTGATGAATATACCCTTCATCCAAGAAATATTCATAAACAAACACCCCGTATAAAGACAAAAACTCTTGACGAGTTCCCATCTCTTTTTCAACCACATAGCGCAAAGCAGTCCTCTTCACCACATCATCTACCGGATTTTCTCTTTCCTCAATCCAAGCATTCACCACAACTGCAAGAGCACAAATTACGCACGAAACAACTAGCATATTCATAGCTCTATCACCCCTATCCGGATCTGGTCCAGCAAAATGATCCGCTAATAAAAATGCTACTGATAAAAACGCAATCACCGCCGCTACAACAAAAACCAAACGGCAAACAAATTTTGCTAACTTCATAATTCTATAAAAATTTAGTGACACACAAATTATTTTACAAAACACACTATAACTTGCAAAGAGATATAAAGCAACTACAAATACTTAATCGCTAAAAAACCACCTATTAACAACAATAAAAACAAAACAGACAATATTCCTAGGTGCTTTTCAATAAACTCTTTCATGGGAGCTCCATATTTTTTTAACAACCACGCTACCAAATAAAAACGCATTCCTCTTGCAACAACAGAAGCAACCGTAAAGGTAATCAAATCTAAATGCACCACACCACTTGCAATTGTAATCACTTTATATGGAAAAGGAGTTATACCTGCTCCAAAAACAATCCAAGCACCCCATTGATGATAATATTCTTTAAACACATCAAATTGTTGCATATACCCATAAAAACTCAAAATCGGCTTAGCAATCAAATCAAAGAAAAACACACCTATGCTATAACCAAAATAACCTCCAACCACACTAGAAATTGTGGCTATTGCCGCTATTCTCCATGCTTTTGCCGGCATCGCCAACACCATAGGTATCAACATAATATCTGGAGGAATAGGAAAAAAAGAACTCTCCGCAAACGCCACCAACGCCAAAAACCACATAGCATAAGGTGACGCAGACATATCTAGCATCCAATCATAAACCAAACGAACAAATCTATTAAACCAAGACATCTTTTTACCTATTAACAATGACAGTTTTCACAAGAACATCCCGTCTTTGAGTGTTTTGTCTCTGATTGCTGCCTCAAAGCCGCCTCATACGTATTCTCCAACAACATAGCAACCGTCATCGGCCCAACCCCTCCTGGCACCGGAGTAATATATGAAGCTTTCTCTACAACCTCTTCAAAATCAACATCTCCATACAATTTTCCATCAACCCTGTTAATTCCCACATCAATAACTATAGCCCCATCTTTTATCCAATCCTTTTTTATTAACTTTGGGCAACCACAAGCCACAACCAAAATATCTGCCTGCAGCACCAATTCTTTTAAATTCTTCGTTTTTGAATGAGCAATACTCACAGTGCAATCATTATTCAGCAACAACATTGCTGCCGGACGACCTACAATATTAGAACGTCCAACCACCACAGCATGTTTGCCTTGCAAATCAACACCTGTTTTTTGCAATAGTTTCAAAACGCCCTTAGGAGTAGCAGAAACAATAGCTTTAGGCTCTTTGCAAGCCAACAGCCCTGCATTATAAGGATTAAAACCGTCAACATCTTTTTCTGGACTTATTGCGGATAAAACATTCAATGTATTTATATGTTTGGGCAAAGGCAATTGAACTATTATACCATTAACATGATGATTCATATTCAACTCAGAAATAATTTCCAACAAGGCTTTTTCACCTATAGTATCAGATAGTTCTACAACCTCACAACCAATTCCAATCTCTGCGGCGGCTTTTTTCTTGTTACGCACATAAATTTTACTAGCCTCATTTTCTCCAACCAATACCACAGCAAGCACCGGCATATTTTCACCAGGCATCGTTGCTATTTTTTTTGCCAACTCAGCTCTAATATCTGCAGCCAATGTTTTGCCATCCAAAATTTCTGCAGTCATATTCCTTTCTCCTTCAACCAACGTAACAACTCATCCTTGTTTATTTTTACCAACAATTTCTTGTACCTATCTAGTTCTCCGGTTACAATTTCAATATCAGATTTTGCAACCTTCAACTCTTTAGATAGAAACTTGCTCAATTCTTGATTCGCCTTTCCTTTCTCAGGCACACTAACTACACACACTTTGAGCCATTTTTCATTATTAGCATCAACAAAGACACCACTTATCCTGCAACAAGAAGAGTTAGGCATTAGCCTAACTCTTATCAAAACACCTCGTTGATTTTGTTCAAAAACCAATCTCAATCCTTACAGCATCAAAGCGCTAAGACGCATAATCAAACGACCAACAAAAATTAATGCAAGCATCAAAATAAATGGTGAAAAATCAAAACCGGAAATTGGAGGTATTTTTTCTCCAATTTTTTTATAAACTGGCAATGTCAATTTATCTAAAATTTCAACTGTCTTCAGCGCATATTTATTAGATGGTTCCAACACCTTAAAATGCATCAACCAATACAAAACAACCTGAACAACAACTATTTTAAAATAAATATCAACTAACAAACCAATTACATATAAAAAAGGCTCAAAAATAGCACCCATAAAAAATCTCCTTAAAATTATTATCTACTTTTTAGATAATCCAGACAAGCCTGTATGTCAATCATAAAACATCTTTTGTAAAACGAGTTATGATACTCTAAGCCTTTCAAAAATCCGCCTATCAAAAGATCTGACAGCATAATTTTTATTATTTGTAGTACTCCTATCGGCGTAAAGATGTTCCTTCTCCTGCTCTTCTTTGCTTTTTCCCTGTCTCAAGCCGTTAATAACTTCTCGCATTGTTAGCAGATTTGTAACTTGTTTTTCTTTTTTAGCCATAACAGCATGTATGCTTCCTGTAACAGGCCGATAAGTTGCCATAACCCCTTCAACTGCAGCTCCAAACTCTTCTTCGTAATACAAATTCTGCAAATAATTATTTGTCGTTGGAGATTGTTCTATAGCGGCCATTCTTGCGGCCTCCATAGCGGCCTTTTGAGCAGCTTCTTCCATTGCTTTTTCTCTTCTTTCCTGCTCATCAGATTTATTTTTTGTTTGTTCTGTTCTATCTCTCAACCTTCTTAGTTCTGACAACTTAAACTGCAAAAAGCTTAACTTATTCTGAGCCATTTCTTTATAATATCCGCTACCACCTCTTTCTGCCGCGGCATACAAATCTATCACTAATTTCAATTCTGTTTCTCTATCACCCAAATACCCAATAAACAAATTTCGAGCAGCAATTTCCCCATCTGTTGTGCCATTTGTATTAATATCTACTTCGATTTTTCTTTGAATTTGAACCCAATCATAATATTCTGCTTTAGGATCTTCTCCTGAATACAAATGTTGCAATGTTTCTGCCAAAACATAGCTCAAATCATAAACCGGAACCTCACTATTTCCATAAGTCGGAAGCTTTACAGGCTCTCCTTTTTTTATTTTTTCAACAAGCGCTTTACTATAGTCCTTAACTTCCTCAGGGTCTTTTCTCCTCATCTTATCTACCATATTTTCCATTCTGGACTTTTCTTCCAGAGACGCTTTTGCCTGAGGCTCAAAAGATCGATTCCTTTGCTTTTCGTACTCGTTCATCATCAACATCATTTTCTCATAATCACTAATGTCATTAGGATTATTAGACATAAAGAATTTATCGTACGTTATATATTGTTCCCTTGTTATCATATCCCGACGTCTCCCGCCAAAATTAAACCTTTTCAAATATAATCTTACCTTCTTCTATCCAAACAATTCTATCAACCACCCAGCGACTAATCTGCTCTATTTTTTCTAATTCCAACCCCATTGCCAAACCAACTCTTCCAATTAACAACATCTCTCTATCTGTCAAATCACCATCTGAGTTTGCCAACATACACATTTCTTTCACCAACTCCATTGCCACGTGTCTATCTGTAATCACTTTGGCCGCTTCAACAACTTCATCATCGTCCCTCTTCCTTTTTATTTCTTCAGCATCTTGAGAAGAAACTCCAAATAACCTTGCCAATTCCACAATAAATTTCTTCTCTCCTCCATCAACGCTTCCATCTGTTTTGGCCAGTTGCATCAATGTTTGTAAAAAAACTTTCTTGTCCTCAACACTCAAATCTTTAGCGTAATTCATATCTCTCTCCATAACAAAATCAGACATGTGACATCCTTTCATCACTCATATATCTATCTTAATTCTACCAATTTTTGCAAAAATATCAACCAAAAAGCAAAAACGAGGTCTTTTTCAAAAAAATGTTTGAAATTATGCGTTCTATAGCGTATGCTAAAAGATAGATGGTATAACAAAAAAAAGAAGAAGAACAAACTTGAAAAAATATTATATCAAAACATTCGGCTGTCAAATGAACGTCTACGATTCTCATCGCATTGCCGCCATTTTAGAAACCCTTGGATTTAGCGCAGCAACATCTCCAAAATCCGCCGATTTAGTCATATTTAATACATGCCACATCAGAGAAAAAGCCGCTGAAAAAGTGTTTTCAGATCTCGGCAGACTAAACCTCATCAGAGAGGAAAGAGCAGCAGAAGGAAAAGATACCATTATTGGCATTGTCGGTTGTGTTGTCCAAGCAGAAGACGAAGAAATAGCTAAAAGAGCTCCTTTTGTAGACTTTGCAACAGGCCCTCTGACTTATCATCGCCTTCCGGAGATTTTACAAAAACTCAGTCGCAAAAAAGAAACTCCTATCATAGATACAGAATTTCCTGCAGAATCAAAATTTGATTTTCTTCCTCAGAACTCATCCATGGGAGGCAGCTCTTTCTTAGCCATCCAAGAGGGTTGCAACAATTTTTGTACCTATTGTGTTGTTCCTTATACCAGAGGAATAGAAACCTCCCGCCCTGTTGACGACATTCTAAAAGAGGCTCAAGTTCTTGTTGATGGTGGATCTGTAGAAATCAACTTGTTGGGCCAAAATGTAAATTCCTATCACGGGGAAGATAGCAACGGCAAAGAACGAAACCTTGCTTTTCTTTTGCAGCATCTGGCTCAGATTAAAGGGCTGGAAAGGATACGTTACACCACTTCTTACCCAGCAGACATCGATGATGACCTTATAGCTTGCCATCGAGATATACCTCATCTTATGCCCTATCTTCATCTTCCGGTCCAATCTGGTTCAAATACTATTCTAAAAGCCATGAATCGCAGACACACCAGAGAAGAGTACCTTGAAAAAATCGCCAAACTAAAAAATGCAAGAAAAGACCTACAATTCTCATCCGATTTTATAGTTGGCTTTCCCGGTGAAACAGATGCTGATTTTGCCGCCACCTTGGATATTGTACGCCAAGTTAAATTTTGTCAGGCCTTTTCATTTAAATATTCTCGCAGAGCAGGCACTCCGGCAGCCCTCATGCCCAATCAAGTAGAAGAAAGCATCAAAAAAACTCGACTTGAGGAGCTTCAAAAACTTTTATTTTCATATCAATTAAAGTTTAATAAAGAAAGTATCGGTAAAATAATGCCAGTTTTATTTGATATCAAAGGTCGACACAAAGGAGAGCTTATCGGAAGAACTCCCTATATGCAAAATGTTCACGCCGAATTAAGCAAAGATTACTGCAATAAAATTGTAAATATAAAAATCACAGATGCTAATGTAAATTCACTATCTGGAACAAAAGAAGGAAAAGAATAATGGCTGAAATTAACTTTGAACTTTTTAATAACACTTTGGTTCAACAACTTGTTGGCCCTCAAGATAACAACTTGCGCCTTATTGAAAAGATTTTAGGAGTTGAAATAAATTCATTTGGCAACCAAATGATCATTAAAGGTTCTGCCGAGGCAATAGAACAAGCCAAAACTTCCATAGATGTCTTATACAACAAAGTCAGCAAAGGTATCTCCATAAATGAAGAAGAAGTAAAAGCGGCCATTCGTATTTCTGGAGGCAACACAGATTCTTCCACCGCTCAAGACTTAAGCAATATCGTGCTAAAAACAAAAAAACGCCATATCTACCCTCGTTCAGCAACTCAAGCTCTATACATTCAAGAAATGATGAAGAATGAGCTTGTTTTCGGCCTAGGTCCTGCTGGAACAGGAAAAACTTATCTTGCTGTCGCCTTGGCTGTATCCATGATGTTGGAAGGACGCATTGATAAAATCATTCTTTCTCGTCCTGCTGTTGAAGCTGGAGAGAACCTTGGATTCCTCCCCGGAGATCTAAAAGAAAAGGTCGACCCCTATCTACGCCCCTTATATGATGCTCTATATGAAATGCTTCCTGCCGAGCAAGTTGATAAAAAAATAGCTTTAGGAGAGATAGAAATAGCGCCTCTGGCCTTCATGAGAGGAAGAACTCTATCCAATGCTTTTGTAATTTTAGACGAAGCTCAAAACACAACCCCTATGCAAATGAAAATGTTTCTCACTCGCTTGGGTGAAAACTCTCGCATGGTTGTAAACGGAGACCTCAGCCAAGTAGACCTACCTAGAGGTACAATATCAGGCCTTAGAGATGCACTTGAAATATTGCAAGGAACACCAAACATTAGCTCTGTGCGCTTTAACGCTGCAGACGTTGTCCGACATGGACTTGTTGCTAAAATTGTAAAAGCCTACGAAGAAAGAAGCAAGAAAGAATATGGTGATGAATAAACACCTATTAAATCTTATTACTGACGACTCTCAATGGGCAGACAAACTACCAAATGTTGAGAGTCTGTCTAATAAGGTTTTTAATCAAACAATTAATCATTTAGAAAAAGAACAACTGTCTCCGTTGCCCTCGTCCCAATATTTTTTACAGGTCAATCTATCTTTAAGCAACAATAACACTGTACATAAACTAAACAAAGAGTTTCGCAACATAGATAAACCTACCAATGTTTTATCTTTTGCCAATATAGACGATCCAGATTTTGAGACCTACATTCAGACAGAACAAAGCATTGAACTTGGTGACATAATCATTGCCATAGAAACCTTAGAACAAGAAGCCCTAAGCAAAAACATTCCTCTCCAAAATCACTTTTGCCACCTGTTCACTCATGGTATTCTTCACCTCTTAGGCTTTGATCATCAAGACGATCTTGAAGCAGAAGAAATGGAGACTCTAGAAATTCAAATAATGCAACAATTAAATATTCCGAACCCCTATGAAGAATAAGATACTGTCACATTATCGTTTAATTTCATTTATCTGTGGTTGGTTGAGCGTAACAGCTCTTCCTCCTTTTAATATTTTTCCTCTTCTATTTATATCTATCCCTTTACTACTATGGATCATTACAAATGCGCCCAAGCGTTCCCAAGCATTTAAGTCTGGATATTATTTTGGTTTTTCTTTTTTTGCTTTTGGCCTAGCTTGGATAAATCAGGCTCTACTTATTGATGCGCAATCTTTTGGATGGCTAATCCCTATTGTTTTTATCTCTTCAGGATTATTTTTTGGATTATTTATTGCCATTCCAAGCCTTTTAAGTTGGTTAGCCCAAAAGATTGTTTCTCCATACATATCATTTGCTGTATTTGTCTCTCTAGGAGAATGGATTAGAAGTTTCTTTTTAACAGGATTCCCTTGGAATTTATTTGGAAGTTGCTTTTCATTCAGTCTTCCGCTCATGCAATTTGCATCTATTGGAGGCACCTATCTTTTATCTTTGCTCCTTATTTTATCTGTTTCTGCCCCCATTTTTATCACTAGCAAAAAGCTCTCACAAAAAATGCTTAGCGTTATAATTCCTACAATAATTTTATCTACAATGTATTTCTTTGGGGTAGATAGAATCAAAATGTACCCTTATACCCCATCAACCACCTCCATCCGCCTTGTCCAGCCAGCAATCCCTCAAACTCTCAAATGGAATTCTGCTTCTCTCAACGATAATTTAAACAAACATATAAAAATGTCTCAGTTTCCCGGACAAGATAACATAGATTTCATCATCTGGGGAGAAACTGCTTTTCCTTTTGCTCTGGAATATGACACATATCAGCGACAAAAATTACAGTACGCAACCCCAAAAAACGGATGGCTTATCACTGGAGCTCTTCGATACTCTCTTTCTAACAATCAAGTTCGTCATGCATACAATTCACTATTTGTTATAAACCCACAATCTGAAATTGTTGACTTTTACGACAAATCGCATCTGGTTCCTTTTGGCGAATACATTCCTTTTAGAGACTTTTTACCTAAATGGATTCGCCCCATAACATCTGCTATCGGCACTTTCCAAGCAGGCTCTGGTCCTAAGGTAATAACCCTCAAAGACCAACCCTCTTTTGGAGGAATGATATGCTATGAAACCATTTTCCCTCATCAAATTATAGATTCCAATCACAAACCTCAATGGCTAATAAACATCACCAATGACGGATGGTATGGCAACTCCTCTGGCCCATACCAACACCTTGTTGCAACTCGTCTTCGTTCCATAGAAGAAGGAATAAGTATTGCTCGTGTCGCAGGAAGCGGAATATCGGCACTCATTTCACCAACAGGTCAAATAATTGGTAGCATACCCCTACACCAAAGCGGAACCTTAGACCTAAACCTCCCACAGGAATCCGCCATTTTAACCATCTATAACAAATTCGGCAACAACATCTTTTTTGCAACATGTGCTATCCTTATAATAATTTCTGTCCTTACTGCTCTGATAAAAAGTTATACAAAAAAAATAAAAGCATATAAATAATATGTTATATAAAAAATTAGTTGACGATTTAGCTCTAAAATCCTATGAATATAATATAATTCACAAAACAAGGATATAAAATGTTAAATCCATATCAAAAAAGATCAAGCAGAGGACGCACTCCGCAAGGCGACCCAAATCCCATAGATGTTCATGTCGGAAACCGCATACGTCTCAGACGAACTCTGCTTGGACTCAGCCAAGAAAGATTAGCTGCCTTGCTAGGTCTCACATTTCAACAAGTTCAGAAATATGAAAGAGGAATGAACAGAGTTGGAGCAAGCCGTCTTTGGGACATTAGCCGAGTTTTAGAAGTGCCCGTTAGTTTTTTCTACGAAGACATGGATAAAAATGTTGCCAGCCAATCTCCTCGCATGTTCAATGCTTTAGAACCTGAAATTGATTTCTTAAGAGAAGAAGAAGTAACATATAATGCAGATCCAATGCAAAAAAAAGAGACTTTAGAGTTAGTAAAAGCTTATTATAAAATACCCAACCGCAAAACTGCAAAACTTTTATTTGATCTTATTGTTAACATGTCAAAAACATCTAACTCAGATGTATCAGAAAATGATAAAAAGCAATAAAAAATAAAAATCCCAAAAAAAAGCTGGAAAAAAACCAGCTTTTTTTTATTATATAAAAAAATCAAACAAAAGAGGTTCTTATGTCTTTTTTATTCACTAGTGAATCCGTTTCAGACGGACACCCAGACAAAGTATGCGATGCCATATCAGACGCACTTTTAGACGCACATTTATCAAAAGACAAATCTGCACGCTGCGCTATAGAAACAATGGCCACCACCGACCATGTCTTCATTGCCGGAGAAATCTCTTCACAATCTCCTCTTTCTTCACAGACAATAGAAGAAACTGTTCGCAACACTATAAAAAACATCGGGTACAATCAAACAGGGTTTAGCTGGCAAACTGTCAAAATAAAAAACTATCTTCACCGCCAATCTCCCGACATTGCTTTAGGAGTAGACAAACAAGGGGCTGGAGACCAAGGCATTATGTTTGGCTACGCCCAAAAAGAAGAAGGTTTTGCCACAGAACAAATGCCCATTTCCATTTTTTTGGCACACAAACTTTTAAAAAACCTCGCATCTTATAGGCGTTCCAATCCATCATCTGGTCTTGGTCCCGATGCCAAAAGTCAAATAACAGTAGAATACGCATCTCCGCTCAAGCCTATTTTTATACCCAAAATCGTCTTATCAACCCAGCATTCTGCAAACACCCCCTTAGACAAAGTTTCTTCCATCGTCAAACAAATAATACACCAAACGATTCCATCCAATCTCTTGTCTGAGCAAACAGAAGTTCTCATCAATCCCACCGGACGTTTTGTTATTGGCGGCCCCGATGGAGACACGGGCCTCACTGGCCGCAAAATAATTGTAGACACCTATGGAGGAGCAGCCCCTCATGGCGGAGGAGCTTTTTCCGGCAAAGATGCCACCAAAGTAGACCGTTCTGCAGCCTATATGCTCCGATATTTGGCAAAAAACATTGTTGCTTCTGGCATAGCAAATCGTTGTTTGCTACAAATATCCTATGCTATCGGTGTCACCGAACCTCTTTCTTTATATATAAACACCTTTGGCACATCTTTCATCAAAGAAGCAGACCTCATCAAATGGATAAAAACTAACATAGACCTCTCTCCTCAAGGGATAATATCTCACCTACATCTACGCAATCCCATATATTCTCCCACCAGTGCCTTTGGCCACTTTGGACGCACTCCCAGAGGTGATGGCACTTTCACATGGGAACAAACAAATTTAATAAAGGAACTCCAAAATGCATTCAAACTCTGAACCTCATTTTTTCGGCCGCCGCCAAGGTCGCAAGATTCGCAAAGCCAAAACATCTTTGTTAGAAAGATTTTTGCCCTCATTGCAAATATCTGCCAACACCAATTTCAACAAACAAACTCTTTTTGGCACTTCGGTTGATTCCATCTGTCTGGAAATTGGTTTTGGCAACGGCGAACATCTTGCCGGACAAGCTCTAAAAAACCCCAACACTGGCTACATTGGAGCAGAGGTTTTCAAAAACGGTGTTGCCAATCTTCTCACACTCATCACCGGCATCAAACAAGCTGACGAGGTTCCGGAAAACATCACCTTACTCCCCAATCGCACAGACAATATTCGCATTTTTGCCGATGACATAAGGCTTTTGTTTGCACAAATGCCAGACAACTTTTTAGACAAGGTTTTTCTACTATTTCCGGATCCTTGGCCCAAAAAACGCCATGCCGAAAGACGCTTTGTCAATCCTCAAAACCTTCAAGAAATAGCCCGCATTCTCAAACCTGGAGGCCTTTTCAGAATAGCAACCGACCACCCCACATACAAAACATGGGTTTTGCGACAAATGCACAATCATCCTCATTTTCGTTGGACAGCAACCTGCTCCAACGATTGGCGACAACCCCCATCAGATTGGGTACAAACAAAATACCAACGCAAAGCCATCGCAGAGGGCAGACGTCCCGTATTTTTTGATTTCAAGCGTCTTTAATCCTCAAAAAACAGAGTTATATCTGTCATATTAAAACTCAAAGGAGATTTAGCATGACAGAAACGCACAAAAAAACACCTATATGGCTCTATATTATTGCCATTGTAGCATCTCTCGGAGGTCTATTGTCCGGTTTTGACATGGGCGTGATATCCGGAGCCTTGCTATTCATAAACAACACCTGGAGCATGACTCCGTTAGAACAAGGCTGGCTTGTAAGCTCTGCCATTGCTGGTTCCGTTATCGGAGCAGCATCAAATGGTTTTTTAGCAGACATTTATGGCCGAAAAAAGATAATCATCGCCACTGCCATTATTTTTGTACTTGGTTCCATAATGTGTGGCTATGCTCAAAGCATAAATCAGCTTATTTTTGCACGCATAATCATCGGCATTGCTGTAGGTATGGTTAGCTTTGTTGTCCCTCTATATTTATCAGAAATAGCCCCTCAAAACATCCGAGGCATGTTAGTTTCACTATTTCAGCTTGCTATCACGGCCGGAATTTTGCTTTCGTACCTCATAAACCGCATTTTTGCCAACACCGAGTTCAACTGGAGATGGATGCTTGGAGCTGGTGTTATTCCTGCTATTATTCTCCTGGTTGGAATTTGTTTTCTCAGTGACACACCTCGTTGGTTGTTCACCAAAAACAAAGAAGAAGACGCTCGCAAAGCTTTCTTAAAAATAGAGCCTGATGGAGACGCCGATTCTCACATTCAAGAAATAAGAGAGACGCTCAAAGCCAAAGCCGGTGAAAAAAAGACCAAATTTCACAAATGGATGTTCATGCCAATTTTTGTAGGCGTTGGCATAATGTTTGTTCAAATCTGCACTGGCATCAACACCATCATCTATTACACACCCACCATTTTTCAAATTGCCGGTTTTGATTCACATATTGGCGCTCTATATGCCACCATTGGCATTGGTTTTGTAAATTTTGTTATGACCATTGTTGCCATAGCCTACGTTGACAAATGGGGTCGCAAATTTCTTTTATACATTGGTCTGTGGGGCATGCTCATCAGTTTGTTCACCCTAGGAGGCTCTTTTGCATGGGCGCAATCTTTGGGCGAAGCAAGCAAATGGATAGCCGTAGCATCTGTAGTAATCTACATTGCTTCATTTGCCATGAGTTTAGGTCCTGTATGTTGGATTATGATATCCGAGATTATGCCTCTTCAAATCAGAGGATTCGCCATGAGTGCGGCAACAGTTTCCAATTTTGGTTTCAACTTCATTGTTGTTTTAAGCTTTTTGCCATTATTAGACCTCATTGGCAAAGCCGCCACTTTCTGGCTATTTGGAGGCATAACCATTCTATCTATGTTCTTTGTATATTTCTTTGTTCCCGAAACCAAAGGAATATCTCTGGAAAAAATAGAGCAGAATTGGAAAAACGGCACTCCTGCCCGCAAATTCTAAACCACAAAAAAGCCTCAGATATTAATCTGAGGCTTTTTCTTACCAACTATATCCCACACCAAGATTAAAGTCTGTTGCGGAGTAATGGCTTCCGTGACTATGCCCAACAAACCCAAATCCGTTCCAGCCGTTGCCCATGCTCAAACTGGCACCAACTTCGCCCCTAAGCAAGGTCTGGTTTTTGACACCATCTACATCCGGCAAACCTTTGATACAAACATCTCCCTTGCCCATGTTTTGAATGATACTCGGCTTAAGGTATAGTTTGGCCATATTCAATTTGCCATAAAGCCATGTACGCTCAAACTTCACACCAACCTCTGCCTCAAGATTGTTAATATCATCAAACTTGGCTCGCTTGCCATAATCGTCTTTCATGTCATCATATTTGAGTATGCTATAGGCCAATCTGACACTAGGCTCTATTGTAAAACGTTTGCGTGGTTCAAATACAACTCCGGCTTCTACACTGGCGCCAAAGCCCATGCCCTTGCTATCTGATTCGACACCGGTATCTGTGGTGAGTTCTACATCTTGAATGCCGCCATAAATACTGCTCATCGTCCATATACGACCTTGGTCATATCGGTGATATACTCCCAACATCCAGCTATCTATTTCAAACTCAGAGCCTTTCTCTGCATAATATTTGCGTCCCTTGCCGGAGAGTTCATATTCTCCTTGACGATAGGAGGCAAATACTCCCAAGCGATTGTGCAAGTCTGATTGAACATCAAAGCCCATATCTACCGTATTGAGCTTGGCATCAACTTCTACCGGAGCTTCTATCTCAGATTTGCGTTGACCCATATCTATCCATGCATTTTGCAATGGACGACCATTGTATACATGTTCGGCAATACCACATCTTTTGCATTTTATTTTGCTGGAAGATACTTTGTCGGCAACAATACGGCTTAAATCTTTGATTTGTTCCAAACCGATAGACGGCAATGCCATATATGCCAATGTTTCGGCATAAGCTTTGTTAAAGTTTGGTTTATTGCTGTTGCTTGGTGTAGTCGGAACAATGGTTGGAACATCGGGGAAGTTTGGAGGCAATACCGCATCGGCAGCCAAATCTGCATCTAAGGTTCCACCATCGGCTGTACCATAACCATCAGATGAGCCAACCGGAGCCATAGATGCAGATGTTACATACCATGCATTGTCTTGATGGACTATCTTCCATTGATCTGTCAAATCCAGAGCCTCGCCATAGATATGGTCAACCTTAAAATATGCTCCGGTATTAACATCATCATTAGGAGCATCTACAAACTTAATCAGCTCAGAGGCTTCACATGAGCCTTTTTTATAGATGGTGACCTTGGTTGAGCCGGAAACATCTCCATCTACCAACATTTGGTCAGATTTATTTGTTTGAGTATTTACATCAATATACATCTTGGCATTGTCATAAGCCTTATAGTTGCCATAGATATTGGTGATGTCATCGGCATCATCACTATCATGGTGGAAGTTTAAGATACCGTCGTTGTTCAAACTACCAATGATGGTTGTAACCAAAGGAGAATTACCAGCCAAATTTAGCTCTGAGGTAGATGTCAAGTTAATTGGTTTTTTGGCATCTGCCATCTTAATGGCGCCATCGAGTTTGACTGTAGCGTCAGATATGGTAAGTTTGTCCCAACCGGCAACCGAGGCAGAATTGCCTAACAAATAATTACCATCGGTGAGATTTAGCTTTTTATCGGCAGTATTATTAACCAGAGAATCTGCATTCATAGCAGAGTTCAAACCGCCAACCAAGGTCAGAGAGCCGGCATCGGTGACTTCATCTTTGAATATCTTAGAATAATCATAGCCTCCACCCATATTGGCGGCGCTATCAATAACGATATTACCGGTCAGCACAGTTCCGGCATCGAGGTCTAAGATGGCTCCACCTTGCGCCAACAGGTTGTTCAACTTGGCTTGAACTTCGGTTTCTAGCAGACCACCACTATTGACTGTGGTATCATTTGCGACACCTCCTGTGGCAACATGGAGAGTACCACCGGATTGTACCTCGGTGCGCTCTGCTGTTGCGCCGGTAGCGATATTAACTCTACCACCATCGCCAACAATTGAATCTTCGGCTACTACGCCGGTATTGACATTGAGCAAACCACCGTTGTGAGTGAAAGAACGGGAAAAGGGTCCTTTGTTGGCGTGTACTTTGGTGCCAGAGATATCTATCGTGCCGAACCCCTCAACTAAATTATTGAACACGACATCTGAGCTTTGGTCTCCGGTGATGTTGAGTGCTGGTCCTACTGTGGAATATCCTTGATACATATTAACCAAATAATTACCGTCTTCTTGAAGAATTGGTTCTAATATATGGTACGTCATTCCATCTCTATCTTCCATTTTTAAAACATAATATTTACCATCGGGAAGGTAGCTGTAGTGTTCAATCCCAGTTTGAAGGTCTGATGGGGGCATGGTTTGGGAGTTTTGCAACATTCCAGCGTATTTATTGTCTAGGTTTTTTAATATTGTGGTATCAGAACCCATAGTCACAACATAATCGCCGTCTTCGTTTTGAGAATAAGAGCCTCCATAATCTGCGACTAGCAGATCAAGCGCTTTTACTCCGGTTATGATATCATCAAATTGAATTAGGCCTTGATTGATGGAGTTTA
>SUUX01000007.1 GCA_015062305.1 Alphaproteobacteria bacterium
CAATTATGTCGCAGTTATATTGCATAACGAGGTTCCTAAAATATTACTCAATTATAAGTATTCTATCATAATGTATGTGAATAAGCAATATAATGATTATTGTTTTAGATGTTAGCAGGTTCTTTTTATACTCAAAAAAGGCTAAAATTATCTAAGTTATTGAAAAATATAGAAGTGAGTTCGAAGATGTTGTAAAATAGGCGGCTGGATTGGGTACTCCCGCTCAAAATTTCGCGGGTCCTCCTCGCGTCGTAGGGTTCGCACGGCTTAAAATTGTGCTCACCAACTATCCGCTCCGAACCGAGTTGGTTCGCCTCAAAACCACACTATCCAACAAAAAAATCCTCCATGAAAGGAGGACTTTTTTGTTGGCTGGGGCGGCTGGATTCGAACCAACGAATGTCGGCACCAAAAGCCGATGCCTTACCACTTGGCGACGCCCCAACAATATGTGGTCTTTGACAACATGCATATACATAAATCAAAAAAAATATAAACGCAAGTGTTTTTTTGAATTTTATTCCCAAGATTTGAAAATAATTTATTTTTGCCAGTGTTGTTTTATTTTGCCCCAGCTCTTTTTTACTTTGTCTCCAAATCTTTTTTTGGTTTTAAGACGTAAGACGTTAACTTGAAAATCTGGGCCGTATTTGTGTAACAAATAGCTGGAGCGGTGTGAACCATCCATGATGACATTATCAAAATCTAAAATGATAATGCTTTTGGGGTCATAGCCTTTTTCATCCAAGCTTTTTATCAGAGTATCAAATCTTTCTGTTTTCATATTTGAATTAAAATGTTTTTTGTGGGCTAAGCAATAGTCTTGATAAGCCTGTGTGTCTCCACACAAATATTTGTATGTTCCGACATCTTGCAAATTCATTATTGTGCCGTCTAGCCATTTTCTTTTTATATCACCAACTCTCATGGTTGTGAGTTCAGATTTGACAATTATGCGCCCCTTTAATATCCTATCAAAAAAGGCTTGATCTATATAAAATCTGTTGTCTTGTAGCAATGTTTCTGTCGGCTTGCCCCAAAAAGTTTCAAACATATCTTTAACCTCATATTATAATTACTAAAGTAAAACCATCTATTATAATATGTTATGTAAAACTGGACTAATTTTCAACAAAATAAAATGTATCCACATTTTCTTGTATTTTATTATGTTTTAATGAATGTGTTCTCGTTTGTTGATATAAAATTTAATGCTTTATTTTTATTCTCATGGATATAATGTGTTTTTTTTGAGGGGGAAGGGTAACAAATAGGTCGCCTTGGTTGGCCGGCTCTATACAAACAAAACTTTTATATTGTCCGGGGCTCATTTCTACCAAATCTCTGTTGGGGTTCCACACAATTGTGGAATTAGAGCCATGTTTTTCTATGATGATGGTGCGGTTATATATCGGATCTATTATTTCTATGTTGTTTGTATGATTGATGAAAGCACCATCAAATTCGTTATTGATTGTTAAGTCTTGTTCTAAAATATAAGTTTTGTTGTCAAGCGAGTTTTGATAGCGGTAGCCAGATAATCCTTTGATAATGGTTTTATCTCTGTCTCCAATGTTGAAGTAGGCATGTAATGCTTCGCTAAATTTGAAATCTTCGTGACTTAGGTTGGTTGTTTCTAAACTATATTCCAGAGTGTCGGTGATGCGCAGTGAAAGTATGGCACTGATTTTTGCCCTATAGGTTTCATTAGGTGGCAAATAAAGAGATACTTCTATCTTCTGCTCGTTAACAGAAATATTTTGTATCTGCCAATTTGAGAGGCGTGCAAAACCATGGCGCGGAAAATGATTGTTTAACTTTTCTTCGGCAAAACGAGGCCAACAAACAGGAATTCCTCCACGAATTGCTTGAATATTGTCAAATTTATTTAGGTCACCAAGCCAAAAAATATCATGTTTTTCTGATTTGGGTTTGTATGATATTAGGTTGCCACCAAAAAGAGAGATTTTGCATTCTGCTTGGTTGTTGCTTAGGTGAATGATGTTTTTGTTGTTCATTTGTGAACCTCTTGATTGTTGCGTATTTGTTGGGCAAAAATGTGTTTATCTATGTTGTTGATGGTAGAAATGTCAGGGTTTTCTAATATAGCAGGTAATTCCGTTTGGCAAAAGACACTGCGTGGATCTGCGCCGTCTACAAAAGCAGTTATGTGGCCTTGAGCTTTTTGTATCATGCGCTTGGAGGCGGTGGCCCATATTTGAGCAATATTTTCAGAGGTTAGATTGTGTTGTGGCTGAGAAAGATCTAGTTCTATGAGTTTGTTGCCACAAGGAGTGTTTTCTATGGTCTGGCTTCCGCTATGCTGACGCACAAAGTTAAAGGCTTTGTCTCGGTTTTCGGTGGTGGGTAAATAACTGATGCTATATAGAACTAATTTGTCTTTAAGAGTGGTAACATCGTAGGTTAGGGCTATGTTCATTGCTTGGTCGAAAAGGGGGATCATTTTTGCATCCTCTGAAATTGTTGGTTGTTATTTTAGGCATAGCTGAAGAGAAAAGTGTTGTCAATGAATATGATTGTGTGTTTGTTGTTGACATTTTTTTAGATGTTGATAATTTAGAACAAAACAAGAACGAGGTGATATGAAACAAAGAATTATCGGCTTGATTGATTGTGATGCTTTTTTTGTGTCTTGTGAAAGGGTTGATAATCCGGATTTGCAAGATAAGCCCGTTTGTGTGATGACCGGAGGAGGAAATAAGGGGATTATTGTGTCTCGATCTAAAGAGGCAAAATCTTTGGGGATTAAAATGGGAGCTCCTTATTTTCAGGTGCAGAAGATGTTTCCTCAAGCAATATGTATCCCGGCCAGACATTTTAGGTATGAAGAAATATCTTTCAAAGTGATGAATATTATAAAATCTTTTAGTCCGGATGTGGAAGAAGTATCTATAGATGAGGCTTATATCGATTTGACTGGATTAAATGAGGTGTATAAAACATCTTATACAGAACTGGTTTCTAAAATTAGAGAAACAATTTGGCAAGAGGCAAATGTTCCGGTTTCTATTGGTGTTAGTTCTTCTAAAACTTTGGCAAAGTTAGCAAGTGATAAGGCAAAAAATTGTGGTGGTATATTTGTGATAAGACCAAACAAGATTAATGAAACAATAGGTGAGGAGAATATAGAAAATATTTGTGGAGTAGGGCGGCAAAGTGCAAAAAGTTTGAATTTTCATGGAGTGTTTACAGTGGCTGACTTTGTGGCAAAGGAAAATGTTTGGATAAAAAAACTATTGGGCATAAATGGTTTGAATTTGAAATTTGAGCTTATGGGAAATTGTATATCCGGAGTGGATGCAGATACTCAAGCTCCACAATCTATTCAAGATACAAAGTCATTTGATGATTTTACGGATAGTTTGCTGTTTTTGCATTCGCAGTTGAATTATCATGTTCATAATGCATCTCGAAAATTGCGGCGCTGGAATGGTTTTTGTGAAGAAGTAGGAGTAATGCTCAGAACTAAGGATTTTAGGGTTTTTGAACAACATATCAGATTAGAGGTGGCAACAAATTCGGATTTTTCTTTACGCAAAGCGGCGGCGAAATTGTTGGAAGAATTGTATAATCCTAAAATGTTTTATCGTAGTATTGGGGTGGAACTGAGGAAACTTTCTTATAACGAAGAAATACAACAATCTTTGTTTGAGGCATTGAGGCACGAAGATGATAAGTTGTCTAGAGTTTTAGATGATTTAGAGCAAAAATTTGGAACAGAGGTTGTCAAATTAGGAATATAGGTGTAATAGTATGATAAAAAATATTTGTGTTACAATTTTGAAAAAGGTTTTTTGATATGTGGATTTTGTTTGCAATTGGGGCTGCTGTTTTTGCTGCTTTAACATCTATTTTGGCGAAGGTTGGTTTGGTTGGAATAAGTTCTAATCTTGCAACGGCAATTAGAACTGTGGTTATATTATTGATGTCTTGGGGTGTGGTGTTTGCATCCGGATCGTATCATCAAGTGTTTGCGATATCTAGCAAAAATTGGTGGTTTTTGATTGCTTCTGGTTTGGCAACCGGTGCTTCGTGGCTTTGTTATTTTAAGGCTTTGCAAGAAGGTGAGGTAGCAAAGGTGGTAGCTATAGATAAATTTAGTTTGGTTATTACAGTTGTTTTGGCGGCAGCTTTTTTGAGCGAGGCGGCAACCATGAAGGTAATTATTGGGTGCTTATTGATTACGGCGGGTACGTTGTTGATGGTATTGTAATAAAAAAGCCGCAATAATGCGGCTTTTTTTTGGGGTAGGCGGTTATAGGTCAATGATTTCTTTGATGTGAAAGTTTTCATCGTAGATGTATCGTTTTTTGACGTATTTACCGGCTAAGATGTCGGGTAAAAAATCACGGTCAGCTTCTCGCATTTCATCATAGGGAATAGAATCAATATCTTGCCAAAAAGCATTGACTTCATCTTGTTTTTCGTTGATTTTCCCTAAAAATTCAGTGCTTTTGAAAATGTGTACAAAAAAGTCTTTTTCCGGAAACTCAATATACCCAACTTGGATTGGGTTTTTTATTGTAATACCTGTTTCTTCAAATGTTTCTCTGATTACACATTGTTCCATTGTTTCGGCGGGTTCTTGTTTTCCTCCGGGGAAATTTATGAAACCTTCATTAATTCCTCTGTGATGGCGAATCATGAGAAATTGATGAGTTTCTTTGTTTTCAACAATTGATAAAGAAGCTTGTTTTGTCATGTTTTTTTCCATATTATGTGTTTTATTTGGTAAAATTGTTTGTTAATAATTTAAGTTGTTGATGCTATATTAATGTTTTTTATGGAAAAATCAATTTATTTTGTTTGTGAGTTGTTTTAAGAATGTATAATGGTGAGTAAAATGGATATCTGGGGTAATTAAAATTGCGCAAATTCGGGTTTAAAATATTTACAAATAATTTGAATAATAGTCCGCAACTCATTGAAGATGTTGCAAAATATTTGCAAGAAAATGATGGAGCTTTTGTAGAGTTGATGGTGGTGAATGATACATCGGTAGACGATATACAAAAGTTAAAGATGTACTTTAGAGGGGCTGAGGTAAGGGTTCATGCGCCACATAATATTATGGGATTTGACACAGGTTGTGCCGAAAAGGAATTATCAAATCGAAAAATTTTAGCAACTTCTCAAATGGCGGCAGATATTTTGGGAGCAGCAACTATAGTTGTGCATGCCGGATGTGGAAAAGGTGAAAAATATTTGGCAGAAACCATAAGACAATTCAGAATTTTTGATGATAAGAGAATTGTGGTGGAAAATTTGCCCTTTTTTGCCAGTGACGGAGCGCCGTTGCATGGGAATACTCCTCCAGAAATTGCTTTGATAAAAGAGCAAGTAGGCTGTGGCTTTTGTATGGATTTTTCTCATGCTGTTTGTGCTGCAAACTATGCAAAAACTGATATTGATGTTTTTTTGCAAGGGTTTGCAGACCTTCATCCTAATGTATATCATATTTCTGATGGAGATGTTGTGGGAGTTGATGATTTGCATTTGCATTTTGGAGAAGGAAATTTTCCTTTAGACAAGATGATAAATCATTATACCTTGCCAGATGCTTATGTTACTATGGAAACAGGTTATGGGATTCCATCAAGTGCGCAAAAGTGGATTGCAGATATGGAATATTTAAGACGCTTGGAAAAATAGGCCTATTTTGTGGGAAAAAAATGGTATCTTAAGATGATAGATGCTGCAATCAAAGATATGGAAAAATTGTAAAAAAGCGGAGATGTAAAATCTGGCAATATGTATATTAAGCTGAATAAGGAGCCAAAAAATAATAGTCCAACCATGCCTGAGCTAAGGTGTTCGGTCTTTCCTTTTTGAAAAGCATCGACGGCTTGAGGTATTGAATATAGTGAGTATGATGTGGAGCCTACCCACCCACATATATCTATAATATCAATCATAATTTTTCCTTTGTGAATGTTTCATGGATTTTGACATATAAAATGATTATAGTTCCGAGACCTCCGCATAAATAGTTAGGTAAAAGCATATATTTGTGGATGGCGATGGCATATATGGTACTAAAAACAGAGCCAGACAGCCATAAGATGATGAAGCTCCATTTTACCCCCTTGGCAGTGCGAGTTTTGAGCGATAAATATGCTTGAGGCCAAGAGCTGATCGCAAAGCAAAGCGAGCCAATTAATCCAATAAGATTTTGCATTTACATACCTCTATATTTGCGGGGCATTATTTGAGTTTTGTTGTTTATCTTATTAGATGTTGATGGTCTTTTGCAAGTAAAAACAGCAACACTTTGCGGTTCTATGGTATAATTATGACCGCTTTGATAATTGTTTTTGTCTTGATGTGAGCTTGGTTTAGATGTGTCAAAAACCAAATTCCAATGACCAGAGTGAGGTGGGGGCGGTAAAGAAGCTTGCATAGACGAATCGGGGTTGCCAGAAATCATCACGCAAAAATCATCATCAAAGCGTTTTCCTGAAGAATTTTGTCCGTTTAGCACATATCCCAAGAAACGGTTATAGGGATAGTCCCAATCATTTTGTTGCATAGTTTGTCCATTGATGTTTATCCATTCCCAAGCAGGTTTACCATTGGGCATAATCTCAGCAGAAGCGTTTTCTATGCTACTGAATATGGGATGAGATTGGCGAAATGCATTTATCTTGCGCTCAAATAGATAACGCTCTTTTTGAGCTTCGGAATAATTTTGCCATTGAAGAGGAAAACTTCTGGCATAGCCATTGTTGTTGCCGTTTTGGGTGCGCCAAAGCTCGTCTCCGCTCAAACTGAGAGGTATGCCTCTGGCTAAAGTGTTGAGGGCGTGAGCTGTTTTGGTTTTGGTTAGTTTGTTTGCTTCTGAAGGTGAAGGGCTGTAATGATTATCGTTTGAGCCGTCGCGATTGTTCTCGTTATTTTCATAGTTGTTTTTTTGTGAATAAGTTGCCCAGTCATACTGGGTGGCTCCATCATGTTTGGTGAATATATTTATTTTGCCGTTGGTTTCTCCTCCGGCCATGTGGTAGGCGAGAGAGCCAACTTGTCCGTATTCTCCTCTGATGAATTTTTTGAGAGTGATTTCGTGGCGGTCATTCCATTCGTGTATTCCCTGCATTTGTCCTAAGAAATATCCTCCAATTGCACTCCAAGGCTCTCCGCTCATTTTGGCTTGAGTGGCAGATTGGACTTCGGAAACAACTTGCATGAAGCGGCTATTATGGTTAAATTGCAGATTATTGTCTAAAGCACAATCTCCAGCCAAGTCGAAACGAAAAGCATCTACCCCACAAATATCACTAAAGAACATGAGGCTATCTTTGATGATTTTGGCACTCTGATTGCTGTTGGGGTTGAAACAGTTGCCACAGCCGGTGGTGTTGGCGAAAGTGTGTGGTTCATGGGGCAAGTAGCGGTAATATGAATCGGCATCAAGACCTTTATATGATAGTAAGAATCCGTCTTTTACAAATTCTCCGGTATGGTTAAATACCATATCTAAGCTTACTTCTATGCCGTTGGCGTGAAGGTCGTTTACGAGTTTTAGAAAATCGTGAATGTTGCCATATCTTGGGTCAATAGATTGGTGGTTTATCGGATTATAGCCCCATTGATCAGATAATCCTTTTGCGGGGTCTAATTGCCAATCTGCGACTGTTGGTGTAATGGGCATAAGTTCTATTTGATTGTAGCTTAGAGCTTTGAAATAGTCGATGGTTTGGTTTATAGCAGAAAGTTTACCTCTTTCGGCCAATGCAATGTCGGGGTGCTGGGCGCTAAAGTTGCCCACATGGAGTTCGTATATATGAGTTTTCCCCCAATCTATGTGAGGTTTGCGATATAAAAAAGGATATTGTTTTTGCAGACGTTGTTTATCTAGTATACGGATTACACTTTTGGGGGCGATAGCTGCAGAATCTGATGAGTTGGAGCTAAGTAATATTTCTTTTTCGGCATTTGATATATTGTGCAAGCTACGAGTAACTTCGTAAGCATATGGGTCTACCAAGAGTTTGTTTGGATTAAAAAACAGGTGGGCATCGGGATTATATTCACCATGGCTACGATAACCATATTTTTGACCTTCTAACTCACCACGAAGTTCTGTATGCCAACAGCCTTCGGCATCTTTTTGCATTGAAATTCGGTGTTCTTGTTTTTCATCTTCAGAAAATAGGCATAACTCTAGCTTTTGAGCTTTGGGTGCGTGGATGCAAAAGTGAGTTTTGCCATTTTGGGTGTTGACTCCTTGATTTTGTTTTTTTGTCATTGTGTCCTCATGTATTGGTAAATTGCCTTTACGATAGCAGATTAGCCTATTTTTTCAACAAAAAACTTGGATTTGCTGATTTAGGTATTAGTTATATTGTAATTGTATGAGGGAGAATGCGCTATGAAAAACAAGATATATTGGTTGGGGGTGGGCGCGCTGATGTTGCCAATGGCTGCAGAGGCTTATGATACTCCGGGATTGTATGCAAATTTTAAGCGTGTGGGTTTGGATTTGGGCACAAGTAAGGTTAGTAATTATCAAGAGTATGAGGGTTCACCGAATACTGAAATAAACCAAAATACTCAAGGTGTGTTGAAAGGTGTGTTTGAATTTGCCTTTGAATATGAGCAACCAAAATATCGCTGGGATAATAGTGTTTATGCCGAATATGGTAAGAGTAAAATTCATGGCAATAAGGGAAGAGATTCTCATGTGGAAAATGCAGATAAACTTTTGTTGGCTACAGATTATACATATAAAATTTGGCATTTTGATATAAATAATTCAGATATGGGACCATTTGCCAATGCTGCTTATCAGACAGAGTTTACGGATGATGCCGATGCCAAAAGACAAAAGTTGGTGAGAGGAATGCAAGGATTGAAGTTGATTAACGGCACCAAAGGAATAACGGATTTTCATTTGGCAATGGTGGAGGAAGTTGATTATACCTATAAGAATGATGATACAAAAATAGCTTGGCAAACAGGCTTTACATATAAATATCCGTTTGCTGATAAATATCGTTTTGAGTTTGAGAGTTATTTGAGAGATTATGTATCTTATTCCAGATATGAGGGAGATGATTTTAAGTATGAATTTTCTGCAGTGGCAAAACTGAATATTATGACCGGAAATAATTTTTTTGTTGAGCCTTATGTGTCATATTTTAGAGCCGAAGACAGAGAGAGTAAAAAGGCCGGTTCCAATGTGATGTTTGGTGTGGCAGTTGCGTTTACAGATGTTTTAGAACTGTAGAATTTTGTCAGCACCATAAAATAACTGTTTGACACTTTTGCGAAGATTTGATATCCTATAATTGGTACATGAGTTATAGGAGACAAGGCTATGCGAAAGTTATTTTGCATTATAGCTGTGTTGGCGTGTATGTCAACAGCTGGTGTTGTGTGTGCAAAAACATGGTTTTTGCCCGATTATCAGACAGGCGAATTACACAAAAAAGGGTATCAAGACCGTGGGCAAGGTAATGCTCAAAATTCTGTTATCAGAGATAATGCATTTGGCTGTGCGGCCTATGGTTATTTGGAAGCAGAAGAGGTAGATAAGCCCGAAGATTGCGAAAAGAACTTTCAACTTCCCGATGGCCGTTTTTGTTATTATAACTGCTGTGAAAAAGCCCCAGAAGATTATACATTATATGCAATTCCGAGTCATGCAAGTTATTCTGAGTTTTATGATGAATGTGAAGAAAAATATAAATATAGGTTAAATAGTTGCGATGCAGAGTATTATCGGAGTGTAGATGAATGTAAAGCTTGTACATGGAAAGGGTATACTATGGAATCTAAAAGTGATAGCAATGCAACAGACTATTACTCAGATACATGTGGCGGCAAGACAAAATATGCGATTAAGAGTTGTAATTCAGGATATGAAATTAATGGGAACGTTTGTCAAGCCTGCACATGGAAGGGATATACTATAACAGAACAAGAGAAGTCGAATATCCGTTATGTGAAAAGTTTTAATTCTGATACTTGTGGAGGTGTTACGAAGTATTCAATTAATTCATGTGAAACATGTTATCATCCGAGTGGCAATAGTTGTTCTAGAACGTCTTGCTCTTTGTCAACTTGTCCTGGTAATTCTAATTGTACAACTGATTTTTGTGATTGTTTAGTTGCGGGTGATTGTAAGGATGGATATACAAAATCTTGTAGTACGTGTTATGAATTGACTGGAAAAGATTCAAATGGTTGTGGTACCTGTAAAGTAAAATCATGTACAACAACTTGTCCAACGAACTCGGTCTGTGGAACAAATTCTTGTGGTTGTTATACTTCTCCGACAGGATGTAAGGATGGATATACAAAATCTTGTGGTACGTGTTATGAATTGACCGGAAAAGATTCAAATGGTTGTGGTACCTGTAAAGTAAAATCATGTACAACAACTTGTCCAACGAACTCGACTTGTGGAACAGATACCTGTGGTTGTTATACATCACCAACAGGATGTAAGAGTGGTTATGTTAAATCTTGTTCCTCTGTTGCAAATGGCTCTAATAGTTTAGGTAATGCAGATAGTAATGGATGTGGTACTTGTAGTTTGACTTGTAATTCATGTTATACAAAAAGTGGTAACAGTTGTGTGAAAAAGACATGTTCTACAACTTCTTGTCCTGCGAATGCTACATGTTCTAAAGATTCATGTGGTTGCATAAGTGGATTTACTTGTAATTCATGTTATACAAAAAGTGGCAGCGGCTGTGTGAAAAAGACATGTTCTACAACTTCTTGTCCTGCAAATGCAACTTGTTCTAAAGATTCCTGCGGTTGCATAAGTGGATTTACTTGTAATAGCGGGTATACCAAGTCAGGTTCCGGTTGTCAGAAGAATTGTAGTTGTAATGGTACAACTGAATATGAAGGAAGTTGTCCGATGGGACATACGTGTGCTAAAACTTCTGATGGCTGTTGCTGGTATTCAACAGGATGTGAAACTGATTGGGTTCCTTGTTATGGACGCTGTGATCCGCCAGGAACATATTGTGGTTAAGTTTTCTATATTGGCAGGGGTGCCGGCATAACTTGTATACCAAAGATAGTTTATTGCATGGCTCCTAAACTCCTGCCAATGCCTCGAGTTTGTTTTGTTGGCAACAAAAATCCCCTCTTGATATTTTTGAGAGGGGATTTGTAGTTTAGTGTCCGATTTTTTTCTTTTCTTCTTTGGCTTGGAGTTCTTCCAAATCACGCTCTTTGGCGAGTTTATCTAAGATTGTTTTTATGACAGTATCTAATTGACGACCTTCTTTGTAGTCTGCCGGCAGAGCAAAGTTAACACGGTCATCGCTCAATAATTTGATGGCATTTTTTTTGTGTTTGGATTTTGGTCGATAAACCGCAATGGCGGTGCCTCCTTTGGCTTTGGTAATCTTCATAGAAGGGATGTCGGTCATTCCATCACCAAAATATATCATCCGGCGATATGGAATAGGGCGATCTTCATCGGGCATAAATTCGTTTACGGCTCGATCTTCCAGTTTGCCAAGACCTTTGTTGATTTTGGAAAGGTATTGAGTTTTTGTTGAATAATTGACAATACGGGCAGGCCAGAGTGGTGTTTCATCTTCACCAAAAACATAAGAGCAGCCGAAAACATCAGTGAAATGTTTGCGGATGGAAGAACCGGCAATTATTTCTTCATAACCAGAAGAAATGATGTAGTGTTCTATGTGTAGACCTAATGCTTTGCCGTATTCATTTATGCGGTCAAACCATTCTTCTACCCCATCAAAATAAGTTATGCTTTTGGCTGCATCACAAAAGTATTGGCGTGTTAGCTTGATGCCTTTTTCTTTGGCCATTTTGGTAAAATAAAACATACTACCTGTTATTTGGTCGGCACAGTTGTCTTTTGACCACTGGTTGGCTTCTTTCCAAAAATCTTTTGGTTTCATGCCCAAAGAAGGTATAAGGATGTAATCTTGCATATAGGTAACGCTAAGGGTTTCATCAAAATCGTATATAAAAGCCACTTTTGTAAGTTTTTTTGCCATGTTTTAATATCTCCGCTTGCTTTTTGAATGAAATCATTATAAAAAAAATAGGTTAATTTTTTACTAGTTCAATTTTATGAGGCAAAAAAATGGCTGCAACATCTATGGATCAATTGGTTTCTTTGTGCAAACGCAGAGGTTTTATTTTTCAGAACTCTGACATTTATGGCGGAATGCAAGGTGTGTATGACTATGGTCCGCTTGGTGTGGAACTCAAAAATAATCTGAAAGCCGCATGGTGGAGAGCCATGATTTATGAACGTGATGATATTGAGGGTTTGGATGCTGCAATTTTGACAAATCAAAAGGTGTTGCATTATTCCGGACATGAAGATACTTTCTCTGACCCAATGACAGATTGTCGCAAATGTAAAGGGCGTTTTAGGGCTGATCATATTGTAGATGGGAAGTGTCCTAATTGTGGTTCTGCAGATTTGACCGAGCCAAGACCGTTTAATTTGATGTTTAAAACTAATATCGGTCCGGTTGATGATGGATCTAGTTTTGGATATTTGCGCCCAGAAACAGCTCAGGCTATTTTTACTCAGTTTAAAAATGTGGTGGATTCAACATCTCGTAAACTGCCTTTTGGAATTGCTCAAATCGGAAAGTCTTTTAGAAACGAAATCACTCCAAGAAACTTTATCTTTAGGGTGAGGGAGTTTGAACAAGCTGAGCTTGAATATTTTGTGATGCCTGGAGAAGATGAAAAATGGCACGAAATATGGAAAGAGGCCAGAATTAAATGGTGGGAAGAGCAAGGTTTGAAAAGAGAAAATATTAATGTTTATACAACTCCTAAACAAGATTTGGCTCATTATGCAAAAGCTTGTTATGATATTGAATATCAGTTTCCTCACGGAATGGAAGAGCTGGAAGGTATTGCCAATAGAACAGATTATGATTTGGGTAATCATACCAAAGCTCAAAGAGAGATGAATTTGACTTCTCATTGTCATGCAAACTCAGATTCAACTCAAAAGCTTTGCATTTTAGATGATAATAATAAATGGGTTGTGCCTTTTGTGATTGAACCTTCTATGGGTGTGGATAGAGGTGTGTTGGCTGTGATGACAGAAGCATATACCGAAGAAGATTTGGGTAATGGAAATAGTCGAATTGTGCTAAAACTGAAAAAACATTTGGCGCCGATTAAAGTGGCTGTTATTCCTCTGAAGAAGAATAATGAGCAGATTATGGCAAAATGTCATGAGATTAAGAAAAATTTGTTGAAACTTGGTATTGGTCGAGTGGCTTTGGAAAATACGGGAAATATCGGCAAGGCATATCGTCGTCATGATGAGGTTGGTACACCTTTGTGTGTTACTGTTGACTTTGAAACTATTGAACAGCAGCCATCATCTGTGACTGTGCGTGATAGAGATACAATGGAACAAACCAGAGTTAATGTTGATGATTTGCCAACGTTTTTGCGAGAGTATTTTGCATAAGATTGCATTTTATCGACATTGTCGTAGGTGTTTTGAAAGAAAAACCGCTCATAAGAGCGGTTTTTTTTATTATTTATCTTTGTTTTGTTTTTCTTCTATTTTGGTTTTGGCATCTGCTATGTATTTTTGAGCTTGTGGCCAATATTTTTTCCATAAATCAATAAGTTTTGCTCTGATGTCGTCAAAATTAATTACGCCGAATAAGGCGGCAATGATAATGGCAATCAGAATCCATGTAAACATAATTAGTCTCCTTTGTGATTTGTGTTTTGTAATAAGTGGTTTAAAACTTCTGTTGCATCATATGTTTCTTGATAGGGTGAAACATTCTTCATAATGAATTGATATTCTTGGGCTTGTGCCTCTATATTTGTGTTTGTTGTTTTGTTGTTTAATAATTTTTTAGCCCTTGATAGTCTTTCGGCTGAGATATCTGATAGCGGTGGCAGAGAGGCTGCAATATCTTGCATCTCTTCTATGTTACCCAATGCATAGCAAATTGCATCACATCCGGCAGAGATGGCTCGTGCAGCTTTTTGGCCACTGGTGCCTTGCAGAGCTTTCATGTCAATAGCATCAGAGATTAGAAAACCATCAAAACCTATGGTTTGGCGGATGATTTTATTTATACCTGTGGAGCTATGTGTGAGAGGATTGAGCGAATCTATCTCCGGTATTACAATATGAGCTGTCATGCCTAATGGACATTGGTTGAGTTGTCGGAAAGGCAAAAAGTCTGTTTCTAATTCTGCAAGGGAATAATTTAGAAACGGAAGGTGAAGGTGAGGGTCTGTGGCAGAGCGACCATGCCCAGGAATGTGTTTGATGCAGGGTAAAATTCCATTTTGCAGATAGGTGTTTATCATTTGTTTGCCAAGAGCTGTTACTAGCTCCGGAGTGGTACCAAAACATCGGCTTTTTAGGGCTTCTGATGTTTGGGGGTAGGCAATGTCAAGTACAGGTGCATAATTTACATTGATTCCCAGTTCTTGAAAGTCTGCAGATATGAGAGAAGCATGCAATTTGGCAGCCTTGCAAGCATCGGCAAATGGAAGTTTGCCAATATCTATAGCTGCTGCGTAACTGCGAAATTCTGGTTCGGTCAGACGGCGAACTCGGCCTCCTTCTTGATCGATGGCAATTAATATATCGTCGCTTTCTATCGTTTGTTTAATCTCAGAAATCAGCTTTTTTATTTGCTCTTTGTTTTGGATATTGCGTGCAAACAAATTTATGCCGACAGGTTTATGTTTAGCAAAAAAACGTTTTTCTGTATCAGTGAGAATATAGCCGGAACATGATAGAATTGCAGGAAGTATGTGCTTTGTCATATTTTATCTGATCCTATATCAAAATGTTTATTAAAAAACGAGATGTGTTAATTATGTATGCTCCCAATGGGTTGAAATCTAAGCCAAAATAGCGAGTGAACGCCGGCAATATAAATGCAATGATAATTATAAACATGGTGCCATATTTGTCGGCATTTAGAAAATTTATTATCTTGGGGTTGGTAGACCATCCGAGCAAAATTTTGGAACCGTCCAAAGGAGGAAATGGCAGGGCATTGAATACGGCCAGAACAATATTGAATATGACCATATTCATGAAAAACAAACTAAGAATTCCGTTGGTTAGTTGATGCGGTATCTGTTGTACCAAAGGTAGTAACAAGGCAGAAATAATGGCTAAGGCAATGTTGGTTATGATACCCGCAGATGCAACAATTAAGATATCTCTTTTGTAATTTTTGAGGTTGTTGTAGTTGACGGGAACCGGTTTGGCCCAACCAAAAACAAAGCCTGTTTTGGATAAGAGTAATAAAGATGGAATTATTATTGTGCCAAATAAATCTATGTGCCGAATTGGGTTGAATGATAGTCTTTTTTGTAGGTAGGCAGTGTTATCACCGCAACGTTTGGCCGCATAACCATGGGCAATTTCATGGAGTAAGATTGCAATGATTATGGGCACAAAGTTGACGATGATGCTTATTATCATGTTATTTTTTCTTTACAATACAGGTTCCACCAAGAGCCTTGATGTCTCTGCACAGACTTTCGGCGCCGGCTCTATCTGCAAAGCCTCCGGCTTTGAGGCGATAAAATGTGCCTTTAGAACCGAGGTCTGCGGTTTCAACTTCTTTTTGATGGTTTTTAAGAACAGGATATTTTTTACATAAATCATTCCATGCTTTGTCTACAGCCTGTCTGTTGGGGGAAGAAATTAATTGAACTTGCCAAGGGCCACTGACAACCACTTTGGTTTCTGCTGTTGGAGCAACAGGAGCAGATTCTGGTTGTGGTTTTGGGGCTTCTGTTTTGGGAGCCGAAGTTGGTTGTGTTTGAGGAGCTTCTTTTATCTCTATGGCTTTTTCAACATTAGTAGATGCGGCCTCTGCAATGGTTATTTCCGGAGCTTGTGGAGCTTCTTGCTTGACAACTTGAGGCTCAGCTACTTTTTTGATTTCTTTTGTTTCTTCGGTTTTTATAATTTCTTCGGCCTGATTAATTACCGGAGCAGTCTCTTCAACTGCTGCAATGGTCGGAAGTTGAGGTTCTTCCGGAGGTGGAAGCAGGTTTTCGACAATGGGTGCAGCTTCTTTTTTCTCGATGATATCATATACCGATTTGTCTTGATCTCTGATTTCCATGCCACCAGGTTCTGCCGGCTGAATTTTTACGGCAGTTTGCGGGCGACGAATTACAGGTATATCAACATTTGCTGGATTGTCATAACTAGGAGATAAAACAAACCAACCGACAGCAGCAGCTAGTGCAATGCCAGAAACGGTGCCGACAAAAACATTTTTAGAGCGATTAATTTCGTTTTTTCTTTCTTCAAAGGTTTCTGCAGGCTCGTTGCTTAGGTTTTGGCGAAATTCATCCAGAAAACCATCATTGTTTTTGTTGCTGTCAAAATCTGCAAACATGATAATTGCTCCTTGTTAAATCTGTTTGTATTTTCTACATTTTATAAAGAAATGTTTTATAATAAATTAACAAAAATCTTAAAATCTTTGGTAAGCATCAAAAAGTTTGCGGTGTTCATTTAGAGCCATCATGTCGGTCATGTTGGCTATGTATGTGCAGATGATTTCTGCTTTGGCTCTGTCCTTGATGTTGGAATATATTTGTGAGCGTATTGGTTGGGGCAGTAAGTGGTGGTCATTCATGAAAATGTTGAACAACTCTTCTACTATTTTTTGAGATTTCATATCCATACGGGCGATTGGAGTGATTGTATAAAAACGCTCAGTTAAAAAATGATGTAACTGAATAATGTTGTTGTGCATTTGTGCAGAGAAATCTGCAGTGAAACTATTTTGTTTGCGTACATCTTGAGCTGTTTGAATGGAACGTTTTTGGATGTTTGATTTGGTGTTGTTTAGAAGATCAAAAACCATGTCTGCAATTAGACGGCGTGTTATGGCATATATGCGAATGTTATCTGGACAAGATGGATTTTGTGTATCAAATTCGTTGATGATATTAGCAATAAAAGGCAATGATTTTAATTCTTCTATGCTAAAGAAACCTGCTCTGAAACCATCATCAATATCGTGGTTGTTATAGGCAATATCATCGGCAAAAGATGCAATCTGAGATTCTAGTGATGAATAATGTTTTAGGTCTAAATCAAATTTTTGGTTGAATTCTTTGAGATATTCATTGTTGATTTGGGTGATTGGACCATTATGTTTGACTGTGCCTTCTAGTGTTTCCCATGTTAGATTCAGGCCTTCAAACTGCGGATAGTGCATTTCTAGTTTGGTCATTATTTTTAGAGAGTTTATATTATGATCAAAACCGCCATATTTTTTCATTGAAATGTTGAGGGCGCGCTCTCCGGCATGTCCGAATGGGGGATGACCAAGATCGTGTGCTAGAGCAATGGCCTCGCCTAATTCTTCATTCAAATTTAAATTTTTGCACAAGGTGCGAGTGATTTGAGCAACTTCTATGCTGTGAGTGAGGCGAGTGCGAAAATTTTTGCCTTCGTGGTATGCGAAGACTTGTGTTTTGCCATCTAAGCGCCTAAAAGCAGAAGAGTGAATAAGGCGGTCTCTGTCTCTTTGAAAGGGAGAACGAATGATGTTGGTGAAGTCTGGGTATAGGCGCCCACGGCTATTTTGGTCTGAAGAGGCATAAGTTGCTAAGGTCATGAATTTTTTCACTTTCAATAGTTATATTTTTGTTATAGTCTATATCTATTATCATAATAAAGGGTTAATAATGAAAATAGCAACTTATAATGTGAACTCGATTAATGCAAGATTGGAAAATTTGCAAAAATGGCTGGTTCAAGAAAAACCAGATGTTGTGTTGTTGCAAGAAATTAAGTGTGAATTTAATGATTTTCCATTTTTTGATTTGCAAGCAATCGGTTACGAAGCGAAAGTTTTGGGGCAAAAAAGTTATAATGGAGTGGCGGTATTAAGTCGAAATAAATTGAAAGTGATAGCTGAGAATTTGCCCAATTTTGAAGATGTTCAAGCAAGATATTTGGAGGTGGAAACCGAAGTTAATGGTTTGAGGTGTAGGTTGGCTTCTATATATTTGCCGAATGGGAATCCTCCTTATAATAACCCAGATGATGATAGTAGATATGAGTATAAACTGAAATGGATGGAGGCTTTGTATAAGCGAGCGTCAGCTTTGTTGGAGCTTAAAATGCCGGTGATATTAGGGGGCGATTTTAATGTGATTTTGACAGATGCAGATGTATATGCTCCAGATGAATATCGAAAAAATGCACTGTTTAGAATAGAGGCTAGGCAAAGGTTGAGAGCATTGATGAATTTGGGTTATTATGATGCGTTCAGATATTTACACAGAAGCAAAAGCGGGTATACATTTTGGGATTATGCCGGAGGAGCTTTGCAAAATGATATGGGAATGCGAATCGATTATTTGTTGCTTTCTCCTTTTGCTGCAGATTTGTTGCAAGATTGTGAAGTATATATGGATCCAAGGAGGGACGATAAGCCGTCTGATCATACTGTATTAATGGCAAAACTGAGAGAAAAAAATGAATAGATTGTTGTTGGCATTGTTTTTGTGTGTAGGAATCGTTAAAATATCTGTAGCGGCAGATGAGGATGTGTTGAAGGTTTTATATGCAAGCATTGGGGAGCAAAGTGCAAATGAAATTGCGCCATCTTATACTGCGATGGCGTTTTTGAAAAACATTCAGGAATTGGATGGAAATTTGCGAGTGGCAAATGATGATGATAAGATAAGTCTTTATTATAAAGGTATTTTGGTGAAAAGTTTGCGCAAGCCACAAGATGAAAATCCGGAAAGCTGGGCAAATATAAGTGGTGAAATTTTGGATTTAGCGTATAAAAAATCAGCAAAAGCCAGAAACATGGATTTTGAGGCCGTAGACATTATATTGAATAAGGCGGTGAAAAGCTTGGGCAAAGATACCAAATATTACCCGTCATTGGTTGATGATGGTCGGGTTAAACATCGTAGACATTTTTCTGCAAGGGTTGAAGATGATATTCTTTGGGTAAAAATAGGTGCGTTTAATAATTTTACAAAAGAGGAATTTGCTAAAGCGTTGGTTGATAATGTGACTGCTAAATCTTTGATTTTGGACTTGCGTTCTTCTCCGGGAGGGAATTTGACTGTTGCAATAGAGGTGGCAGACTTGTTTTTGGATGAAGGAATTGTAATATCAACAAGAGGTAGAGATAAAGAGAAAGTGGTATATTATAATTCAAAAGATGGAGATGCGTGGGAAGGTAAGCCAATTGTGGTTTTGGTAGATGGCGATACAGCATCTGCCGCAGAAGTGCTGGCTGTAGCTTTGCAAGAGCAGAGCAGGGCTAAAATTGTGGGGACAAAGACTGTTGGAAAAGGCTCTATTCAGAATTTGATAAGATTGCCAAATAGAGCAACGTTGGCAATTACGAATGCATATTTTTATACTCCATCTGGAGAAAAACTGGATGAAAAAGGGGTGATTCCTGATTTTTGCACCTTCGAAATGCCCGAAAGTAAAGATGTTTTGAGGATAATTGAGGCCGGAAAAGATGCTGCTTGTGGGCGAGAAGGGCGTGAAAATGGGGCTTTGGAGCCGGAAATTGCAAAAGAATTGCTGAAAATATAAATATTTTGCAAAATGTTGTTGACAGAGCTATAAAAAAATGTATATTACGCCTAAATGTTTTAAATCTTAATGTTAACAAGAGTGTATAACTATGGCAAAAGCAGTAAAAGTTAAAATTAAATTGGAAAGTACAGCTGGTACCGGTACATTTTATCTTGCAGAGAAAAATCCAAGAACTCATCCTGAGAAGTTGACTTTGAAAAAATATGATAAAAAGTCAAAGAAACATGAAGAGTTTGTAGAGAAGAAACTCAAGTAAGATATTTTAGTATTTTGAAAGCCGGCTGTTTAGTCGGCTTTCTTTTTTTCTAAAGGATGTGCTTGATTATATTCTTTTTGCAGCATTTCGATTTGAACATCGGTGTAGCGCTGGGTTGTGGATAGGGACGCATGACCCAGAAGCTCTTGAATAGAACGAAGATCTGTCCCGTTTGCTAAAAGGTGAGTGGCGTAAGAATGGCGCAAGGCATGGGGTGTCAAATTGTCGGAAAGGCCCAAATGACCACGAATTTTTTCTAAAGTCCTTTGTATGATACGAGGACTGATACGCTCGCCTCTTGCTCCTAAAAACAAGGGTTCTCCTTGTTTGATATCAAAGGGGCAAGCCTTTAGGTATGCTTTTATTTTTTCTTTGATAATTGGAAGGAGGGGCACTAAACGTTCTTTGTTGCCTTTGCCTTTTATTTTGAGGAAGTTGTTATGGTTGATATCACCTTTGTTGAGGGAAAGGGCTTCAGAAATTCGCAAACCGCATCCGTATAATATTGTTAAAATGGCGACATCTCTAAGCCCTTGCCACTCTTTTTTGGAAAAATCTTTTGCAATGTCTAAGACATTTAGGGTTTCTGCAACATCAAAGGCTTTGGGTAAAGATTTTGCTTTTTTAGGAGTTGAAATTATTTGAATGGCAGTGTTTTCGGCATATTGGTTGTTTGCAAGCCACCTGTAAAAGCTTTTGATGGTTGAGATTTCTCTGCTGAGAGTGGTTTTTTCTATATGTTTTTCGGCTCTATGGCTTAAGAATGAGCGAAATAAACGTATATTTGCATTTTTGATATCTTCTAAGTTTGCAGGATGGTGTAGATGTTCATTTAGAAAATGGCAAAAAATGGCCATGTCTCGAGCGTAGCCGTCAATTGTGTGAAGAGAATATCGTCTTTCGTCTCGCAGCCAAGTTTGCCAGCGGGAAATAAGTTTTTTTATCTCATCAGAGGCCATGTATTTAATTTCTTGTTTCATAGGTTTTAGTATATCAAATTAAGGTTAATAATTTATTGACAAAATTTCTGAAAAATGATATATTCGCTATGATTATAAATTTTAATAAATAAATAAAAGATTATGAAACAAATTATTTTAATCGTTGCAGCAACGGCCTGTTTGGTTGGTTGTGATGCTAAGGTAATCGTGCAGAAATCGGATAATATTACTAACGACATGATTGTTGTACACCGTGTTGTTACAAGCGCTTCTGACGAAGCAGGTTGGTTTATTAGAGTTCAGATTCGTGATAAGAGCGGAGAAGAGCTTCTTGTTGATGCTCGCTACGACCAGATTGGGGATATTAAATATGTCCAACCAGGGGATACCGTTTATTTTAGACGGACTACCAATAATCCAGAAATCCTTAGAATAGGGTTCAAGGATTAAAAAAATGGCTTCAATCGTCGAGATTGAAGCTTTTTTTGTGGATTTTATTGATTTGGATTTTATTTTGCGTGAATAAATATTAAGATTAGACGGTGGAAGGAGAAGATTGTTGATTGTAGGGGTTTTGTTGCCATTGCCGTTTAGTGAACCATTTGATTATAAAATTGATGGTGATTTTGAGTTGGGCGAAATTGTACGAGTGCCGTTTGGCAAAGAAACCCAGATAGGGGTGGTGTGGAAACTTGGGCAAACCTCAAAGTTGCAAGAAAGTAAAATTAAATATGTGATGGAAAGAATCAATCTGCCGCCTTTGCATTATGAAATTAGGCAATTTATTGAGTTTGTGGCGAAATATAATATGGCTCCTTGGGGGTTGGTACTGAAAATGGTTTTGTCAGTACGAGGCGTGTTTGATGATCCGAAAATGAATGTTCTTTATGAATTGTCAGGCAAAAGTTTGACTGAGGCAAAATTGAAAAATTCTGATGCCAGATGGCGTGTGTTGGATTTTTTGAAAGCAATGCCTTTTACCAGACAAGAGATTGCTGCCGGAGCAGGAGTGGGGCAATCGGTGATAAAGACAATGATAGATGCCGGGGTTTTGCGTCCAGTGTTGATTGAGAACAAAAGAGAATTTGCCGAACCGATTGTTGATTATAAAAAAGTTAAACTAACTTCTGAACAACAATTTGCAGCTGACGATTTGAAAAAGAAAATAGGTAATGGTTTTAGGGCTACTCTGCTAAATGGTGTTACCGGATCCGGAAAGACAGAAGTTTATTTTGAGGCTGTAGCAGAAGCTATTACACAAGGAAAACAAGTGTTGATTATGGTTCCGGAGATAGGGCTTACTAGTCAGTGGTTGGGTAGATTTGAACAAAGATTTGGTGTGAAGCCAGCAAAATGGCATTCTGCATTGGGAAATAGAGAAAGAATAGATACTTGGAAAGCGGTGTCTGAAGGGCGTGCCAGAGTGGTTGTGGGGGCAAGGTCTGCTTTGTTTTTGCCTTTTGCCGATTTGGGGTTGATTGTTGTAGATGAGAGTCATGATCAGTCTTTTAAGCAAGAAGATGTTGTTAATTATCAGGGGCGAGACATGGCTGTTGCGAGGGCAAAATTTGAGAATATTCCTGTTGTTTTGGCGACAGCAACACCAGATTTGGAAACAGTGGCAAATGTTGAAGCCGGAAAATATGATGAACTGAAATTACAAAGCAGATATGCCGAAGCATCTTTGCCAGAAATAAAAATAATAGATTTGAAAGCGGATAAGCCGTTGAAAGGTTCTTGGGGAACATCTTGGATTTCTCCTACTTTGGTGGAGCAGATAAAGCAAAATCTGGATAAAGGTGAGCAGACGATGCTGTTTTTGAACCGTAGAGGATATGCTCCTCTGATGATATGTAGAGATTGTGGTTATAAAATACAGTGTCCGCATTGCACAGCTTGGCTGACGGAACATAGAAAGGCAAAGAAATTAATCTGTCATCACTGTGGTTTTGTAACAGAAACACCTATTTGTTGTCCGGATTGTCATTCTGAATCTGGTTTAACCGCATGCGGTCCAGGGGTGGAAAGAGTGGCTGAAGAGATGAAATATAGGTTTCCTTTGGCAAGAGTAAAGGTGTTGTCTAGTGATTTTACTACCAATTTTAAAGAAATATATAGTGTGGTAAAAGAAATGGAAAATGGCGAAATTGATGTTTTGATTGGCACTCAAATTTTAGCAAAAGGGCATCATTTTCCGGCATTGACTTTGGTGGGTATAATTGATGCGGATTTGGGTTTGATGGGAAGTGATTTGCGTGCCGGTGAACGAACTTTTCAGCTTTTGTCTCAGGTTTCTGGCAGGGCAGGTAGAGGAGAAAAGAAAGGTTCGGTGTATGTGCAAACACTGTATCCGGAAAATGCCGTGTTGAAAGCTTTGCTGAAGAATGATGCTAATGAATTTTTGGATTTAGAAAAAAAATCTCGCAAAATGTTAAAGATGCCTCCCTATGGAAAGTTGGCTTCTGTGATTGTATCCGGAGTTAATCCGGATAATACACAAAGAGTGGCTCAATGGTTGGGACAAGCTGCATTTAATGATGCCAAGATATCTACTCTTGGTCCGGCACCGGCACCGATATTTATGCTGCGAAACAAATATCGTTATCGTTTGTTGTTAAAAACGGCTCCGGATATTCCTATTCAACGGGTTTTGCAAGAGTGGTTATCAAAAGTGAAAGTTCCTGCTACCGTTAGGGTGGAGGTGGATATTGACCCTTATTCTTTTTATTAATTTGCTTGTAACAAGTTAATAAATATGATATATTTAAAATGTATTTAATTAAAATGCATATTATTATTCCGTTTTTTCTAGTTGATGCTTTAGGGCAGATATTCGAATTTATTGGAATAATAAAATTGAAATTTAACCCTAAAAGATAACACTATGAAAAAACTTGGAAAATGGGCGTTTTGCCTAAGGTGGTTTACGGCCATGTATTTGCTGGTACTCTTTGTACTGGCGTGTGTTGTAGGAATAGCAATAAATGACACTTTCTTTTATATAGGGGGTGCTCTTTTTGCTCTTGCTGTATTGTCTTGGGCAATACCTAAACACTAAAGTAACAAAAAAGATTTTGTTGAGAAAAGAGAGGTAAAAAAATACCTCTCTTTTTTCTTTGGGTAATAATTTGCTTATTAATAAAAAAGAAACTAATTTTCTGGTATGTTACTTCTAGTTTTAAAAGGAAAGACAAGAGAATCGTGAAAAAAGTTTCTAAAGCAAAAATAGCTATTACCTATGCTGAGGCTCTATTGGAGGCAGCACAGGATACTAAGTCTTTGAAAAAAGTTTTTGCAGATGTTCAAATATTAAGAAATGTTTTGGCTGTTAACAATGATTTTGTTGCCTATATGACGAATCCGTTGTGGCCTGAGACCGATAAGAATAAGGTGTTGGGAGATGTGGCAAAAAAAATGAAGTTGTCAGCAGATATGGTGAACTTTTTGAATGTTTTGCAAGAGAATCGTCGTTTGATAGATCTGACTGCGATTTTGGATGAATTTGTGCATTTGTATTATAAAACCAACAATATTGTTGAGGTTGAGGTCGGGAGTGCTAAAAAGCTCTCTGCTTCTCAAGACAAAAAGTTGGTGACTGTTTTGGAAAAACTGTTGGCTAAAAAAGTGGCTGTTTCATATAATGTAAATCCTGATCTGATAGGTGGATTGAGAATCTGCATGGGTTCGGAGATGTTTGATGATACGGTTGCTTCTAAGTTGAACCGTTTGGAAATTATGATGAAAGGTGAAGAATAATGTCGGTATCTGCCAGTGAAATATCTTCCATTATTAAAGAAAAAATTGCTAAATCCGATGTGAAAGCTGACGTTTCTCAAGTTGGGCAAGTGCTTTCTGTGGGTGATGGTATTGCCCGAGTGTATGGTTTGGATAAAGTTCAGGCCGGAGAACTTGTTGAATTTGAGAGCGGAGTTAAGGGTATGGCTCTTAACTTGGAAGAAGATAATGTCGGTGTGGTTATTTTTGGTTCTGACCAACAGATTAAAGAAGGTGATATGGTCAAAAGAACTGACCAGATTGTGAATGTGCCGGTTGGAAAAGAAATGTTGGGACGTGTAGTTGATGCTCTTGGAGAACCAATTGACGGATTAGGTCCAATTAAAGCCAAAGAGTTTAGTCGTTCAGAGGTTAAAGCTCCCGGTATTATCCCAAGAAAGTCTGTGCATGAACCGATGCAAACAGGATTGAAGATTGTTGATTCTTTGATTCCTATTGGTCGTGGTCAACGTGAGTTGATTATTGGAGATCGTCAAACCGGAAAAACAGCAATTATCTTAGATACAATCATTAACCAAAAACGTATTAATGATGCGGCAAAATCAGATAAAGACAAGTTGTTTTGTGTGTATGTTGCGGTTGGTCAGAAACGTTCTACTGTAGCTCAAGTTGTTAAGACCCTTAAAGATTATGGTGCAATGGATTATACAATTGTTGTAGCTGCAACAGCATCTGATCCTGCTCCTATGCAATATATTGCTCCATATTCTGGTTGTGCTATGGGCGAATATTTTAGAGACAATGGAATGCACGCTGTTATCTTTTATGATGACTTGTCTAAGCAAGCAACAGCATATCGTCAGATGTCTTTGTTGTTGCGTCGTCCACCAGGACGTGAGGCTTATCCTGGCGATGTGTTCTATCTGCACTCTCGTTTGCTTGAGAGGGCTGCGAAGATGAATGATGATGAAGGCGCAGGTTCTTTGACTGCTTTGCCGGTTATTGAAACACAGGCCGGTGACGTGTCTGCCTATATTCCAACTAATGTTATTTCTATTACAGATGGGCAGATATTCTTGGAAACAAACTTGTTCTATCAAGGTGTCAGACCTGCTGTTAATGTCGGTATTTCTGTTTCACGTGTGGGGTCTGCTGCTCAGATTAAGGCAATGAAACAAGTTGCTGGTACCATGAAATTGGATTTGGCTCAATATAGAGAGATGGCATCTTTTGCTCAGTTTGCTTCTGATTTGGATGTTTCTACCAAAAAGTTGTTGTCTCGTGGTGCTCGATTAACCGAGATGTTGAAGCAACCGCAATACAAGCCGCTTTCGGCTGCTGAACAAGTAGTGGTTATCTTTGCCGGTGTTAGAGGATTTTTAGATGCTTTGCCTATAGATAAAGTGGCAGAGTTTGAAGAAAAAGCTTTGCAGGATATTAGAGCAAATCATTCTGAATATTTGGACGAGATAACCGATAAAAAAGTTATTTCTGATGAATTAGATGCCAAGTTGATGAAGTTCTATGAAAACTTTGCAAAACAGTTTGGTGCAACCGTAGGAAAGGCAGCATAAAACTATGGCAGGCTTAAAAGAGCTTAGAACCAGAATTGGAAGTATAAAATCGACGCAGAAGATTACCTCTGCCATGAAAATGGTGGCTGCGGCTCGTCTGCGTCGAGCTCAAGATGTTTTGGCAAAATCTCAACAGTATAGCGAAGATATGCTGACAGTTGCAGGACGTTTATACAAGGAAATGCGTCAAGAAGAAAGCGAAAATGATTTGTCTTATGTGTTTCCTCGTATGTTGATGGAGCCAGAGAATCCGTTGCAATATTTGTTGGTTGTGTTTTCTTCTGATAGGGGATTATGCGGAAGCTATAATTCTTATGTTATCAGAGAGGCTATGCGCAGGATAAAAGAGCTGCGTCAAGATGGAAAACAGGTTAAAGTTTTGAGTATTGGAAAAAAAGCAGGCGATGCTTTGCGTCATAGACTCCCTGATTTGGAAGTGGAGATTTTGGCTGGCGTTGCTGCAAAAGGTGCAGATTTTAAGGAGTTGCAAGAAATTTGCGAACGTATCTTAAAGTCTTATACTGATAAAGAATTTGATGTGTGTGAAGTGGTATATACACATTTTGCCTCGGCCATAAACAGAGAGGTTCGAGTGCAACGTTATTTGCCATATCATATTGATATTGAAGATCCAAGATTTGACAATATTTCAAATAGAGCCTTTTTTGAGTATGATGCTCCAAAGCAAAAATTGTTGGTTGATGTCTTGCTGATGTTGATGACTTCGGTGTTCTTTCAAGATTTGTTGAATGCGCAAGCTTCAGAGCATGGTGCAAGAATGACATCTATGGATAATGCAACCAGAAATGCAAGTGATATGATCGCAAAGTTGACTTTGAAATACAATCGTTTACGTCAGACTGCCATTACAACGGAATTGATAGAAATTATTTCCGGAGCAGAGGCTTTGTAATAGTTGTTTGAGTAAAGATATTTAGAAATTTATTAAACAGGAGATGGTTAGATGGCTACAGTAAAAAAAGAAACAACCAAGAAGCCAGTAGCAAAAAAGACTGCTACAGTTTCGGCAAAAAAAGAGGTTGTTGCAAAGACTGCTAAAAAAGCAGTTGCAAAGGTTGAGGCTGTTGCAAAAAAGCCTGCAAAAGGAGTTAAGGTAACTTCTAAAAAAATGGTAAAACCAGTTGTTAAAAGAGAAAAAGTATATGGAGCAAACGGCCATATTTCTCAAGTGACTGGAGCTGTGGTTGATGTGAAGTTTGAAAACAGTAAAGATTTGCCGGCAATTTTGACTGCTCTTGAATGCGATAATAATGGACGTAAATTAGTGTTGGAAGTTGCACAACATTTGGGAGAAAATGTTGTCCGTTGTATTGCTATGGATTCAACAGATGGTTTGGTTAGAGGGCAAAAAGTTTTGAATACAAATGCTCCAATTGAGGTTCCGGTAGGTCCTGCTTTGTTGGGTAGAATTGTGAACGTTATTGGTGAAGAGGTTGATGGTCGTGGTGCTATTGAAACCGAGCATTATTATCCAATCCATCGTCCGGCTCCTGATTTTGTTGACCAATCTACTGAAACAGAGGTTTTGACGACAGGTATTAAAGTGATTGACTTGTTGGAACCTTATGCAAAAGGCGGAAAAATTGGTTTGTTTGGTGGTGCCGGTGTGGGTAAAACTGTGTTGATTATGGAATTGATTAACAATATTGCCAAAGGACATGGTGGTTATTCTGTATTTGCCGGAGTAGGGGAAAGAACCCGTGAAGGAAATGATTTGTATCATGAAATGATAGATTCCGGTGTTATTGACTTAAAAGGTGATAAGTCTAAGACTGTGTTGGTATATGGCCAGATGAATGAACCTCCTGGAGCACGTGCTCGTGTGGCATTGACTGGTTTGACACAAGCAGAGTATTTCCGTGATGAAGAACATCAAGATGTATTGTTCTTTGTTGATAATATCTTTCGTTTTACTCAAGCTGGATCTGAGGTTTCGGCTTTGTTGGGACGTATTCCTTCTGCTGTGGGATATCAGCCAACATTGGGTACGGATATGGGTGCAATGCAGGAGCGCATTACTTCTACTAAAAATGGTTCTATTACTTCTGTGCAAGCAGTTTATGTGCCTGCTGATGACTTGACAGATCCGGCTCCGGCGACAACATTTGCGCACTTAGATGCTACAACAGTGCTTTCTCGTTCTATTGCAGAATTGGGAATTTTCCCTGCGGTTGATCCATTGGATTCAACATCTCGTATTTTGGATCCGCAGATATTGGGTGAAGAGCATTATACCGTTGCGCGTAGAGTGCAGGAAGTGTTGCAGAAGTATAAATCTTTGCAAGATATTATTGCAATTTTAGGTATGGATGAACTGTCAGATGAAGATAGATTGACAGTTTCTAGAGCTCGTAAAATTCAACGTTTCTTGTCACAGCCCTTTCATGTGGCAGAAGTATTTACAGGAACTCCCGGTGTGTTTGTAAAGCTGGAAGATACCATTAAGGGTTTCAAAGGAATATTAGACGGTTTGTATGATGATATTCCGGAGCAAGCATTCTATATGGTAGGAACTATAGAGGATGTTTTGAAAAAAGCAGCCACTATGAAAGCTGCTTGATAGCCCATCTAGAATGGTTTGTTTGGAAGAAAGTGTTTTGTATATGTTGATACTTTTCACGAATAAACCATTCTATCTAGACCATAAGGATTGATTAAATGAGTAATGATATTAAATTGACAATTGAATTACCTACCGGTGTTTTTGTTGAAAAACAAGTTCCGGCGGTAATTCTGCCAGCGGTTAGGGCGCCGATCGAAATTTTGCCAGAAAGAGCTCCGAGTGTGTTTGTGCTTGATTATGGAGCTGTAGAAATTAGTGGAAAAGGTGTTGATGGAAAAGATAAATATTTTATTTATTCCGGAGCTGCTGAGGTGGTTGATAATCATTGCAAAATTATGACACAAGAAGCTATTAAGGCTTCTGATATTACTATTAATGCGGCAAAAGAAATGATTGAAAAAGCAGATAATGATAATCAGCGTTTGTTCTATGAAATGATTGTTGATCATATGCGTGGAGTTAGACGTAGGTATTTGCGTACACTTAGATCAATGCGCAAAAGAAAAGGTCGTTGGGCTTTTAGAAAACGTAAAGAAAAAGCTAATTTGGTTTAGATTACTTGTAACCGCTCGTAAGGGCGGTTTTTATATGAAGTTTGATTTTATAATTTTATATTTATTTTACTCTTGTTTTTTGAGGGTGGAGTATATACTTTATATATAGTTTTAACTAAGGAGAGGTGAGATGTTTTTAGAAGCCGGACTTTTGACACGTCGATCTGTACGACAATTTGATAAGAATAAGAGAATTGCACAGTCTGATATTGATGATGTCTTAAAAATTGCGATGTATGCTCCATCAGGCTGCAATTGCCAACCTTGGGAGTTTGTGGTGGTAGATGATGAACTGATAAAAGATAGGTTGGTGGCGGCTCATTCTCACGCTTCTTTTTTGAAAGATGCATCTTTGGGAATTGTGGTGTGCGGTAATACAGAAAAAGAGTTGGATGATGGTTTTTGGGTGGTTGATTGTTCTGCTGCAACTCAGAATTTGCTGCTGGCTTTACACGGAAAAGGTATGGGCGGATGCTGGTGTGCAATATATCCGTATGTGGATAGAATGAAAGAGTTTCAAAAGATATTGGGGTTGCCAAAACAGATTAAACCGTTAGCTTTGGTGGTGGCTGGATATCCTACTAAGATTCCACCTCAACCAGCAGATAGGTTTGATAAAACAAAAGTGCATTATAATAAATATTGAAAAAATAAAGGGCAGGTGTTAGACACCGGCCCTTTTTAGTTAGTTAATCTTGCTCAGATGATGGCAGATAAAACCAAACAAAGATACGCTTTCTAGATATAGCAAAACATCTCTAAAATTGGAGTGTTGTTTTCCAATATATATGCATGCAATAATTCCTGCAGCGATAAGAAGAATATACACCAAGAACAAAAGTAAAGGTGTTATGCTTGATAGCGTTGGATTTTGTTTGCTTTCTTTTTTGCAGATAGCTAAATAGGTTTTTGTGCTGAAAGAGAAAATAGCATATATGCATATAAGACATAAAGTGCAGATACCAGTTGAGTATGCAATTTCAAGATCAGGTTGATTGTGAAATATGCCCAAAAACGCAAATGATAAAACACCGCAAATAATAGCCAGCGTACGGCTTAAAGAAATCAAAGAATTCATCATAATATAATAATTTAAAAAAAGTAAAAATGTTTGGTTAAAATATCATGATTTTGTATTTTTGCAACAAAAAAATAAAGGAGGAGTAAGGCTCCTCCTTTATTGGTCTATAAACTGATAAGGCCTCGAGAAAATGCATAGATTGCAAAAATTGCAATTAATATCAATGCACAGGCAAAAATTCCTTCTTTGCTACTAAAAGCGCAAATGTGAGGCTGGTGTTGCTTGCGAGCCCATATATAGACAGGAATTCCTAAGGCAATGATTACAGCTGCCATTAATAAATAATTGAGACCTGCCGCATAAATTAACCACAGGGCATATATAGCACCGATAATAGCGGTTATTAAAGCGCCGGAACGCTTGAAAATAATGTTGGATGGATATTCTCCATCTTCGCATATTTTCCATAAATAAGCACAAGATGCAAAATATGCCGGCAAAACCATTACACTGGTGATAGATAACATGGTATTCCATGCATTGTTGGAAAAATATACCAAAAGCAAGAATAATTGCATGGCAATACTAGTAACAATCAAAGATACAGATGGTGAGCCATTTTTGTTTTCTTTGGTGAAAACCCTAGGAAAAGTGCCATCTTGTGCCGCGGCTTGTGGAATTTGGGCTGTGACTAGTGTCCATGCCAGCCAACTGGTTAGTACAGACACTAATAGACCGATATTCATTAGCCAAGAACCCCAAGGGCCTACAATTTGTTCTAAGATGCCTGCAGTGGAAGGGTTGGCAATGTTAGCCAGTTGCTCTTGATTCATATAACCAAAGGGGAGGAGCGAAAGTAATATATATATACCCAAACATCCGGCAAATCCAAGAATGGTTGCGGTTCCTACATCGGCAATGTTTTTGGCACGATTAGACATAACCACAGCACCTTCGATTCCGATGAAAGCCCATAAGGTAACGAGCATTGTACTTTTGATTTGTGTGCTTAAACCTCCGATTTTTGCTTTGGTGGCAATGGCTTCTCCCCAGAAATCAAGATCGAATTTATCTAAATGGAAAACAAGCATCATTATTAAGATGAATAAAACTAAAGGTACAATCTTAATAATGGTGCCTATGGTGTTGATTATGCTTGCTTGTTGCACGCCTCTTAAAACCAAAAAGTTAAATCCCCAAATGATGATGGAGCCACCAATAATAGAGGCTAAATTATTGCCTCCGGCAAAATATGGGGGGAAAAAATAGTTTAAGGCATCCATGGTAATTACAGCATAACCGACATTACCACAAACTTGGCATAGCCAGTATGACCAACCAATGGTGAAACCGGCATAAGAGCCAAATCCGGCTCGACTATAAGAATAGATTCCGGTGGTTAGATCTGGTTTGGCCATTGAAAGAATGGAAAAGGTTCTGGCGATAAAAAATATGCCAAATCCGGTGATTAGCCATGCCAAAAGTATGGCTCCGGCAGAGGCTCCAGCGGCCATGTTTTGTGGCAGACTATAAATACCACCACCAATCATGGAACTGACTACTATGGCAGCTAAAGCAAAAACACCTAGACCTTGAGGTTTGGGTGTGGTGCTGGGAGTTTTATTCTTTTTCATGAGTGTTGTTCCTTATAAAATGGGCCCAACTTCCAATAAAATATTGGAGGTTGGGCAATTTTTTAGGCTTCTACAGGTGCAGCGTGTTCAAAATTGAGAAAACCCATGGCGGTTAAACAATAGCCAAATTCTTGGGTGATGTTTACATAATTGTGCCAAATTTGGAATTCGGAGTGTTGTTCTACGCCACGAAGAGCAAGTTCATGTTTTAGAGATTTGTTTAGCCACATATTGGCGTGTCCTTTGGCTATTTCATCATCGATAAATGTATCAAAATATTCTACATATTCGGCAGCCCAACCTCCAATTAGGTTGCCATCTTTGTCTTTACCCCAACAAATTCCCAATCCGGTAGCAATGGCTTTGTGCTCATCTTTTCTGGCACCGTTGGCTGCCATAATTACTTCTAAAACAGCACCATGCTTGAATTGAGAAACAATTTTGTCGTTGAGAGGGATGATTTTGTTGTATAATTCTTTGGGAAGTACTGAAGTGTATGGTACAATATTGAAGTTTTCTATACGAGCTTCTTTGAGAGCAGAATCATAGCAAAAAGTTTCAAATGGTTGAGGTGGAATACCATCATCTGCTTGGCCAGCACCGCCTGTGATAAATGCAAATGTAGGATAACGAACGCCTTCAGTCATATTTTTTCTCCTTGTTAAATTGAAATTTTAAAAGTACTTATGAGCTTTTAGGTATAGCTGTTTTAGTACCTAATCAGTGCTTTTGGTTTTTCAATAAAAAATAAGTATAAAAATGTTAGCAAGAGAAGGGTATTTACAGGCGTTATTATATAAAAAAACCGCCCGAAGGCGGTTTTTTAGGAGGAGACAGTTTATATCTCTCCAATGTACATACCCAAAGCTTTAGCTGCGTTTACATAGTCACCTTTGGGGTTGAGTAGAGTGGTTCCGGTGCGTACAACTTCTGACATAGCAACAGAATCGACCTTGCCGTTTTTCCAGATAACCATTTTGTTGTCTTCTCCGGATTCCAGTAATTCTACAGCTTTGACACCATACAGATAGGCCAAAATACGGTCAAAGGCAACAGGGGTGCCAGAACGTTGAACGTGGCCAAGAGTGTTGCTGCGAATCTGAAATTCATTGTATCTGCTGCTGATTTCATTGCACAGATATTGGCTGATGCCACCATACACAGCTTCTCCTACCATGTTCTTTTTGGTTGCAACGGTTGTGCCGCTCTCGGTTTTGATGCCTTCAGATACAACGATAACGGCATGGTTACGGCCACCTGCTTTAATTTCTTTTAGTTTGTTAATTACGCCATCAATAGTGTATGGAATTTCAGGAACAAGGCAAACGTCTGCTTGGCCAGCAATAGCAGAATGCATAGCCAAATGCCCAGCATCTCTGCCCATAACCTCTAAAATGAGGGCTCTGCTATGAGAACGAGCTGTTAGCTCAAGGCTATCAACAGCAGTTGTGCAAACTTGTACTGCTGTTTGGAAACCAACTGAATATTCGGTAATAGGAGTATCGTTGTCCATGGTTTTGGGAATACCTATTACTTTTACCATGCTGCCCTTGCAGTAGTTTGATACAATATTCATGCTGCCATCACCACCAACAACAATTACAGCATTGAGGCCAAGTTCTTTTACACCAATAGCGAATCGTTTGGACATTTCTTCGAGCGACTCCATTTTAACACCTTTGTTTAGGGAGCCGATATATGATCCGCTAAGGCGAGGCCATGGAGTATCTGAGAAATTATGAACAGTTAAGACTTCGTAGCTGTGGGGTTTGTTGGTGATACCATCTGTTCCGTTGTGTATGCCATAAACTTCCCAACCTTTGGCGGTAGCTGCTTTGACAACAGAACTAATCACAGCATTAAGGCCGGCACAGTCACCACCACTGGTGAGGATTCCAAGTCTTTTTTTATCCGTCATAATTTTTTTGCTCCTTTTTGAGTTGATTTTTTATCAATTTTGTAGTATACTAATACAGATTTTAGAATAATATTCCAGTAAAAAATACTAATTAACAGTTTTTTTTGTTGTTGAAAGGACTAAAGGCCTATGTTTAATCAGAAACAAACCAGCAAACTTCAGCTCCAGTTGTGTGAACTTAAGTTGGAAGAGCGCCGTGTTTGCTCAGATATTCGTCATTTGGTGAATAATAACAAAATGATAGATTTTTATAAGGCCAAACAGCTTAACTCTCTTCGTACAGGCATAAAGAGCAAGATTAAGAATGTTGAGGCTAGGATTATGCCAAATATCATTGCTTAAAAAAGTTTGTATAGTAAAGCATCTAGCACAATTTTTTCGAACTTCGAAAAATTCATGTACTTCTTTATTGTAAGAAAGTGGATTTTTTGATAAAATAGTATTGCAATTTAAATTTTTTGTGTTAAAAATTGTGCAAATTTTGTTTTAACCCTTTAGATATTGTAGAAATGAGGTGATTTAAGTGGTTCAGGTTACTGTTATTGGTAATGATGTTGGACAGTCTCTAAAAGTACTGAAAAAGAAAATGCAGCGTGAAGGTATTTTTCGTGAGATGAAGCTACGTCGTTGTCACGAGAAAAACTCTGAGAAGAAAGCTCGTCGTCAGGCAGAAGCTGTTCGCAGAGCTCGCAAGCAACTCCGCAAACGCTTAGATACTGAAGGTTTCTAGTCTGTATCTTTTTAGTAAAACCGCTCTCTGCTGTGAGGGCGGTTTTTTTGAATTATAAAAAAACCCGTCAAAATGACGGGTTTTTGTTGAAAGGGTGTTTTAGGCTGCTTTAGGGGTCAAGCCTAATTCTTCCATTACTTGTTTCTTTAATGTTACATTATCTGCTTTTCCTGTTGCAAACATTGGCAATGTATCGTGATACAGAATCACGCGAGGCAGATAAAGCTCAGACATTCCATTGTTGCGGATGTAAGAGTGCAAACAGTCTTGTGTAACATCCTTATTGTTGGTGACCAAAACAATTTGTTCGCCTTTGCTTTCATGCGGAACGGCAACAACACCATAAGAAAATTCCGGACCACTTTTTTCATAGGCATTGACAACCATTTCATGAACGGCGTTTAATGATACCATCTCGCCACCAATTTTGGCAAAACGCTTGATGCGATCTTTGATGTATACGAATCCGATTTCATCAATATCGACAACATCTCCGGTATGGTACCAGCCATCTTTGAGGGGAACCAAAACTCCTGGTTTGTCTGGCATATAATAGCCCATCATGATGTTTGGACCTTTTACACACAATTCTCCACCAGTTGAGATTCCATCAACAGGCACAATTTTGTGTTGGATTTTAGGCAAAAGTTTTCCGATAGAGCCAAAACGGTTGAAAATACGATTGTTTGCGGTTACCACCGGTGAACATTCTGTAGAGCCATAGGCTTCCATTACACGAGTACCAAAACGTTCTACCCACAGATTTCTGGTGTCAGGTTTGATGGCTTCGGCACCGCCATACATGAAGCGGATATTATGGAAGTCCATTGGGTGAGCAATTTTGCCATAGCCACGGAAGAATGTGTCTGTTCCAAACATAATGCTAGCGCCAATTTCATATACAATCTCGGCAATAACACGATAGTGTAGAGGAGAAGGGTATAAGAACAGCTTGCTTCCTTTTAGCAATGGGAACAGAGTGGCTACAGTAAGGCCAAAGCTGTGGAACATTGGCAGGGCATTGAATACGGTATCTGTAATATTGAGTGTTTCAATAGTGGAGAGCTGTGTAATATTTGATATAATGTTTGCATGGCTCAAAACAACGGCTTTGGGAGCGCCTTCTGATCCTGATGTAAACAAGATAACAGCTTTTTTGTTGCCACCTTCTTTGTGTGGTACACGTTTTACTTTATAACGCAAGAATGCTGCCAGTTTGTCGGTTAGAGTAATGTGTTTGCGCAAGTCTTCCAGATAGAAAATTTCTAATCCGGCATTGCGCAGGTCTTCGATTACCGGTTCCATTTTGGCATTGCGAATGAATAAGTGTGAAGTAATAACCATTTTGCAGGTTGCAGTTTTGCACATGGAAACCATGTTTTTGGCACCAACAGAAAAGTTTAACATTACAGGAACACGATTGTAGGCTGATAGGCCGAAGAATGTACACAAAGTGGCCACAGCATTGGGTAGAAGCAATGCAACATGCTCTTCTGGTTGAGTTCTTTTTTTGAAGAATTTACCAAGAACAAAAGACTTGATGATGATGTCTTTATAAGAATTTGGTTGACGATTGATGTCTTCTACAAATTTGGGACGATGGAGCAGGCCTTTTTTGGAGTGAACTTTGGCTGTTTTCATGAGGGCTGCAAATAGAGATATATTGTCATCATAAGAAGCATCAAAGCTCATATCACGCATGATGGTGTATACTTCATTACTGATGTGGTCACGTTGACGGCGAAGTTCATCTTTTAATTTGAACTTGACCGGTTTGCGAACTGTAATTGTAATTTTTGGGTGCGGGCGGTGAGGCAACTTGCCCTTGGTTTTGGAGAAATAACCATATTGAGGACCATTAATCCATACAGGAACAATCGGTGCTTCAGATTTATCTGCAACCAAGCCGGGAGCTTCGTATATCTTCATTAAACCGCCATTTTCGGTGATGCGTCCTTCTGCAAAAATGACACAACGACGACCGCTGTTTACTTTGGCAATCAGTTCTTTGATATCGCCCGGTTCAATGGGATTGAAAGGCATTATATCGGCTGTTTTCATAAAGAATCTGACCCACTTGTTGCGGTAGAGGTGGCCATTGAGGGCAAATACCGGATTGCCAGGCAAAAAGGCAAACAATATAACTGGATCTAAAAATGAAACATGGTTAGATACATAAACGGCTTTTACCGGCAATTTATTGGCATCAAAAGCAATATTGCATTTGACTTTAAAAAACTTAAAAGCAAATCTGAGGCCAAACCTAATTAAATCTCTCAAAATATTTCTCCAATCTGTTAAGATATGTCTCTATCTAACTAAATGTACGATATTTTGTAAAGTAGAAAATAGAATATACTCAAGATTTGTTGCTAAATATTACATAATATTTTGAAAAATAAAGAGTTTTAATGGTTTTGAAATGGGGGATAAAAATATGATTGCATTTTTTAGTCATTAGTTATAAGTCATTAATTATAAGTCATTAGTTATAAGAGAGGGGAAATATGACAAAAGATTCAAAAGCAAAATTGTTGTATAGTGCTTTTACAGAGTTTGCAAAGAAAGGTTTTATGGGAGCTACAACAAGAGATATTGCTGATCGTGCCAATATTAATATTTCTTCTATATTATATTATTTTGGTGGCAAGAGAGGAATGTATGCTGCGGCTTTGGAAAATATTGTGGAAACCGTAAAAAATATGAGTGCCGATGTGTTTTCTAGATATCAGATTGTGATTGATAGCGGAAAACCAGAAGAAGCAAGAGCTTTTTTGAAAGAATTGGTACAACGCTTTTTGCTTTTGCTTTGCGGTGAAAATATATCTAAAGACATGAAAACTGTGTTTTTGAGCGAATATTCCAAGCCTACGGAAGATTTTAATATATTATATGATGGTTTGATTGCTCCGGTACATAAGATGATGGCAACTTTGTTGGCTCAGGCCAGTGAGGGCAAGATTGATATTAAAGACGGGTATCTATATACATTTCCGTTGTTTTCTCAGATGTTTGTTTTTGCTTCACGCAAAGAATCGATATGTTCTTTCATGGAGTGGAAAGACTATGGAGAGATTGAAAAGCAAAAGTTGCTTAAGTATATGATAAATCAGATAGATTTTCAGATTGATAGTAATAAGTAGTGTATAATTCAATCAATTGATTGACAATTTAATAAAATAGGTATATTAAGCTTTTGTCGTTTTAACAACAAAAGAGATTATCTTATGAAAAAAGTTCTTACATTGACAGCTCTGGGGACTATCCTGGTTGCTTCTAATGCAATGGCTGCCGGATTCCATTTGCGTGAACAATCTGCGGCAGCTCAAGGAAATGCTTTTGCCGGTGCAACTGCCGGTGCAGAAAATGCGTCTTATGCTTATTATAATGCGGCAGGATTGACCCGCCACAAAGGTACTCAAATTAATATGGGTGCTACATATATTTCTCCTCGTGCTGAGGCTGAAAATGTTAAAAATCAAGATGGTGGACGTGAGGCTGATATTAATAATATCGTGCATGCTGCATGGGTTCCGAATGGTACAATTTCTCACCAAGTTGATGATAAATTGACCGTTGGTATGAGCTTGAATGTTCCTTATGGTATGATTACCAAATATGATGAGCAATGGGCAGGTAGTGATCATGGTGTGACATCAAAGGTTATGTCTACAACAGTTACTCCGATGGCTGCGTATAAATTGACCGATAAGTTATCTGTTGGTGCCGGTTTGCAAATGCAATATGTTAAAGCCAGGTTGACGAGCACTGCACCAGGTACTTCTTATAAAACAGCTTTGCAAGGTGATACTTTTGATGTAGGATATCAGTTGAGTGCTTTGTATGAATTGGATAAAGATACTCGTTTTGGTATTAATTATCGTAGTGAAATTAATCACAAATTAAAAGGGGAAATAGAATCTAGTGTACCTGTTGTTGCAGGTCCTATGCACGCAATGCTTAATCAAGATATTTCAGCTAGATTAGATACTCCGGCATTGTTGTCTGTGGGTGCTTATCACCAAATTAATGATAAATGGGCAGTGATGGCTGAATATCAACGTGTATTCTGGAGCTCTTTTGAGAATTTAGATATTGTTGGTGATAAATATAATCAGCCTAATGGTTTAATTAGTCGCACCAAAGAAAATTGGCGCGATACAAACTTCTTTGCAGTTGGTGCCAGCTATCAAATTGATGATCAGTGGAAATTGCGTTTGGGTTTGGCTAAAGATGAAGGTGCAGCCAGAAAATCTCAACGTACTCCACGTATTCCGGATTCTGACAGAACATGGTATTCTGCAGGTTTGACTTATGAATATAATGACAAGTTGACATTTGACTTTGCTTATACTTATATTCAAGCCAAAGATGCAGCAATGGATACAGCTTTGACCGGAAATGGTGGTCGTCATGTGGCTGCAGATTATAAGAATTCTGTAAAATTGTGGGGTTTGTCTCTCAATTATAAATTCTAAAGTATTTGTTGTTGATGAAAGCGGTCGGAAACGGCCGCTTTTTTTGTTGCTAATATCTCAAAATCGTGTATAATGACGAATATAGACAAAAGGAGATGCCGCATGCCTCTGGAAAAAGAAGATCGTAATACGTGGATAAATGCTATAGTAGCTTTTGCTAAAGATGTACAAAAGAATAATCTGTATGAGCACTGTCGCTTTATTCCTACGATGTTACGCGATAATGCCGGTATATGTTTATTTAAGCCTACTAATGCGCAAGTGGTTCAAGAAAATGTAAGTGCTCTAATCAAAAGTAGCGATGATAAATCTAATGATGCAGGAGCTTTGGCTTGGCGTTTTTTGCGGGCTTGTCAAGAAGAAAGTGGTAATATAGACTTTAGGCTTCAGCACAAAATGGTTGATTTTTTATCCCGTACTAATTTTTATGAGGTTTTAACTGCAAAAGAAAAACTAAAGCTTATTAATTTTGTGGGGTATAAGTATAGTACGGATTCTTACAAATTATTGCATCAGAAATTAGGTGATTTGAAATTTTCTCAAGATAAAGACAAGTTGAATGAAGAAAAAAAGTGGACGGTAAAGGTTTTTCATCTTTTGTTGGATGATTTGAGAGAAACCAAAGAGCGTAAAAGCAGAAAAAAAGATGAATCTATAAAAAATAAACTGACATCAGCTCGTAGCTTTTTGGAAGCTGTAGCAAAAAATGGAGACATTTTGCAAGATGCTACATTTAATGAAACAAAAGATAAAGATATTGCCGAAGCAGAAACTCTTAATGTTAAGAAAAAACGTAAAAAAATCGAAACAGGTAAAGTTTTAACAATATCATCAGATGATAAAAAAGAACTTTTTGAGTATATGAAAACTTCCGGAATTAATTTTTCTGATGAATGTATGGATTATTTTGGGCATAATGATGATCAAATTAATCCTGTAACTTATTTGCGAATTGTAATGAATAAAATGAAACAAACTAAGAGTTATGAGCAAATAAAAAATACAGAAACAGAAGCTCTTGAGAAATTGGCAAATCTATTAGAAAAAGGCATGCGAGATGACAAAGAGCAAGGAAAAGAAGTGGTTTTGGAAGTTGCACAGGCTTATGCTAAAGTACAAAATGGTGAAGTATTTCATGAGCAAATGACAACTATATTTAAGAATATGGTTGCATATCATGATTATTCTGTTGCTGATGTTAATAAATTATGTGATGCTTTAGATAGCAGAGGCAGCAATAAAATGCAAAAAATGATTAAAGCAATAAGAAATGAGCATGATGAATATCATCCAGAAATAGCTTCTACACGAGCTTGGGGAGTTCGTAATAGATAATATTTTTTTAGAGCTTCTCTTTTAAATATTTGGCTGTATAGCTTGTTTGTGATTTAGCAACTTGTTCCGGTGTGCCTTGAGCCACAATTTGTCCTCCTCCATCGCCGCCTTCAGGCCCCATATCAATAATATAATCGGCAGTTTTTATTACATCTAAATTATGTTCAATGACAATAACAGAATTGCCTTGATCGACTAATGCTTGTAGCACTTTTAGAAGTTTGTTGATGTCTTCAAAATGCAGGCCTGTTGTCGGTTCGTCCAAAACATATAAAGTTTTGCCGGTAGCTCGACGAGAGAGCTCTTTGGCCAGTTTGACACGTTGTGCCTCGCCACCTGAGAGGGTGGTGGCCGGTTGGCCAAGTTTAATATAACCAAGTCCGACTTTGCGCAAAAGTTCAAGACGATTTTTTATTGCCGGAATGGCGTTGAAAAATTCAAAAGCATCATCAACAGTCATATCTAAAACATCGGCAATGGATTTGTCTTTGTATTTTACTTCTAGGGTTTCTCTATTGAAACGCTTGCCTTTGCATTCATCGCATTCAACATAGACATCTGGTAAAAAGTGCATTTCTATTTTGGTGACGCCATCGCCTTTGCAGGCTTCACAACGGCCACCGGGGACGTTGAAAGAAAATCTTCCGGCAGCATAACCACGGGCTTTGGCTTCGGGCAGACCGGCAAACCAGTTGCGAATGTGGTCAAACAAGCCGGTGTAAGTGGCTGGGTTGGAGCGAGGAGTGCGCCCGATGGGGAATTGATCTATATTGATGAGTTTGTCGATGTTTTCGCCACCGATTAATTTGTTGTATATAGCTCCAGGTTCTCGGGAATTGAATAGCTCTCGTTCTATGGCTTTGCATAGAGTTTCTAAAATCAGTGATGATTTGCCACCACCGGAAACACCGGTAATACAGGTGAGGGTGCCAAGAGGTATTTTGAGATCGATATTTTTTAAGTTGTTGGTTCTGGCTCCTTTGAGGCCGATGAATTTGCTGTTTCCTTTGCGACGGTGCGCAGGGACTGCTATTTTTTTGTTTCCATTGAGGTATTGTGCTGTTAGGCTATGTTGGTTTTTTAATACATCTTTGACAGTGCCTTCTGCAACAATTTCACCTCCGTGCGAGCCTGCTGCTGGCCCCATGTCTACCAGATAATCGGCAGCTCTGATTGCGTCTTCATCATGTTCAACAACAATTACGGTATTGCCAATATCTCGCAGACGAGTCAGTGTTTCTAATAGGCGGTCGTTATCTCGTTGGTGTAGTCCGATTGAGGGTTCATCCAAGACATATAACACACCGGTGAGGCCAGAACCAATTTGGCTTGCCAGACGTATGCGCTGGGATTCTCCTCCGGAAAGAGTACCAGATTGTCGGGATAGGTTTAGATAATCTAATCCGACATTGTTTAAGAAGCTTAGGCGTTCGATAATTTCTTTGAGAATTTTGGTGGCAATTTCTTGCTTTTTGGGGCTGAGGTTGGGGCCGATGCCTTTGAACCAGACCAGAGCATCTCTGATGGACATTTCTGCTGCATCCATGATATCTAGACCGCCAATTTTGACAGATAATGCCTCTGGGCGCAAGCGTTTTCCATGGCAATGTTCGCATGTGGCGGCAGATTGGTATTGGGCAAATTCGTCTCTGATGGAGGCAGAATCACTTTCTAAAAATCGGCGTTCCAGATTGTTTATTACACCTTCAAAGGGTTTGTAGGTGGTGAAACGACGATAATCCATTGGAACAGGTTCTCCATTGGAACCATATAGGATAATGTCTTTGGCGTGTTGTGGTAAATCCTGCCAAGGGGTTTTGTCGGATATGCCAAGCCAATTGCACAGAGAAGTTAGAGTATCGGTATAAAATCCGTGTTTGCGGCTATACCAAGGTAAGATTGCCCCTTGTGCAATGGATAGTTGAGGGTTGGGGACAACTCTGTCCGGATCCATATATAGGCTGGCTCCAATGCCGTCGCAGTGAGGGCAAGCTCCGTATGGGTTGTTAAAAGAAAATAGGCGAGGCTCAATCTCTTCGATAGTAAAACCGGATACAGGGCAAGCAAATTTGGTAGAAAAAGTGGTGCGTTCATTGGTGGATATATTTTCGGCAAAAACAAGTCCGTCACTTAGTTTGACAGCTGTTTCAAAAGATTGAGCCAGGCGCTCGGCAAGGCCTTCTTTTATGATAAGACGGTCAACCACAACTTCTATGTCATGTTTTTGATTTTTGTTAAGGGTGGGGGTTTCTTCTATGTCGTAAATTTGTCCGTCTATCTTGAGTCTTTGAAAACCATGTTTGCGCAGATCTTCGATTTCTTTTTTGTATTCTCCTTTTTTGCCTCGAGCAATGGGAGATAAAAGCAAAATTTTTGTTCCTTCGGGCAAGCTTAAAATACGGTCTACCATTTGTGAGATTGTTTGTGCTTCAATAGGTAGTCCGGTGGTGGGAGAATACGGGGTGCCAACACGAGCCCATAGCAGACGCATATAGTCATATATTTCGGTGACGGTGCCAACCGTTGAGCGAGGGTTGTGAGAAGTGGTTTTTTGTTCTATTGAAATGGCAGGAGAAAGACCTTCTATTGAATCAACATCGGGTTTTTTCATTAAATCTAAAAATTGACGAGCATAAGAGGACAGACTTTCTACGTAGCGGCGTTGGCCTTCGGCATAAATGGTGTCAAAAGCCAAAGAAGATTTACCTGAGCCTGAAAGTCCGGTAATGACATTTAGTTTGTTTTTGGGCAAACGGATGTTTATATTTTTGAGATTATGTTCTCTTGCCCCTTTGATATCAATAAAATCGTTGCTCATGTTTTTTCTCCTGAGCAAGTAATATAACGAATTAGGCATATAATGGCAATAGATATTTGCAATATAATAAAAAAGGCTGGGTTAACCAGCCTTTTGATTGGTAATGAGGCAAAGTTTGCCATTTACAAACTCGCCAAATTTGGTGTCTTCGTCAATGATGACATGATATTCTCTGCAATGCCAAGTGTTGATAGTTTCGACCTCACAGTCTAAAAGGATGATTTTTTCTCCTTCGTGGAAGACCTTTTCAATTGCGGTTTTTGCGCCGGCGAATTCTAAGGGCTCGTACAAACCGTCAAAGCACAGCTTTGCTCGATCATCAAAACATTGCAGTTTGTAATATCCGTTTTCAGAATAATGATAACCTATTTTGATAGGTGCAAAAGTTTCATATTGCGGACAAACGCATGGCGGCACTATGCAGTTTTTTCGAGGCATACCGGGTTTCCAGTTTGCGTTATTCGGATCGGGGTATTTAACATGCCAATCTGTAGAAGTGATGAGTTTTTCACCAGTCCAACCTACAACCATTTTGAGTTCTGCTTCGCAATGCTCCGGGTCAACGTTATGTGATGACGCTACAAAAGCAATAACTTGCTTAGCATTGTTGTACGCAGGTGGATACATTGTTTTTGTTTTCATATACGTAATTGTTTATTAATAAGATTTATTCGCGGTGATAATGTGTTGAAAAAAATAAAAAGTCAATAAAAATGATTGCAAAAATTATTTAAGATGATACTATGCGCGGCTGTTAATTAAATATGGCTTTGAATTTATGCGAAAATTTATAACATTGTGGTTAAGTTGTGTTTTATTTTTGCCCGAACTTGTTTGGGCAAGTGTTAATGTTGTGGTGATTGCTCCGCAGGAAGGCGAATATGCCGATTTTGGTCGAGAGTTGGCTGAAGGAGTGAAAATTGCAGCAAATGAAACAAATGCACAAGGCGGAATTTTGGGGCATAAAATTAATGTGATTGTTGCAGATGATCGTTGTAATGACAGATATGCCGTGTCTATGGCTCAGATGTTGAGTGTTAAAGCTGATGAAGAAGACAAAGTCAGTTTGGTGGTGGGGCCTTATTGTGATAATGAGATTGCAACAGTGGCGGATATATATGCAAAAGCAGGTATTTTGCAAATTATGCCACTGCCGGCAAGTGCTGAGTTGAATAATAATTCTTTTGTATGGAAGTTGGCAGAAACCAGAGAAAAACAAGCAAAAACTTTTTTTGATTTTTATATGCAAAGATTTTCCGGGCAAAATGTGGCTTTGGTTTATAATTCTATGCAAAGAAATGATGTGGCCATTGCGGCAGTGGTGCAAAAATTGTTTTTGGAAAGCGGACAAGCGAATAAATTGACGGTGTATGCCTTTGATATGTTTCAGAAAGATTATGATTTATTGGCAAAAGAAGTGTTGCTGAATAATCAGGTGGTTTATATTGTCGGTAATACAAAAGAAACAGCAAAGTTGGTGCGAAATATCAGAAAAAAAGATGAACGTACAGCTGTTTTTGTTAGTAGATATTTGGAACAGCTTACTTATGACAATATTGTGGATTCTGATATGAAAGGGATTTATTATTTGGGATTGAAGAATTTTAAGGACAATCCCAGTTTTGCTGAGAAATTAGTGAATTTGCGCCTAAAAGGGATGGAGCCGGTCAGATTGGGTGTGTATGGCTATGGAGCTCTTAGCTATTGGGTGGAATTAGTTAAAAAAAGCAATTCATTTTCAGCGTTAAAATTGCAAGCAATAGCAAAAAATACACAAGTTGAAATTCCTTGGGGTCTGTTTCAAAAAGATAAAATACAGGAAACTCAAATGTATGGTGTGTTTGAGAAACAAGGTGAAGAATATATTCAGATTTATTGATTTTTTGTTTGATTATCAAAATTTATCAATGTATAGTCAGAGAAGTTTTAATTTTTAGATAAGGTAAAATAAAATGGCTGGAAGTATAAATAAGGTTATTTTGGTTGGAAATTTGGGTGCAGAACCAAGAGTTAGCAATACTCCAAATGGGGCTAAGATTGTTAATTTGAGCGTGGCAACAACAGATTCTTGGAAAGATAAATTATCCGGTGAGCGTAAAGACAGAACGGAATGGCATCGTGTGGTGATTTTTAATCCACAGTTGGCTGACGTGGCTGAACGTTATTTGAGAAAAGGGTCTAAAGTTTATTTGGAAGGCCAGTTGCAAACACGCAAGTGGGAAGACAATAACGGACAAGAGCGTTATTCTACAGAAGTTGTGTTGCAAAACTTTAGCGGTAATTTGGTGTTGCTTGATGCTAAAGGTGATGGTGTGCCGGCTGGCGGAAATGATGTTTTTTCTCCGGCAAGTGGTAATGCTGGTTGGGATTCTGCAGCTCCGGCGGCAGCTTCTGCAGATTTGGATGATGATATTCCATTCTAATTGATAAATTTTTTACAAAAAAACGCCTTTGCTAAAACAAAGGCGTTTTTTTAGCTTTAGAAATAAATGTTGTTAACTTTTGAAATGTTATGTAATGGCAAAATCGATTTTAAGGCCGTTTTTTTGCCCATAGAGAGAAAAGTGATGTTTTTTATCTGGGTATAAGTTGATAAAAAAACTGACATCATTTTTGTTTTTTGATATGTTTTAGGGAGTTTGAATAATATAAAAAGGTAAAAAAAGTGTCTGAAGAATTGAATCAAGTTGTTGAAAATAAAAATAAAGATATTTCTCCGGTGGAAATTTCTGATGAGATGCGTCGCTCTTATTTGGATTATGCAATGAGTGTGATTGTTTCTCGTGCATTGCCAGATGTACGAGATGGTTTGAAGCCTGTTCATCGCCGTATTATTTATTCGGCTTATGAAAATGGATATGACTATAATCGCCCGTTCCGCAAATCGGCTCGTATTGTCGGTGATGTTTTGGGTAAATATCACCCACATGGGGATTCGTCTGTATATGAAGCAATGGTGCGTATGGCTCAGCCATTTGCAATGCGTGTACCTTTGATTGATGGACAAGGTAACTTTGGTTCTATGGATGGAGATAGCGCTGCTGCAATGCGTTATACAGAGGCAAGATTGGCCAAAGTTGCACATGCTTTGATTGATGATATAGATAAAGATACCGTTGACTTTATGCCAAACTACGATGAGAGTTTGCAAGAGCCTTCTGTTTTGCCGGCAAGCTATCCGAACTTGTTGGTGAATGGTGCAAACGGTATTGCAGTTGGTATGGCAACGAATATTCCTCCACATAATTTGGGTGAGGTGATAGATGCTTGTTGCGCATATATTGATGATCCTGAAATATCTTTGGATGATATGATACGAATTGTTCCAGGGCCAGATTTTCCGACAGGTGGTTTGATTTTGGGATATTCCGGTGCAAAATCTGCTTATTTGACAGGACGTGGTTCTGTTATGATGCGTGCAAAATGCACTATTGAAGAATTGCACAAAGACAGAGAGGCTATTATTGTTCACGAGATTCCGTATCAAGTGAATAAAGCTGCTATGATAACCCGTATTGCTGAGTTGGTTAAAGAAAAGAAACTGGAAGGTATTGGTGAGATTCGAGATGAGTCTGATCGTCATGGTGTGAGAGTGGTTATTGAAATCAAACGTGATTTTCAGGCAGATGTTGTGTTGAACCAACTTTATAAATACACACCGCTACAAACCAGTTTTGGTATGAATATGTTGGCTATTCACAATGGTCGTCCAATGATGATGAATCTGAAGGATATTATTTCTGCCTTTATTGAATTTCGTGAAGAAGTTATTCGCCGTCGTACCATTTATGAGCTGAACAAAGCTCGTGACAGGGCTCATGTGTTGGTTGGTTTGGCAATTGCGGTTGAAAATATTGATCCGGTAATTGATTTGATTAGAACATCACCAAACCCACAAGAGGCTAAAGAGGCGTTGTTGGCAAAAGCATGGCCGGCCGGAGATGTGGAGGCTTTGGTAAAGCTTATTGATGAGCCAGATAGAAAAGTTGAAAATGGTACTTATAGATTGTCTGAGGCCCAAGCAAAGGCAATTTTGGATTTGAAACTGCAACGCTTGACAGGTTTGGAACGTGATAAAATACATGAGGAATTAGTTAGCCTTGGTGATGAGATTAAAGAATGCTTATCTATCTTGTCTAGCAGAGAAAAACTCTATGGAATTATGCGAGACGAATTGGTGGCAATTAAAGATGAATATGCAACACCTCGCCGTACAAAAATTGAAGATATAGAATATGATACAGATATTGAATCTTTGATTCAGCGAGAAGAAATGGTTGTTACGGTTACTGAAGCCGGATATATCAAACGTGTGCCACTAAATGCTTATAAGGCACAGAAACGTGGAGGAAAAGGTAAATCTGGTATGACTACGAAGGAAGAGGATTTTGTTACTCGTTTGTTTGTGGCTAGTACTCATACGCCAGTATTATTCTTCTCTTCTAAGGGACTGGTTTATAAGATGAAAGTTTATAAGCTGCCGTTAGGTTCTCCGACATCTAAAGGAAAGCCATTTATTAATTTGTTGCCGTTAGATGCTGGTGAAACAATTACTACAATTATGAAGTTGCCAGAAAATGAGGCGGATTGCAAAGATATGTCTATTATGTTTGCAACAAGTCAAGGAAATGTTCGCCGAAATTCATTGATGGACTTTGTAAATGTACAGTCTAATGGTAAAATTGCCATGAAACTTGATGAGGGAGATAAGCTTATCAATGTTCGTATTTGTACGGAAGAAGATGATGTGCTGCTCGCTGCTCGTAGCGGAAAATGCATTAGATTCCCGGTTACGGATGTTCGCGTGTTTGTCGGAAGAAACTCTACAGGTGTCAGAGGTATTAAATTAGCAAATAAAGATGAAGTTATCTCTATGTCTATTTTGAACCATAGTGATGCTACATCTGAGGAGCGTGAGGAATATTTGAAGATATCTTCTGCAGTGAAGAGAATTCAAGCAGAAAGAGGAGCCGATAATGTTGTTTCTATAGAAGAAACAGGTATTGAAATGAATGTTCTTTCTGCTGAAAAATATGAAGCAATGCGTGAAAAAGAGCAGTTTATTCTTTCTGTAACAACTACCGGATATGGTAAACGCTCATCTTCTTATGAATATCGTGTAACAGGTCGTGGAGGTCAAGGTATTGCCAATATGGAAATGTCTGCTCGTAATAAGGAAATTGCAAGCTCATTCCCAATTGAAGATAATAACCAGATTATGATGGTTACTGATGGTGGTAAATTGATTAGAATGCCCGTGGCAGATATTAGAATTGCCGGTCGTAAAACACAAGGTGTGATACTCTTTAGATTGGCAGAGGATGAAAAAGTAGTTTCTGTAACATGGCTTGATGCTGATGACGATGATGAAGAAGAACTCGATGAGGAAACAGGTTCTGAAGTATTAGGAGATAATGTTCCTGATATGGAAGATGTTATCAGTGATGAGGTTATGTCTCCAGAAATTGTTCCTTCGGATGATTAATCTTTGATATGGATAGAAAAGGGTGCTTTTGATAGCCCCCTTTCTTGTTGGTAAGTTTTTTTATGGTGTGCAAATTTAGAAGCATGAGTGTATTTTGAAGGTATTATAATATTATGAATACAATAATGAGAGGTGATGATGCTATTTAAAAATAGGATGAGTTCAGTACAATTTGTGTTGATGTGGGCGCTGGTGACAGTGGTTTATAATTATTTGTTTATTCTTAAGATGGTTGAAAGTACCAATTTGTGGGTTGGTTGTTTGACAATATTTGTTTTATTTTTGGGGTTTGTTGTGGCATATGCTATTTTGTTGCAGAAATATGTGGCAAAATATGTGATGGCATTTTTTATTGTTGGAAACACGGCTGCAGTGTATTTTATGCATACATATAACATTGCCATAGATAAAATAATGATGATAAATGTTTTTCAGACAGATACGGCAGAAGCAGGGGCATTGTTGAGTATAAATATGCTTGTTTTTGTGTTTGTTGCAGCGGTTTTATTGATATGTTTGGTTAGAATCAGAATTGATTATGCAACATGGCAAAAAGATTTGCTATCTAGAGTCAAGTTGATTGTGTTGTCGGTAGTTTTGTTGGCATTGATACTTTTGCCGGTAGCCGGAAAATTGGATACCTTTGTGCAAGAGAGAAAACATTTGTTGTATATGTTGGTGCCAAGTAATTATATCGGTTCTACAATTGGGGCTATAAAGGTTGTGAAAAAACATGGAAATCTTAAACCTTTGGATAAAAAAGCAGAGCTAAACCGATATTGGAAACAAAATGGTCGCAAAAATTTGTTTGTTGTTGTGGTAGGAGAGAGTGTTAGAGCTGATAGTTATGCTTTGAATGGCTATGAAAGAGATACTAATAAATATTTGCAAGAATTTGCTAAAGATATGATGGTTTTTAAACACGCGAAAGCTTGTGGTACATCAACCGCTATTTCGGTGCCTTGTATGTTTTCGCCGTATGGGCAAAAAGATTTTGTTCCAGGATCTGCCTCTTATGTAGAAAATGTGTTAGATGTATTTAACTATAATGGATATAAAGCAATATGGAGAGAGAATAACTCTAGTTGCAAGGGTAATTGTAGCCGAATAATAACGGAAATATTTTGCCAAGATAATTCTTGTATGGATGGGTTAATGCAAAACGACTTGAAGGAAAAGTTGGAAGAAATCAATGATAATGCTATTGTCGTTTTGCATCAGTATGGTAGTCATGGTCCTGATTATTTCAAGCGTTATCCGAAAGAGTTTGAAATATATAAACCAGTGTGTCAAAAGGAAATTCTAAAAGATTGTAGTTATGATGAAATTAGAAATGCTTATGATAACAGTGTGGTTTATAACAGCTATTTGGCAGCAGAAATGCTAAAAGATTTGCAAGAACTTGATGATAAATATAATGTAGTGGTATTTTATACATCTGATCATGGTGAATCTTTGGGAGAGAATGGCGTCTATTTGCATGCGGCGGTTTATAAATATGCTCCGCATTATCAGACAGAAGTTCCGTTTTGGATTTGGATGCCTCAGAAAACAAAACAAAATATGAATTATGATGAAATTTGTTTGAGCAAACAAAGTGAGAGACAAATATCCCATGATAATTTGTTTCACTCTTTGTTGGGGGTTTCAGGGCTAAAGATTGATGCTTATGATGAAAATTTGGATGTTTTTGCGCCGTGTCGTAATAATAATTTGTAAAGGAGAAAAAAATGCCGTTTTTGACTATATATACGAATAGTGATGTGATTGATGCCAATATAACAGTTGAGGCAGCTAATTTGGTTGCAAAACAGTTGTCTAAACCTATTAGATATGTGGTGGTTAATATTATCAATAATAAAAACATGATTTTTGATGGTGGTGACAAAAAAGGTGCTTTGATAGAAATGAAGTCAATAGGTTTTGCTAATAAGCGAGAGCTGGCAGAGTTATTGACTGATTTTATTGAAGATAAGTTACAGGTAGAGCGAGGTTTGATTAATATTGAATTTGTTGATATGCCGTCTGCCACAGTTTCTATTGGTGGTTCGTTGTTGGGGTGAATATAAAATTTGAGTAAGAAATGGGCTAATTAGCCCATTTTTTTGTTTGTTAGTGATATTTAATTTGAGCAGATACACAATATATAATGCATATAAAGAGAGGTGTAAATGCTCAGATTTTTTGCGTTGGTTTTGGGACTATTTGTTTTTGAGGCTGGAGCTACAGAATATGAGGTTGTGGCAACAGATACTGTGGCAGATGGAGTGATAGGATTTGCTGATAGGCAAATTGTACATGGAACCGTGAATGATTTTACGATTATAGGGGTTCAAGATGTGTATGATTACGGAAATGTACATAATAATATCATATATGGCTCTCAAAATATTTATGAGGGAGGGGCTGCGAATAATAGTATAGTTAGAGGTGGAAAGCAGGTATTAGAAGGCGGTGTAGCAAATAATACAATACTAGAGTATGGAAATTTATATTTTAATAAAGGAACAGCTAATAATGTGACCATAAAAAGAGGTAAGATGACATTGTTACCTTCGGCTCAAGTTAACGGTTTGGTCGCTACAGGTGGTATTGCAGAAGTGTATGAAGGCGGAATTATGAAGGGCAATATAAACTTGGATAACGCAAAGTTAAATGTTATAGGAAATAATGAGTTTGATAATTTAAATTTGAATAATTCGGTTGTTGCTTTGATGTCTGAAAATTCTGAATCAATTAGCGTTACTATAAATAATTTACAGGGTAATGGGCGTTTTGATATTAGAACAAATTTGGGGGCAAATAAAAAAGATTTGATAAATATTGCAAATGGCAGTGGTGATTTTGGATTGTCAGTGGTGGATAAAAGCAGTAGTAAAGAATTTCCGGAACAGATTGATTTGTTGCCTAATAATGCTCAAAATCAAGAAAATTTTTATTTAGTTGGTGGTGCTGTAGATGTTGGTGCAAGGCGCTATGTGTTGAAAGAAGATGATACTCGGTGGTATTTGCAACGAACATTAGGGTATTCGGATACGGCGCTTATTGCAAAAGATATATATGCAACTCTTGGTACATTGTTTTATGGTCATTTGCAAAATATATATGCCAGAATGGGAGAATTTAGAAGCACACCACAAAGTGGGTTTTGGGTTAGGAGTATCGGACAAAATCTTCGATTTAGACTTGGTGAAAAAACAAAAACAAATATTGATGTATATGGAGCGCAATTGGGCGCAGATTATTTGTTAAATGGAAATTGGTTTGAATATTCTAAATTTGGAGTGAGTTTGGGGTATACAAATTCTGATTATGATTTTGAATTTGATGGAATGGGGGCAGGTGATACGTATTCGATTGCTCTATATAGCTCGTTATATAATAAAACAGGTTTGTTTGTGGATATGTCTGCAGCATATTATTGGCATAAGCAAAAGGTTAGAAGTCATATTCCGTCTGGGATGGCTGTTTACTCTAACTATGATCTTAATGCGTATAGTTTGTCTGCTGAATTGGGGTATAGGTTTGTGTTTGGGAAAGGGTATTTTATTGAACCTCAGACGCAGATATACTTTATGGATGTGGATGATATCCGTTATACAACAACTCTTGCTACGCAGATAAATGGCAAAAATCAAAATTCATTGTTGACAAGATTGGGAATTACATTGGGAAAAATGTGGCAAAATGCAGAGGTTTATGTTTCTGGTGATTTGATTAAAGAGTTTGATGGAAAAAGTAAAATAACAGTTGCTGATTGGACTTTTGATGAAAAAATCGATGGAACTTTTGTTAGGTTTGGGGTCGGTGCAAATATGAATATAAATGAAAAAATGTCTTTGTATGCAAATGCAAGTACAATGTTGGGAGATAATGAGGTGCGTATTCCTATTGAAGGAAGTTTTGGACTGAAATGGAGTTTTTGAGCAAGGTTTACATAACTTGACATGAATAATAAATGGTAATATAAGAGGGAACAGTAAGTTATTATTTAAAAATTAGTGGGTATGAATATTAATTTTAGAGCGGAAAAACTTTCTGCAGAGCAATTGGCGAGCGTTTTTGCATCGAAGACTATAAAATCTTCTTGGGTTGCAGAGTTGTTTGCAAAGGAAAATGTTGGTAGGCCATGCCTTTATCGGTTGTATGCTAAACCAGGTTTTTTTGAAGTGTTGCGCAAGAATAATTGTGAAAACTTGCATACTTCTATATCTTTTGTTGCAACAAACGAAGAGGGGGTTACGGTAATTTGGTCTCCGCTGCTTAATGCATATTATGTTTTTAGTATCAATCCATTTGCAGATCATAAGCTGTATAGAGTGCGTGGCGGATTTATGCCGGAGGTTAAGTGCTTGCTGTCAGAAGAAAGCTACAAGATTGGTGATCTGATTGTGAACCAACATCGTACGGCTGTGGTGCAGTATAATCGGCTTTACCGAATTTTTTTGGCCAGTTCAAATAAGCTGGAGGCGAGGTTTGATATGGCAGAGATTTCTGTTTTTAGCAAAGACGGAAAGGCCGTTAATAAAAATGAGGTAGAGATGCATGGAGCGATGTGGTATAAAACACATTTGGTGGAACGAAGAAAAATCTAAAATCAGATGAGAGAAGGGAGATTTATTCTCCCTTTTTTTATGCTGATTTAAGACAAATCCGTTTACGTATGTGGAAAAATGCGGAATACTTTGATTGTTAATTCTATTTTACGAAAAACGATAGTGTTGAGATTTTGTTAAATATATTTTACAAAATACTTGATTTTTTATTTTTTGTTAAATATAATTAACATATAGCTTAAGGAGAATAAACAATGCAAAGTGCATCTGAAAGAATAGTCGGTAGACCACAATATATAGAGCAACTGAAAAAGTGGCAAGGGCAAAGTGATTTAATAAAAATAATCACGGGGGTAAGACGTTGTGGTAAATCCAAATTGTTTTATCTTTATCAATTTGATTTAATCGCTAATAAACAAGCCGATGATAGTCAGATTATAAATATAAATCTGGAAGATTTGGTACAAACTAACAAAATCGGTCTTTCTTATGATACAGAAAACTTTTTAGTCGGTTATAATAAGTTATTGGACTATGTTTTATCAATTCTCAAACCCCAAAAGATGAATTATGTCTTTATTGATGAAATACAGTTATTGAGAGATTGGGATAAAGTCGCTAATGCGTTAAGATTACAAAGTAATGTTGATTTGTATTTGACAGGTTCAAATGCCTATATGTTTTCCAGTGATTTGGCTAATTCATTAGGTGGCAGATATATTGAAATCAAAATGCAACCATTTTCTTTTAAGGAGTATTTTTCTGCATATTCAATGTTTACACAGTTTTATAGTAAAACAAAAAAAGATATGAATGATTTGCATAATCCTATGGCGGTTTATTCTCACTATATAACAGAAAGCGGTTTTCCTCAGACTTTAAACTTGGTTTATGATAAACAACTCATAAGCGATTATTTACTAGATACTGTTTATTTGAATACAATTCAAAAAGATATAGTTAAACGTTTTAATATCGCAGACACTAATAAGCTTGATGCCGTGGTAAAATATATGTTTGATAATATTGGTAATGAAACATCAATCCGCAATATAGAAAAAGGCTTAAATGCTGGCGGACATAAAATATCAGTGCCAACTATAGATACAATGGTGCAAGGGTTATTAGATAGCTTTTTGCTTTATAAATGCGACCGTTATGATATCAAAGGCAAACAATATCTTGATAGTAATGCTAAATATTATGTTGCGGATATAGGGCTACGTACGGCATTGTTGGGTATCAAAGATATGGATCAAGGACACATTTTAGAAAATGTGGTTTACTTAGAGCTGTTAAGACGTGGTTATCAAGTTTCGGTAGGTAAAATAGTCAAAGGTGGTAAAAATATTGAGGTTGATTTTGTTGCCAAAAAAAGTGGCGGAATAGTTGAATATTATCAAGTTGCATTGAATGTGCTAGGAACAGATATATTAGAACGAGAGCTAGCACCACTTGAGGCTATAGAAGATAATTACCCTAAATTTTTACTGACAATGGACTTTGGCTCTGGCGAAAACAACGGCATTAAACGTATGAATGTGCTTGAGTGGTTGTTGGATGTGGAGTAAAGATTTTTGGGTGTTCCTAAAAATGCAAAAACTTAAGGCAAATTGAAAAAAGAAGACAACTGTAATTGTTGGTACTGTTCCTGTTTCAATGACTACTTCACAAAAGATGAGTGGTAGTATATTGTTTATGAACAACGGGCAAAAGATTTTGACTACTTATGTCAATGTTCCTGTGGGAACGTTATTGGTTCAGAAACCAATATATGAGCCGAAGAGGATTAAAAAAAGTTATGTGCCCAAAGTAGTTGAATATGAACACTATTTGTGGGTAGACAAAACTGCGTATGAGCTTAAAAATTTTAAGCTTATCTAGAAATGTAAAAGGCCGGTAGTTATGAAACTGTCGGCTTTTTGCTTATAAAATATTTAAATAGCTTTTAATTGTTTCTTTGGTTGTTTTTGCAAGATTTTGTGGTGCAAATTTAAGTGCTTCAGATAACGGGATGTTTTTAGGAGATATTTCCTTTATGGAGGTGAAATGATTTGCAAATTCACCAGATTTGTCATCAAGAATGCCGCAAAAAGCTATAACAGGTATATTATATTGTTGGCATAATTTGCTGACTTCTAAGGATGCTTTTCCTTTTAATGATTGATGGTCTATTTTGCCTTCTCCGGTTATAACTAAATCTATTCCGTTTTTTAGTATTTTATCAATATCAGAATATTTAATTACCAGTCCTATCCCTGATACTATTTGGGAGTTAAGTAGAGATAGCATAGATGCGGCAACACCACCGGCAGCGCCGGTGCCGTGTATGTTTGCAACAGATTTTCCGGTATGCTTCTTCAGTATATTGGCAAATTTGGTAGCACCTTTTTCCAATATATTTATCATATCAGGTGAGGCTCCTTTTTGGTGTGCAAAGGTATTGGCAGAGCCATTTTTTCCAAGTAGGGGGGTGTTTACATCACAAGCGATGATAAAATGGCAGTTTTTAATTTTAGGATCAATATTTTGATCACTTATTTCCGATATTTCGGTGAGTTGTATTGCTCCTTGAGCAGGGAGAAGAAGATTATGATTGTGATCATAAAATTCAAATTGAAGGGCTTGGAGTAGGCCTAATCCCATATCGTGAGTTCCTGTGTCACCCAATCCGAGGATAATGTTGTTGCATCCGTATTGAATAGCGTGATTAATTTGTTCGCCAACACCAAAACTGCTAGTGTTTAATGGGTTGCGAAGAGAGATAGGTATATTTGCCAAAGCACAAGTTTTTGCCATTTCTATTATAGCGGTGTTATTATCAGAAGATACCCCATATTGAGTTTTTATTTTTTTTCCAATAGCATTGTGTGCTTCACAAAATACGTGTCTTCCATTAATATTACTTATGATAATATCTTCAAAATTTGTACCACCATCAGATAGTGGTTTTTTTATAACTTCGCATTCGGGATTAATTTGTAAAATTGCATCGGTTATGATATTTGTGGCCTGTATTGAAGACAAAGATTCTTTGTAGGAGCTAGAAGCGACTAAAATGCGCATGTTTTTTGCCTATTTAAATGTTATTGTGTACAATTAATATAATAAATTGTAATTTTTTATATGGCAAACAAAACCTGATTGATGAATAATGTTTTTTATAATTTTTAACCTTTGCCCCACATTTTGACGATGAACCGAAATTTATTAGCAGAAGTTATTAGCAATTTTTGATTTTACGATTTTATAAAAAAATAAAGTCTTGCAAAAACAAGACTTTATCTAAATATTGGCTCCGGCTGCCAGATTGGGCACTCCCGCTCATAATATTCGCGGGTCCTCCTCGTGTCGTAGGGTTCACACTTCGCAAGCTTGTGTTCACCAACTATCCACTCCGAACAGGCTTCGCCTATTCTTACCAGATAGTCAGAAACAAAAAAAAGAAAACCCACCATAAAGGTGGGGTTTCTTTTTTTTGGCTCCGGCTCTTGCTCGATAAGTTTTGCTTTTTTAGCAAAACTAACTCGCTTCGGTCACCGCCTTTGTAACGTTTGTTTCGCATCGTTGCCACTAGCTCACAAACTAACAAAAGCGTAATCTGCGTCAAAAATTACTCCACCGGAGTAATTTTTTTCCTCGCCCTGATTGAACAGGCTTCGCCTATTCTTACCAGATAGTCAGAAACAAAAAAAAGAAAACCCACCTTAAAGGTGGGGTTTCTTTTTTTGGCTCCGGCTGCCTGATTCGAACAGGCGACCAATCGGTTAACAGCCGATTGCTCTACCGCTGAGCTAAGCCGGAATAATACGGTGTTGTTGGAGGCCGGTACCGGAATTGAACCGATGTACAAGGATTTGCAGTCCTCTGCATGAGCCACTCTGCCAACCGGCCATTCGTGTTACCGTCTCTCAATCGGTGCCTCTATATATACAATAATTTTTTTACTCGTCAATATATTTTTTAAAAAAAATTGTATTTTGATAACAACTTTGTTATAACATATAAAAACTTTTGTAAAATATGGAGGAATATAACTGATGAATATTGCTATTGCAGCTGATCATGGTGGATTTGAAATGAAACAAAAATTGATAAATCATTATGAAAAACAAGGTGTAAGCCTTGTAGATTTGGGGACACACTCGGAAGAATCTTGCGATTACCCTAAAATTGCTCATAAAATGACAGATGCAATATTAAAAAAAGAATTTGATATGGGAATTTTGATTTGTGGTACGGGAATCGGAATTTCTATTGCTGCAAACAGAGTAAAGGGAATTAGAGCCGCTATCCTCTATAATGAACAAGTTGCCAGACTTACAAGAGAGCATAATGATGCAAATATTGCTGTTTTTGGTGGAAGAATGCAAAGTTTTGATGACGTTGTGAAATATTTTGATATCTTTAGAACAACAAAATTTAGTGAAGAGAATCGACACTGCAGAAGAATCGGTGAGTTGGATAGATAGGAGAAAGATGATGGATTTTAGAGAAGAATTGAAGATTGAAGATGCAGAAATTGCAGCAGCTATTGATAGTGAATTGAAAAGACAACAAAATCAGATAGAACTTATTGCTTCAGAAAATATTGTTTCTAATGCTGTTTTGGAAGCTCAAGGGTCTATATTGACAAATAAATATGCAGAGGGCTATCCGGGAAGAAGATATTATCATGGATGTGAATTTGTTGATGTGGTGGAGAATCTGGCAATAGAACGAGCAAAACAGTTATTTGGTTGTAAATTTGCAAATGTGCAACCTCATTCCGGAAGTCAGGCAAATGCTGCTGTTTATTTGGCTTTGTTGCAGCCTCATGATACGATTTTAGGTATGAGCCTTGATGCCGGTGGTCATTTGACGCATGGCGCGAAAGTTTCTATATCTGGCAAATGGTTGAACGCAGTGGCCTATGGGGTTAGGGCAGAAGATGGTTTGATTGATTATGAACAGGTAGAGCGTTTGGCTGTGGAAAATAAACCTAAGTTAATTATTGCCGGTGGTTCGGCTTATCCTCGCAGGGTTGATTTTGCAAAGTTTAGAGCAATTGCGGACAAGGTTGGAGCATATTTGATGGTGGATATGGCACATTTTGCAGGGCTTGTTGCCGGCGGTGTGCATCCTAGCCCGTTAGAATATGCAGATGTGGTGACAACAACGACTCATAAAACATTGCGAGGCCCTAGAGGTGGTATGATTCTGACTAATAATGAGGAAATTGCTAAAAAAGTAAATTCTGCAATTTTTCCAGGGTCTCAAGGAGGACCTTTGATGCATGTTATTGCAGCAAAAGCTGTGTGTTTTAAGGAAGATTTAACTCCAGAATTTAAGAAATATGCCGCTCAAGTGGTGAAAAATGCCAAGGTTTTGGGAGAAACATTAGCTAAACGAGGTCTTAATTTGGTATCTGGAGGTACAGATACGCATTTGTTGTTGGTTGATTTAAGACCTAAAAATGTGACCGGAGATGTGGTGGCGACAGCTTTGGATAAGGCTCATATGACTTGTAATAAAAATGCAATTCCTTTTGATCCTCAACCTCCTAAAGTAACATCTGGAATTAGAGTGGGTACTCCTGCAGGAACAACCAGAGGATTTGGAGAAAAAGAATTTGAAGCAATAGGCAATTGGATTGCCGATGTTGTTGATGCTTTGGCTAATGGAAATGCCGATGAAGTGATTGCTCAAACGGCTGCTAAAGTTGTTGAGTTGTGTAACAAGTTTCCAATTTATAAATAGGAGAAAATAGATGCAAAAAGTAAGTTCTAAAAAATTGTGCGAGATTGTTGATTCTGCTTCTGTGGTGGTTGATGTAGATATTGAAAATATTGTTAGTGATAGTAGAGCAGTAAACAAAGGAGATTTATTTGTTGCTATAAAAGGCGAAAAAAATGATGGTCATGATTATGTGGCAGAAGTTTTGAAAAAAGGTGCTGCTATGGCTGTGGTGGAGCATTTGGTGGAAAATGCCCCTGCTGATAGGCAAATTGTTGTTGAAAATGCTATAAAAGCATATGGAAAAATTGGTGCTTATAATCGTTCTTTGTATAAGGGTGTGGTTATAGGATTGACTGGAAGTGCCGGCAAAACAACAACAAAAGAAGAAGTGAAGTTTGCTCTATCTAAATTTGGAAAAGTATATGCAACTAATGGTAATTTTAATAACCATATTGGTGTGCCGGCTACATTGTGCAAAATTGATATGGATGCCGACTATGTTGTGGTAGAGATGGGGATGAGTGCCAAAGGGGAAATTGAGGAACTGGTTTCTTATGTTCAACCCGATGTGGCAATTATAACCAATGTATACCCAATGCATATTGAATTTTTTGAAAATTTTGAGGGTATCGCTGAGGCAAAAGCTGAGATATTTAAATCAATTAAAAAAGGTGGTTTGGCTATTATAAATGAAGATACAAATTTTGCGCAGATTTTGAAAAAACGAGCAGAAGAAAATGGTGCAAAAGTTGTTGGTTTTGGAAAAAATAATCATCCTAATGTAGAATTGAAATTGGCTGATTGTGGAGAACATAACTATTATAACGCGTGGTGTGTTTTGAGCTTAATCAAAGCATTGGGGCTTGATGTTAATGCAACAGCTGAACATTTGTCTTTATTTAATGCATTGCCGGGAAGGGGAGCAAAGTATGATCTTAAATTGCCAAAAGGAGGAGAATATACTTTGATTGATGATAGTTATTCCGGACAGCCTGAAGCTATGATTATTGCTATTGAAACTTTGGATAAAATGCCACATTCCGGCAGAAAAATTGTTGTTTTGGGAAAAATGGCAGAGTTGGGTAAGACTTCTAAAGCCAGACACATAGAGGTGGGGCAGGTTGTTGCAAAGAGTTCAATTGATGTTGTGGTGGCTGTTTGTCCGGAAATGAAAGATATGTTGGCTCAGCTTGATGCCTCTAAAGAAACACATTATTTTGAAAATAAAGATGGTTTGGATGAATTTTTGATAAATAACCTCTTGCAAAATAATGATATTGTTCTTATAAAAGGAGCCAGATATTCTTCTAAGTTGTATCAAGTGACAGATGCTTTGCTAGAGAAGGGAAAGAAATAATATGAAGTGTCCTTTTTGCGGTTGTGATGATACGCAGGTAAAAGATTCTCGAGATACAGATGATAATACTGCAATCAGAAGGCGTAGAGAGTGTTCTGAATGCGGGTCCAGATTTACGACATTTGAAAGAGTGCAACTGCGGGATTTGGTTGTTGTTAAAAAAAATGGCGAAAAAGTTATGTTTGACAGAGATAAGCTGGCTCGTTCTATTTTTTTGGCAGTGCGCAAACGTCCGGTTAGTTCTGAGAGAGTGGAAAAAATTGTTAATTCTATTCAACGAAGACTAGAGGCTTCTGGAGAAGCTGAGATTGCATCTACTCAAATAGGAGAATTTGTAATGCAGGCATTAGCTTCTTTGGATCATATTGCTTATATTCGGTTTGCTTCGGTTTATCGTGATTTTAAAGAAGTTAGTGATTTTGAAGATTTTGTTGAAACTATAGATAAGTTGGCTAAGCCTCAAGGAGAAAAATAATGGCTAAGTTTATTTCGGAAAAAATCAGAATGAAGTCCGCAGCACGTTTGGCGGCTGTGCAGGCAACATATATGATAGAATTTGGTCAACTCTCGGTTGATGAGGTGATAAAAGACTTTATAAATGGTGAGGTTGGACGTTATGTAATAAATGACGAAAGCTCTGAGTATGAAGAAAAAGAAGAAATGGTTGAGATAGATCAGATGGACACAACTTATTTTGCAGAGCTGATGCGAGGTGTGCATAAAGAAAAAGAACAATTGGAAAAATCTTTGGCAAGTTATTTGCGTGATGGATGGTCTTTTGAGCGATTTGATGGAACATTGAGAGCTTTGTTATTGTGTGCTGCATATGAATTGGTAAGGACAACAGATGTTGATGCAACAGTGATTGTTAAAGAATATGTTGATTTGGCCTATGCTTTTTTTGCTAAAAGTGAACCCAAAATGGTTAATGCCTTGCTTGATCAGATAGCAAAGTCTGTTCGCTAAAATCGGTTTGTAACAGAAATTTGTTGGAACGGCAGATATAGAGGTTAATAGATGGCAAAATTAAAAGTATACGAATATCCGCATCCGGTGCTAAAGCAAAAGGCCGAAAAAGTCGGCGGTGTAGATGATGAAATGCGTAAGTTTTTGGACGATATGCTGGAAACTATGTATGCTGAAAATGGTTGCGGATTAGCAGCGCCTCAGGTGGGGGTATCTAAGCGAGTGGTAGTTATAGATATTGCACATGAAGGAGAAGAGCCAAATCCTTTGTATATGGTTAATCCGGAGATTATATGGAGGTCTGAGGAAAAAGAAGTTTGCGAGGAAGGATGTTTGTCTTTGCCAACTTTGCGAGCAGAAGTTGAAAGACCTGCAAGTGTCAGAATAAAATATTTGGATTATAATGGTGATGAATGTGAGCTATGTGCTGAAGATTTTTTGGCCGTAGCAGTGCAACATGAGTTAGATCATTTGGATGGTGTTTTATATATAGATCATGTGAGCAGGTTAAAACGTCAAATGCTCATAAAAAAACTCAATAAAATTCGTAGTGAAGCAAAAAGAGGTTAGTTTTCATTTAGAAATTTATCTGCTTCCAGTGCAGCCAGACATCCGGATCCGGCGGCAATTATTGCTTGTCTGTATTGCGGATTTTGTACATCTCCGGCAGCAAATATGCCTTTTATGCTTGTTTGGCAACTGTTGGGTGCGGTGATGATGTAGCCTTCTGGAGTTAGGTCTAGTTGATTTTTGAAAATGTCGGTGTTTGGGTGGTGTCCGATAGCAATAAAGATGCCATCAACTTTGATTTTTTTTCTTTTGTCTGTTTTTACATTTTTGATTGTTAATCCTGTTACAGAAAGAGGGTTGTCTGAGCCTAAGATTTCTTCAACTACAGAATCCCATTCGATGTTTATTTTATTGTTTTGTAATAATTTTTCTTGTGTTTTTTGGTCTGCGCGTAAAGCGTTGCGACGATGAATGAGGGTAACTGAGTTGGTAAAATTGCTTAAGAATAAGGCCTCTTCGGCAGCTGTGTTGCCACCACCAACAACCGCAACATTGCGCCCCCTGTAAAAGAAACCATCACAGGTGGCGCAACCGGAGACGCCAAATCCACGGTATTTGTTTTCGCTTTCTAGATTGAGCCATCTGGCAGATGCTCCAGTGCAGATGATGATACTTTGGGCAGAATATATGTTGTTATTTTCTGAGCTGCAGATAAATGGTCGTTGGCTAAAATCGGCTTCTACAATATGGTCGTCTATAATTTCTACACCAACATTGTGCGCTTGTAGGCGCATTCGGTGCATTAATTCTGTTCCGGCGATAGGTTCGGCAAAGCCCGGAAAATTTTCTACATCGGAGGTTATGGTTAATTGGCCGCCAATTTGTTGTCCTGATACTAATATGGGTTTTAATCCTGCTCTTGCCGCATAGATACCTGCGGTGTATCCGGCAGGGCCGGAACCGATTATGAGAAGTTTGGTTTTGTATTCTGCCATGGTTAGCTTTCTGTGTTGTTAAGATATTTTATTTTGATACCTCATTTTGTTCTACAGTGCAAGAACATTCTGTTGGGGAACAGATACAGATGCTATCTTTGGTTATTTTTGTATTGTTAGTGCTTTGGTTGCGGAAATAGCGAATGTTATTGGGAAAAGAGCATCCGCAATTGTCATCTTCTCTGCATTCACAGTTGTTTTTTTCTATATTCATGATTTTATCTCCTAATTAATATAAAAAAACCACCCAAAGGGTGGTTTTGATATATGTTCAAAAATAGAAGTTTTAAATATACTGAATGTCTATAACTTCAAAAGATTTGCGACCACCGGGGGCGGTGTAAGAAGCGGAATCTCCAATTTCTTTGCCAATGAGGGCTTTGGCTAAAGGAGAAGACAAAGAAATTTTATTCTTTTCGATGTCTGCTTCGTAGTCGCCGACTATTTGATATGTTTTTTCTTCATCGGTATCTTCATCTGCAACAGTAACGGTAGCGCCAAAACGGATAACATCATAGTTGGCTTTGGCTACGTCTATTACTTGGGCGCGGCTCAAAACAGCTTCCAGATCTTGAATGCGTCCTTCAATAAAGCTTTGTTTTTCTTTGGCTGCTGAGTATTCGGCATTTTCAGACAAATCTCCGTGAGAACGAGCTTCATCTATAGCTGCGATAATATTGGGGCGTTCAACACCTTTCAGATGCTTGAGTTCTTGTTCAAGAGCTTCAAAACCAACCTTAGTTAAAGGAAATTTTTCCATTTCTATCACCTATATTTGTTTGTTTTTTGTTAGAAAAAATGAACTGCGATGGAGCAAACTCCGTCACAGCTCTAATGTATTTTTGAATTATTCATAATGTAACACTTATAAAAAATAAATCAAGTAAATTATTTTTGGGAGAAAATAGTTTTGTGCTATACATTTTAAGATGATGTGTTAAACTTTTGGCGTATGGAAATTTTTATTAGGAGTAATACTATGAAAAAAATTTATTTTGCATCTTTATTTGTAGGAGCAGCAATGTTTGCTAGTGCTCCTGCATTTGCCGTTGATAGCACAGGTTGTGGTTTGGGCTCTATGGCTTGGAAAGGTAATAGTGGTATTGGCCCTCAAGTTTTGGCTGCAACAACCAATGGTTCTTTTGGTACTCAAACATTTGGTATTACTTTTGGAACTTCCGGTTGTGATCCTAATGGTCGTGTTAGTGGCGGAACCGGTAGAATGATGTTAGCCTTTTTGGAAAACAATATGGAGCAGTTTGCTCTTGATGTTGCTGCAGGTCATGGTGAAACAATTGATACCGTGGCTGGGATTTTGAATGTAGATAGCAAAGAATTTGGTCTGAAAGCACAGGCTCAATTTGCTTATTTGTTTGCAAATGAAAATGTTGAAGCTGTTGATTTGACTTTGAAGGTTCTTCAGCTAGCTTAAATAGTTGTTCTGTGATTGATTATAGTGTCGCTTTTGGTGTTTTGAAACCCGTGTATTTGAATGTACATTAGGATTTCAAAATGCCTTGGCGACCGGTAATTGTTCATATATCAACTTTTTAGTCATGAGGCATTAGTTTTATATGCTAATTAGTTGTTTAAAATATTTGAGGTGCTTGATTGCCTCGTTTTTATTTTTTATTTTTGCATTATCTAGTGCATGGGCAAAGGTCGATTTTGCGTATTCTTCTGAATGGTTGGCGTTGGGGCATTATCAGAAAGACGGCAAAGGATATGAAAGTACTATTGATACTCCAAACTTTTTTTTGAGTAAAAATGGAAAAGTTAATCCAAAAGATGAGTTGATGGCATCTATAGACTTGTTTGAATCTGAAAATAATGAACAAAAATGTTTGTTTCCTGCTCGATATAAATTACTTAAGAAAAACAAATTAATAAAAAGTAGTTTGCCTCATTGTGAGGAGTTGGAAAAATTTTATGCCGATTTGCAACCCAAAGGTGTGACTTTTTTATTTACAGATGCCTATATGAATAGTCCATCTTCGTTGTTTGGACATACATTGCTTAGGATTGATACAGCAAGAAAAGGCACTCAGCTTTTGGCACATGGGGCTAATTATGGTGCATTTACCGGAGATAATCCCGGGCCGTTATATCCGATTTTGGGAATTGTTGGCGGCTATTTTGGTGGTTTTACCGTAAAACCATATTATGATATTATAAATACATATAATAATATAGAAAACAGAGATATTTGGGAGTTTGAACTGGATTTTAGCCAAGAAGAGCTTGACTTTTTTGTTGCTCATTTGTGGGAAGTCGGGCATGCACAATCCAGGTATTATTTTTTTACACGTAATTGTTCTTATATGTTGATGGAAACGTTAGATGCTGTGCGGCCATCGCTTAAATTGGCGCAGAAATTTGCAGTGCAGACCATTCCTTTAGATACTGTTAAGGCTGTTTATAATAGCAAGGGTTTAGTAAAAAAAGTGAATTACAGACCTTCACGACAAAATAAAATTAAAAATTTGTATAAGCAGATGTCTGAAACAGAGAAAAAATGTTTTTTGCAGACAATAACAGAACAGAATTATGACATGGACGGCTTGTCTGAAGAAGAAAAGGCAAGGGTTGCAGAGGCTGCATATCAGTATGTTCAGTATAAATATGTGGCCAGAGATTTGGAACTGAAAGATTATCGAAAACAAAGCTTTGGGTTGCTAAAAGTGAGAAGCAAACTGAAAAATAAGGAGAAAGAGAACGCTACATTTGGAGAGCAAAATTCTTTTGAGGCGCATGATTCTATGCGTTTTACTTGGGGAGCCGGAGTGAGAAATGGAACAGGTTTTCAAGAGATTGCATATCGTCCGGCTTATCATTCGTTGACAGATGATAATTATGGTTTTTTGCAAGGTGCAGAGATTAATTTTTTGAATACAACTTTGCGTCATTATGACAAAGATGATAAGTATGTGTTGCAAAAATTTGAGTTGTTGGGAATTAGGTCTGTGGCTCCGATTGATGCTATGTTTGCTCCTATATCTTTTCAGATTTTGGCAGATGTTAGCAGAGAAATTAATCCAGATGATGGAAAAGAAGGATATGTTGCAAATTTGGTTGTTGGCGGAGGAGGCACATTGGCTTTGCATGATAATTTTTGGTTGTTTGCAATGATAAATAATCATTTGGCGTATGGTGGTTTTTTGCCTCGAAATCAATGGGCCGGAGTTGGCGCACAGGTTGGAGTGTTGGTTAATGTCGGAGATTGGAGGGGATTGGCTGAAGCTGAAAAAGTTTATGCGAGTTCTAAAATTGGTGCCAAGAATATTTATAAAGGCGAAGTTGTATATTCATTGAACAGAAATTGGGCCGTAGCGCTGCATTATAAATATCAACAGAATTATGGTCGAGATATAGATGAAACCTATTTGGGTTTTAGGAGTTATTTTTAGAATTGATTTTTTTGTACCAAGTATGTATGCTTAGAATAGTTTGAACATAAAGGAGAAAATGAATGTTACGAGAAGATTTGCAAAAAGCATTAAAGGAATCTATGTTGGCTCATGATACAGTTACTACATCTGCTGTGAGAATGATTATTGCCGGTCAAAAAGAAAAAGATGTAGAAGCCAGAGGTAAGGGTGCAAAAGAGGCTACAGATACAGAACTGATGTCTATGATGCAAACAATGATTAAGCAACGCAATGATTCAATCAAAATGTATATGGATGGCAATCGTCCGGAGTTGGCGGAGAAAGAAAAAGCAGAGATTGCTGTTATTGAGCGCTTTTTGCCAAAGCAGATGAATGATGCCGAGGTAGAGGTTGCGATTAAGGCTTTGATTGCAGAAACAGGTGCAACATCTATGAAGGATATGGGTAAAGTTATGGGCGCTCTTAAAGCCAAATATGCCGGTCAGATGGATTTTGGGAAGGCCAATGGTGTTGTAAAAGCGTGTTTGGGTTAATTGCCCAAATTTATTAGATAGGTGGTAATTGATTCAGCTAAGATTGCCGCGTCGCTAAAGCTCCTCGCAATGACAACAAAAAAACTGTCATTGCGAGCAAAAGCGAAGCAATCTCGGCAAAGTTGAAATAAAGGACGAAAGAATATGAAAAAAATTCTATTAAGCATAATGTTGGCAACGGCCTTAACCGCCTGCGGAGAAAAAGCAGAAACACCCAAAGAAAACACCAAACCGGTGGTGAAGATTGGAGTGATAGATGCTTTAAGTGGAAAATATGCAGAAAATGGTAAAAATGTACAACAAGCTATAGAATTTGCAAAACAAGATTTTCCGTATTCTGCCGTTGATTTTGAATTTATCTTCGAAGACTATGGCTATGATGCAATTAGGGCATCAAGTGCAGCAAACAAACTGATTAATATAGATAAAGTAAATGCTTTAATAACATGGAGTTCAATAGCTGGGAATATTGTTTCACCTCTAGCTGAACCAAATAAAATATTGCATTTTTCTATTAGTAATGATGAAAAAGTAGCAAAAGGAAAATATAATTTTACTCATTTTACACCATCTGAGGCTTTGGCAGAAAAATTGGTTAAACAAATAGAAGACATGGGTGCTAAAAAAATTGCTTTATTTGCGGTGTATCAACCGGCATTGCAAAAACATACCAATGCTGTAGAAAAAATTCTTAAAGAAAAAGACATTGAATATGAGCGTTTTGATTTCGGAATTGATAACAAAGATTTTGTTTTAATGTTGGAAAAAGCAAAAAATAAAAATTTTGATGTTTTGTTTTTGTGTGCTTTGCCGCCAAGTTTAGATGTATTTTTAAGAACTTATTTTTTAAGAAAAATAGCAATACCGTTGGTTGCAATAGATTCTTTGTTGTTTGCTGGAGATAAAAATTTGGTAGAAGGAATGAAGTTTGTTTCATCTCCAGATGGTGACCAAGAATTATTGAATAAATTAACAGCAAAAAATGGAAGCACAAATTATTTTTCGGTTGGTTATGCATATGATGTAGCTACTCTCTTAATGAAAGCTTATACTGAACTTTATAAGAAAAATAATAATGTTCCAACATCTGATGATGTTGTAAATTATTTAATGAAACTCAATGGATACAAAGGAGCTGTCGGAGAGCTTTTTATTAATCAAGATGGAGTTGTTTTTTCTCCGGCAGTAATTAAACAAATCATCAACGGACAGCCGGTTGTGGTGGAGGAGTAAAAAGCAAATTCCCTCTCTTAATTTTAAGAGAGGGTTAGGGTGAGTTTAATAAGATATGAAGTGAAGTCTGATTAAACTCATCTAGATTTTTAAGCAACTGAAGTTGCAAAAAATCTTATCTTCCCTTAAAATTAAGGGAAGAATAAAATGAAGGATGAAAGAACATGAAAAAATTTATATTAAGCATAATGTTGGCAACAGCCTTAACCGCCTGCGGAGAAAAGGCAGAAACTCCAAAAGAAAACGAAAAGCCAGTGGTGAAGATTGGGGCAAGTTTGCCTTTGACTGGTAATATGGCTCATATTGGTGTCTCTGCGCAAAAGTCTTTGTCATTAGCTTTAGAAAAGTGGAATGCAAAAGACACAAAATTTAACTATGAACTAATCGTTGAAGATGATGTTTTTGATGCAAAAAAGGTTGCAATGATTACAAATAAGTTTGTAAACCAAGATAAAATAAGAGCTTTATTTACAGTTTTCTCAATAGGAGCAAATGTTGCCAGTCCGATAACAGAACAGGCTAAAGTAATTCATATGACTTGTGCGTATGGTTCTCAGCCAGCAAACGGATATTATAATTTCAACAATATTACTCAGTATGAGAATCAGACTGATTTGATGTTAGATGAGTTGAAAAAACGAGGAATTAAATCAATAGCTTTATTAATATCCAACAATATAGGATCAATGCAACAAGCAGAAATCTTGGAAAATAAAATAATAAATGATGGTTCTATAGAAGTAGTTGGAAAAGAGATATTTAATCCTGGAACAAGGGATTTTAGAATGATTATTCAAAAAATAATAGATAATAGAGAGCCTGATATTTTTTATGTCGATGGTATTACTCCTGATGCAACATTAATTGCTAAATATCTGAATGAAATTACAGGAAAAGTAAATCTTACAACAATCAATGATTTTATCGAAACACCGGAAAGAGAAAATTTTGAAGGTCTGTGGTTTGTTGAATCTGCAAGCGGAACACCGAAATATAACAAACAGTATAAAGAAAAATATGGCGAACAAGTATTTTTGTGCGGAGCTAATATGTATGATAATTTGGATATTTTGATTGAAAGTTTTGAAAAAACAGATGGTAAAAATATTGATGAAGTTGTAGAAAATTTGTTGAAGATTAAAAATAAACAAGGTGCTATAGGTTTGTTTTCAATTGATTCTGAAGGGATTGTTCAGTCCTTTGCTTCTGTAAAACAAATCATCAATGGACAGTCGGTTGTGATAGAGGAGTAAAAAGCAAATTCCCTCTCTTAATTTTAAGAGAGGGTTAGGGTGAGTTTAATAAGATATGAAGTGAAGTCTGATTAAACTCATCTAGATTTTTAAGCAACTGAAGTTGCAAAAAATCTTATCTTCCCTTAAAATTAAGGGAAGAATAAAATGAAGGGAAAAAGAATATGAAAAAATTTCTATTAAGCATAATGATAGCAACAGCCCTTTCCGCCTGCGGAGAAAAAGCAGAAACACCCAAAGAAAACGAGAAACCAGTGGTGAAGATTGGGGCAATATTTCCTTTAAGTGGAGATTCTGCAGAAAGTGGTGAGTATGCTAGAGATGCTTTAATTATGGCTATGGAAGATGTAAAAAAACAAAATCTTAAATATGATTATAAAGCTTTAATTGAAGATGATCAATTTAAAAGTAATTTAACAGCAGCAATTGCTAATAAATTTATATTTCAAGACAAAATAAATGCCATGCTAACCTACTATGCTCCAGCAGGATTTATATTTAAACCATTAGCTAAACAAAACAAACTAATTCATTTGAGTAATACTTGGGAAGAAAAAGTCGGAGATGGTGAATATAGTTTTACACAATTTGCGGCTATGTCTGAAATGATTGATGTAGGTGTTAACTATTTAGTTAGGAATAATATAAAAAAAGTAGCTATTATTAGTGAAATGAGAGCAACCTCTGAAGAGTTTGCGTCAAATTTTATCAAAGCTATGAAAAAAGAAAATATTGAAGCTAAAATGGAAACATTTACACGAGGGAATGTTGATTTTCGTTTGCTTATCAGAAAATTTATAAATGAAGGGTATGAATATTTCTTAATTAACTCAATAAAACCTGAATTCGATATTATCGTTAAACAACTTCATGAAGTAGGTGTAACTAATGATCAAATAATGGGAACTTGTGGTGAAATGACACCAGCCAAAGAATTATATAACGGAATTGTGTTTCCTGGTACAACAATTGGAACAAAAGATTTTAATATGCGATATAAACAAAGATTTAATAGGTATCCGAATTATGCTTCTGTTATAACTTATGACCTTGTGTTGTTATTGATTAAAGCATATGAAGAAAATGCTCAGGAAGGCAGCATTCCGGAAACGGAAAAAGTTTTGAAATATATAAAAAATATACAATCGTATGATTGTAATGCAATTAAATGTACAATGATGAGAAATGGACATATCAATAATCCTGCTAATTTGCGTAAATGCATAAATGCAGAATATATTGAGATGGAGGAATAAAAAGCAAATTCCCTCTCTTAATTTTAAGAGAGGGTCAGGGTGAGTTTAATAAGATATGAAGTGAAGTCTGATTAAACTCATCTAGATTTTTAAGCAACTGAAGTTGCAAAAAATCTTATCTTCCCTTAAAATTAAGGGAAGAATAAAATGAAGGGAAATAAGAAATGAAAAAGGTTTTATTGGGTTTGTTACTTGTTTTGGGCTTAACCGCCTGTGGGGAAAAAGCAGAAACTCCCAAAGAAAATGAAAAACCGGTGGTGAAGATAGGAGCGACTTTACCTTTAAGTGGTGATTTAGCGTATATTGGAGTTGGTGCTAAAAATGCTTTGAACATGGTTATAGATAAATGGCAACAACAAGATACCAAGTATACTTATCAGATTGTTTTTGAAGATGATATGGTTAAACCTAAGCAAGCAACCTTAAATACACATAAGTTTATTGATATTGATAAAGTAAATGTTGTTGTTTCGGTTTTTGGCGTGGTTGACAGACCGGTTGATGAGATTGCTAATCAAAATAAAGTCATAAGTCTTTCTTGTTCCTATGGTAAAGAAGATATACCTGCGTACGGATTTAATACTTCACCGCAAAATAAAGAAATTTATACCTCATCACTCCGCGAACTCAAAAAGAGAAAAGTTAAAACGGTAGCATTGTTAGGAAGTAATGCTGCTGTAAGTAATGTTTTATTAGGGTATGCCGCAGAACACTTACCCCAAGATGGTATCGAAGTTGTTTTTAATGAAAGATATAATTTAGATGAAACAGATTTTCGGTTATCTATTCAAAAAATGGAACAAAAATCTCCCGATTATTATGTTTTGTTTGGAGTGGAACCAATGAACAGTATTTTTGTGAGACAATATTATGAGTTGACCGGAAAAAATAATGTTACTTCTTTAGGTAACTTTCCAAGCATTAGCTTAAAAGTATTTCCTCCCATAAATAACATCTGGTCTGTATATGTAATTGGTAACAATGAAGTATTTGAAAAAGAATATTTTGAAAAGCATCAAAATCGTGTTGAAGCCTGTTCAGCAAATTTATATGATGGTTTGGATATGATTATCAAAGCCTTTGAAAGCACAGAACCAAAAGAAGGAAATAAACTTCCGGATAATGCAGATGTTTTGCAAAAAATTAGAGATTTTAAGGTTTGGGATGGTGCTTCAGGAAAAGTGAAAATTGAGCCTAACGGATGTGTGCGTATGGATGTCCCGGTACGTATGTATCAAGACGGAAAATGGGTTAAGATTGAGGAGTAGGGGTATGAGAAAGGAAAAAACTATTATTGTATGAAATGAGTAATGGAAAATATAAGATTGTAAAATAATATAACTAAAAGAGAAACTTGATATCTTTAAAAATTATGATAAAAGAAGACTAAGATAAATTTTTGGAAATGAATTTATAAATGGCTAATACGGATTTACAAAAATTTTGTGATGAGCTACGGGCAAAGATATCTATTGCCGATGTGGTTGGTCAGAAAGTGAAACTCACTCGAAAAGGGCGTGAGCATACTGGTTTGTGTCCGTTTCATAATGAAAAGACACCTTCTTTTACTGTTAATGAGGCTAAAGGTTTTTACCATTGTTTCGGTTGTGGGGCGCATGGTGATATTATTAAGTTTGAAATGGATGCCAATGGTCTGACTTTTATTGATGCAGTGGAAAAACTGGCTCATAAAGTTGGAATGCAATTGCCAAAGCTTAATGCAGAAGCCAAAGAAGTGGTGGAAAAACGTAATACCGCTTATGATATTATGGAAATGGCGGCAAAATTTTTTGAAAAAAATTTGCGATTGACCGGCGGACGAGAAGCATTGGATTATTTGTATGCCAGAGGTTTTGATGATAATATTATATCAAAGTTTCGTCTTGGTTTTGCTCCTAATAATAATGGATTAAAAGCACAATTATCTTCCAAAGGAGTTAGTGAACAAGAAATGGCTGAACTTGGGCTGCTGACAATTCCAGAGGGAAAGCGTTCTCATGACTTCTTTCGCAATAGGGTGATGATACCTATTATTGATAAAAGAGGTAAGGTGATAGCCTTTGGCGGAAGAGTGATGGACGGAAGTCAGCCTAAGTATTTGAACTCTCCGGAAACCCCGGTATTCAATAAAAGAAGGGTGTTGTATAATCTGAATAATGCCAGAGATGCCGGATATGATGCTAAATGTTTGATTATCTGTGAGGGGTATATGGACGTGATTGCCATGGATAAGTATGGTATAGGATATGCTGTGGCTCCGTTGGGAACGGCTCTGACAGAAGATCAGATTGCAGAAGCGTGGAAAGTGGTGCAAGAACCTATTTGTTGTTTTGATGGCGACGGAGCAGGGGTGAGAGCCGCTATTCGTTCGGTTGATAGGGTGTTGCCAATACTAAAACCAGGGTTTTCATTGAAATATGCATTTTTGCCAGATAAGCAAGATCCGGATGAATTTTTGAAGATGCACGGACAAGAAGAATTTTTGAAGGTAATTAATGATACAATGCCTTTGAAAGATTTGTTGTGGAAGAAAAATGCAGATGTTGTGCAAGCTAATACTCCGGAACAGAAGGCGTTGCTGGAAAAAAATATTAGAGATGAAGTGGCAAAAATTGCTGATGAGACAGTGCGCGGCTATTATGCTCAAGATATGAAAACTAAGATTTATCATGAAATTGGACGTGGTGCTGCATGGCAAAAGACAAAATTTGAAGGTACGAGCAGCTATAAACGAAAAAATGAAAGAGCTACAATATCTTTGGTTGGTACAGTACGTACAAATCTGGATGATTTGGTGGCAGAATATGTGATATCGGCATTGATTTGTTATCCGCAATTGATTGAAGAATATGAAGAAAAGTTATTGGATTTTCAGATTAAATCTGACAGGTTGCGTCGTTTGTATGAATATTTGCTGGAACTGGCGCATGAGGGCGTGGAAATTGAAACAAGTGAAGCTTTGCAACATATTCTTTGTGATAAGGGATTTGATGAAGAGTTGAAAAATAGAGTTGATTTGAAAATGCTGTTTAAGCAATGTCCGGATATTATGCTGATGAGAAAAAATTTGGATGACAGAATTGTTGAGGTGCAGTTGCGTCAATTGGAGATGGATATAAGAGAGTGTATGAGGCAAATGCAAACAGGAGATTCTTTTTCAGAAGAAACCTTTTCTCGCTACGAGTCGCTAAAAAAAGAAAGAGAAGCCTTGTTGGCCTCTCAAAATGATGATTAGTGAAATCCTTTGTAAAACAAGCGAATCGGAGCAAAGGCGCAGAAAATTTATATGAAAATAATTTTATTTGCTTGACATTATTAATAAAAGTCAGTAAATAATGCACTGGCTAGAATTTTGTGCCAAAACCGGTTTTTTTATGATTTTAAGGAACGTTGATGTCGGATATTGATAGTTCAGATCTGTATGACAATCAGTCTGCAGATGCACCTTTGATTGATTCTTTGGGTAGTGCTGTTAAACGTTTGATTGAAAAAGGTAAAGTTCGCGGGTATATTACCGTGGAAGAGCTTAATAGAGCTTTGCCGCCCGAGAGAGAATCTTCTGAAAACATTGAAGATATTATGACTAATATTTCAGATTTGGGAATTAGTATTATTGCTGAATCTGATGTGGATAGTTTTGAGCCAGAATCTGTGGAAGATGATAATTTTGATGACGCAGATGATGAAGGCGGAAACTTTGATGAAAAAGATTTGGGACGTAGCGATGATCCTGTTAGAATGTATTTGAAAGAGATGGGATCTGTGGAGTTGCTTTCTCGTGAAGGAGAAATTGCAATTGCCAAACGTATTGAAGCTGGTAAAACGGTGATGATTGACGGCTTGTGCGAAAGCCCGATGACTATTAAAGCTATTGCAGCTTGGCGTGATGAGCTGGTTAATGGTACAATGCAATTGCGTGACATTGTTGATTTGGAAATGATGTATGGCGCAGATGTTGAAGGAATAGAGTTTGAAGATGAGGATGTTTCTAGTAATGAGGATTTAGACAAAGTTGCTGAGGATCTGGCTAAAAAAGAAAATTTAGATGATATAGATGATGATCTGGCTGATGAAGATATGGAACTCGGTGGAGTGGTTGATGATGAGCCAGAAGAAGATGATGACGATGTCTCCGATGATATGAACGAAGATGGTGACGATGAAGGTCACTCTGCAGACGATGATGATATGGATGGTTCTGGCGGAAGAACATCGGCTTCTGTTTCGGCAATGGAAGAGGCTCTGAAAGAGCCTGTGTTGGAAATTTTGAATAGAATTTCTAGCTATTATGATGATTTGAAAAAAATTCAGCAACAACGAGTGGCTGCTATTATTGCCGGCAAAAAATTGACACCAACAGTGGAAAAACACTATCTGGAGGTGAAAAAAGATTTGGTTGAATTGATGAGCTCTATTCACTTGAATGCAACCAGAGTAGAGCAATTGGTGGAACAACTAAATGAGCTTAATCGTCGTCTTATGGGGTTGGAAGGCAAATTGATGCGTTATGCTATGTCTTGCAAGATTAAAAGAGAAGACTTTTTGGCTGCATATCAAAAATCTGAGCTGTCTCCTAATTGGTTGGAAGATATCTCTCATAAAAAAGATAAGCATTGGCAAGCATTTGTTGAAAAATATGGTTTGGAAATAACCGAGCTTAGGGAATCTGTGGCTCAGATGGCTCAAGAATGTGGGTTGCCTATATCTGAATATCGCCGTATGGTTGATACTATTAAAAAAGGTGAGCGTGAAGCTGAACGAGCTAAGAAAGAAATGATTGAAGCAAACTTGCGTTTGGTGATTTCTATTGCTAAGAAATATACAAATAGGGGTTTGCAGTTCTTGGATTTGATACAAGAGGGTAATATCGGTTTGATGAAGGCGGTTGATAAATTTGAATATCGCCGCGGTTATAAATTTTCTACTTATGCAACTTGGTGGATACGTCAAGCTATTACTCGTTCAATTGCTGATCAGGCACGCACCATCAGAATTCCGGTGCATATGATTGAAACAATTAATAAGTTGGTGCGCACATCCAGACAGATGTTGGCAGATATGGGCAGAGAGCCTGTGCCAGAAGAGCTGGCGAAGCGTTTGTCTATGCCATTGGAAAAAGTACGTAAGGTTATGAAAATAGCCAAAGAACCGGTTTCTTTGGAGGCTCCGGTCGGAGATGAAGAGGATTCATCATTGGGCGATTTTATTGCTGATGATAATGCTCTGCAACCTTTGGATTCTGCAATACATTCTAATTTGAAAGAAACATGCACTCGTATCTTGTCTTCGTTGACCCCAAGAGAAGAAAGAGTGTTGAGAATGCGTTTTGGTATCGGTATGAACACAGATCATACTTTGGAAGAAGTTGGGCAGCAGTTTAATGTTACTCGTGAACGTATTAGACAGATTGAGGCTAAGGCATTGCGTAAACTCAAGCATCCAAGCAGATCTCGTAAGTTGAGAAGCTTTTTGGATCAGTAGAAATAAATATTCAATATATAACCGGTGTTGTTAGGACACCGGTTTTTGTTTGCAGGAAACGTGTTTTTTTATTTGACTCTCAAGATGTTTATATGTAAGTTAGGCGAACTTACATATTTTTAATTTTTATAACTATGGAAAAATCTATTATTTTATTAAAAGCTTTGATGAACGAAGAATATTGTGCGTCAGATTCTTTGTTTGATGATCTAGCAAATATTCAAGGCGAGTTGACTGTACCAGATTTGATAACAATTTATCAAATAGGTAGAGAGTGGTCTCTCAAGTTGGATGTTATGCGAGGCAACTTTTTAAGACATCCTGCAGCTGATCAAGAGGACCAGGAGTATCGTCGAAAGATCTATCGTTTGCATGCCTTTTTGCGGAAGGATTTTTTGCAAAAAATGTTGCCAATGTTTATACTGCGTTTGGAAGCAGTGAAAAAATGGCTACAAAATTGTTTGTTAAATCCTGAGCAGAGTGCAAAGGATCTGGATTCTATGCAAGAGATGATATTTTCTGCAATCAGTGTTCCTCGTGATAAAAACGAGGAGATTTTGTTTGAATGTGGAATGTACGTTAAGGCAAAATTAGATTTCATGAAATATAAGTATGGACTTTAAAATGCTGTTTGTATGAACAAGGAATTATTATTGAACTCAAAAACAGATTATGCAGCTGCTGTTGAGATGGCTCGTCAGTTTCTTTATCATAACAAAACACTAAGTTTCGAGGAATTGCTAGTCAGTTTTGCGATAGTGTGTTTGTGGGAAAAAGAAATGGACAAACGTGTTGCACAGATTGGTGATCTTGAACTTAAGAAGGCGTATACTTGTTTGGCACATCTGTTTGCTAAGTATAAAGATACTTATATAAAAGTTGTCTTTATTATATGGCAGAAAGATTTGTTGTATTGGATGAAACAAGTGATTACGGAGCCAGATGTATCGGGAGACCTGAAGAACGCAATCAAAGTTTTTGCGGAGATGGCAGTGCAGGAAAAGTTTAAGTTTGCAAATGATTTTGCAGTTGTTGCAAAAAAACTGTAATCTTTTAAAAACACTCGAGCAAAAGGCTTGGGTGTTTTTTTATTGGATGAAGGTGAGGAAAAAAATATTTTGTGAAAATAAGCTTAAAAACAGCTTGACTATAACAAATATTTGGCTTATTTATAGTGGCTGTCAACTGGCGGGCCCTTAGCTCAGTTGGTTAGAGCAGGCCGCTCATAACGGTCTGGTCGTTGGTTCGAGTCCATCAGGGCCCACCATAAATAAAACCCCTCCCATAGTGGAGGGGTTTATTTATGGTAAGATTATGACAGCTCGAACCAACAGGAGTTGGTTTGACTACAAGCGAGAGGCGGGCGGGAGAACGCCGGTGAGCATTAGCTCACGAGCGCAGAGGCAACTCGAGCCTTTTTTCAAAAAAGGCGAAGAGTAGTCCATCAGGACTCACCATAAACAAACGCCCTCCATAAATGAAGGGCGTTTTGTGTATTGATATTATTATCGGCTTGAAGTTTTGTTAAATCTTGGCTATTCATAATAAACCTCTTTTTTTTGTTACCATTCGGTATCAATAGTGTATAAATTTGTGCAGATATCAAGTTTTTGTTACCGAACAGTATCATAATTATTATATGGTAAAACAAAGTTTTATGTATCAAAGCAAAATAATTTTT
>SUUX01000008.1 GCA_015062305.1 Alphaproteobacteria bacterium
CATATATGGCATTGCCGTCTATCGGTTTGGAACAAATAAAAGATTTAAGCCGTATTGTTGCCGACAAAGTATCATCCAGCAAAATAAAATGCAAAAGATGTGGTATTGCCGAACATGTATACAATGGCCGTCCACTGCAAAATGCATGGATAGATATGGGTCAACGCAAATCTGAGATAGAAGCACCGGTAGAAGTTGATGCCAAGCTCAATACGGTAGATATGGGCTTTGATGTTCAATCAGACTTGCACAATCGCTTGGGAGTATTTGCCTCCTATCGTCAAGGAGAATATGAACTCTCCGGCAAGGGTCGCAAATATTATGCAGAGAAAGGCTCTGAGTTTGAAATAGATAGCTGGATGTTGGGAGTATATCACCGATATGACCAAGGTCGTATATGGACGATGAGCAGCATTTATGGAGGCATTCAAGATGTAGAACTCACCACAGATACCGGTGTCGAATCAGATAGCAAGGGCATGGGCTTTGGCGCCAGTGTAGAAGCCGGAGTTGTATTTGAACCACGCAAACGTTTTACAATAGAGCCTAGTGTCAGATTGGCTTATAGCTTGCTGAAATATGATGACATGAAAGACGATTATGGCAAACGAGCCAAGTTTGATGATATTAACAATCTTGAGGCAGAGGTTGGTGTGAAGTTTGAGCGTACATGGCTTTATGGCAAATTGAATATGGCCAAACTATACATTAAGCCGAGTATTATTCAAAACATGGGCAAGGGAGATGTTTGTATCAAAGGTTTGCCAGATGTAGATGGTGTCAAAAACCAGACATTGCTTAGGGGCGAAGTTGGTGCCAGTGTGAGCATGGGCAACGGCTGGAACGGATTTGGGTTTGTTGGGCATAGCCACGGAAGCCATTACTCCGCAACAGACTTTAATATTGGTGTGGGATATAGTTGGTAAGAAATAAAAAGATTGCCTCAATAGCTATCAACAATTTGACAGACTTTTTCTAAAACTTGCTCTGCATTATATTCAGATGTGTCAAAGATGATAGCATCTTCCGCCGGCTTTAATGGAGCAGATGCTCTTTTTTCATCTCTATCATCTCTTTCTTTTATCTGTTCTAAAACTTCGGCATAAGTCTTATCAATACCTTTGCTCAAAAATTCTTTGTGTCTGCGTTCTGCTCTCACCTCTGGCGATGCCGTTATAAAAAGCTTAACATCTGCGTTCGGACAAACCACAGTACCCGTATCTCTGCCATCATAAACAGCACCATTGGCCTTTTGCCCATTTGCAAACACCGGATTTTTTGCAAAATCTTGTTGCATTTTCAAAAGTGCACTTCTCACTCCCGGAATTGCCGCCACAACAGAAGCCGCTTTTCCTCCTACATCAGAGCGAAAATCTTTGTGCTGTGCGAGCTCCATCATTGTCGGAAAATCGAGTTTCTGAGCAAAATCTTCAGCTTTTGCAACATCTTCAAAAGGAGTGCCACTCAACACCATCTGCAATCCCACAGCTCTATATACCATGCCTGTATCAAAATAAGCCAGTCCATATTTTTTTGAGAGACTGTTTGCAAGAGTGCCTTTTCCGGCAGAGGCTGGGCCATCAATTGTGATAATCATGATAATTTTCCGCAATATTGTTGTTTTCGTAACAAAAATTTTACTTTCATAACTTAAGATAAACTATATTATGTTCAATAGAAAGCCTATTTGCAGGTTATGCCAAGAATTTATAAAAAAGATAAAGGTTTCAAATGATTAAACTATTAAAATATTTAAATTTAATTGCGTTAGCGCTAATAATTTTTTCCTCAGAAACTTTTGCTTTTGTTGCTCAAGAGATTGGACAAGCTCTATCTTTCAAAAATGTTATGAGAGAGTCTGTTATAGAAAAAACCAAAAAAGAAGAACCAGAATATGTGCCTGTAGATGATTTCGTTGATTATGAGGCTATTGTAAAAAAATTAATACCCGATGTAGAAACACCTCCAACTTTTGTTAATATGATAAAAGACAATGGTAGTGTGCAAGCTTCGGTAGGGCAAACGTTTTTTGTGGTGCTGCCCGAAAACCAATCTGCCACATGGAATTACGATTCGAACTACCGCACCGCTAAAATTAAAAACACCGAAAAAAAGGACAGTTACCTTATTTTAGAGTTTGAAACTTTAGACCCTGGGGTAGAACGAATATTCTTTGATCTAGTCCCGCTCCCTACCTCTGTAACAAAGGATATTCAGAGCCGTATCCTAACTATCAAGGTCAAATAGAATGAAACAAAAGAACAAAATTCGCATATATGTAGCAAACAAACTCATCTGTGGCCAAGAGTTCACTCTTTCAGAAGACAAATCTCATTATCTTTGCAATGTTATGCGGTTGCCGGCGGGAGCATTCATAAGTTGTTTCAATTCCCAAGATGGAGAATTCGATTCGCAAATAGTCAACATTAACAAAAAACAAACCATTGTTTTGCCTGTTGCACAAATCCGCCAACCAGCACAAGAGCCAGATGTGTGGCTACTTTTTGCTCCCCTCAAAAAAGACAGAATGGATTTTTTGATAGAAAAAGCAGTTGAATTAGGGGTTTCAAAACTTGTTCCCGTGATTACAGAATATTCAATAACAGACAAAATAAGATTGGAGCGCCTTCAAGCTCAAGTTATTGAAGCTTCAGAACAATGTGAGAGGCTCAGCGTGCCAGAGGTTTGCCCTGCTGTTGGGCTGAATGCCGTTATAAAAGAATGGGACGATTCCCGTTGTTTGTTCTTTATGGATGAAAGAGGGGCCGGAGCAAGCATTAAGCAAGCCTTTGCGCAAAACCAATCCGATTCTATCGCCATTATCATTGGGCCTGAGGGAGGGTTTGCTTCTGCAGAGGCAGATATGTTATATTCTAAAAAATATGTGATTCCTGTTTCTTTAGGGCCAAGAATTCTTCGTGCCGAAACGGCTGCTGTTGCTTCGGTAGCCGTGTGGCAAGCAATCTGTGGAGACTGGAATCAAATCAAAGGAGATAGAAAATGAAAATATTAATCGCAGATGATCATGACTTGTTCTTAAAAGGATTAGAAATGATTCTTCATGATTTTGATTCTCAGATGGAGATATCTACAGCCAGAAACTATACAGACATATTTTCTATCATCGAAAAAGACAAAGACTATAATCTCATTTTAACAGATTTAGCTATGCCGGGAGCATTATGGTTAGATGCAATTAAAAAAATTCATGAAACATTGCCGGAAACTCCAATCATTATTCTTTCTGCAGTGTTTGATAAAGAGATTGTGCAAAAAACCATAGAAATTGGAGCCGCCGGATATATTTCTAAAGCTTCTTCTAATTCTGTCATTTTAAGTGCCGTTAATTTGGTTCTTTCGGGTGGCGTATATATTCCTCCAGAGTTATTAAAAGACACTAATAAAAATGAATTTGATTTATTAAAACAAGTAGAACAGCTCCCACAGACTCAAGATGTCAAAGAAAAAGTCAAAATATTATCACCCAGACAGATTGATGTGTTGCGTCTTATTTCCAAAGGCAAATCCAACAAACAAATTGCATATGAGCTTGGGCTTACAGAGGGAACAGTTAAGCTACATGTTACAGCAATCCTCAAGCTACTGAATGTGTACAATCGCACAGGAGCTGTTGTTGAGGCCGTAAAATTGGGGTTGATAGAAAATGCCAATTAAAATCAATCAAAAACAGTTTATGGAATATTACGATGTTTTCGGCTCGCAAAAAATGATGTTTTTGTGGGAAGAATTTTTGTCTTGTTCTTTCCAAAAGTGGAGCCAATTGCCAGATGTAGATTGGCAACAAAAAAGACAATATTTTCACAATTGGCGGTCTAGTAGCAAAGTTTTTGGGATGGAAGATTTTGCATTACTATGTCAGAAAATAGAAGAAAAAATTATAAAAAAACGTTATTCAGAGGCAGAAAAGCTATTGTTTGAAGCCAAACAACTTTATGAAGATAGTACTCAGCAAGTTGTTGCTTTTTTTGAGGAGAAGCAAAATGATTAAAGACAAAACAGAACAAACAAATCTTCCTGCATATACAAGGGTTGTTTATGGAGATGTGTACAACAGCCTAAGTAGCAGTATATCCAAAGATACACAACTATCTGCTAATTTACGGAGCTTCTTTCAATATAACAGATTAGTAAATGCCGCTTTAAACAATATCAAGATAAACCAAAAGGTTTTGCAATTGGGGTTAACTTTCGGAGACCAGATAGATAGAGCAGCAAGCATTGTTGGTGCATACGGACAACTAGATGTCTTCGATATCAATAAGTTTCAAGTAGCCAGAAACCAAGAGAAATATGGCAATATTTATCCATCATTAAAAATATTTTGCCAAGATGCCTCCACCATCAAGATAAAAGAAGAATATGATACTGTTTTATGTTTCTTTTTACTTCAAGAGCTTCCTCCATATACCAAAGCAAAAGTGATAAACAATGCTTTAGCCGCCGTAAAACCGGGTGGTAGTGTCATATTTGTAGACTACCATAATCCTTTATTTTGGCATCCCCTGCGCTATGTTGTTCGTATGTATAATCGTCTGCGTCACCCTTTTGTTGAAAAAATGTGGGATAGAGAAATTAACAGCTACGCCAAGCACCGAGGCGATTTTATTTGGCGCAAAAGCACATATTTTGGGCGTATGTTCCAAAAGGTTGTTGCAACTCGTAAAACAAGCCCTTTAGACGAGATTGTTTCTGCCGAAATGAACAAGCACGACGAAACATATTTACCTGAGTTCTAAAATTTTCTGTGCAATTTCTGCTGTCGCATCAAGATATTTTAAGGGTTGAAAATTCAAAAGTTCTGAAGAGTTTATGCTAATTGCATATCCTCCATCATAAAGAGACCTCACAAAACTATAGTGCTTGGGTGTCAGCCAGTTTTCTCCCTCAAATACCAGTACGGGTTTTTTTGTTGCACAAGCTTCACAGCACATAGAAACTGAATCTCCGGTAATAATAATTCTGTCTGCACAAGCCAAATATCCCATATATGGGTTTTCAGATTTATCGCCCCACAAAAAAGAATGTGTCGGAATGTTTTTTATCTTTTCTATAATTATTTTTTCAGCCTCTACTCCTGTTCGTCTAGATGTAGTAATAAGGATCGATCCTCCCGTTTTACTGATAATTTCTTTAATTTTTTCGCCCAAAGTTTTTGCATTTAAATCGCTGAACGGGCGTCCTTTTATAGAGCCTCCGACAATAACAGCTGTCCAAGGTCTAGGAAGATTTGCAAAAACAGGACTCCATACTTCCTGTGCCTCGTCTAGCTTTTGTTTTGTAATTCTGTGAGCGCAACCTGTAACCACAAAAAAATTGCCTTTTTTGCATTTTGCAGCATCATGCTGTGGAACAACAACAAGATCAATGTCACTAATACCGCAATCTCCGGGGTACATTAGCTGAATAATTTTAGTCTTTTTTCCAGATTTCTTTTTTATGAATCTAGCTACAGGCAGGGTTCGCCTGCTTATTGATAAAACCATATCAGGCAAGTCTTTTTCAGATAAACAAGAACTTTGTTGTTTGTTTATGCCAAATAAAGAAGCGCCTTTAAAGACATTTGGCAACTTGGCCCACTTTGTATAAACAATCTGCTTTTCAACAATATTAAAAAAGTTTTTTAGATACAGGGAAACTCCTTTGGCTTGCCCAACACTTCCCATTCTATCATCTAATAAAACCCACATTGTCTTTTTCATGTTTGATAACTTTCAAAAATCCATAGTCAAGCAAATCTAATGTTTGTAGTATATTGCTAAATAGGATTAAAACAACGTTTTAAATGGAGAAACGCACATGAGAATTTTATTGGTGGCACTATGTATGCTTTGTTTTTGTCCTGCTGCCAGAGCTCAATATTCTGCGCAAAACGAAGCCAAATACATAGCCACATTGAAAGCAGTTGTAAACTATAAAATTGATGATGAAGAAAATCTCAGTGCTATTGAGAGTTTAAGAGAGAATAAAAGATTTAATCAGCAGTTGCAACGTATGCTAAATAAATTACAAAACACCAGAACTAAAAATTCAACAAACAGAAAAATTTATAATATCTTGCTAAAAGCCGGAAAAGATATTTATCAGGAGCTTGATTGATGCTCTACCAAAAGGAGAAAGTTATGAAAAAAATTATGTTATTGCTTGTAGTCTCTACTCTTTGTGGATGTGCCATGTCAGAAGCAGAACCCACATGGGAGGATCCGGATTTTAACTATATTGTGTCGCACACTCATGTAGTTAAAAAATCTCCAGATTTCGTAACCTATGAGTATAAAGACATTGGCGTTGATGAAATTGCTCCGATAGCAGCCATTTATTGTCATGACAGAGGAGGCAAGCAAGCGTCTTTATATGAAATTACAATGCAACCTGATAATGCCAGAAGAGCAACATTCGTTTGTAAAAAAATGATAGATTATTAAAGCTCTCTCCGCTTGCAAAGATAAAACATTCTTCTTATATAGCTTATAAGAGAGGAAAAATAAATGAATAAAAATTTGTATCATGTCTTGGGGGTTTCTAAAGGAGCTAGCGAAGCAGAAATAAAATCTGCCTACCGCAAATTGGCGCGCAAATATCATCCGGACCTTAATAAAGACAACAAAGAGGCCGCCGAAAAATTTAAGGAAATATCATGTGCCTATGATATTTTAGGGGACAAAGAAAAACGAAAAAAATATGATAACAATGAAATAGATTGTGATGGCAAACCAACAGGTTTTGGCGCAGGCTTTGCCGGAGGAAACCCGTTTGGCCAAGGCGGAGGTTACTATAGTTCTGGCGGAGGAGATTTTGACTTTTCCTCCATCTTTGGCGAAGATATTTTTTCTCAATTTACCGGCGGAAGAGGTGGCTTTCAAGGAGGATTCGGCGGAGGATATCGCCGACCAACCAAAGGCTCAGATATTAACTATACGATGAGAATAGATTTTCTTTCTGCGGTTAATGGCGATGAGAAGACAGTCAATATAAATGGTAAAAACATCAATGTAAAAATACCGGTTGGAACCAGAGATGGGCAAACACTCCGTCTCAAAGGTCTTGGACACCCTAGTATAAACGGAGGAAGTGCCGGAGATGTTCTGATTACTTTAAATGTTGATAATCATTCATACTTTAATCTAGATGGTAATAACATAACTATAGAAGTGCCAATATCTATAACAGAAGCAATTTTGGGAGCAAAAATAACAATTCCTACTATAAGTGGCAAAGTTGCGGTCAATGTTCCTGCATATGCATCAAGCGGCGAAAAACTTCGCTTAAAAGGAAAAGGAATAAAAGGAGGAGACCAAATTGTTACACTCAAAATTGTATCACCCAAGGCACGCAACGCACAATTAGAAGAAGCAGTTAAACAATTGCCAGATGAAAATGTTAGGAACTTTTGATGATTCTTGATACTTTAAAAAATTTTAGTTGGTATAATGAACCGACTAATGTTCGGTTTGTTGAAAGCGGAATGCAAATAGAAACCAAACCTCAGACAGACTTTTGGCAAAATGTTCAACACAACATTCATAAGGATAATGGGCACTTTTTTTATACAGAAAAAAAAGGAGATTTTTTTATTACCATAAAGTGGCATTTTGAGAGTATGATTGCCTCGGATCAATGCGGACTAATGATACGAGTAGATAGCCTAAATTGGGCTAAGACTAGTTTGCTTTGCACCGATATTTCGATTCCTCAACTGGGCTGTGTTATTTCACACCACGGAAATTCTGATTGGTCTAATTTCCCGTTACAATCAATGCCCTATGATATTTGGTTTAGAGCCGTTCGCCGGGGTAATGATTTTTGGTTATATTATTCAGTTGATGGAATTAACTTTGTGCAAACAAGAATGTTCAGCCTTCCTTTATCAGATTCTTCAGTAAAAATAGGAGCCTACGCTTGTTCACCACAAGATCATGTCTTTGAATGCATTCTAGAAGACGTCATCTAAATCATTGATGCTATTTCTGCTCGAACAAGCTCCAAACCTTGTTTCTTTTCTGAACTTGTTGCAATAACATTAATGTAAGCTGCGGCATGTTTGGTTATCTCTGTTTTTACCTTTTCTTGAAGAGAATTCAACTCTTTCAAACTGATTTTATCTGCCTTTGTTAGAATAATCTGATAGGTAACGGCTGCCTTATCTAGCATTTCCATTACTTCCATATCCACTTTTTTTATCCCGTGTCTTGCATCTATCAGCAAGAACACTCTTTTTAGGTTTACACGCCCTTGCAAATAAGCAAAAATAACTTTTTGCCATTGTTTTACCATGTTTTCAGGAGCCTGTGCATAGCCATACCCCGGAAGATCAACAATATGTATTTGGTCATTGAGGTTGAAATAATTTAGTTGCTGAGTTCTTCCCGGAGTAGAAGATGTTTTTGCCAAACTTCTTTTGCCTGTAACTGCATTTATTAAACTAGATTTGCCCACATTGGATCTTCCTGCAAAGGCCACCTCTGGTAAATCAGAAAAAGGCAGTTGCTCTAACTTTGCAACACCTAATACAAAAGAACAATCTTTACAAAACAAACTGTTTGCTTCTTTTATTTGTTCTGCAGAGAAAAAGTCTTCATTCATTAATCAACTCCGAGCTTTTTCATAATTACACGCTGTTGCAAAATAGATAAAATATTGCTCAGTGTCCAATAAATAACCAATCCGGAAGCAAAGTGACCGAGCATAAACATAAACACAATGGGCATCAACGCAAACATTCTGGCTTGATCTTTATTAGCTGGTTTGGGGTTAAGCTTTTGTTGAATATACATTGTAAGACCCATCAAAATAGGCCAAAGACCAATATCCAAAAAAGAAGGCAAGGGCAGGTGTGTTATTGCCGATATTGTCAAAGGATCCGGAGCTGATAAGTCTTTTATCCAGCCCACAAATGGAGCTTGGCGAATCTCTATAGCAATGTTCAACACCTTATACAAAGAAAAGAACACAGGAATCTGAATCAACATAGGCAAACAACCAGAAGCAGGATTAATCTTTTCCTTGCGATATAAGTTCATCATTTCTTGCTGCAATTTATTTTTATCGTTTTTGAATTTATCTTGCAGTTCCTGAATTTTGGGCTGCACTTTTTTCATTTTAGACATGCTTTCAAAAGATTTGTTTGCAACAGGGAACATTGCCAATCTTAATAATGCTGCAAACAACAATATCGCCCACCCCATGTTTCCAATCATGTGATATAAAAAGTCTAAAATGTAAAAGAACGGTTTTGTTAAAAAGTAGTACCAGCCAAAATCTACAGCCAAATCAAATTTATCTATATCCAAATTCTTTGCATAGCTGTCCAAAAGCTTAATTTCCTTAGCGCCTGCAAAAAATTTACCGTTAAATGTGCCAACACTGCCAGCATCTATTTTAATGGGTTCCCCTACAAAATCAGCTTGATAAGAGTTTTCAGCTGTTTTGGCAAATTTAACTTTGCTTTTAGTATTGTTATTCAAGATTAAGGCGCTTAGCCAATAATGGTCAGAAAAACCAAGCCATCCACCTTCGGATGAAAATTCTTGCTTTTCTTTTTTCTTAAAATCATCAAGTTTAATTTCTTTAAGAGTTGAATCAATCACTCCGACCATCCCTTCGTGGACAACTTTTGTTCTTCCCTCTGAGGCAGATAATGTTCTATTAACAAGGGCGTAAGGGTATAATGTCACATCTTTTACGGTATTGTTTTCTACAATTTGTTCTATTGTAAACATATAGTTATCATCTATAGATATTTTTCTAATAAATTTAAGCCCTTGTCCATTGTTCCATTCAAGAAGCAGAGGGGTATCAGGAGAAAGCTTTTTGCCTTTTTGACTCCACACGGTTGAGGCATCAGGCAACTTTATACTTGCATCACCGCTCAAAAGTCCAAATTCTGCATAATACGGATTATTCGACAAAGCAGGTTTTAATAATTGAACATCTTCACTATTAGGGTCAAGAGTTTGTTTGTATTTGCGCAAATTCAAGTCATCAAATCTTGCGCCTTTCAACCGCAAAGAACCGACAAGCGACAAGTTCTCAAGAGGGATTCTTTTATCCGCTTTGAGAGCATCATCAGTTGAAAGGATAGGTTCTTCCTCATTTGCAACCAAAGGCTCGTTGCTCACAACTTCTATATTTGTGTCAACATTATTCTGTTCGGTTTTTTTTGTCGGAAACAACCAATTTGTAGCCAATATCACCGCCAAAGACAAGACTATAGCGACATATAAGCTTTTCATCTCTTCTTTCATTTAGATTAAACTCCCAAAAACAAATTCAAACATAGCCTAATATTTAGTATAAATTATCAAACAAGGCAAGTAGATTAATTATTTTTCATCTTTTTTCAGTGGCACAGGATCAGCGCCGCATCCTCCCCATGGATGGCAACGCAATATTCTTCTAATTCCTAAATAAGAGCCTTTTATAACACCATGCATCTGTAGTGCTTGAATAAAATACTCAGAGCAAGATGGCGTATAGCGACAAACATTGGGAAGAATAGGAGAAATACACTTCTGATAAAATTTAATCAGATATATCATAAGTTTTTTCATTGCTTTTCACATTTTCTACAGAGGAAAAACTCTTGTTAACCTCTAAAATTGCATTTTTAAGGTCTTCTATTAATTTTTCAAATTTAACATTTGCTGTATTGTAACGTCCAATCAAAACATAATCTATATTAGGCAATGCCACGAGAGGCAAAATTTGTGCAGCGGCTGCTCTCATTCTTCTTTTGGTTCTGTTTCTGATATGGGCTTTCCCCAATTTTTTTGTGGCTGTATAGCCCAACCTGCAAAAACTATCACACTCTGTTTTATTTGGTTTTGCCAAAAAAGGAGCCGCCTGCAAAATCAAGCTCGGCATAACCGACTTAACTCCTTTGGCGGCTTTTAGAAAATCTTTTCTTTTTTTTAAGATTAAAACTTTCATTGTTTAGGCCGAAAGTTTTTTGCGACCTCTAGCTCTGCGTGCAGCCAAAACCTTACGGCCACCTGCTGTTGCCATGCGCGCACGGAAACCGTGACGGCGAGCTCTAACCAATTTACTTGGCTGATAAGTACGTTTCATTTTTTTTCTCCGGTTAATTATTGTTATTTAAAACCTTAGCAATAAAAGCTAAGGATCTCGGACAACAAAGCTTATAGATTGATATTACTTCAATGTCAACATAATTTTATAATGCCGCTCCTTTTCGCAATATTTGTTCTGCCTCTTCAGAATAAGAACCGTCATTTTTATGTATAATTACTCCTTTAGCAATACTCAGAGGTGCTTTGCTATCTTTTTTTGCTCGAACAATGACTCTTTTGGCTGCTTGTTCTGCCTTGGAATATAGAGGGATTATTGTTATATCTCCCATTCTGCCTTTGAGCGCGGTCAAAATTTCATCTAGAGCTTCAGCTCGGTTAATCATATAAAAATAACCTTGAGGTTTTACCATTTTAATACACAAAGATACCCAGTCTGCAAGGTTGTATTTACCAAAAGTATGTGCAAGAGCTTTTCCTTTTTTGGGAGATGTTGGCATAGATGATTCAAAATAAGGCGGATTTGTAAAAACATGATCAAACGAGCAAAAGGGCAATCCGCTATTAAAAGCATCGGCATTAATATATTTCAGAAAGTCAAAGCTATTTGCTTTGGCGCTTTTATTGGCTAGTTCTGCAAGTTCTGTTTGTAATTCAACGCCTGTTATATTTGGTTGTAGCTTTTCAAATCTTGATGCTATACAGAGGCTTACTGCTCCAGTCCCTGAGCCGATATCCAAAATAGCATCATTCGGGTGAATATTGCACGCAGAAGCAGCCAACAAAACAGCATCTGTAGACGCTCTATACCCATTAACTGGTTGCAATATTTTTATTTCCTTGTCTAATAAATAATCCTCAGTATAATCAATCATAAATTTGCTCCTGTTTTTATGGTCATTATACTTTAATAATAAAAAAACTCAACCCTTTCGGAGGCGTGTATGAGCTGGATAGAGATATGTTTTTTGGCATTGGCTCTTTCTGTAGATGCTTTTGTGGTATCTTTTTCTTATGGTTTAGTTATCAAAAAAAATCGCAATATTGCAGCGTTTAAGGTAGCTTTTTCCACTGCTTTGGGGCAGTTTATAATGCCTGTTTTAGGGTGGTATGGGGCAAGAGTAATATATAAACAAATTGCAACAGTAGACCACTGGATTGCTTTTTTTGTATTTTTAGCCTTGGGCATTAATGTAATTAAAGAGGCTCTAGGCAAAGACGAAACAAGATACACAGCAACAAAACTTTCATTAAGAGTTTTGTTTATGATAGGGGTAGCCACTTCAATAGATGCTTTTGTCAGCGGTTCAATGTTATATTTTGTTCAAACTCCTATTTGGCAAGCGGCCACTCTCATAGGTATAACAACTTTTATTTGTTCATTTTTGGGGTTTAATATCTGTTCTGTTTTTTATAAAACCTCCACCAAAGGTTTGGAGTATATATCTGGAATAATTCTGATTGGGTTGGGGTGTAAAATTTTATTTGAGCATCTTTATGTGTAAATAATAGCTGGACAATTCACAATAAAGAGATTAGATATGAAAGTAATATAAAATTATTATAAAATTAAAAACATCGTATTATGAGGACTGATAAAAAGAAACAACAACGATTTATGAGACGTGCCAAGCTGATAACAGGGATCTTTTTTCTGCTGTTTATATTTTTCATTGTATTTAATTTATACAGAATAGCATGCTTTTTTGTGGTATGTTTTTTGCTAGGGGTATTGCTGATTGTTCACGCAAAACGTTCTATCAAGAACCACAATCATTTAATGGCTAGTTACGGAAGTTTACCAATGAAAGAAATTGCAGAAGCAATAGGCTATGCAAATGAAGACACGCAGAGTGATTTTGTTGCTTGGTTGGATAGAGATAGCTTGCAAGAGTTGGAATCTTTTATAAGCAACTACCACGGCAATCAAAAATTTCCAGAAAGCAGGCTTAGGGTTTTTCACAGAATAATTGGTGATTTCTTAAAATAAAGGGAGCATTTGCTCCCTTTATTTATGCCCACTCTACATAAGCTCGAGCTAATTCTCGATCATCATTTCCATCATAGGTTCTAATACTATGAAAAGTATGAAGTCCTTCATGTTGTGTAGATACTCTAATTTTTTCACCCATATGTCCTTCTTTTTTAAATGCTATTTCAATGTGTTTAGGGTCATGGTTGAGTCTAAACTCAGGATCAACAGCTTCGCATACCCACAAGGCATAAACAGCATTGTTTACATGCTTGTTCATGTCTATATCATCAAATCTGACTCTGAACTTTGTTTCATCATCTATGCGTTCAACTTCGGGAATTTTAGGGAAATTTGTTTCAATTGATCGCTCAGGAAGAACAGCATATTCTGGCAGATTTTCCCTTAAACCAATGGGTCTCATCTTTTTAAAATCAACCAAAATCCACTGGCTAGATGCTTTGATTATGGTTTTTCCATCTTCTCCGACAACTTCAAAATCTCTGATTGCACCAACCCTTTTTTCTTCTGCCGGCCATGTGTATATAGAGATATTTTCATGCATTTTGGGGAGCCTATCTATATCCAAAACGTAATTTGACCCTACCCATGCCATGCCCTTAGATAGCACATAATCAATACCTAAGCCCATAGACTTTGCATGATTATCTGCCATATCTTGAAAAATATTCATCAGTGTCAAGATTCTCATATTATTGTTTCTATCACATTCATAGCTTCTAATATTATAATTTGCCGAATATTTTTTTATTTTCATTTTTGCTCCTTTTTAGCCTTTGATGTAACATCATGCTAAATTTGTTTTTACTTTTTTTTACACTAATTGTCCTTTTAAGAAAACCGATTCCAGAGGTTGGCTTTTGCCATACTTCAGTGAAGGTAGCAACGTCATTAACATAATTAACAACCAACCATACAGCAGGGGTTGCGTGTACTTCTTTAATATTTGTTTTTGCAAACAAATATATATGATTATTCTGAGCAATTGGACGAGCTATTTCCATCCCAATATATTTAAATAGTTCAAAACCATTATCAATGATATGGATGGGGCAATGGGTTGGTATAAAAACAGGTCTGTTAAGGACTGTATTGAGAAATTCATAATCTTTTATTTGTCCGTGTCCACACCCTTGTAATGCTGGAATATTTTTTGCATCAATAAACTTTATATTATGAGCGTTGAGCTGACCTCTCAACGGATTGAAAAAGCTTCCTGATGTGATAATTCCCATAGATTTTTCAGCTGGAAAGTCAAGCAACCTTCCCAAATCATTAAAAGTTCCAATCACAATACAATCATTTTCCAACACATTAAATGATTTTTTGTTCCCATAATAGACTTTTATTCGCTTCTCTGCCATTTTTTTAAAGTCTATGCCATATTTTTTTATAAGCTCCAAATAGCAATAAAAGTTCTTATCTCCAAAGAATAATACATTTTTTTTCAGTTTTAGTGCTGCAATAAAAGCAAGCAAAATCATTTCGGCATGAGTTGGATAAATAGGAATATAAACTCTTTCTTTATTATGTTTGCGCATTATTTTGAGCAAAGACTTATAGGTGTCTTTTTCTTTTGTTGCCATTCCTTCTTCTGTAATGCCGTAAAAATCTGCTACTACATAATTTATTTTTTTTGAAAGCTGAGTTAATCTTTTTATGTTGGTTGGTTTTCTAAAGCAAGTTGTTTCATCAATTTTCATATCTCCGGTATGATACACGCAAGTATCATCAGCTGATGTAATGATAAGTCCAAAACTATCAAAGCAGGTGTGTGAGGAATCAATGACCTCTACATCTATAGTTCCGCACTTTATTTTGTCTCCGTTTTTTATTATTTCAAAAACAGGGACATCTATTATTCCAAATTCTTCATAAAGCTCTTCCAGAACCAACTTTGTATATCGTCCTCCATATAGCGTAGGCAGCCTAAAACCTGCTTTCAGATAGTGTATTATTCCGTTCAGATGATCTGGATGAGAGTGAGTCAAAAAAATAGCCTTAGGTTGTAAAAAAGGCAACGCAAGTAATTCTCTAATGTCAGGAACTGCGGCTACCGAATTTTTTATACCTAAGGCTTGATGATTATCGAATTTTCCTAAGTCAACAATAATTGTTGAAGCTTTGAGCCCTGCTTTTGTTTCTATAATATCTGTGTACTGATAGCAGTGTCCACTTATTTGGTCTATATTGTTTCCTCCCATAGGGCGCCAATAAAAACCAGTTTTCATAAAGTACTCAGACATAAAACCTCTACAGGGTTAATTCTGGCGTTTGCTCCGACGATATTCTTCTAGTTTTGCTTCTCGCCAAGCATTGGCCTTATTTGCAACAACGTTTTCTATCTTCTTTTTATTCTTAGCATAAACACGCTTAGTTGCAAGTTTTTTTGCAGCATTATTCTTTTGCTTGCCAAAAATCTCCAATCTATCCATATAAGCTTGTTTCACTTGTTGATAGGCTGTTGCCAATTTTTTCTTGTATTTTTGAGCCTTTTCTGGAGCGCTGGAATGATATGCCATAGCAGCCTTCATCCAGTCATTTCCTTTTCTTTCATACAAGTTTTTCAAAAACTTAGCTCCATACTCCACGTTTTTTCGTGGGTCAAAAGCTTCTTCCACACTTCTAAAAGCATCTGGGTGATAAGACAAGTTGATCTGCATACAACCAACATCAATGCTCTTAACTCCGGCTTTTTGCAAACGTTTAACCTCTCGAACGGCCTCAGCTTTGGTCTTAAAGAAAGTTCCCTTGCCTTGAGCGTTCACTGTCCATGGCCAAGCAAGCTTTTGTTGACGCTTGGCATCCCAACGTCCTGTTTCAACGCTGGATATTGTGGTCAGTAGATGTTTTTTTATTTGGTATTCTTTTTCAAATTTTTGTGTGGCATCCATACAAACCAGAGCATCATCACGCAATTCAGCATAAGCTCGAGCTTGTACCGGCTGAACTAACATCAGCAATATTAACAAAAACATTAAAAAATTTGATACGATAAGTCGCATCCCTCTGTTCCCCCAGGCTAGCCAACAAGTATCCCTCATGCAACAAATGTGCCAATTTCAACTTGTCTAACGGCAATCAAAACAAAGATAGCCCAAGGTTAGTGATCCACAGTTTTATCAAGTAAAAGCTTAATAAAACCAAACTATTTTATTTAAATATTAACAAATAGTTTCAAAACAAGGAGAGCTTATAACATATTTATTTTTTAAAATCTAGCAAAAAATTGCCCAAAGCCAAAATACTTTGGCATATATCAGAGCTAATAGATTGAAAACACTGTTTTTTTGATAGCGTTTTTTCGTTCATATAAATACTTCTATTAATTTCCAGTTGCAGGGTATATATTTTTTTACGTGGTTGGCAATAATTAAAAGCTATATACGCTCCGGCATATGGGCGATTAAATTCCACCCGATAGCTTTTTTCTTCTAGTTTTCGGCTCAAAAATTCAGACATTTGTGTTGGACAGCTCTCGTCAAAAAGAGTGCATAGGCAAAAATCCAAACTTTTATTTTCATCCATTATATTGCAAATCATAGATGGCATTGAATGGCAATCAATTAACAAGCAAAATCCAAATTTGCGCACACATTTATCAACCAATTGCTTCAAGCGTTTATGATATACGTCATATACATATTTAATTCTTTCTTGCCCTTCTTCATAAGACAGTAGCCCGTCATAAATGTTTTTGTTTGGGAATACAATGCGATGTATCACTCCAAGCCCCACTCTACACCGTCTGCTACCGGAAGTATTTGCCACTTCCGGGGCATTAAAAAACATTTTTTCATCTAGCTCTATTTTATCTCTGTTTGCGTCAACAAATGTTCTGGGGATATTCATGCTTATCAGAGGTATACCTGCATCAGAAGCCGCTTTAACTATTTCTGTCACAAAGCAATCTTCCGAAGTTCTCAATTCTTTTTCCGATATTGCGCAATTCTCCAAAAACTCTTTAGGAAAAAGACTGCCGCTATGAGGAGAAGACATAACTATAGGATACTTTGCATTTTGAGTATTAAACTCTTCAAAAATATCAAGATTTTTATAGTCGATTCTAAAGTCTAATTTTTTATTACACACAGCAAAACCCTCATTGTAAACAATACAACGATTATATGTCTCAAACATTAAACAATCGCTAATTTTGCCTATTTTTTTGAATCAACCAATATTGCAACAAAATAAAAGCAGCAATTATAGGCAAGAAAGTTTCAGAAGTTTCCTCCAAAATTTCCAATGCCACATCTATATTTTCTGGCAAAGACATGCCTGTCGATTTTTTGTAATTAGACGGGAATCTGTCTACAAATTTACCAACAATTCCGACTGTACAAAGTGTGGCAATAGACCAAGTTGTTGGATTCAATTTAAAGAAGCTAACAACCAAATGTTTAGAATATTTTATTGCCAAATAAACAATTACAATCAACAACGTTAACAAAATCAAACCGGCTACAATTTTTTCACTCAAAGGGTTTTCTGGATTTAGAAAGAAACGAGATTTAAAAGCTGTAGAATCTTTGCTGGCTAACCAGTGCTGAATACCCAATTCTCGTAAAAAAGCAGCAATTCCCAATAGCACAAACAAAACAAAGTCAATTTTTTTGTCTCTAGAGCCTGTCAAAAAGAATTTTGCAAAAAAAACATAAGCCAACAACAATGGAATATACGCAAAATTTGTTGTTTTTTCCAAAATACCGTGTTCTTCTAATAAATAAGGCAAATTATTTGCACACATTACAAACAAAAAACTCACCCACACCAACCAAGTCAGTGGAAAAATAATTGGAGTGAAAAAAGGAGATGTAGCAAATTTTTTCATGATTTATAGTCCTTAAAAGTCATATCAACTTGTTCGCAAGTATACTTTGCAAAAATAAAAAGTATAGTCTTTTTTATAATATATTATTTCACTTTATAAAAAGGAATGTAAAAAAAGCTTGCCAAAGTAAATCTATTATTGTAAATCAAAGAACACAAGGGTGTGTAGCTCAGTGGTATGAGCACTACGTTGACATCGTAGGGGTCGCTGGTTCGATCCCAGCCACACCCACCATAACAACCTGCTAGCAGAGAAACCATGAAGATTGGTGTTTTTGATTCTGGCCTCGGAGGCTTGGTTGTAACCAAAGCTTTCATAGAGGCTCTTCCCGAATATGACTATGTTTATTATGGCGATACAGAACATCTTCCCTATGGGGAAAAAAGTTCCGCTCAAATAATGCAATACACCATAAATGCCATCAAATATCTAATTTCGCAAAAGTGCGGCTTAATTATTATTGCGTGCAATACAGCAACAGCCATATCTTTACGTTTCATTCAACAACACTTTATTCCGCATTATGCGCCAGACATCAAAGTTCTGGGAGTTGTGATCCCCACTGTGGAAGAAGCGTTGCTGTCTAATGCCTCAAAAGTTGGAGTTATAGCTACACAGGTTACTGTTAACTCCCACATCTATCAACAAGAACTAGTCAAACTAAATCCACGTTTAAGTATAAAAGAAATAGCCGCTCCGGAATTGGTTCCTGCCATAGAAAATAATGATTTTAAACTGGCTCAAAACTTATCTGTTCAATATGCATCTAAGTTTCAAGATGTCGATTCTTTAATATTAGGATGCACTCACTACCCTCTGCTCAAAGAATGTTTTCGCCAAGCGCTACCTAAAGTAAACATTATTTCTCAAGATGAGCTAATGGGCAAAAAGTTAGCCGACTATCTCAAAAAGCATATAGAGATAGACATTTGTCTTAGTCGCAATCAAGAAAGTCTGTTTTTTGTAAGCAACTGGAACGAACATTATCAAAAAGTTGCAGCAACACTGGTCCCTGGGATTCCTGTTCAAGAGGTCCGATAATGCAAAAAGTATTTTATATTTTTCGGCATGGTGAAACCGATTATAACAAAGAAAGACGCTGGCAGGGCTGTGGCATAGATGCCCCTTTGAACTCCACGGGTGTTGAACAAGCCAAACAATTAACTGCCACATTGGCCAACAAAGATATTCAAATAATATATAGTAGCCCTCTACAAAGAGCCTTAAAGACAGCACATATAGTTGCCGATTCTCTAAACATACCCATAAAGATTATTCCCAATTTAAGAGAGGGAAATTTTGGGCAGGCAGAAGGAATGCTCAAAACAGAAATAGCCATCAAATTCAAAGATATTTTTCAAGAATGGTATTCTGACACCAATAATATGGATATATGTTTTCCGCAAGGAGAAACCAAACATCAGATGCAACAAAGGATGCTAGACGTTTTGGATCAGCTGATAAAAAAGCCGGAAACTGTTGTGAGCATAGCTTCTCATGGTAGTTCGATTCGCTATCTGCTTATGCACTTTGGCTATCAACCCCACAAAATGCAAAATACCGCCCTCTATCGATTAGAATATGAGGACGGCATTTGGAGATTAGAGGTTTTATAATCTAATCAATAATCTCATCTGGATATATTCCATACAAAATTTGTCTTGGCACCCAGCCTTCTATCGTGTCAAACTGTATCAGACAAAAAGAGCTATTAACAGGACATTTTTTGATTTCTCCCACCACTTCATCTTCTACTTTTGCGACGATTCTGGATTTATAATCATCTTTAGCATAGATATTGTTTTCCCCCGGGCTCATTACTTTCACAAATCTTTTTCCTGCCAACATAGATTTGTGTACCCAACTTTCAGAGCCTTGCCAGTCTTTAATTTTTCTCCAAAGTTCAAATTCCGCTACAATTTCCACCGGTGCAGATTTTTGCATATATACCCACTCAATCGGGTATCTCGCTCCCGGGCCGGAGCGAGCATTGATTCTATTGGATCTTAAAGAAACAAAACGTGGCACCGGCAAACCGGTTGCATCATTTTCTTCTGCTGGTTCTTGGGCAATAGCCACACCCAAAGAAAAAGCCATCATTGCCAAAACTGAAAAAAATGTTTTCATATTGCCCTCTTTTAAATCTTTTTTTATTCCATTGTTTTCATTATGATGATATTAGATGAATAAATTGTAAAAAACACATCATGGAAAGGAAATTTTTTTATGGATATCTTAAAAGTTGCACAAGACCTCATCAAATTTCGTACCGAAACAGGATGTATTGCAGAAATAAACAAGCTTATGACATACGTTCAAAACTTATTTCAAGGCACCTCTGCAAAAATAGATATATATCGAAATATAGAGCAAGCTCCTGTTTTCTTTGTTCGCAACTCAGATGCAGATAATTTTGATGTTTTGATTCTTGGTCACATAGATGTTGTTGCAGCTCCGGATTCTATGTTTGAGCCACATATTGAAAACGGTAAAATGTATGCCAGAGGCAGTTTAGATATGAAGTCTTTCGCCGCAGTGGCTCTCAATACGATGGAGTATGTTTTACAAAACAATTTACCCATAAAATTCGGAGTAATTTTATCTTCAGACGAAGAGAAGGGAAGCCACGGTACAGAAGCTTTCATGCAACAAAATCCAAACCTTAGAGCCAAAATAGTATTAGACAACGATGTGGGTGGAGATATCAGTAAAATAATTTTGAAATGCAAAAATCCTGTGTTTGTAAAATTGATTGCAAAAGGTAAAGCTGCGCATGGCTCTAGGCCATGGGACGGCATAGATGCCAACGAAAAGATAATGCAAAGCATTGCAAATCTTCGCCAATATTATCCTTATTATTCTAAAGATGGCCAAATTCCTTCCGACCAATGGATAGACACACTCCATGTTGCCAAAATTTGTGGTGGCAATGTTGCTAATGTTATCTCCGATTATTGTGAGGCTTTGTGTGATATTCGCCTCACCGAAAACAGCAGTATAGAAGAGCTAGAGCAAAACCTAAAGAAATCTCTTGTGTCTGGAGTTTCATATCAAATAGTCTCTTCTTCCACACCTGTTGTTATGGATCCGCAAGATCCTTATATTGTTGATTACAAACGGTTTGCTGAAAAGATTCTTTCTCGTTCTATTAGTTTTGAATACGAAGGAGGAGCAACCGATTCTAGAGCTTTTGCCGTTAGAGGCTCTACAGTTATTATGCACTCAGGCAGTGGAGAAGGTATGCACGCAGAAGGAGAATATGTAGAGCTGGATTCTGTTTTACAAATAGCAGATATTCAACGTCAATTTGTTGAAAAACTATCTCAAAGCAAATAGCCCATATGTTTATAGTTAATGCTTAAGCAGAACTTTATAGAGAGGCAATGATTGTTTTTTTTAGAAAATGGTTCTTGCTAATTTTTATTCTATTCTGTATAAAGTAGCTTATAGCCGGCGTAGCTCATCAGGATAGAGCAACAGTTTCCTAAACTGTGGGTAGTGGGTTCGAGTCCCTCCGCTGGCGCCACAAAAAATCCTGCTTGAAAAGCAGGTTTTTTTTGTTTGCAACAGCAGGGACACGAACCCACTAAAAGGTGGGTTTGACTACCAGCAATAGGCGAGACACTGTATCGCCGGTTTTGCATATTGCAAAAATTGCGCCTGTGCAACTTGAGCAAAGCGAAAGTAGTCCCTCCGCTGGCGCCACAAAAAATCCTGCTTGAAAAGCAGGTTTTTTTTGTTCGCAACAGCAGGGACACGAAGCCACTAAAAGGTGGGTTTGACTACCAGCAATAGGCAAGACATTATATTGCCGGTTTACATATTTCAAAAATTGCGCTAATCCACATACAAAACTTGATTATCGCCACCTACACAATGCTGAGTTAATTTGCCGTTTGATTTAGAAATGACAACAAAACACTGATGGTCTGTTGGTGCAGATGCCGTATATACCGTTGGTGTAGCCAAAGAACTACCAACAGCAAATCCTACCAAACCAGAAAATACCGCCAAAAAAGGATCATGATTATGATGATGCTTGATTCGTCCATGTTTGTGGTGTAACACAATCGGTGCCGGATGGGGTTTGGGGGCTCTGTGCTTGGGTTTTGCCATTGCTGGAGTTGTCAAAAGACAAATTGCTGTTAAACAAGCTATAAACTTTTTCATAATCATTTCCTTTCAAAAGTTTTATCTACTGGTTATAACGAAAAGCCCTATGAAAAAGTTCAAAAAAAATCTCCGAGAATGGTATCGGAGATTTTTTTAGTTTATTTTCCTTGCTTGATTCTTTCAATCAATTCTTTAACAGAAGGCACTCCATTTCTATAAAGCGGGTCTGTTGCAAAGCGATATACCTGATGTCCGGCAAACAGCAAATTATCAACAATGCTTCCATTATGGCTAACATCATAGAGTGTTTTGTGAATGCAATAAGAACGAGGGTCAGGCAATCTTCCTGTAGAACCTTTAGTTTGTGACCAAGAAGAAAATTGGCACTGAGACAAGCAACCAACACAATTTTTGCGATCTTCTTTCATTTGAGACCATTCATTTGGCTGCAAAAACACAACAGTATTATCTGGTGTTTCTTTAACAATCGAATATCCTGCATTAATTTGGTTATTCGCTTTTTCTAAATCTGCAACACTAACATACACTGTTTTGCCTGCGCCAATAACCAAAGGCTCAGTCTTATCTGCTGTAGCCTCATTTGAAAACTCAACTTCTCCTTGCTTGCGTTCCATCAGACGAGAAAGAAAAGAGTTTTTTATTGCAGAAGAAAAGAAGCCGGTTGGGCTAAATTTTTGCAAAATAACATCGCCTTTTTTCACCTGCAACATAAGCTTTTTCCACGCATCACTAATAGGACTCTCTTTAGTAATCATTGGTCTGGTACCAAATTGGAATGCAATTTTTCCGATATCAGGATTATCAATATAGTCTTGCCAATCTTCCAATGCCCAAACACCACCAGCCAAGATAATAGGCTTTTCTTCTAATCCCAAACTGTTCATCAACCGACGCAATTCAACCAATCTGTTGTAAGGTGTTTGAGGAGAATTAGGGTCTTCTGCATTAGACAGACCATTGTGTCCTCCGGCCAACCATGGATCCTCATATACCACGCCACCCAGATATTCCATAAATCTGTTATAAGCACGTTTCCACAACACTTGAAAAGCTCTGGCAGAAGATACAATAGGATAGTAATACACCCCGAATTTAGAAGCAATTTCACCCAAATTATATGGCAAACCTGCACCACAGGTCACACCATTAATCAAGCCTTTTGCTTTTTCCAGCACTCCTGTCAAAATCTGCTGAGAACCAGCCAATTCCCACAACATATTCATATGAATACGGCCTTCTCCTCCAGAAACTTCATGTGCAATCTGAGCTTGTGCCAAGCACCCTTTAATAGACTGTTCAACCATCTCTTTGTGACGAGAAGGGCGATCTTTGTTCAGATATTTTTCAAAAATAACATTTCCGTTATCATCATAAAAGTCTGGGCTGACTCCAGAAAATGTTCCTACACAATTTTCTTTAGCCCAAGCCCCGCAGGATTTACCATCACTGGCATTAATTCCTTTTCCTCCTTCAATCAGAGGAAATACCTCTTTTCCGGAAATCATAATCGGATTTAAATTTTTCAATGTTTTTTCCTTAAAAACTTATAAATAACGTCACCAATATAAAGAGTTTATGGCGCCAATTCAAGTAAATTATAAGATATTTCATTTGTAGAAACCAATGCAATAATCATACAAATAAGCGCATACACTTGCAACATATCGGTTATAGACTTATTTTGTAGGATAGGCGCATCCTTTTGATATTTGTGTATAATTTTATTAATGGCGACCAATGTAAATGTTGCTAATATTGTCTGAGTTCCGATTCCCATCATCTTCAACACATCTTTTAGCGGTTCCAATAGCTTGCCCAAAAAGCCAAAAAATAACAAATAAAAGGTAATTGCCACATAAGAAATTTTTTGCATTTTTTGTTCAAAGGCATGGCGAATAGCTTTTTCTTGCGATACTTTTTCTTGCGACAGATTGTCTACTTCGATTCCTCTGATTTTTTCAGGTCCCATTATTTGTTTTTTCTTATTGTGCATATCGTGATAAAATTTATCATCTGTCATGCACAACCCACATCCTTTGGTGGTAAAATACACATGATTAGGGTTATTTTTGCACTGTCTAAGATGGTGCATTAGTTTCCACAAATGCTCCTGCCATTCATAGGCCGTTGGACGTTTTGCGCTTTTTGTAAAAGCTCTTTCAAACATTTCTAAGGTATCTTTGTCAAAATATTCATGCAGGCTATAAGGGTGAGGAGCTTGGTATTTATCTGGCCACAAACCATAAGCATAATGATATTGTTCGATTCTATTTTGTATAGTCAACATCTCATCATCTGTTTTTCGTGGAGAACCTGAATATGGATGAATACCGTTATTCAGCAATCTAAAGATAATCACAGCCAGAGCAAACTTATCTTGTTCTTCTCCCATTTCATTGCAGGTCAAATTCATTCCTTCAGGATATATATATTCTTCGCTTACGAATTCTGCCGGATATCTGTTATTTTTTTCTCCTTTAATAGAGAAGCCATCACAATCCACCATCGCTACCAACATATTGTTTTTATACACCGACACATTAGATGGTTTTAGGTCCACAATATAGTGACCGCATTTGTGCAAAGATGTAACCATAGAAGCCACATTATATGCGGCAAAAATTCTGTATGCATATTTTTCTGAAAGACCCAACTTTTTCCTCACCGCTTTTTGCATCAGATGATCCAAAGACACAGCCGCTTCCATATTAATCAAAGGCATCAGATATCCTACACAGAAACCTTGTTCGTCTTCCAACAGTGCTTCTGGCCATGCGATTTGGGTATATTCGATTCCATCTGCCTCCACTGGAGGAAAATGAGGTTTATTTAGTAACATTGCCTCCAGTTTTTGACGATTCGTTCTGCTTTTTTCGGTATTATGAAAAATTTTAGCAACCAATTCTTTTCGTTCTTGCACGCTATATATCTTGCCGGAAGCTCCACCTCTATTGAGCATTTTTCCAAGCAAAACTTTGCCAAAAGAACCATCGGCATATACTGCATTAAAAATCACACCTTCTGCACCGGCCATGTTAACTTACCTTTATCCAAACCAAAGTTTTGTCATCAGAGTTTATTCTTTGCGCTTTAGGCATATTCAACGTGTTAGCCAAAGCTTTTGTAGCTTTTGTTTTGTTTTTTTCTTGGGTTAAAAAACTATCTATCGGCGCAATAAATCCTTGCTCAATTTCTTTATAATCTTTGCTAAAAGAAAAGTTTGTTAACCCGTCACTCATCAAAAAAATAGAAGATGCGTCTTCAAAAAAAGTAAGCCGCAGATTTTCGCACCAAGCTTGTTGTGTAAAGAAAAAAGTTTCACAAGCAAAGTCACCGTTTTCTGGGCGAGAAGCCACAAAATTTGAGCAATTACCTTTCAGAGCAATCGCAGCGCCATCACCAATATGAAAAAACATTCCCTGATTTTTATTATATACAACACCAACAACTGTGGCCGCAAAATCAGCGATTCCTTTTTCAGATTTATATTTATTAAACCTATGACATATCAATTTTTCTCTAGCCACCTTCAGCGCTCTGCGAACATTTTCTTTCATGTCCGAAAATTTTGCATTTTTAAGCAAATCACACAAGGTTTCACAGACAATTCTAGCACCAATTTTGCCAAATTTTGCCGAGCCTGCACCATCAGAAACCACAGCCACAAAGTTTTTCCCCGATTTGTACAAGCTATAATCTTGGCACGGTTGCTTCAGATGCGAATGTGCTGCACCTTTCACACTTGCCGAAACAACCCTCAAGCTACGGCTATTCTTCATCCCAATCTCCGGTGTCTTCTAGCAAATCAGGCGCATTGGGAGCAGCTCTGGAAATGCAAGAAACACTACGGCTTAACCATAAGAAAAATTCAGTAAACTTTAGCCCTGTCAAGCGTTTTGGCGCCATGGTTGAAAATTTCCCCAGTTTCTCCAGATTAGCCTCTTGGGTACCAACAGCATGAATCACAACTTTTTTATTTTCTTGTGCTTTTCGGCATTTTTGAGCAACCATTTCCCAGTCATAATCGGTAGGCTCTCCGTCACTAATCAAAAATATCCATGGACGTTTAGATGTTATTCCGCAACTGTCATATAGACATTTTTGTTTTTCTATTTTGAGCAAAGCCAATTCCATAGCTTTTCCCAGAGGGGTAAGCCCTCCGGCTTCCATTGTCGGAGCCTCAAAGTTCATAGCATCAATCCAGTCAGAAGAAATTTCTGCTTCATCTTTACCAAACGCCTTAATGATAAGCAACTGCACTCTTGAGCTTGCATCAATATCATCTTTTAATTCTTTTTCCAAAGCCTTAAGTCCGGCATTTAGTTGTTTTATTGGTTCTCCTCTCATTGAGCCGGAGCAATCCAAAACCAATACACACGGAGTACGTTCATTGGCGTTGTCAGCAAATTCCACATAAGGAATCAATTCATTTTCAATATCATCAACCATGGTTCACCTGCCTATCTATATGGATAAGTATGAGGATATCCGCTTCCACTTATTGGCTCTGGAGAAGAAACTTTACCACATCCACCCAATGCAAACACGCCAACAATCAAAGCCAAATATAAATATTTTTTCATAACCATTCCTTTACTTGTTATATGCTATAATATAGAGGTATAGTTCACAAGAGTTAAGTAAAAATTAAGTTATACAGAGAAAACCATGATAAAAAAGTTTGTAATAATTGCCTTAATTTCTTTTTGGAGCAGTGTTGCTTGCGCCAAAGGAGGTATCAATATTTTTGCTTATTTCAGAGACGCCCCTCAAACTCCGGTCTATACACCTGCAGGACAAGCTGTAAAGCTGGAAAATTTTAAGGGCGACTTCATTTTGGTAATGTTTTGGTCTCGTTATTGCGCTCCATGCATAAAAGAGCTAGACGAGATAAATACTTTTGTGCAAAAAACCAGAGACAATGGCATAAAAGTCATGTTGGTTTCCAAAGATGATGAGTGGACTAGTGTTCAGGAGCAGCGCAGTTTGTTGCACAAGTATGGAGCCACAGATATAGATTTTTATACCGACAAACAAGGCAAGTTAGCTGGAGATTTTGGTATTTTCTCTTCTCCACATACAGTTTTAATAAACAAAAAAGGAGAAGAAATCGGGCGCATTAGCGGCACCGCAGACTGGGAAGATGACGACGTTATAGAATATATATATAAAATAAGAGCAAAGCATGGATAAATGACAGAAAAAATATACATAAATTGGCAAGATTTTCATCAGCATACCAAATATTTAGCGCAAAAACTCAAAGACACAGGATATTTTAGCAAAATTATCGCCATCAGTAGAGGCGGTCTCGTTCCTGCCGGTATTTTAGCCTATGAGCTAAACATCAGAGACTGCAACACTATCAATATTTCTTCGTATGACGGAGAAAAACAAAGAGATATTTCCGACATATCTTTCGCCGTAAGTTCAGATATTGTTGATTCTTCCCAAGTTTTGATAATAGACGATCTTGCAGACAGTGGGCGCACCTTCAATTTGTTGCGTCCATATTTTCCCTCTGCCACATTTGCTTGCGTATATGCAAAACCAAAAGGGATTGCCTCTGTAGACCTTTGTGCGCAAGAGTTGCCCGACAAATGGGTTGTTTTCCCTTGGGATTAATTCTATACATCCACAAATAGCGGCAAATTTCTGGCCATTCGTGTCATTTGTGTTTCAATAGAAGTTCCCAGATTCAATTTACCACTTTTGATAATTCCTCTAACTTGGTCGCCCTTTGTTGAATCCGGATTAGCAAACAAAAATGATGTGGAAGCTCTTTTTACAGATGTTCCCACCAGAGTTTGGTGCAATACTCCCAGCATTCCTCTGGAAAACAAATCATATGCCAAATCTTCGCTCATTCCACCGGCGGCAGCATATTTAACCACAGAGTTTATTGCATCACTAACATTGTTGGCATGAATTGTCGACAACACCAAGTGCCCTGATGTTGCTGCACGCAGCACCTCGCTTGCCGTATCGGGTGTTCTGATTTCTCCCACCATGATATATCTGGGCTTAGAACGCAGAGCAGATTTCAGCGAAGCCCCCCAATCTCCCCGATGTGGTTGAGTTTGTTTGCACAAACCAAGGCCTCCGTTGTGAGTTTTATATATGCCGTCCAAAGGCTGTTCGTTTGGGTCTTCAATGGTATAAGCAAAACCGCCTTCCATCATCAAATATTCTTTCAGCAGACTGGAAATTGCTGTCGTTTTTCCGGCTCCGGTCGAGCCACTCCACAATATTAGTCCCGATGCCTTACGCAAAGATAGCATATATTTTTCCAATTGTTTTGGGTATCCTAAAGACACAAAAGAAGGCACCTGTGCCGGCATTCTTCTAATACAAAACTGCACGCCGTCCAGAGCCACAGTTCTTTCGACACGATAATATATTCCTTCATAAAACAATGAATAACTAGGGTTTTTCTTGTCCCAATTTTCTTCTAGTCTTTCATAAAAATCATCAAAATCGCTTGGCTCAAAGATCATCAAGGCATTTTCTGTACGTTTGTCCGGAATAAAACATTTTTTATCCGGAGTAATGTATAGATCAGCAAAATTAGTTTCTGTTACTGTTGCCATGCTCAAATCTCCCAAAGACAATAATCCATACTGGCATTATAGATATTATGTATTAATAAAGGGTTATCTTTATCAATAGATTATATACAAAAGAAAAGGAGCTTATGACAAGCTCCTTTATCTTTATACATAGGTTGTTTATTAGTAGTAAAACCACTGAACAGCATTACCTTCTGTTGATGTGTTAGTGCAGTTCGTAGCAGCCTCAGCCAAAGTAACAGGCATATCATCTATCTTAAACTCTATACTAGATTCTGCAAAGCCAACTTTAGCAGTCTGTGATGTGCCTGGTGCTATAGAAATTCCAATCAAACCAGAACCAGCCTGAGAACCCCAATCTGCTGAAGCAATAGCTACGCAAGCCTCACGTGTCAAACCGGTATATTGAACATAGAAAGAACGTCCAGAACCACCAACATTCCCTTCTCCCAAATAAACACGTCCTTGGTATGCGTTAACAACGGCTGTGGCATTAGATTCTGCCTGTCCTGCAGGTAACATATCTCTAGGAATAATACCCATCTGGATAGCAATTGTCTCTGATAAACCAGTATAGTCAATGCTGGACGAATACAAAGAACGAATGTTCATCACCAACATAGAAATCTGATCTAAGGTTTTGTTCACACGATATTTTGCCATAGCTTTCGAATAACCGGAGATACCACCTATCGAAAGCACTCCGATAATCGCGAGCACGCCAAGCATTTCCACCATGGAACGTCCTGACTGCTCATTTTTATACAACCTATTCATAGTATCTCTCCTCAATACATTTTATCTATAGTTTAACTATAACAAATTAATAAATTATGAACAATCTTATCCTTAGTTATAAAATACATAGCGAAAGTATAATTTATTATATTTTTTATTACCAAAGTTATATCCTTATTGTTCAAAGTGCCAGATTATGTTAGAATTCTCTTTGCATACCAAAGCCGCTTTTCTTTTGCTTATTGGTAAAGTGTTTTCTTTGCTGTTCCAAGAAAAAGAATGCTCATTACCATCACTGATAACGCTTATTCCTCTCACTCCCAACCAAAAATCAGAACCAAACTCAAATGTAAGCAATTCCTTGCATTGAGCCTTGTTCAGCTCTGTATAAATAATATCAAAATTTCTAGCTCCTGGCATCAAAACCTCTGCAGATGCTCCGTTTCCAATTTGCACAGGGTTTCCAAAAAATCCGGTCAACTTCTCGTTTTGTAACATTTTATTAGGGTAAATCTTTTTGTCAAGAACCATTTGAGTATTTAATCCCCAGAAATCCGGTCTGTTTTGATAATGTTTTCTAATATTTTGTGACAATTCTACAATTTCTTTTGCGGCTTCCTCGCTTCCCTTAATGTTTCCGCCAAAAATCCAAAATCCGCTTGCAATCAACAACAAAATAAAAAACACTGTTGCAAGACAAAAATACTTGTGCATAAAAATTATATTTTTTAATTTTAAATATAAATCTTTAGCTTTCATTTTAGCCTCCCATACTACTGGTAATCTGGTCTTGCATTTCAAATGTTCCCATAACAGCCCAAGCCACCACGGCACCAATTGTCAGCAATGCCACCATGTTCAAAATGCCAGCTTTTTCTTCAATCATATACACAGATTCTTCCAGCCATTCGTTTGCCAAGTTATCCAAAGCTTCTTCAAAGTTATCTAATTCAGAATAAATTTTCAAATCACTGATAATCTCTTTGTCAGGAAAATTCAGCCCTGTTTTGCTCAAAGCTTGTCCAAGGTTGTCACCGTTGTTTACAAAAACCATGGTTCTGTCAATACGTTCCTTCAGATATTTACTGGCATCTCGGCGCAAAGCACGCATCGCAGTAGAAACCGGAGTTCCTCCTTTTACCAATGCAGACAAAGCCAAAAGCCAGCTAATACCAACAAACACTTTATACAAAGACCAAGGTGGAATAACATCAAAATATGCCCTTATTTTTCCCGTCCAAATGCTAATTGTAAAATAGATTATAGCCATTGCAATCGGCAAGCTGGCAAATGCAATCAGCCAATTTTCTTTAATCCACGCAGAAACATTAACCAAATCTCTGGCCATGCCTCTCCATTGCACTGTTGGTGCTGCATCAATCATTGGTGGAACCATATATACACCAATTGCATATATAATCAAAATAGCCATCATAGTCAAAAAGCTAGGATAAGCAATTGCACCGATAATCGGGCGTATCATTTTTGTAGAACCTTCTGTCACTTTAATCAAGTTTAACAAAGCACCTTCCAAGTCAGAAACATCACCCACAGACAACATCAACCTTTCTCTGTCTGGCGCCCATCCTTTCAAGGCCTCAGAAAAAGTTTTACCATTGTTTAGAGCTCTACCCCAAGAAGCAATAGCAATAGCTAAAGGCTCTCCGGGGTTTTTGCCGCCATTGCTTGCGCCGTCGTGGAGCATATCCAAAGCATCCATCAAAGAAAAGCGGTTTCTCATCAAAGACGCAATTTTACGATATAGTTTTAGTCTGGTTTTGTTTTCAAACTTTATCATCAATTTTGCGTAACCTTCTTCTATAAGGTTAAAACGCATCATTGCTTTTTGCATGGATTTGGATTTTGCTTTTTTTACGTCATCTGCCATTTTTCTATTCCTAATAAACCGGACGCTGATCCATCAAACCGCACCAACGTTCCACTTCATCCAAGTCAATCAAACCTTTCAGCATTCTTTCTATTGCTGCTTCTTTAAGGGTTCTGCCATTCAAATCACTGGTCCAATAATCAATCGCCTTGCGAGTTTCTCCTTTGATCATCAGCTCCAAAAAGACTGCATCTGGCAAAATAATCTCTGGCACACTCATACGTCCTTTGATTCCTGTATTGTTGCAATATTTGCAACCATTACCTCTCATATAAGTGTTTTCGATTCCAAAATCACCCAACGCCACTTTCAACCTCTGCACCGATAGTTCATTCAAACGTTCTTTTACCGATATTCGACAATGAGGGCAAAGTTTTCTAAACAAACGTTGAGATATCAAACCCTTAATCAGTTCTGGGTCAAGCAGCTTAAAAGTTTCAACACCCATGTCTCGCAATCGCATTAATATCGCAGGGGCAGAGTTGGCGTGCAATGTTGTCCAAACACCGTGTCCAGAAAGAGCGCCCTTAAAAGTCAACTGTGCCGCAGAAAGCGAGCGCACCTCACCAACCATCATAACATCTGGGTCAGAACGCAAGGCTGCAGACAAAGCTTTGGTAAATTGCTCGTCTTTTTCTTCTTCTGTGTTGGCGTTGGTCACCGGCATTTGTCTTGCCCCAGGGATAGGATACTCTGGAGGATCTTCCACCGTAATCAAGTTTATTTCATAGTTTTTTTCTTGCAACAATTTAATCATGTTACGTTGCAGGGTTGTAGATTTTCCAGATCCGGTTGGCCCTGCAATCACATTTAGCCCCACAGGCACAGCCCTTAGTCGATAAAACAGATTCTCTTCATATTCACCAAAACCCAAAGAGGCCAAATCGCCAGATCCATCGGGGTTGTCATCTGCATATAGCAAACGCATAACCAAATATTGAGAACCAAAAGCAATTGGGTTAAACTGTAAACGAATAGCCAGCACATTATGAGGCAACATCAGTTTTCCCTTAGATCCTCTTAGTGGTGTGGAACCAAGTTTTTGTGCGCCCTGAAATTCGTTTTGGGCATAGTTTGAATCCGACACATCTGCAGAGGCAAATGCAGCACGCACAAAAGCCTCTCCCCAATCTTTGTTATACTCCATTTCGGTAGACATCATACCGTTTACACGAAACATAATTTGAGTACTATCTGCCACAATAACATGCACGTCAGACACTTTCTGTGAAGCCGCTCTGGCAATCACATTTACAAAGTCTTTCTGCATTTGCAGTTGGTCTAACTCAGCATCTTCTTTTACATCAATTGCGGCCTGAGCACGTTCACCAATGCTATAAATTGCACTTATTTCATTTTGAGAAACATATGTTGGCTTAGAAATTACCAGTTTTCTTTTGCGAGCCAGTACTTCAAAACTGAGCACACGTCCATCAAATTTATGGTTTTCAGAAACCAAAAAACGCCCATCAGAAAACAATGCCAATAGTCTTCTGGTGTCATCATTTATCACCAAGGAAGACCCTGGCAACGTCAGAAGTCTATTTCCATTTGCAAAGTATGTGTCAGCAATAGATCTTTTTTCGTTTTGCGCACGCCCAGAAGACTCAACGGCGGCATCAGATTCTTCTGATGCCGCTTCAACAGGTTTTCCAATCAAAATTTCTTCATCTTCTTCGGCCATTATTTCCTACCTGGCTAACATAGATTTTCCTAATCCCGGTACTCCTCTACTAGAAGCAAAACTCGGCTGAACCTCTTCTACAACTGGCTCCGGTAACGTATCTATAGCTGGTAATATTCCAGATTGAGCCTGCTCTATTGGCAAAATTCCTCCGGCAGCAAAGTATAAGTAATCTCTAACACCACCTTTTTCTGCTCGTACATATGTTGATGTAATTTCATCAATTATATGACCACTTTGCAGGGTTGTTCCTTTTTTCACATAAAAAGGTAGACCATCTTTATTTATTAGCTTTGCTACCAATTCTCCGTTTTGTCCTCTAATTTCCATAACAGCGTATAGATTAGGCAATTTCAATTCCGGCACAATCACTGTCTCAATAGGCGTGCTCATTGCCGAACCTCCTGCTACGCCAGCCTCTGGAGAGGCTCCCTCTGCAAACGGATTCCTTTTTTCAAGCTCTTGCTCTTGAGCATCGATTCTTGCCAACAAAATAGACATTTTTGTCTTCATGTTTCCAAATTCTTGCTGATAAGCATCAGCCATTGCTGTTGCTTGAGCATCAGCATTAGAAACAGCCGCTTTTACCTCATTTACTTTACCTGTCATCTCAGTCAAGAGAGCTTGCTTTTCTTTCTTTAGTGTGTCAATCTGCTTATACAAATCACCCTCATGAGCAATCCACTCTTGGTGAGCTGCCAACATCTCATTTTTATACGCATTCAGCAATTTTTCTTGGCGTAATTTTTCAAATTCAATATCCAACTCTCGCAATCTCTGTTGCTCTTCCAACACTTTTCTTTCTTGTTCTTTTTCTTGCTCTTGTTGTTTGCGTTTTGCCTCGGCAGCTTTTTCCACTTCTTGAATTTCTGCCTGACGACGTTGGTTTTTAATTGCTAAAATTTCATTTTTTACCTTTTCTCTACGCAATTCCAAATTCAAAAGTGCTGTTTGTTTTTCCAAATCAGACATTCTGGCAAAAACATCTTCATCGGGAGCGGAAACGTTTTCCAGGTTTGTCAAGTCCTCAGTAGTTGCTTTTCTCAACGCCTCATCAATTTCGGCTTCAATATCTTCGTCGCTTTCACCAATCTTATCAATTTTTGCAACGTCATTTTTTATTTGCTGAACAACAGCCACTGTTTCTTTTTTTGCGGGGGTGTCAAGAGCATCTTCTTTTATATTTCCTAGAGCATCGGCACCTTTTTCCAAATCTGGCATATCCATATCATCATTAAACATTGCCTCTTCAGACAACGTTACCACACCCTGAGCAAAAGCATCAGTGTATGTTGCAGCCATAATCATAGCTATTGCCGAAACACCTATAATATTTTTCATTTTATAAAACATAGATTGCTCCCTCATAATGCCAAACTCTAGAACCTGGTGAATATCTTATCAGATTAATCTCAAGTCCTGAATATTTTATTAATAAATTTACCCAAGTTTGTGGATGATATGGTGAATCAATAGAAAATTTCAGTCGTTTGTATTGCTGCCCAGTATTAGATTTTACCATATCAACACTCATTGCAATCTTTACTCCAATCTTTTGGAATAAATCATTAAGTTCATTTTGCAATTCTGCCAATCTCAATTGAGGCGGAGACATTTTTTCCTCTGGTTTTGTCACGCCCAAAGAGGCAGACAAAGAGTTTCCGTCTGCAGAGAATGCATAACCAGAAAATTGCAATCCCGAATCTTCCAAAGCTTGCTTTGCCCAAGACAATCTGCCAATATCTCTTCTCCATGATGTCGCTACAGAACTACCAGAACAAGAAATGTTCCCGATAGTCCATCCAGGAGGCAAAATACCATTTAGAGCCAAAATCCCCTTTTGACATTCTAACATTGTCGTCTGAGGATCCGGAACCTTTTCCCACGGCTTAATTTCTACAACTTGTTCCACTTGTTTCGGAGCTACCTTAGGCTTTATCGGAACCACAACAGGCCTCACCGCAGGTGTCAAAAATAGTTTATCCACCAAGCTAGAGAGCAACCACAACCCAACAACTGCCGATATTACTATCACCATCAGCAGCTTTGTACCTCGCAAGGCCTTAATCTTCTGAAGTCTAGATTTTGCACCTTTGGCCATCACTTCAGCAAGATCTAGCTCTTCTGTTTCTTCCAGTCCCCATTCTTTCGGAGCAATTTTTTTACCCCAGTCCGGCACTGCCAACATGGACATAAATTGTTCTTTTGCTTCTTCTTCATCTAAGAACAACATATCTCCATCAGAGAGGATAATATCGTTTCTTACGCAAACATACCACCAACCTTGATTGGTCTTGAATACGGCAACATAAGAGCCAATATCTGACAATGCTGTTGCCAAAGCAACTGCACCAACGTTCTCTCCGCTCTTGTATCCTTCATGAGAAACACAAATACCAAACTGAGGAGCTTTTCCGCCTTTTATACAGAAAAGGTCAGCACCTTCCATCACCCCTGCAGAAGCATCTTCCACCTCTTGAAAAGGATCACTGGCGTTTTGCAACGGTTGCCAGAAAAGACTTGTTGCGTATTGCACATTATCCAGTTCAATATACGCTCCCCAAGAGCGTCTGGCAGAACCTGTCTCAATGTCTTCTTCTAACAAATTTGCTTCTTCAAGCACTGGGTTTCTCCTCAAAAGCGTCTTAATTCATCGACATTCTAGATTCTGGAGACAATGGTGTTTCCAAAACGACCGGTGTCAAGAGAATAACAAGAATGCTGCGATCTTTTTCTGCTCGTGCAGAACCTCCCAACAAAGAATTTTCTGCAGAACCAGTTCCTTCTTTAGCTGTTGTATTGTCTACCTTCTCAAATCCGGTCAAAATCAATGTTTCTCCAGATGTCATAGCCACTTCTTGAGTAAATGCTCTGGATTCGACTTTCGGATTCTGAATATATTGGTTTTCATCACTAGCACCGAACTCAACTTTTTCCAAAGCAATCAAATCAGATAGAGTCATGTTAAACATCACCAACATTCTACCATGTTCCAAAATTCTTGGTAAAACATCTAATGTAAAGCCTGTCTCAATTTCTTCTGTCGTAACAGAAATATCATAATTGTTACCATCAGTTCCGCTGTTGGTTTTTGTCATCTCTGCAATATAATTTTGCTTTTGTGTTACTTGAATCGGAGCTGGCTTGTTGTTTAGAGTTGTAACAGTACCGCTTGTTACCAAAGAGGTATTGTTTCTTTGAGACAAAGCTTTTATTGCTCCGTCAACTGTCCAATTGTTCTTCAATACACCCCATGAAATTCCGTTAGCCAAGCCTCCGGATGAAGCCACGCTTGAAGACCCAGCTACGCCTAGAGAGGTCACCCCATCATTAAAGGTAGCTTTAAGATCCAAACCATAGTTGTCAACATCATTAACAGATACTTGCAAAACTTTTACACTAATTGCAACTTGACGAGACAAGCGTATGTTTTGCTCATTTATATATTTTGCAACTTTTTTAATATCATTAGGTGTCGCAGTAAGGGTGATTGTGCCGTCACCCGGAGACATTGTTAATCTGGAGCCTTCTGTTATCATAGAGCCAATACTTTTCTCAAAGCTATTCCACATTTCCAAATCAACACTTGTGTTCATATTTACTGAAGAGCTACCGCCTTCACCACTACTACTACCACCAACGTTAACAGACATACTTGGTTTTGTTGGCAAGCTATATACGACAAAGGTCTTGGTTACAAACTTATAAAAATGAATTTCTTTCTTTTCAAACTTCCACCAAATACCAAATCTGGAAGCAATTTCATCCAATAGCCCGCTCAAAGGTCCCTGATAAGACACCAACATCTTATCTGGCTCAGCCCAATCTGTATTAATTGAATCTATACTAGGTCTGTTTGAAGCTCCTTTAGATTTTACATCGCTCTCCAAATGAGGAGCATATCTTATACCAAGAGAAGTGGTTTTATTAATCATATCTCCTATTTCAAACAACGTAATTGGGCGATTACTCACCAAAGTAATACCATTCTTACCTTCCAGATAAGCCGGCAAAGGCTCTCCCTCATATTCAACCTCACTCGTATCACCAAGCCAAATTTCGTCTTTGACCTTAATCAAATCTTGGTTGGCAATTTTTGTTGGGGTTTTAGATGCTTCATTTAATTTAGAGGCCGCTTCAAGTTCTCTTTCTATTGTTGCGTCCATATCTGTCGAAATAGAGCAAGACGCTACAACTGTTGCAGCGACTATTCCTAAACCAAATTTCTTCCAATTAGTTATATGCATTTTCGTCCTCCATAGTCTCAACAACTAAGACTCTATTTCCTTTATAAAATGTTGCAACAGGAGCAGGGCGCGCTCTTGCAAAAGATCGTATCAGTGCAGAACTCACGTCTGCAAATCTACCGCGGAACATTGCTCCGGCAGAAAGAGTGTAATTTCTGTTGCTGTTCCAAATAAGGCGCCAACCAGCTCTTTCACTCCAGTCAGTCAACAAACCCTTGAGAGTAGACCCTTCTTCGGCCAACCAATCTTCTACCATATCTTCACCCGCAGCCATGTTGCTTGTTTCACTATCGGCGTCTGATTCTGTTTGAGCTGCGTTAATCTCATCTTCATAATCCATAACTTCTTCTTCTATTGTTGGAGGGATAGATGCAGACATATTGCTGGCGCCACCATTGGTAACAATATTTTTATCATGAGGGGTCCTTTCTCCAAACTCTCTATAGTCAGCAGCTCCATGGCGATAATTTGTATATCCGTTTTCTGTAAAACCTGCAGGTTCTGCAATAATCAGTTCCTCCATGAATTCTGCTTCTGCGGCATCCCCAGAATTGTAGTTGTCGGTGCTGGTGCAACCGGTCAACAAAACGGCTGCCAATATATAAATAGCTTGTTCCGTTTTCCTTTTCATTTGTGCAATCCTCATTTTAAAATTTCTCATATTGTTTCCTATCATACATATTGAAAATTAAATAATCAAGCATCACCGCAGACTTATTACCATTGCTGATAATATCCTTCAGAAGCTCTATTTATCACAATGTTGTTCCTTTTGTTGTTAATGTTAGCTACTTTAATGGTTCTTATAATGAAAGAATTTGGCTCTCTTTGTGTAAACACAGTATTAATCTGACTAAATTTAACACCTTTGTTTGCTAAAATATTGTGTAGCAGATTTAGTCTCTTTTGTTGGAGGTCTCTGGTGTGGGTTCCATCAATTCTAATCTCTAGCAATAGATTGTCGTCATTTGCTGTTCTAGATGCAAAGGCCTGTATCCAACGCAAGGTTTGTCCTGAAATTTCGGCTCTGTTTGGTTGGAAAGAAAGTCTCATCTCTGTTGGCATAATCTTGCCGATAATTTCCTCTTTTTGAAATTTTTGTTTTATTTCTTCCAATATGTTTTTGTTGGGTTCTTTCACTTTGCTTTCTTTGTCGCTAAATATTGAGTTGAGCGATGTTAATAATTTGCTCTTCTGCGATATTTCTTTTACAACAGATAACGGTGTTTCTTGTTCTTCTGGTGAAGAGGTAGGTTGTGTGTTGTCGCCATAAGAGAGCTTGGGAACCAAGTGTTCGGTGTTCATAATGTCTTCGGGTATTGGTATTAGTAAATTTTTCACTGTGTCAGAAGCAACTTGAACGCCGTCATTTTGTGCAACAGCCTTAGGCGACAGGGCTTCTTCTATTTGCTTGGCTTCTTTATTATAAAAATCTTCGTCAGCAACTTTGCTATTTTTGATTGCACCGGCTGCTTTGGCAACCAACCATGGTGAATCCGTTTTTTCAACCATCGGTTTCCACAAAGTGTCTTTGGATTCTGGTGCGATGTTTTCTTGAGATGCTGGTTTGCTCAAACTGTTTACAGGAATAGAGCTATCAGCAAGAGCAACCTTATTGGATTCCTGTTTTTCTGCTATTTCGACAATGGTTTTGCTTTCTGCCATTGGGTCGTGGCTTCGTTCTATTGGTAGCAGAGGGATTGGCTCATTTTTAGCCATTACAAGATTTTCTGAACTCTTAGCAGAAACAACTTGCTCGTGTTTATCTGAATTCTTTACCGAGGCAATATTACTTGTGTCAGGCGGAGAAAGAGGGATTGTCAACTTTTCTGCTTCAGCAAAAGAGGCAGAGCCTCTGTTTAAAGGAATTTCCAATTCTTCTTTTTCAAAAATAGGTGGAATTTTTCTTTCTTCACTCACAGCAACCATGGCAGGCTTATCAAGCTCTGTATCTGATTCTGCAAAATCTAGTGGAATTTTCGGGGTTTCTATATCTTCGGCCATAATAACATCTTCAGCCATCACAATTTCCACATTTTCCGTCTTAATCTTTTCCGGAGAGCTAAGGGATATTTTCTTTATCGGAGCTAAAGGGGTTGGTTTTACAATATTTTCCGATTTTAAGAATAAAGTGATGTTTTTGCTTGGAATTTTAATGTCTGAAATGTTTTGAGAGGAGGCATGCCAATATACTCTGTTTGCAGCAAAAATTGCAAACAAAGAAACAGAAAAACTATATGCAAAAGTTTTTAAGCCTGTTTTCGACATAAAATAAACCCCTCTAAACCCTTGATAAATCAAATTGCGACTCTTGGCAAGAGTCGCTAAAAAATATACACAGCATTGTTGATTTTTTTTCCGAATTTTTTAATTTTTATCATGCGTCAAAAAGATATTTTTTTTGAGTTTACAAGCTTTTAACCTCTGTGAATTTTTTGTTACAGCAAATTTTTGTAAGTGTAAACAGTATGTTAACCATTTTTTGTTATAACCAATTTTGCTGGTAATTGCGGCAAAAATCGGGTATTCTAAAAGAGTATGAAGAGTTTTGCATAAATAATATTGAAGGAGAACTACAATGCAATTTATTAAAAATAATATTTGGACTTTCTGCTTGGTGGCAGTTTTTGCTTTGATGAGCTTTGCTGGTGATGCCGCCGCTCAATCTGTAATGATGACAGCAGAAGAAAAAGCCTTGAGCGTTTTTGAATCTGTTAAAGCGATTATTTTCGTTGTCGGCGGTTTCGGTTTGGTCGGTATTGCTTTTGGAGCAATCTTTGGCAAGGTAAACTGGAAATGGTTTGCTGGTCTTGCTGTTGGTTTGGCAATTTTGGCCGCAGCAGGCTCAATTGTTCATTATGCAACTGGTGAAGATGCAGGCCTCAGCAACACATTTGATGCTGCTGCTCAATAATCTCCTTCTTACAGACTTGAGTTGCATCAAAGCAACTCAAGTCAGAAGGAGCAAAGCAATAGGGGGCTTGGAAAGTCGGCTGTTTCGATCTAACCTTCCCCCCCTCTTTTTATAAAAATGTTTTTACACATCTCTCTTTGCACGGGGGAGATATCTAAGAGCAAAAAATAAGGAGGCTGTCATGAAAAATTTCAAAAAAATATGTCAAGTTTTGCTGTTGGCAGCCATTTGTTGTGTATACTCTCAGTTCTCTTTAGCGGTTACTTTGCAAGAATGTGATAGAACTTGTGCTTCACAAAAAGACGGTCACTGTGTGCAAACATCACCAGGAGATGCCAATAGTTATGTTTGTATGGCTGGAAAAAATGTTGAGCCCGCAGAAGGTGCCGGAGTTAAGGCGGCAAACGATATGGAGGAATATTATAAGCAACAAAAAAATATTGTTCCTGCAGGGGGCAATGGTACTCAAGACCAAGGTGCGGTTACAGGCTGTTCTGCCAACACAGGTCTATTTAGCGGATTGATTCAAACCGGAAGCGAGATATTCAAGGGTTTAAGAGATTTAATATATGTTGTTGCTGGCTTTGGTATCATAGGTGTTGCTGTTGGTGGATTCTTTGGCAATCTTAACTGGAAGTGGCTTGGTGCAATATTAATAGCGTTGGTTGTTATTGCTTCCACCGGAGAAATTATCAATATGATAACAGGATGTGAAAATTTTACATCAGGAATGATTACCGATACGCTTAAATAAAAAATCAAAAAACTGTAACATTCAAAGTGCAATTTTTGTGTTAATATAAAAGATAAGAACTAAAGGAACCAAATATCTGTAGGAGGCTGTCATGAAAAATTTCAAAAAAATATGTCAGGTTTTACTGTTGACAGTCATCTGTTGTACCTATTATGAAACATCATTTGCTCGCTCTCAGCGATGTGAAAATTGTTATTCTCAATATACAGAAGCCAGAGAAAAAGCAACCCAAGCAGGCAAAAAATGGACAACTGCTGATAATGATCAATGGGAAGCAAAGTGTAAAGATATATGCGAAGATACTGTAGATGGCGGACAAATAGAAGAAGTAACTGTTACTGGCAAAAATCTTTCAGGAATTCCCAAAGAGATAAGCATTGGTGCCACAATTCCCCGTTTATCCTCATCAGCGCTAGGTGTAATTAAACCTACTGTGAATGAAAAAACGCAAAAAGAGCTAGATAAACTCGCAAAACAAGAAGCAAGAGCCGCAGAAAAAGAAGCAAAGAAAGAAGCTAAAACTGCAGAAAAAGAGGCAAAACAAGAAGCAAGAGCTGCAGAAAAAGAGGCAAAACAAGAAGCAAGAGCTGCAGAAAAAGAGGCCAAACAAGAAGCAAGAGCTGCAGAAAAAGAGGCCAAACAGATAGAAAAAATAAATAAAAAAATAAACAATGCTCAAGAAGATATTGATAAGTTTTGTGAAGGCGGCAGCAAACCCAATGCTAATAAATGCCAGAAAGCAAGACAAAAAAAGCAAGAAGCAGAAGCTGAATTAAAAGCAAGCCAAACGTCAGCGCCTTCCGGCGGTTCAACAAAATCCGTTTTAGGAGGAGGTTCTACAACATCAAGCACAGGAGCATCGTTTGAAGAACGCCAAGAAGCTTCTCAAGCTGCTTTTGTTGCAGATAAAGCATATGACGAAGCCGTAACAGCATACAAAGCCGCTGCTGCAAATTTAGCACAAAAGCAAAAAGAATGTGCTCTCCAACAAGCCAAATCATGCCCCGAAGCAGAAAAAGCAGCAAGAGAGCTTCAAGATGCTAAGGCTAAAGCAGATATGGCATACAAAGAAAAATATGCTGCAGACCAAAAAGCCAAACAGTTGGGCGTTTCCGATGCGGATATAGACCCTATTGCCAGCTCCAAAAGAGAATTAACATCTGCCCAGAGAGCAGTAAAAGATGCACAAGATAAAATAGAAAGACTCAATAATACATTAGCCGAGGCCCAGGCCGCATGTAATCACTCTCAAACACTGACTTCCAGACAAGGTAAAGCCGATGCCGAAAAATATTGTGGCATGGTCGAAACTCTAAAATCACAATTGGCAGATGCCGAACAAGAATTGTCTGAAGCCGAGATGAATCTTGAAGATGCCGAGGCAGAATATGCAATTCAGCATCCTGAACCTGAACACAAGAATCAAGAATATATGGCCTTTTCTTCTGCAACAGGAAGCATGAAAGATGGCACTTATAGAGGCTCAATAGACTATTCGGCCGATAGCGGCAATATATTCAATACCATTACTCGTCGTGCAGCTCGTATTATTGTAGGCCTCAAACCAATAGTATATACTTTTGCCGGATTTGGTTTAATCGCATTTGCTTTTGCCGCCATATTTAACAAAATCAGTTGGAAGTGGTTTGCAAATATTGCTATAGGATTGTTCTTGGTAGCCAATATGGGGCGTTTGATTGAATATATGGTCTATCCGTCAGATGGAAAAGAACAAACTCCTCAGCCTCTATCAGCCTTTGGTAACTATATTCATAAAGGTTTTGCCGATACGGAATATGCATGGGTGGAATCTGTCACACCATACACCCCACCAGAGATGCTGGACAAACAAGGCAATGCCACACCAGACGTATCTGTTGCTGTGCCGGAAGATGAAGCTTCTGTTCGTGGGTGGTGTAAAAAAACAGAAGGGGCAACCGGTTGGGGTAACTTCACCTCTTGTATTAAGGACATTGTTGCTTCTGGCCAAAAGGCTGTTGACGCAGCTAAAAAGGTTAAAAATACAGTAGACACTGTTAAAGGGACTGTTAACCATGTAAAATTTGCTGCAGATAGAATAGGTGACGCAGCCAGAGCTATAGGTTCCGGCAATATAGAAAACAGCATTCGCGCACTTGGAGATATGGGAAAATACGCAAATTCTATTGTTGGAGCCGGTGGCAATTTGCTCAATACCATAAACGATAATACAATTGGTGTTGCCAATGATATTCAAGATATCAACAAAAGCCGTGATGAGCAAAGAGAACTCGCTATTCGTCGAGGCAAAGGAGAGGCCACAGGTGGCTTTACTGCCGACCTTATGGGACAAACGGTTACAAGGGACGAAAACGGCAAAGTTACAGGTGTTGAGCGCCGTTGGAGCGGAGATATGGAGCAAGATCCGGAAACCGGAGAAATTGTAATCAAAAAGAAAGGAACTACAGAAGGTGACATCGCTAGTGACAAGAAAAATGGTCAAAATACTGGCAAACTAGGATTCCTTGATGCTGTTGATGATGTTGTAGACAAATCTGACGAATTAAACACTCAATATAACAGAGGAATACAAACAGCGTCAGAAGGCATCAGAGCAATAGGCGATACCGGATTTGGAAACGCAACATTAAATAATGTTATAAATGGTAAGAGTAATAACTCAGGCCAAAAAGACAAGGTGACACCTCTAGTAACCACAACAAATGATGCTCAGGATTTACCAAAAGAGGATACCGAAACCTCTAATCCTCCTCTTGTAAGCTCGCAAGAAGAAAATGAACAAGCTGCTGCAGAGGCTGATAGAAGTTTGTCTCAAATTACAGGAGATGCCAGAAAAGCAGCAAACGAGGCCGCTAGTCTGGAGAGAGAAGCCGCAAATGCCGCTAAAAAAGCAGAGGCAGCATTAGAAAAGTTCAAAAAAACAGGTCTTCCTGCCGATGAGGCCGCTTACAAGTTAGCGCAAAAAGAAGCAGAAATGAAGTCTCAAGAGGCAGAAGATGCCAGAACAAAGTCTGATGAACTCAATGCAGCTCAAGCAGAGGCACAAAAGGCTGCAGACGAAGCAAACCTTAAGGCTGCAGAGAGCGCTGTAGAAAATAGCAAAAAGGCCAAAGAAGAACTTTCTACCAAAGTATCAGAGGCACAAAAGGCGTTGGAAGAAGCCAAAAAAAATGGAGATGAATCAAAAATAAAAGAAGCCCAAGATAATTTGAAAGGTCTAAAAAAACAGTATGATGAGGCGGAATTGGCATATTATAAAGCCGAGGCTGATTATGCCATTATGACAGAAGATGCTCAAGCCAGAGCAGAGGCCGAGAAAAAACTTACACAAGAGTCTGAAACAAGAACTCCGGCTCCAGATCCAACACCGGCAGAGCAGGCAGCAAGCGCTCAAAAGGATTTGCGAACATCAGAGAGAGAAGCATCCTCTGCTCAAAGAAAAGCGGATTCCCTGGCAAAAGCAGCGGATCAGGCTGCAAAAGATGCAGAAGCTGCTCTGGAAAAGTTCAAAAGAACAGGTTTGCCGTCCGATGAAGCTGCATATAAATTAGCGCAAAAAGAGGCTGAAAAGGCAGCAAAAGATGCCGCATCATCAAAAGAAAAGGCAGAGGCTTTACAAGGGCAGGTTGTTGCAGCAGAAGCTGCAGCTCACGAAGCCGCTGTTGCAGCATCTTCAGACAATGTTAAAAATAGCAAACAAGCAATGGAGCAAGCGGCAGAAGAGCTTAAAACAGCACAAAAAGATATGCAAGATGCTTATGCCAGCAATGATCCCGAGCGCATAAAGAAGGCACAGCAGAATTTGGAAAAGGCTCAAAATAAATATGACAATGATGAAATTGCATATTACAAAGCTGAAGCCAAGCACGCCTCACTTACCGAAGATAAAGGAACACGTGCATCTTCAGAAGATAAAATAAAAACAGAAGAAGAAGCAGCTAAAATTGTTGCCGAGTATGAAAAAAATAATACTCCAAGCAAGTTAGCACAAAATGCCAAGAACGAGCTGCGAGCTGCTGAAACAGAAGCTTCTAGAGCCGCAGGGGAGGCTTCAAATAAACAAAGAGCTGCAGAGCAAGCACAAAAAGCCGCAGAAGAAGCTGCTAAAAAAGCTATGGCAACAGGTTTGCAATCAGATATTGATGCTGCAACTTTAGCAAAAGTCAAGGCAGAACAGGCTAAAAAAGAAGCTGAAAAGGCATCTCAAAAAGCTCAAGCCGCTAAAGAAGCTGTAGCTCCTCTGCAGGATAAGGCTAAAAATGCACTTATTAACGAAGCAAACTACTTGCAACAAAAATCAGAGGCAGAAGCTAGTCAATACGAACAAGAAATATACCAAGCTGTAACAGAAGAAAATGCAGCTCAAGAAGAATTTGATAAAGCTCGCCAAGAAGCAGCTATAGCCAGAGCAAAAGCAGAGAGTAGTCGCTCTGCAGAAGATATTGTTGCCGCTAAAAAAGCTGCAGATGAGCTCAAAGCTAAAGAAAAGGCTCTGAACACAGCCAAACAAAAGACAGAAGACGCCAATAAAAAATACAACCAGGCTATTTTAGCAGGTTATGAGGCTAAAAGCACAGCTTCAGAGTTGCAAACCACAGAAGAAGACAGAGCTAATGCTAATGATAAGATTAATACTCAGCTATCTAAAGAGGCCGAGCATCAAAAAGCAAATCAAATCAGAGATACATACTACACTCAACAAGCTTCAGAAGCCGATGTTTATAGGGCTGCTCAGCTCGCAGAGCAAAAGTATAGTCAAGCTCTGAGCGCTGCAAAAAAAGCCGAAAACCAAGCTAAAAACAAACAGCAAGATGCAGATAAGGCCAAACAAGCAGCCAAAGACGCAGCTCAAAAGGCTGCAAAATCGGGTAGTGCTGTAGATGCCAGAAAAGCTGCCGAATTGGCAAAAAGGGCCGAATTGGCTCAAAAAGAAGCAGATAAAGCCACCAAAGATGCTAAAAAGGCTCAAGAACCTCTACAAGAACTAAAATCAAAAGCTCAATCAACTGCTATTGAAGAGGCAAAATACAATCAACAACAAGCAAAGAGCAGGATGGAAGCCTCAGAGCAAAAAATTGCATCATACAAAGAAGCAATTAAATCAGCTGATGCAGAGATGAGGCAGATATATGCTGAGGCTCAGGAAGCTACCAGAGCAGCGCAAGCAGACAAAGAAAATGATGCTCTTGTCATAAAGGCTTATAACGCTTATCAGCAATATTTGAGTTCGCAGCAAAAAGTTGAAAATCTGCGCAAAATGCTAGATGAAGAAATCTCTGCCCGCAATAAAGCTGAGTTGGAAATGTACTCAGAAGCAACTCGCCAAGCAGAATTAGAGAGTTCGAAATAACAAGTAAAGTTAACTCATTATTCATAAAAAAGAGGTATACTACAATAAGAAGCATACCTCTTTTTGGGGGTTTAAAAACAAAAATAAGGGATAACGCATCATCGAATATTGCATAAAAAATAAAGAGCGTTATCATGAGCTTATCTATAGGAAAGGGATTGCAACAATGCGTGAAATTATACTCAAAGCGGTAGCTAATCCTCCCAAGATTCTTTGGGGGCCTTTTTTGCCCACATTGCTTAACCTTGGGATACAGTTTCCTATAATGTTTATGTTTCTCGGAACATTCAATGTAAACCCATTGGCTTTCATGATATCTATTGTGATTGGGCATGTGGTGTGTATTGTTGTTGGAATTAAGGAGCCTCATATTTCAGCAATGATACAAGCCTATGGTCAGACTGCCAAAACGTCATACAACTTATATAAAGCAAAGGGGAATAAATTTGCACCCTGATTTTGATTTTTTTAGCACTTTTGTACAAGGGCTTTCCAATTTAGAAGTGTTGGTTGCTGTCATTGGATTTGTTTCTGCGGCAGCATTTGCAGGATTCTGGGTAACTAAGTTTGGATATTATATTTTGCCGCAACCAAGAGAGTCTAGAGTCTGCGATTTTTTGCCTTTTAATAAGTTGTTATCCGACGGAATGACAATTCGTTGTTACAATGGTTCTTTGGCCAGAGTTTTTCGTGTTACAGGTATAGATTTGGCTTTTGTTACCGATGAAAAGGTGATGTCCATGCTGGAGGCAAGAAAGGCTTGGATAGATGGAATGTCTGACCTGCAGGTCACTTGCAGAATCATCACCTTGAGAGAAAGAGTTCCCTTGGAAGAAAATAAAAGCGACTTTGATAACGCTTTGCTAGAAAGCGTGGATGAAACATGGAGTTCTAATCTCAATCGCGTATACAGTAATTCTCACTATATCGTTCTTTCGGTCGCAGATAGAGACGAGAACTTAAAAGACTTAAACTACGCTTCTCAGGCTCTGATAGCAACTCTTAATGATTATGGCGTAACCACACTGTATGAGGCTGAGGGTAGTTCTGCAACAGATAGTCCGTTGGCTGTCTACGCAAAAATATGTAGCCCCATCAGCCGTCCATTGCCAAAAGTAAATGGAGCCGAAGGTTCTCACTTGAATGAGCTTCTGACTTCAGACCATATTCATTTCACAGGAGAAAACGGCATTATAAAGTTTTTCTCTGGCGACAAAGAAAAATTAGAAATTGCTATGGGCATACGTTCTTCCGGTGATTATATGGATGAAAGCATGGTGACATCACTATTGTCAATTGATTGTGAGCTTGTTCTTTTGCATAATATTCGCCCTATTTTTAAGCCACACGCCAGAGCATTGCTTATGCAACAACAACGCATGGCGACAATGACCAGTTTTTCTGGAGATGTTATTGATCAATACAGTGAAGTATTAGCCGCAATTGAGGACAGCGATACCAATCACCAATCTCTTACAGAATACGCAATGGCAGTAATGTTGCTAGGAGATAGTAAGGAAGAGATAGAGTTTGCAGAGGGAGAGGTTCAGCGTATTTGTCGTTTGTTTGGCGTTACTCCAGTAAGAGAAGGCTGGGTAGCTCAGGCAACCTTTTTCAACCAGTTCCCTACTTATGAGGCTTTGCCCAGAACATACAGATATTTATCAAGGGTTGTGGCTGCTGCCATCAGTTTTGATAAACCATCAGCCGGATTTAACAAAAGTGACTGGGGCCAAGGAGCAATTTCTGTCTTTCGCACGGCCTCAGGCTCTGCATATCGATTCCAGTTCCATGTTTCCAGTGAAGATTCGGCTGTGGCTCACTGTTGCATTATCGGACCTACCGGACAAGGTAAAACTACGTTGCTCACATTTTTGGCAGGTCAAGCTATGCGACACAATGATCTCAAAGTATTTTTCTTTGATCGTCACCGTGGTGCTGAAATTTTTACCAGAGCAATTGGCGGTGCATACGTTGGCTTTGAGGGAGATGAAAAGAACGTATCATTAAATCCGTTTGATTGTGAAAACAATGCTAATAATAGAGCCTTTTTACGGCGCTGGATGAGGGCTATTACTCTGGTTGATGATGCCGTATCAGAAAAAGAAATAGCTCGAGCCGTTACGACAGCTTTTGATTATCTGCGTCCGGAAGAGCGCCTTATGAGTAATCTGTATAAGAGCTGTTTTTCACCTACAGGAAATATGCGCAGAGAGTTATTTAAGTGGGTAAATCCAGAACAATATGGTGCAATTTTCAACGGAGATACCGATAGTCTTGATCTTAAAAGCAAACGCTTCATGGCTTTTGATTTTACACATATTTTTGAGGATGAAACCCTTGCTCCCGCTGTCATAAGCTACATTATGCACAGAATTCAATCAGAAACAGGAGAAACAGGTGTTCCATCATTGATTATGATTGATGAAACAGCTCCTATGTTAAAACATCCAATGTTTAGAGATTATTTTGTGATAGGATTACAAGAAGGACGTAAAAAAAGGCAAGCATATCTCTGCGCTTTCCAACAGCCGAACATTATAGACAGATTAGGTGTTGGTGAGGTTATTCGTGGACAATGTCAAACAGTGATATTCTTCCGCAATCCTCAAGCAACTATAGAAGACTATGAAAACTGGAATCTCACCAACGCCGAAACAGATTTTATTTTCGGAAAAAGTTATCGAGATTTTCCTTATGCCATTCTTCTTTCTCGTCCGGCAACAGGTGAATCTGTGATTTTAGATGTGGATCTGAGTGGATTAGGTCCTTATTTACGTCTATACAATTCTGGACGCAAAAATGTATTGTTGGTTGAAGAGTTAATCAAAGAATACGGTGAAGAAAACTTTGTTACAAAATATTTAAATCTGTAGCAAAACGGCTCAAAACCGTTTATTTACAGGCAGAAATATGGTATTATAAAACAATAGACAGGAGTCAGGCGGAGGTAAAAATGAGCAAAGTAAAAAGTATAAAGTTTCTGAGCCTTTTAGTTTGTGGATTGGGTATTGTTTTTATCCCATCAAAAGCTCATGCCATCATACCGACAATTGATCCTACCAGTATTGCCAATACTATTAAGGAGTGTGTAGAAAGTATTCGTCAAACCAAAGTTATTGGAGGAACCATTGATTTAGTAAAGGATACAAGCGCAAAAATAGGAGATATCAAAAATACTGTTACAGAATATGTGATTAACAATAAAAAGAAGATTGAAGCTAAAATTAAAAAAATAGAAGAATATAAACGCCAAGTAGAAGAATATAAAAGTGAATACGAAGAGTATCGAGCTGGTCTACAAAAGGAAATAAACAAAGCCAAGCAATTGAAATCAGATGTTGAAAAAGGCATTGCAGACGCCAAACAATTTAAGTCTGACGTAGAAAACGGAATTGCAGAAGCAAAAGGCGCAATGGCAAATGTACAAAACCAATTAAATGAAGTCCAAAGTTTAGCTAAGGAAACCAAAGAAAAAATGCTTCCTTCTGAGAGCGGAAGAGAGGCAAAAACAGGTGTTATAGCCGATGTCATTGTTTCAGGTAATTCAAATGGTGCAATAGATAACACAGAGAAGTTTGTTGTTTCAGAGCAACCTATGCCTTCTCGACAAACTTTTAGCACCATTGGAACACCAGCTTTAGATGATTCTGGCAGTGATAAATCAAGCGCATCACCTATGGTAGAATCAATATATATCAAAGAAGAGAAAAGCACCTTAGAGATAAATTCTCCAGAGATGAAGAATATTCCTGATGCTAAACCTCTTATTCAAGGACCTGTTATAAAGGACATAAAAAAGCCCACACGCAAGGCTTTTACAGTGTCTTCTTTGAGTAAAACAGAAACTCTGGCTTTTGCGATGGCTCTTTCGTTAAAAGATAATGGCACAGACGTTAACGGCATCATGATTATTCCGTCAGATGCTGCAATTCATTGTGATTTATCTTCAAAAGAGGCTTTGGAAAAGGGAGCCGTTGATGATTGTCTTCTAAGCATAAATCAAGAAAGAGAAAAGCCGCAGGTAGATTCATATGTCAAAGCTCCTCAGAGAATGAATCGTATTGTTGCAAAGTATGTTGCAGCTCAGATGTCTGAAGCTTACAAAGCTCTCAATGATGCTGAAAGCTTTGAAGAAAAATTTGTTGATGCCATCAAATTTGCACCAGAACCGACGATTCAAGATACATATGCAAATATCATAGAACTAAACAAAGCTATAGATATTCAAATGAATAATTTGCTTAAAATATATGCTTCACGCATGGCAAACAAGGCTGTTACAGCATACCGTCAATATTCCTTTGTTCCGTCACAGGAGGAGGGTAACAATGAGTAAAACAAGATACATAATAGCCTCGTTTTTGCTATGTGCTTGTTTTTGTAATATCTCTGTTGCGCAGGCAGAGGTAAACTCTGCCTTGGTTGTCAAAGGTCTAAAAGATAACGGCACAAATTACGACGGTGTTATGGTCATTCCCAAAATGATAGCCTTACATTGTGATATGTCCTCAGAAGATGCTGAAGACGAGCAAAAAATAAAGGAATGCTTAGATGCTTTATCAGTCCAAAATCAAGAATCTTCTTTTGTAAAAAATACCATCCTGCACCAGATGTATAAAGAGATTCTAGAAAAATCTTTAGAATATAAATCGGCCGCAGGTGATTACGAAGATATAATGGACAAGAAACTGGAAGATAAAAGCAATGCCAAACCAGGGAGCGCTGCTCTCGGTGGGAAATCAAGTGTAATTAGTGCGCCGGATATAAGCACACAACAATCACAAAATGCCGCAATTAGTGCTGGAAATGCGAAGAATATGCTAAAAATAATTGATTTAATTTCATACGGAATGCAAATCGACATTTTAGAAAATTTTTACACACAAGATGCTTTGGAAAGATCACGGGAGATTAAGGATGAGGAAGAGTAATCTTAAATATCTCTTGAGTTCTATCTCGCTGATAATTATGAGTTTTATCAGTGATTTTTCCTATGCAGCAACAGATATAATTGTTAATATCACAGACAAAGCAAATAATATCACCCAAAAACTTGGAACTTTTCAAGAAGAACTTACCAACATGGCCAATAAAGCTATTCAAAGTAAGACCGGCAAACTTGGCGACATGAATAAGTTAAAAAAACTAAAAGAAAAAGCTGAAAGAGCCAAGGAATTGTACGAAAAAGCCAAAGAAAAATATGAAAGAGCAGCCAAACTGGTTGCACAAGTTAAAGAGGAAAAAGCTAAAGTTTCTCAAGCCTTGGCAGACCTAAAACAAAAAGCAGCTGAGTTAGAGGAAGAATACAAGCAAGAACGAGCCAAAATACAAGAAGCAGCTGCTCAGGCCAAAGAAATAAAAGAAGGAACCCAAGCTTTGTTAAATTCTACAAAAGACAAGATAGCAAACCAAGTTTCACCCAAAAAAGAAACAAAGGAGACCTTGCCTACAGAAGATAATTCAATACAAAAAATATATGAACAAAACATTGCAGCAGAAAATATCGAACAAAGAGCACAATTAGTACAAACAGATATTTCTGTACTTCCAAATAATAATGTTTCTATGCCTGCCGCATTATCCATAAATGATATCGTGAATTTCGAGGCAACAAGCATTCCTAGTGAGATTGAGGTTTCATCACCACAGACAATAATAGAACAGCTATCGCCTGTGGCTAAGCCCATAGATCGGACATCAATTTCCAAAGCACAACCGATTTTTACAGGAAGATCTCTTAAGCCAACAACATCATCTCTCAGAAAGACTTTTGAAGCATCTATAGCCATACCAGAAGGAGAAAACAAATGAAAAATATTGTAATATTTGGTTTGGTTACAGGATTTTGTCTTCTTTGCATTAACAATGCATGGAGCTTTAATATTCCCAGTTATATTTCAGATCCTCAAGATGTTAATGGGAATGTTTGTATAATCATTGACGAAAACGCTCCTAGTAACATAAATACGCATATTGCAGAAGAAGAGGAACTCAAACACAGAGAAACCATAAATGAATATGCAACCCGTTTGTATTCAGAAGCCTTAGCCATAAGAGTTGAGATGCTTAGAAAAGAAAACAAAAAGAAAACAAGTAGCTCAACCAAAGAGGCCATTATGCAAGATCAGCTTAAAAAGCAGTTTGCAGATATTGCCGTAAATGTAAAAAGAATTGTTGAACTTGAGGCTGCAATATCAAATCTGCAAGGAGCAGAACAGTTGTTTTCTTTGGGTTCAATAAGCTGTAAAGACAAAAGTGGAGAATGAATATGAAACAAACGTTCAATATATTCATTATAATGTTTTCTTTGATATTTTCTACATTTGTCTATGTAGATAACTCTCAAGCTTTTTTAAAAACAGATATTGGGAAACCGGTACAGAAGGTAACACAATGGGTAAATACGATAAAATCCAAATGTGAAAAGCTGATAGAAAAAGTTCAGAGTTCTCAATTAGGGCAATTTGTTAGCTCAGGTATAGAACACACCAAAAAAGGTATTGAATACGCAAAAAATTTGTATAATCGAGCAGAGGAGCTAAAAGATACCAAGGAATACAAAGCAGCACTTCTTTCTAAAAAACTTGCCGAAGAAAGCAAAAAAATCATATCCTTGCAAGAGGCCAAACTGGCCAAATTGGAGGATTTAGGCGAAGAAAAAGCTTTATTGGAAGAACAGATGAGAGGCAAGGTTGCCAATGTCGACACCAACTTAAGTGTGGTTGCATCTTCTTCAAATCCCGAGAGTAGAAAAGCCATAGAAGACCAGATGGCCGCTCTTAATATAGAAACTGAGCTAAAATTAAAAGATATGGAAATGAAAGCTCAAGAAATAAAAGATGAATACGACGAAAGAATAAAAGATCAGTCAGAAGTGATAGCAGATATTTCTTTACAAATTTCAGAGTTAGCAGGAGTTAATACTTCCAAAATAACAAACGCATCAGAAGATATCAAAAAAAACATATCAGAATTGTTTGCATCCGGAGAGAGTGTTGGAATATTAGAGGAGGCAAACCTAAGAAAACGCCGCAGAGAAAAGATGTCGTCTACAGCAGAAAAAGTTTTTGCAAATACTGCGCAAAACTTGATGGAAAGAACAGAAAGAGAAGATAAAATATCATCTACAGAAGATTTAGGTTTAACAATGACCAGTGAAGAGGCTCGTTCATCCGTAAATGCTGACATGATATCTCAGCAATTAGACGTCCTTAGAATACTTATAACAACAATGATTGATGAGCTAAAGACACAAACAACAGCGGACATAAACGCCATGTATCAAACTAAAACTTTTCAAGTTGGCGAAAAGTTCAACTTATGTGATTATTCTATCCAAAAAAAACAAGGTTCTCTTCTTAACAGCCTAAAAAAAGAGGTTTCATCGGCAAAAGAAGCAATTTCCAAAGCCAAAGAACAAGTCAATTCAGTAAAAGAAACAGGACAACAAATAAAGGATGATATTAAAACCAAAGCAGAAGAAGCAAAACAACTCAAAGAAAATATTCAAGGTTTTGCAGATGAAGTTTCTGGCTTGGGGATAGACCAAATAGTAATGGAGGGCATGTAGATGAGCAAACGTTATATATATATAGCCCTAATCGGATTAATATGCTGTATTGCACAGCCTTCGCAAGCTTTTTTTTGGATGCTTGCTTGCCCTACTTGCCAAATGACAGATTTTTCCGATGAAATATCCTCTGCAACAAAGACAGTTGGAATGTTAGCAAAAACAGCTTCAGAAACCAAAAAAGCCGTGGAGTATACGCTAAACAACTTTAAAACTGCTGCGATGGACATCTATCAAGGAGAGCTACCTTCTCTTATAAAAATAAAGAATCAAAACCGAGGGATCAGAGATGTTGTTGATTGCACATATCAAGGGTCAAAATATAGCATGGAAAATGTATACGACATATATGACCTCACTAATATGATGTTTTCACGATATCCGGGAGCAGATGTAGCAACAATTCAAGCCTATGACAAAGCCAGAACAGATTTTTACCGCGATAGTATCATAGAAATATATACTGCGGCAAACTTATTACAGCAAGAGTTTGATAAGAACTTGATACCTCAGCTTGATGCTACAAAAAAATGTATTGCCGGAGAAAGTGCCTCTTGCAACATCCCTGTTCCAGAGGGAAATAGTGACGCTGTATTTGTGGAAGCCAACGCCGTAGAGGCCTTGGATAATCTTTATACAATGCTGTTAAAAGTTGTTGCTCTTAAGGCTCAGTTAGCATCTGTAAAATCTATCCATAAAAATAAAGCTCTTCCTTACATAGAAGGTTCATCCGACCAAGAGGCTTCTCTCAGCCCTAAAATTTATGCACAAACATCTGTTTCTAAACAAGAGACACTTGCATTTGCTCAGCAGATTGTTCCTTCTATAAAAGAAGGTGTTTCTACGCTTAGCCAGATAGAGAGCAAGGTTTCTTTAGATAATTCTGTTGGTAATCGTGTTGTGGATGATATTCTCTTCTTTAATGTAGCACCACCATCACCGGAAGCACACGCCTACATTCACGAAGAAGAAAAATTATCTGAGCTTGAAAAACTGACTCCTATAGAAGAAAAAGTTTCTATTGCAAGAGAAATTCACAACCGTATCAATGGGTTAAGTTCATACAAAGAACTAGCCAAAAGTATGAGAAAAGCCAGAGAGAAATACAATCAATCATTAGAATTCCTTAAAATTGCAGACAACTGCGCTTATAAATATGTTTCTCGCCATTTTAAGAACGCAGATATAACGTGGGGAAAAAACAAAGATGTATCTGACCACGATGCTAGAACAGGCATCTCCGGATGGGCGTGGAATGCTTTTGAAACCGCAAAAGCTGTAGAAACTTTTGATACATCTTCAAGCAATGTGGCTACATTAGATATAGATGCCGATGATTTTGGCTCTGAAGATGTATTAAATACGGAGAAAGTTAGATCAGCCGTTAATACAGATGAAAATCAAAATATTAACAAAAATAGCGAAGAAAAATTAGAGGAAGAATCTCGAAAAAGCAGAATGCTAACATGGGAGATAGGAGCAGAGGCTTCTAAAATGTTAGCAGCTGATTCCTCCAAATGGGGCGAACCTCTGAGTGTACCTGCATTCCCAATTTGGCAAGATACCAAGAGTTACTATGGTGAGTATATAGATCTCAAATATCAAAACATTAAAGAATACCTAAAGTCTTTTTCTAGGAGTGATTTGTTGAGCGTGGTTTCAGAAGCTCTTAAGTATATCAGCTTTGCATACAATCACGATGATGCCGATAAAATGGCTTTTGCGTTTGCCTTGTCTAATGGTAAGAACAGAGAATTAGAGACCTATCAACAAAGAGAAACCACAATTATTGAAGAAGGGGGTCGTTCTCCTACCGTTACAAACAATTCTAACGAAAACAAAGGGAAAGAAACAACGGATACCACAAATACAACACCATCATTTGGTAATGATAATAAAAACCCGAATATGGAAGAAGCTATAGAATTTAAGCCAAGTGATAAAACTGATACATTAGATAATATAGAAAAAGAAGAAGCCCCAAAAGAACAAAGTGATGATAAAAAAGAAGGAGAAAGCAGTGGGAATGCTTCCGATTCTTCTACCAACCCAAAAGATGAAGACAATGCCGACACATCTCAAAAACAACAGGAAAAAACTTCAGAAGCGCCTAAATCTGAAGATGATGAAGAAGGAGATGATAGTGATGGTGAGGATGATGATGATGGAGAAGGTGAAATTGTTTTCCCTTTCTCAAATTTCGATGCCAGCAATATTGATATAACAGCCAATGAACACCAACAATTAAAAATAAAACAATATAATGCCTTAGAAAAAGAGATACAACGCCTCATTGAAGAAGATGAAAAACAGGCAGAAGAAAGATATCAAAAAAACAAGAGTATAATCGCCATAATGCAAAAGAAACGCCAGGATTTGCTGGATGAAACAGACACCGTGAATAAAGAAATAAAACGATTAAAAGATGAACTTTCAGATATTCGTAGCAACATCCATAGTGGTACATCTGATGAAATGACAGAAAAGGTAACATATATGGAGCCTTTTCCGAGCTCTGTTGATGGAATGCCAGTGGGAGGGGTGACCCAATATGGGGTTTCAGATGCCAGCGCAGACAAGGCAATTTTTGCCAAGGGTGTTGCTGATAAAAAGGAAGAATCAAAAATTACAGAGTTGCAGTTGAAAATAAAAAATCTTCAAAATAAAGCCAAACAAATAGAGGAAGAAATTGTAGCTCTTGATGAGCGAATTTTGCAAATGCGCCTAAGAATGGTGCAAGAAGAAGATGTTCCTTCTGAGCTAGATAATCTTATTACACAGGCTACAGACAAGGTTGCTAACATCATCAGCAAAAGTGAAAAAGATTTTGCGCAACGGATAAAATCAAAAATCATAAGCCAACTAAGCAATCCCGAAGCAAAAACAAATGTGAGAGCACTTCTTCTGTATGCTGCTCTAGAATCTGCAGCAGGGCAAGCACTGGGTGATTTATATGCAAAAGTTGATGCCAGAGTGAATCAAGCCGTTGCTGAGATAAAGCAACTCCAAGATGGTATGTATATGCCAGAAAATCATGCTAAAATTGTTGAAATTCATCAAAGCATGGTAAGAGATCTGAAGTCAATGGCTGTTTCTATAAATGTTAGCGGATTGCCATCAATATCAGGTCTTATGATGTATTCAAAACTCATGGGTACAGAAGGGTCCAAAATAGAGGAGGAAGATTATTTTGTAGGCAAACCAGCCAAAAAGAGAGATATAAGAGCGCCAAAAGCCATTTTTAGCAATAAACTCCCGCCACTAAGAGAGGTTTTCCGCTTTGATGAAGTAGATTTCAGAAACGTAGTTCCCAACGTCAAGGGATTAACAGTAAGCCCGTCTATAATACTTAAGGATTTTCTAAATTATGGAGGGGAGATTCCTGAAGTTTGGAAGCATATGTTAAAAAGAAGAAGTTTTGTTGAAACACCAATGGATTTGCAAAAAGCGTTAAATTTAGGGTGTTTCAAGCAAAGTTTCTTTCGTAAGGGAATAATGCCTTGTCAAGTTGCAAACACATCTATTGTTCTAGATATAGATGGAAAAGGCAATTTTATCAGAACCCCTCTTTCCGGAACCTTTGAGGTTTGTCCATACATTGATGTTCAAAAAGATAAACTATATCATCAAAAACACAATGTATACTTAAAAGAAAGTATCACCATCAATCCCACAAAAGACGATTGTGAGTATAGCGAGTTGGGTTCCTTATTTGAGCAGACAGCATCAGGCAACATTCGTTTTCGCAAAGAAGTATACGATAGCTTTTATGAAATGCTCAACGAAACTGCAGAACAAGAATTGAACGATTCTCAAAAAAACAGACTTGCCGTATTGGATATGTTAAGCTTGAGCCAAAACCAGATAGGGGATTTTTTAACATTTGCCGAAAACGAACAAAAACAACGTCAGCAACTTCAAGAAATGGAAGCAGAATTCAAAGTGGAGATAGATGATTTGTTTAATATTCTACGCAAATATGGTTTTGAGCCAAATCCGAATATTGACTTAAGTCAAGAAAAAGATTTCAACTTGATAAGAAATGGTTTGGATTCTATCAAAAACCAAAAAATATCAGAGGCTAAAATGCTTATGTCCGAGGTTAACATACAAGACAACAAAGTTGTAGAAGAACGTCTTGATGGTCTTAAAGAACTCATAGAAACAATGGAAAAAGATAGAGAAGAGCTAACAGTCGTGTATGGCGGACAGAACCAACAAAATACTATTGACGAAGACATAAAAACATCTAAAGTTAACCAAGAGGCGGCATCAAAACTCCAGAAAGAACTAGAAGCATTTGAAGAAAATACAGATGCTCCGACAAAACCATATTGTGCGACATACTAAGGAGGGTATAGTTAGACATGGAAGCAAATCAAATAGTTGGCGGGCAACAGACATTGGCGATAGAAGGTGGCAAAAAACAAGCCCCTGAATTTATTGCTCGTTTAGAAAGAGAAGCCGAAGGAGCAAAGCTCACATACTATCTATGGCTCTCTCGCTTTTTTATAGTAACCGCCACACTATCTATGCTGCTACTCATAGGGGCATCGTTATCCTTGTTTAGGCTTGCCCCAATGGTAACTGTAGAGCCTTTTTTGATTATTAACCAAGATTCATCTGAAGAAATTGTAAGAGAAGAACCAATCTCAATGCAGATGTCTTCAAGAGAGAAGTTAATGGAGATGTTTGTGCGTCAATACGTAATCCTGCGTAACACTGTCATTAATGATCCTATGGAGATGAGGTCACGATGGATGCCGGGAGGCATGGTAAATTATCTGTCAACCTATGATGTTTTTTACGCCTTTCATAAAAGTGCATCTTCAAACTGGGAAAAGATGTTTAAGCAAACTCTCGTCAGAGAGGTTGATATCATTTCCATCAATCGTCAAGGCGGAGCTCGTAGTAATGTGTGGAAAGTGGATTTCAAAACTTACGATCTGTTCGATGAGCAGGGCAAAAGCCAATCTCAAAAAGAAGCTACTTTAAGGGTTAGATACTGGACAGCTTCTGTAACTGCACATTTTATACCAGAGCGTATCTTTATAGGACGTCGCTTAATAAATCCACTTGGCTTTACTGTTACACGTTACTCCCAAACAGAGGTGGAAATTTTCTAATTTGTTGATAAGTATTATTAAGCCGTTAGACATTTAAACTAAAAGAGTATAACCTAAACAACGTCTAGATTACTAATATTAAGCTTAATATAAAGGTTCTTTTTATGGTTAAATATGCTAAGTTGTTGATTTTATTTGCTGTTTTCTTGCTGTCTGGATGTTTTGGGTCTTATTATGAACCAGAGCCTGTTGGTATTAGCAAGGCCAGTGATGGGCTAAAGTTGTCTCCGTGCGCCTGTATGGAGATTGAACTCCCTAAAAATTTGCCGGATTGGTTTGTTGCAACAATATAGAGTGTTACAATGGTAGAAAAACTTGGAGCAACACAGACTGAGCGTAGGCTTATAGGTTCGGGAGCATCGCAAAAGGCAGATGCTTCAGATTTGTTTGTTGCCAATGTTGGTGAAAAACGATATTTGTGGACTGCGAGAGCATTTGCGGTAATCACAGCTTTAAGTATTTGTTGCAATCTGGTTTTAATACTTGCGATTTTTCAGGTTATTCCTTTGTATCGGGTTGAGCCTTTTTTGCTCACATTCCAAGATAGGGCTGAGCAGGTATATAATATTCAGCCAATCAAAGAGGGACTGCGTAACTATAAAGCAATAACGGAAGTTTTTGTACGAGAATACGTTCTGTTGCGAAGTTCTTTTAGCAGAGATATTGCGGAGATGGAGGCTCGTTGGAGCCCAGATGGTCCTGTAAAAGAGATGTCCTCGCCACGTATGTATGATGATTTTGTAAAAGGAACCGCTCAAAAAGCTCTATCCATTATTCGCCGAAGAGGCCTTTCTAGAGATGTGAAGATTCTTTCTGTTAATGAACTTGCTAATGGGATTTGGCAAGTAGAATATGAAACTAGAGATATGTATCCTGAATCTGTGGAGCCGGAGGTTAATTATTGGACCGCTTCACTAAACGTTTACTATCGTCCCAAAACAGTTAAATATGGAGATAGGCTAAAGAACCCTGTCGGCTTTACGGTCGATAAGTATTCTTTAACCTACAATAAGGTGGAGTAACCAAAGTGTTGTCAAAGTTTTCTAAGGTATTTTTGTTTGTTGTTGCTAGCTTGGTTTCTGTTGGAGCAGCGGCTTTTGCGCAAGTAGACCAACAAATAATGGATGCTAGCGCAGAGCAAGCTCAAGGTAATTATACGCCAATGAACCTGGGGTATGCTGGTTTCAACTCTTTGGGTATGACACAGGCAGCGTGGCTTGATCCTCTTCAAAACCTAGGTGAGGGACAAAGCAAACCTGCGTATTCTCGCTATTATTGGTCTCCTGATTTGGTTTTGCCGATTAGAGTAAGGGAAGGTATGATAACTCTGGTTAATTTTCCAGAGTGGGAGATGATAGAAGATATCTTCATCGGTGACAATGCAACCTTTGATGGGCAAATATCTGGTCCTAATTCTTTGATGCTATATCCCAGAAAAGGTGCTAATATTGGTGTTGATACTAACGTAATTGTTTTTGGCCGTTCCGGTAACCGATATGTTTTTTATGTAAAAAGTGAGGCCGTTAATACAGAGCGTTTAACCAATTCTATTATAGATATTGATGTCGTCGGTGGTGAAAACGGTGGCGGTCGTGCAAATTTTGGCTCTAAGAGTGGTGGGGTTATAGGCGCCCATGTGGGGGGAACAACATCAGGAGGTAAGTCTGTAGATGCCAATTATACCAGACGCTTTCAAGATAGTGATTGGTTAAAGACGATACCTCTGGATCCTTCCAAGTTTAGATTCGATTTGGAGGTATATGTTCCTAATCCGGATGACGTTGTTATCGCTCCAGAAAGAGTATGGAGAGATGATATCTTTACATATATTGACTTGGGCAAAAAATCTCTAAACATGATGCAACGTCCTGTGGTTAGTATGATTGTTGAAAGGGTTGAGGTTCCAGTTGGCTTCAGAACTAAAGGTCCGGATAACCGCCTTATTATCGTTGAAGGCGTAGGCGATCTTGTGCTTAGAAACGGAAAGCGCATTATTTGTATAAAACTGCGTCGTTCTGACGAAAGCGGTTTGGAATATTCTATCGATTCTAGAGATTATTTACCACCATCTTGGGAGGTGCCAGCTCCATTGCCAGAAAAACAAGGAGAAGTGTCTAATGGTTATCCGCAAACATCTTCAGGCGTTGCTGGTAACACACATGGTTCGGTTGGATTTTATCCGGCTTCCGGCAATATGTCTGGTACGGGGAATGCCGCAATTGGGCAATACAATATACAGGTTGGACAAAGTGAAGTAATTGTTCCTCAATATGGGCAGACTTCAGCTAATTCCACATACGGTGGAGGGGTGGCCGGTGAGTTTGACTATAGCAAGATGCAACGTATAAACAATTCTGGCAACTCTATCGCCAATGCCTATGGCCGTCAATACGCCTATGGTAGCGGTTTTACAGATGGAATCAATTCTAATATATCCATTGAGTTAGGTACAGATGACAATGTCGCTAATCTAGAAAATTTGTGGGACAAATTGTCTTCACAATATAGTACGGAACTTAAAAGGTACGAACCTTTCTTTTCTGTAGATGCTCCGGCTGATGGCCAAGGAAAAGAATTATTCCATCTCCGTGTCGGGCCTGTTAAGAGTCTGGAGGAAGGAGATAAAACTTGTGGAGTTTTAGGTCGAAACGGCGTGTTTTGTAGTGTTGTTAGAACCCAGTAAAGAGAGACAATGGAGCGAGATAATTTAACAAATTCAGAGAAATATGTAAAGAAAACCAATCGCATTATTTTGGCGATTGGTGTTTCTTCATTGCTGATATTTCTTTTTGGGGTAATGTTACTAATCAAAAGCAATAAGAAAATTGATGATTATGAAGATCCTGTCTTCAATGATAATGCAGATGTTCTTAATTTGGAAGAAACAGGCCCCGTTGCTCAAAATATTGAGTTTACGACAGTTGAAGGAGAGATTCCTTTAACTTCTACTCCAGACCCTGTTTCTATGGGTGAAGTTGTTTTGGGAACAGACGCCAAAAACGTTCTCACTTTAGGTACAAATGGGCGTGTTGCCATAAAAATTGTTTCTGTTGAGTTGGCCGATCCTCCCGCAGATGGGTTTGTATATAATAATGGCTGTAATGGCAAAACATTGTCTGGGGATGAAACTTGTAATATTACTATGAGTTGGGCTCCGGTGGTTGCCGGCAATGTTCAAAATAACTTTATCATATCTTGGTATGAATTAAGCCTGGGGCAGAGCAATATTAAATCAGCCAAAGTTCCTGTGATGGGTGCTGCTGTAGTTAAAGAAGATTGCACCCTTTGCGAAAATGTAGATGTATCCGCCACTCGTTCAGAAACATACAAGATAGAGCGTAACGCAATTGGTCCGGATGGAAAGATAGTCGGCTCTGTTGATGAAGATGGCTATGTTAGAGACGCTAATGGAAATATTATCGGGCGAGTAGGAGCTGATGGGCTAATTGTTGATGAAGAAGGCAATGTAATCGGTGTTGCCGACAATAGAAGAGCTGTTTATGATGAGTTTGGCAATCTTATAGGCTATGCCAATCCGGATGGAACTGTTGTGGATCTTGATGGTAACATAATCGGGCGAGTTCTTCCGGATGGAACAGTAATCGGTTTAGATGGAAAAGTTAAAGGAAAAGCCGTCGAAACAGGATTCGTCTATGACAAAGATGGAAACATCATCGGCAGAGTTTTATCAGATGGCACAGTTGTCGATATGGATGGCAATGTGATAGGCCGTGTTCTGGCAGATGGCACAGTTGTTGATATGGATGGCAACGCTATCGGCAGCATTACAAAACCCGGAAGAGTCGCTATTGATGAAAATGGCAACCCTATCGGAGTGGTTATGCCCGACGGTAGTGTAGTTGATAAAGACGGCAACATAATTGGTTATGCAGATAAGGATGGCAAGGTTTCTAAAAAAGGTCTGGCCGGTTCTGTTGGAAAAAAAGTTCGTCTGGCATATGATAAAGATGGCAAAGTCATCGGATATATTGATGAAGATGGAGTTGTAAGAGATTTCAACGGTAACATTATCGGCAAAATGCTGGAAGATGGCACCATTGTCGATAATAATGGCAATATCATAGGAAAAGCTGGAGACTATGTAAATTTAGCCATCGATGAAAATGGCAATATTATCGGATATGTAGCGGCAGACGGCAAGGTTTACGATTCTAATGGTCGACAAATTGGATTTGTTGGCGAAGACGGAAAAATTTATAACTTAGATGGTAACATTGTTGGTTCCTTGGTGCAGGGTGGGCAGCTCGTAATTTCTCCTCAAGGAAGTGTTATTGGTGTTTTACAAAATGATGGATCCGTAACCGATGATTCGGGTAAAATTATAGGTAGATCTCAACCAAATGGATTTGTTAGATCAATAGAAGCGAGCAAGATTATTGCAAAAGTTGTAAAAGGAGGTTTTGTTGTCGGTTTTGGATGTAAGGAATTAGGATACCTAGACAATGATGGCAAAATAAAAAAAGGAACAAAGGATACCGGATTAAAAATTAATTTTAATGGCGATGCTATAAATGCAGAAGGAATATATGCCGGTTCTATTGTTCCTCAAGGTAAGGTTTTTGATAGTGAGTGCCACTATTTAGGACAAACAGACAGTCATGGGATTGTAAAAGATGCCGATAATCGTTATGTCGGCTGTACAAATCCAGATGGCAGTGTGCTTAACGAAAAGGGAGAATTTATAGGCCACGTTGCATATCAAGGTCCTGTTGTCGACTATGATGGTAAATATCTGGGCTCAATTAACGATGATCACATTGTTGTTAATGCCGCCGGTTTGCCGATAGGGTGTGTCGGATTACACGGTGAAGTCTTCGGCAATAAAGGTATATTTGTCGGTTCTGTTGTTAAGGCTCTTCATGGATACGATATGCAGGGTAAATATATGGGAGAGATTGGATCTGACGCTACATTAAAAAGGTATGGTTCGGCCGATTCTGTACTATCTTCATCAGGATTATTGTTAGATAAGAATAATCAAATAATTGGAATTTCTTTGCCGGAAAAGACCTCTATCATTGGTGCTCAAAACCAAATCTTAGGTCGATTATTTCCAGATGGAGAAATATACGATTCCAAAGGTGTTTCTCAAGGATATCTTAAAAATGGAGGTTTGGGATTTGTCGGAAATACATTGGCTTCCGTTTTGCCTCAGGGAGAAGTTTTGGATTTGAACGGAAATGTTGTTGGAACAGTAACTCCAGATGCCCAAGTTATAAGTCGCTATGGTGATAAGGTTGGCTATATTGATATTAAAGGAAGATTTTTTAATCCCAAAGGCGAATATAATGGAGCTGTTGCAACAACCGGTGCTGCAATAGGATACGATGGTTCATATCTTGGTTACGCCAGAGCAGATGGTAAGGTTGTGTCTCCTAAAGGAAGCATAGAAGCTCAATCTACTCATGACTCTAAGATTGTCGATTCTGATGGCAAAATTGTTGGAGAAGTTATTCCTGAAGGAACAATGATAGATATTTGGGGAGCATATAGCGGTTTCCTAAATTCCCTAGGAGACGTAACCAACCTTAAAGGAGAAGTGTCGACAGCAATACTTCCCGGAGGTTCCACAGATAACAACCTCAGCATTCTGCACAAAGGAGCGGTTATAGACTTTGGAGGAAATGTAATAGGAGTTGTTGCTTCTAATGGAGCTGTTGCAGACATAAACAATAATACAATTGGTAGGGAGCTATCAGGTGGCAATGTTCTTAGCCTATCCGGAAAGCTTATCGGAGAGGTCGTTGACGGAGATATTGTTATTGACAACAATGATAAAGTTGTGGGTTATGTAAATTTTGATGGTAAAATAATTGCTTCTGATGGTAAACTGATAGGCAAAGCATTGTCCGGAGGGCTGGCTATTGATAACCAGAATAACATAATGGGCAAATTATATAAAATAGGAGCAACTGTTTTGGGAAATGATGGGCAGTATAAAGGTCGCATTTCTCATAATGGAACAGTTATAAGCGCATCAGGAGAGATAATAGGAAATATCAAAAATAACGGTTCCTTTATTGATCTTGATAAAAAAGTGGCAGGATATGTTTTGCAAGAAGTAGCCAAAAACCGGAGGAACTAGACGTTGGTATTTGTTAGGCGCATAAAAAAAACATCTAGGAGCATTGCTTTTGTTTGTGCAACGCTTTTGGCCATAATTACAGAAGCTTCGGCCCTGGAAATTACGGCTATAAACTTCTATGGAGAACTAATAGGAAAAGTTATTCCAGATGGCAAAGTTGTTGGCTTTGATAATAGTCTTATTGGTAATGTTACTGCCGATAGTTTGATACTCAATTCTGATGGAAAGATTATTGGCGGCGTTGTCCCTCAAGGAATTGCCATAGGTAACGATGCTAGGCCTCTAGGAAAAGTAGGAAATGACGGTTCTGTCAGAATGTCTTCTGGGCAGGTGGTTGGTAGAACTTTGCCTAATGGTTTGGTTGTTAACGATTATTTTGAGATTGTTGGCGGAGTAGTTTTCCCAGGGCTTGTATATTCAGACAAGGGCGAGACAATTGGTCGTATAAGTGGTGAAGGATTATATACCAATTTGCAAGGTCAGACCATTGGTGTTGTAACTCCAGACGGATATGCCTACCGCAAAGTTGGAGGCGACTATATATTAGATGGACGTTTAACATCATCTAAAATGGTTGTCTCTCTTCAAGGAGAATTCATCGGAAGTGTAGCGCCCGGCGGTGCCATATCAGGTTTCGATGGAGAGACACTTGGTCAAATTCGAGCAAATGGATATGCTTACGATTCTCAAGGCAAAATCATCGGTCGCATTGTTCGCACCGGATACGCTTTTGATAACAATGGCTACTATTTAGGATATGTATCCTACAACGGAGAGGTTGTAAATGGCGAAAAGCTTATAGGGCGTATTCGTGCAGATGGAAAAATTGTGGATCCTGAAAATAAATTATTGGGCTATAGCATAGACCCATCAGCAACAGCAACAGACCTAAACGGGCGCTACCTCGGACGTATCATGCCAGAAGGTGGAATAGCAAAAGCAAAAGAAATCATCTACCAAGTTGGGGCCAGAGGTGTAATTTCCGGCACAGATGGTCTTCCTGTAGGGCAAATATTTAAGACAGGCCCTGTCTTTGATTATAAAGGAGATATCAAGGGGCACGCTATTGCCAATGGTTCTGTTATTTCATTGGGCGGCACAAATATTGGTTACATGATTGGCCTAGACGCAGTAGATTTATCTGGCCATGTAATTGGAGCTGTTATGCCTAACGCCATGGTTGTTTACGATGCTGATAATTCTTTTGTCGGAGTAGCAGGCGTTGCCGGAACGGTTGAAACATCTTCAGATATTCTAAAAGCAACCCCGCAAGGATATGTGTATAAGCAAGATGGAACAATATCAGGAACAGCCACTCCTGTTGCATCTTTATATAATTCTAAAGGTAATTTCATCGGCATTTTGGGCTTAGACGGCGAACCCAAAAATCTAATGGGCTCCTCGATTGGCAAGACAATATCCGGAAATATTGTTTTAGGGATGCAAAATCAACTTTTAGGAGCTGAGATACCCTCATTATATGCCACAAATTCTAACGGTGAATTTTTAGGCAATATAAATGCCGGCAACTTAGTTATGAATACATCTTTGGATGTCATCGGCAAAATCTTGCCCGACGGAGGTGTTGTAGCAACAGACACTGAAGATAGTTCTAATTATTCACCTCTCATTGGCCACAGCTATCAATCAAAGATTGTCGTAGACTTTGGCGGTAATTTCATCGGCTATGCCAACTTGTTAGGGGCGGTAAGAAACCTAAGCGGTGCTCAAATAGGCAAAGTTGTTGACAGAGGGTTTGTTGTTGATAATAACAATTTTGTAATCGGTCGAGTTGTTGACAATGGGATTATGCTCAACAATGAATGCGAAGCCGTTGGTGTATTGTCTACTAAGGGCGTGCTTCAAAACTCCAGAGGCACATATCTGGGAAGAATTCTAACAAACGGATATGCTATTAGTGACGGAGGTAGTCCTTTGGGTTATCTTGTTTCTTCTTCTCCGATAATAGATTTTTCAGGTCGCATTTCTGGATACACAAATTCAGACGGAAGAGTGGTCAATGCAGACAATGCGCAACTTGGCTGTCTCAACAGAAATCAACGATTGACAAACGCCGATGGCGGAATCATTGGCAAATCTGTTACTTATTCATCGGCAATTGGTTTTGATGGCAAGATTATTGGCCAAAGTATTTTAGATGGTTCTATTGTTGACGACGAAGGATCCATTGTTGCATATCAACAACCAAACGGTAATGTTAATTCCAACGCCGGCATACCGATTGGAAACATATTGAAGTATACTGTTGCGTTTGATTTCAACAATAGGTTTGTTGGTTTAGTCAAAGAAGATGGTTCAGTAATAAGCAACCAAGGAACCAAAATAGGAAACATAGATTTTGAGGGCTATGTGATAATAGACAACAAAAAAGCAGGATATGCATTATACGATTTTTATGTATACAACTCAAACGGCGATATCATCGGCTACATCACCCGCAGTGGAGATGTTGTCGATTTCACCAATCAAAATCTGGGCCGTATTAACAAAGGTTTCCTAGTTGACAAATCAGATCAAGTAATTGCTCGTGGAGCCAGAGATTACCTAATTAGAGACAACTCAAAGCTCGTATTAGGAGAACTCAATTTTTCCGGAGATGTTATAGATGCCGCAGGGCTAAAGATTGGCTCACTAGGCAAGGCCGGCAACATCACAAACAACAAAGAAGAGATTATTGCACAGGCCAACCCTCTACAATATTATAGCCCGGTGATAGGCTCTCAGAAGAAAAAAATGCTTTTTGATAAAGATGGCAAATTTGTAGGCTATTCTGATGAAGACGGCAATATTCTTGATAAAGACAACAAAGTTATTGGCCGGGTTGAAGATAGTTCCGGCGCCAGCATTGAGAACAGAAAAGTATTTGATAAACAAGGCAATATAATCGGGACAGCTGACGCTGAGGGCAATGTTTTAGACGCCAACGGCAAAATCATAGGCAAGATAAATGAAGCAGGAGATGCAATTGATGCAAGCGGAAATATAATTGGAGGCATCAATAGAAATTGGTACGAAAAAGCACCGTTGCCAAGCACTCCGGTCAGCAAAACAGAAGATGTCTCTCCTGCTCTCAAATTGTTAGAAAGCTCACAATACCGCAAATCTTTGGGCATAGCCCTCACACCAGACGGCGAATATCTGGGAGATATAATGGAAGACAAAACAGTTGTCAGCAAATCTGGCAAAGTCCTCGGACGCCTAATGCCTGACGGCTTAGTGATTGATGACGATGGCACGCTCATTGGCATTGAGGAGGCCAAATCTCCCAAAACAACCCAAGATGGAGGCATCTTTGTTCCCCCTGGCACTTTTGGAGATGGCGGAGCCTATGGCACCGGAGAAGGCTCTCCTGGCAATTTGGGGCCAGGAGGAGGATTTGGTCCTGGAGAGAGATATGACCCTGCACGCCAAGCCGCACTCAATACAGCAATGGCACAACGTCGCAAAAATGCCACTGTTGGCAAAATTAGCAACAGCACTCGCAAAGAGGCTTTTGATGGTATGCAGAAAGACTGGTCAGAGCAAGGAATTGGCAAAATAATTTCTTCATGGAGAGTAGATTTGAGCGAGATGATTTTGGCAGACAAACCTATTCCCGCCGTTATCTCCAGAGCAATCGATTCAAACAATCCTTCGCCGATTACTGCTTATGTTGAGCGCAATGTATATGCAGAAGAAGGTCGCAATGTTATTATTCCTGCCGGTAGTCGTCTAATCGGAACCTTGGGCGGTCTAACAGCCAGCACCGAGGCCACGTCAGAAGCTGCCAGAGTCCAAATTTCATGGGAACGCCTCATTAGACCAGACGGCTCTTTGTTTGTATTCCAAGGGAGCTTGACTGCCGATGCGCAAGGTAGGGGTGGAGCCTTGGGCTATGTTGACCAGCAATTGTTTAAAAAATATACATTACCCGTGTTGACAACCAGCTTAACCAGTGCCACATCATATTTCATGTCGCCAGACAGCAACGAATCTTCAACAGGAGAAAGCCCAAGACAACAAGCAGCCAACGATGCACGCCAAAGCTTCATCAATGAGATGAGTGATATTTTTGATGAAATTTTGCGCGACAAATCAAATATCAAGCCGATGACCTATGTTCCCGCAGGCACCAGAATCATTGTCTTCCCCAACACAGATCTGTGGCTTAGAACCATTGAAAGGGATCAAGATTCCTCAATCAATCTTGAAAAACCGGAAATCTTTATTGATGACGGACAGATGGCCGCCAAAAGAGAAAAGAACAGACAAGAAAAAGTTACTCATAGCGTCAGTGTCGATAGCGGAGATGTTGTATACGATGCCGAGGCCGAAGACATAGAGAGTGCAAAAGCACCGGCTCCATTAGTGTCAAACACCAAAAAGAACAAAGCTAAGGGGCAGGCATATATAGCACCTCCACCACCTCCGTCAAATTCTATTTCCGGCTCCAACAATAATAACAACAGCTCCGGAAACAATGACAGCAAATCATCTGGCAATAACAGTGTTCCTGCTCTGTTTTAAGGGAGAAAAAAATGAGTTTCACAGTTTTAGAGTCCATTCTTCGTCCTCTCTCTTATTGGTATAATCAGGACAATATCGAAGAGGTTGCCATCAACCGTTCTCAGCAAATATGGCTTCGCCTTAGGGGCAAAAGAGCCTATCCGTGGGTAATGTACAAAGACGAAAAACTCACCAAAGAATACCTAACAGATTTGCTATATATTGTTGCCAACACATACGAGCTTCCTTTTGATCCGGTTCAAGGCAACCCGGTTGTATATGCTGCCATCCCCGGAGAACACCGCTTTTCCGCCATTTGCGGCCGCAACGTAATGTATGACAACGATGACCTCACCGGTGGCGTGGCTCTCACGATTCGTGTGCACTCCGATGACGTTGCTTTTGGGCTTGGCGATTATGGTTTAAAACAAGGTTCTGCCTTACACCAGATAAACCCGTTAAAAGGCATCAAAGAGCCAACAGACCCCTATGAGCGTCTGCTGCTCAGCATCAAAAGAGGTGACCACATCTTAGTTTCTGGAGCAACAGCAACCGGAAAGACCACATTTTTAAACAACTTGCTCAAGATTTTAGATATTCACAAACGAATTCTGACCATTGAAGATACCCGAGAGCTTATTGTTCCACACCCCAACAGAGTTCACTTGGTGTTGTCTCGAACAGAACAGACAAACGCCTTAAACTATGCCAAAATCATTGACTTGGTTGTCCGTTTCACGCCAGATGCCATCATCGGCGGAGAGATTTCCACCGGAAACGCCGGCGCCCTGTGGGAGCTAATGGGTTCTGGCCATGATAACTGCTTAGCAACCATCCACGCAGAAACATCAGAGGCGGCATATCAGGCATTCACAGATCGCATTTTGCACACCTATCCAACCATCGATCGCAAAAAGACAATAGAAGAAATGCGCCAAAAGCTAAGGGTCGTGCAAATTAACCGAGACGGCAACCTCAGAGCCGTGACCGAGGTAACCTAACAAATGCCATTTATTAAAGAGGGCTTGGGCAACCAGCCCTCTTTTTGTCATCACGAGGAGCGAATGCGACGTGGCAATCTCACCCCTTTTCCGAATCGGGTGAGAATCGCACCCCAAAACACAAAAAAATCACCCCAAAAAACCCTTCACACTCCTCAAAAAAACATCAACCAATTCTTTCCCGATTCTCCTCAACCCCAACAATTCCAATCCTTTGTCGGGGATATATAATAAGTGTTGATTTTCCGCCGATTCCATGCTATAATAAATTCATATTTTGCTTCAAGTAGAAAGGAGCTAACACTATGAAAAAGATAGAAAATCTTCTCCATAAAATAGCAAGCCGCAAGACAATTCTCCTTGCGGTTGCAAGTCTATATTTTTCAGCATTTTCTGTCCAAGCCAGCTCCGAACCTATCACCATAAATGCCGATTATCTCAACTCCCTCACCAGTGCCAAAGTTACTTGGGAAGAGGTTGCCTCTGCCGGAAAAGATACCATTGCCATTGGTGACAAGTTCTACAAATATACCTACCACATGCCCGATGGCTACACCGAAGCCAACACAGCACTTTATGATGACCTAACCGCAGAAAACACTACAAACAAGGTGTTTATTGGTGAATACATCGATATCGATAGCAAAAGTGATGCTGAAGGTGGATCTATTTATAATACTCAAGATTATACAAACCCTATTATTGCAGATTTTATCAATAATTATGTTAAAACAACAGGGTATCGTAATTATGCCAGAGGAGGAGCTATTTATAATTATAGCGGCACCATAGGAGATATTACCGGTGATTTTATAGGAAACTATGTTCTAGGTACATATGCCTACGGTGGCGCTATTTACAATGCAGAAGAAAGCACCATAGAAGATATTACCGGTGATTTTATTGGTAACTATACTTATTCTGGAAACGGCAATGCCATTGGCGGAGCTATTTTTAATGATAGCGGCACCATAGGAGATATTACCGGTGATTTTATAGGAAACTATGTTCTAGGTACATATGCCTTCGGTGGCGCTATTTACAATGCAGAAGAAAGCACCATAGAAGATATTACCGGTGATTTTATTGGTAACTATACTTATTTTGGAAACGGCAATGCCAATGGCGGAGCTATTTTTAATGATAGCGGCACCATAGGAGATATTACCGGTGATTTTATAGGAAACTATGTTCTAGGTGCATATGCCTTCGGTGGAGCTATTTATAATTATAGCGGCACCATAGGAGACATTACTGGAGATTTTATCGGTAACTATGCTCATTCAGAAAACTATTTTGCCAAAGGTGGAGCGATTTATAATGAAGGTATCATTACATTGGTAAATAGTAGTTTTTATAACAACTATGCACAAGGTAAAAAAGCCAGAGGTGGCGCTATTTATAATGAAGAAGAACTAAATATAATTGCAGACAATGGCAACAGCATTTTTTCCGGTAATTATACTGAAACTATTAATGATGATGGTGGCACAATTAAAAAATCGGATGCTATATATTCCTTATCAAAAATTGACTTAAACTCCATCAATCAAGGCCTAATTCAATTTGATGATATCATAACCGGAGTAAAAGCGCTTGATCTGCTAGTCGCAGATTATGGAGGCTCTTATTCTCAAAACGAAGACGGCGATTATGTTGTGAC
>SUUX01000009.1 GCA_015062305.1 Alphaproteobacteria bacterium
TGGCATCAAGTTCGTGCTTGTTAATGGAAGACAAGCCAGACTGGCGAGATTTATTCGAAAAATATCTATCAAAAGAAACTCTCGAAGCTGTTATTTATAAAGATAGATTCGATATGAGAGAAAAAGCTATTAAACTTCTTAATGACGAAGAGTTAAGACTACGTTGTGTTGCAGATTTAAATAATGCAATTGAACAAAATGGAAGATGGGAAAACCGATTCAAGGAACTTGAAAAATTTACAAATATAAAACTTCTTAATATAGATAATAAAGATAATGAAGTTATTTTTATTCAAAGAGAAGAAAAAAGCACTGTTAAAATAGAAAATAATATAAAAAAGAGAAATTTAATCCAACGACTCAAAATAAAAAATAGATTTAAAATTTTTGTTTATGCATTAATGATTGCTTTAGCTCAAATACCAATTTTAGATTTATTTCAAAGAAAAAAACGTAGGAATAAATTACGTCAAAAAATGGATAAATATTGGAGATGAGATAAAAATGAAAAAAAGAATTATAAAATTACTTTCTTGTTTAATTCCCATAAAAAAATATCGGAAAAGATTTAGATGTAAATATATGAACGGAGAAAGGGATGCCTTCACTCCATTGAGTAATAATGAATATTCTAAATTGATTGATATTGAAAACAAGCTTGCCGAATACTCAGAGACAATCTTTTATATCAAATCTATAGTAGATTCTATCGCTTTTAAACAGAGTATATATCTAAATCATTATGTTGATATTAAAAACGTTATTCCTGCAAGAGCTGGTATGAAGCAAATTCAAGAAGAAAGACTAGAGGCTCTAAATTATGTAGTTGATATTTTAGAAAAACATAATATTCAATACTGGCTCGACGGCGGTACGTTGCTTGGCGCAGTTAGGCATAATTCTTTTATTCCTTGGGATAATGATATTGATATAGCTTTTTGGATGTCAGATAGAGATAGGATTATTAAAATTATTAGTGAAGAAGTAAAAAATCATTCAACATATACATTTGTTGACGCTTCAACCTTAAGAAATTTTCCGAGTGATTGTTTTTATAAAATTATAAGACATGATAAATATGAATTACTTGATTTATTTGCTTTCGATATATCTGATAAATATGAAAATGCAATTTATAAAGTTTGGTGGGAAATATCTAACACTGACAAAAAATATATTAGAAAGCCATCATACCATTTTAGCAAAGATACTGTGTTACCGCTTTCTAAAATTAAATTTGAAAATAGAGAATATTTTGCCCCGAATAATCCAATAAAATATGTCGAATTGCAATATGGTAATTATCAAATTTTTCCAAATAAGCCCTACGAGCCGTGCATACTTAAAGAAATGGTTGCCAAATACAGTGAGCAGTTAATGGAGATTAACAATGATAAAGAATAAAAATATTATAGGTTATACCACAGGAGTTTATGATTTATTTCATATTGGACACTTAAACTTGCTAAAAAACGCAAAAGGCTTGTGTGATAAATTAATCGTTGGTGTTAGTATCGATAAATTGGTTGAATATAAAAACAAACGCTCAGTGGTTCCTTTTGAAGAGCGCCTTGAGATAATAAGAAGCATAAAGTATGTAGATACAGCTATCCCACAAGAAGATTTGGACAAATTTAAAATGTGGCAAAAACTGCATTTTGATGTTTTGTTTGTAGGTGATGATTGGTTTAATACTCCAAGCTGGCAAGAAATGGAAAAGAAATTTAAAGAAGTTGGCGTAAGAGTTGTATATTTCCCTTATACAAAAGGAACAAGTTCAACAGTTTTAAATGAAACTTTGAAAAAATTAAGAGACGAAAAAAAGGAATAATATAATGATAAAATTTTTAGATTTACATAAGATTAACGAACGTTTTAGAAACGCACTTGATGCCAGAATTAAAGAAGTTTTAGATTCCGGTTGGTATTTGTTGGGCAAACAAGATAAGACTTTTGAAGAAAATTTTGCTAGATATTGTGGAGTTAAGCATTGTATAGGTGTTGCTAATGGCTTAGACGCGCTTAATTTAATAATTAAAGCCTATGGTTTTGGTGCAGGGGATGAAATTATTGTTCCTGCAAATACTTATATCGCTTCAATTTTAGCAATATCAGAAAATGGCTGTACTCCTGTTTTAGTTGAACCAGATATTAATACATACAATATCAATCCAGATTTAATCGAAGAAAAAATTACAGATAAAACCAAAGCAATTATGGTGGTGCATCTTTATGGTCAAGCTGTTGAGATGGAAAAAATCTGGGCTTTAGCAAAAAAATATAATTTAAAAGTAATTGAAGATTCAGCACAAGCGCATGGTGCTATGTATCAAGGACGTCGTACCGGTAATTTAGGAGATGCCTCAGGCTTTAGCTTTTATCCCGGTAAAAACTTGGGCTGTATGGGAGATGGTGGGGCTGTTACTACCAATGATGATGAATTAGCCGCCAAAATACGCGCCATTGCAAATTATGGTTCGGACTACAAATATCATCACATATACAAAGGGGTTAATTCACGCCTTGATGAAATTCAAGCCGCCGTTTTAGATGTAAAATTACCTCATCTTGATAAGGATAATGCAAGACGTAGAGAAATCGCAAAGTATTATAGAGAGAATATTAAAAACCCTAGAATAATATTACCTAAAACATATTCTGAAGATGCTCATGTTTGGCACGTTTTTGTTGTGAGGTGTGACGATAGAGGTGCTTTGCAAAAGCATCTTGAAGCAAATGATATTCAGACAAACATTCACTATCCAACAGCACCGCACAAACAAGGATGCTATAGTGAACATGGAAAATTAAACCTTCCTATAACAGAAAAAATTCATGATGAAGTAATATCTTTACCAATTTCGCCAGTTATGACACAGGAAGAAGTTAAAAAAGTAGTCGAGACCGTTAATGCTTTCAAATAAAAGTCCTTTAGTTTCTGTTGTTATTCCTGCTTATAATCACGAAAAATTTGTTCAAGAAACAATTCATTCGATTATAAAACAGACATACCAAAATATTGAACTAATTATAATTGATGATGGTTCAAAAGATACTACGTGGAACAAAATTAATGAATTAAAGAAAAAATGTGAAGAGCGTTTTACTAGAGTTCATTTTGAAACTCAAGAAAATCAAGGAACTTGTAACACATTGAATAAGCTTATTTCTTTGACCAAAGGAGATTACGTATATTTTATTGCATCAGATGATATAGCCAAGCCCCAAGCTATTGAAAAGCAAATAATTGCTATTACTAAAAATAATGCCATCGTTGCTGTCGGAGACAATGAAATTGTTGATCATAACAGTATACGAATAGGCTGGGATAAAAAGAGAAATAATTGCGATTTGAAGTATGCTTACTACAAAACATTTGGTGCGTTCTTAAAATTAAAAGAAAAAAAATCTGATTTTGGAACATATGCGCAATTATTAAGGGGAAATCATATCCCAAACGGTTGTTTAATTGAGAAAAAAACATTGTTACAAATTCCTCGATTTACTCCATCAGCACCTTTAGAAGATTATTTTATGCATTTGCAATTATCTAAAATAGGAAAGTATTGTTTCCTAAATGAAGTACTCTTTTCTTATCGATGGCATGAAAATAATACAATAAAGCAAGCAGAGAAAATGAAAATTGCCTCCGATAAGACCTTAAAATATGAAGAAAATTTAGTATCAAAATTGCCAAACAAAAAATGGGAAAAAATATTCAAAAAAGAAAAATACAAAACTATCATTCTGTTTTCGTTGGGTAAAATTATAAAACTGTATAAAAAACGTGAGCTGTTTACGAAGAAAACAATTTTAGAGATTTTTGGTTATCAAATTTTATTAAAGAAAAAATAGAGAACAAGTAAAATTATCTTCTATAGATTTATAAAAAACAACCAAGAGGTTGTTTTTTATTTTTTCGCTTTTTAGTTATGCTATTCTAAAGGCAAAAATCGCCAATTGCTCTTGGCGATTTTCACGACAGGCGAGAGGCTTGTTAATTTGCGACTTGGCTGCTAAAGCCAACTAAGCAAATGTTACAACCCGAGTGACCGCAGCGAGTTAGCGAAAGAAATGAGCTTATGAGCTAGACGAACTTTAGTTCGAACCCGTAAAAACATTATAAAAAAACCTCCCATAACGGGAGGTTTATTATTGGTGAGCTCGGGCGGGTTCGAACCGCCGACCCTTTGATTAAAAGTCAAATGCTCTACCGACTGAGCTACGAGCCCTCAACAAATAACGAACCTATGTATAAAAGATAAAAAAAATGAAGTCAACTAAAAAAATAAAAAAAGTAAAAAAAATAAAAAATGTAAGATATTTGTTAAGATTTGTATGTTAGTATCAGCTCAAAATAAGATGAATCTAACTCCAAAGAGGTTATAATGGAAAGAGAAATAAACCACAACGAAAACTCAGAAGGCACATACGATATTTTACAAAATGCCGCCGGAGAGATTTTGATTATGATAAGACAACGTCGTGGAGGTCCTGAAAATCCACGCTTTGTGTACGATGGGGGCGAGACAGCGTTGCTTTACCGCAGTCGAGAGAGTTCTGTATTCCTTGGTGGCATCAATCCCAATGCTCGTAACCCTCTAAAGGCGGTTGATGAAGTTTTGGTAGCAGAGATAGACGGAGATGAGGTTGCCAGAGAATATGTTGTACCTGTTCGCATTGTTCGTAGCCTCAAAAGTGTGCTGAACTAAGGTTATACACATTAAAAAACATCATATCAAAATAAGGGCTTTAAATGCCCTTATTTTTTGTTATATTGGCTACATAACAAACAAGGGTGCATAAATGGTTTTACAGCTTTTTTGGGGATTTATGGTCATTGTGGCGCTAACCATGCTTGCCACACATCGCCGCCGCAGGGTTTGGCCCGTTTTGGTCTTTGTTGCAGTATCTGTATTGATAGGGTTGTTTTGGGCTAATGATGTTCTCATCTTATCTTGGTCAGATGTATATAATTGGATGTCATACAAACGCCTTCAGGCCAAGTTTGTCCTTTCTTCTCCCTCGTATTTACTTTCAAGCCTGCGGATTCTTCTTCCGCTTGTTTTGGGATTGTTGTTTTTTAATATTTTTTATCGCTCCGAAGAAAGACCTCTCTCTTACAGCAATCTTTTGTTGCTTGGGATAATATGTTTTATATCTTTATTCTTGGCACAAGATTTTATGCAATTAATGGCTGCTTCTTGCTGTTTTTCCATTGTCAATTTTTATCTCGCTACTGATAATAATGCCAAAAACAAATTTATTTTTTATAGTTTTGTATCTGAAATGTTGCTGTTTACCGGTCTGGGCATTATATATGCCGATATTTCAAGCATCAGTATTGAACGTATTGGCAGATTCGTCAGCCGTGGCCAACATATAAACTTGGTTTCTGTATTAATTTTAATAAGTATCATCATAAAATGTGGAACATTCGGGTTTCAGAGCCAGATTCTTGGTTTAACCAAGAGCAACATAAATCGTCTTTTGTCCGCCATCTTATTTGGAACTCCGGTTTGTGGCATCTTATTATATCACAAACTATATCCGTTGTTTGCAGAAAACATCATTTTACAAAACACATTCAAAACAATTCTGATATTATCTGTTATTTGGGGAGTAGGTGGGCTATTGTGGAACAATAACCTAAAATCAAAGATTTTATACTTATGTATGTCCTTCTTTAGTTTAAGCTTGTTTCATATTACGTCATCGCCCGATTCTGTATATCAACATTTGCTGCTCCCAATGCCGTGGTTGTTTCTGCTCAATTGGCTTTTGGGGCTTATACCGGTTGCTGCAGCAAATCAGACAGACATCAAGAATATCAATGGTTTGCTGGGGCAATTTAAACTACTGCTTGTTCTAAGCATTGTTTCTTGCGCCGGTTTTGTCTCCAATATCTGGATTTATTTTCCTTATTTATGGAGCAAAATCTACGCAATTTCAATTTTAGTCACCATAGGAGGAGTTTTGCACGCTCTATACTTGGGTAAAACAAATCAAGTATACTCTCCTTTGTCATTAAAAACATATTTATTTGCTCCGCTAGTGTTGGTTGGTTTTCAATTATACAGTAGTCCGAATTTACAGGTTTTGGGATATGGTGCCATCACGCTTTTGTTCATTTTTTTAATTATTCCTTGTAGATTTATTGTTACAAATTGGTTGCCCCAGGAATATCAAGATACAGATTGGGCTTCTTCAACTTATCAGTTACTTATAGTTTCTCCACTACGTTTGCTCGGACGAATACTTTGGTTGGCTGTCGATTTTGTTGTTATCGAAAGAAGCATTATCGGTACATTGTCTGCATTTACCAATATGTTAGTAGCCTTTTTGCAGAAGTTACAACAACCAACATGGCTAAGTGGCTTTTTATTATTTGCTTTAGGGGTTGCAATATTGTTGTTTAATATAGGAAGTTATGTACATGAATAATCCGTTTGCCTTACTTTCTCTGATTGTTGCTCTTCCGTTTTTAGGAATGCTGTTTGTGCTTACGGCCAAAGATTCCGAAGACACGCCAGGTCGTAACGCCTTTAATGTATGTATTTTTACCGTGATTGCCAATATCACGCTAATTTGGCGAGTTTTTATGGTTATCAATGAGAAGAGCAGCAAGCTTCAATTATTAGAAAAGTTTAATTGGCTCTCTACACCGGATATTAATATCATGTTTGGGGTTGATACTTTTTCTTTATTACTCATTTTAGCAATACACATATCTATACTCATAGGTCTGGTCGGCGTACGCCCAAACCGTCATAAACAAAAGACCTTAATGGTTTTAACTCTACTATTCCTAAGTACAATCACAGGTTTCTTTGTTGCTGCAGATATTTTTTCTTTTTACATCTTTTTTGAGGCTATGCTGGTGCCATTATTTATGGTTATTGGTATGTTTGGCGAGGTCAAAAGAAAGGGGCCTGTATTCCGATTCTTTTTATACAATTTTATCGGGGCATTGCTCTTGTTTAGTGCCACCATGCTCATTTACCGCCAGTATGGAAGCATCACCTTGCTACAATTGCGTCAACTTGCACAAGAAGGTCAAATAGGGGCGTACATATATATTGCCATTGGGCTGGCCTTTTTATCTCGTATTCCGATATGGCCTTTTCATTATTGGATATCTTCCATTTCATCTGCCATCAAAAATCCATTGTGCTTTATTATTATGGTGCAGATTCCTCTTACGGCATTATACGGTTGCATTAGATTTATACCTGTACATTTTTCCATAAACCTCGGGAGCTACCTCACAATTATCAGCATCATTGGTGCAATCACTATGTTTTTTATAGCTCTTATTGGTTTTATTAACAAAGATACCCAATACAAGGTCTTTGCTTATATTACAGTATATTACATCATGTATCTTTTAGGAATACTTACAAATGATGATGTTGTGTTGCGCAATATCGGATATTCTTTGTTTAGTTTCATAATAACCATTTCATCTCTAGAGGTCTTGTCTTCTTATATCCGCCACAAAGAACAAGAGATTGATAGTCTTTCCAACGGGTTTTTATGCCGAGTACGGCGTTTGTCATTTGCTTATTCATTCATGACTATGGCCGCTGTAGGCTTGCCGGTGTCTGCGGTGTTTGTGAATAACTTTCTTATTATTTCCAAGCTAATAAGTCAGAATCTTGAGCTGGGTTTAATAATTGTATTTGCACTTATTATTGCCGGCATAACTCTATTACAAGAGCTTTCACGCCTAAAAACCGATGATTCTCGTTGCCAATTAGGCCGCAACGATGATATTTCTTTTTCTGTGTTTTGTTTTATGCTATTTATAATGTTTATGTTGTTAATGTCTTTTATCAAGCCATTGTGGTTTGTAATTAACGAATAGGAGAATAAATGCTACAAAATTGGTTTATATTGTTACCAGAGCTAACCTTTGCCACATTTTTACCTGTAGCATGGCTCATTAACCACTACAGAGAAACCAAAACGGCCAAAACTTTTTATACATTAAGCAAATTCTTTTTACTTTTTGCATTGTTATTCACAATCATTTTTTATAATAAGAGTGTATGGCCAACAATTTGGGAGAATAGTCGCTATACAACCTTGTTCAAAGTTTCCGTTTATCTTGTAGCATTTGTTTGGTTTTATTTATCTTCCAAATGGTTCCTCAACAAAAACCGTAGCTCTTATGTTTTTTATAATTCAGCAATATATTCTTTGTTGTTATTTGGGATTTTGTTATCTGCTCGCAACCTTTTAGTTCCAACTATATGTGTGCCGTTGTTATGTATCTTAACAGTAGTGCTTGTAATGCAACGCTGGGACACAGAAAAAGTTTATCAAGTTGTCAAATTATATGGGGCTTTTGCCTTATTATCGGTTATATTGTTATGGGTAGGATGTTTGATTCTTAAAAAAGATATTGGTAACCTATCATATTCCGGCATCCAAGAATTTTTATCTCAAACACCATCTGTAAAGATATCCACTTACATTGCCGTCACTTTAGTATTGTCCTCTTTGTTGTTTATGTGTGGAGCTGCACCTTTTCATTTTTGGTATACAGAAATAATAGGCGTAGCCATTTTACCGGTGTGCGGATTCATAACCTTAATCCCCCCATTTGTATATTTATCATGCCTTATCAGTCTCATGACCGGAGCATTTTCTCCTTTGGTCGAAGATTTACGTCCCTTGCTATTAAGCTTTGCTTTTGTTTCTATGGGGTTTGGAGCCATTTCTGCCAACGGCCAAACACATATTCGTCGTCTTTTTGCCTATAGCTCGGTTTACAACTTTGGTCTCATGCTTCTGGGCATCATCAGTTTTAGTTCTATTTCTGTAGTCGGGGGATTTGTCCACACAATTATATATGTTATGGCAATGGCCGGAATATATACTTCTTTTCTGGGGCTAAAAAGTAAAGGAGAATATTTATGTGAAATAAGTAGCATAAATGGTCTTTCTGAGGTCAAGCCATATATTTCTACAGCAACAGTTTTGTTTATGATATCCTTGATAGGGGTGCCACCTTTGCTTGGATTTTGGGGGCGATTGTCCCTTATTAACACATTGGTAACAGAAGAGCGCTGGTTAGATGCCGGATTATTTTTTATTGCTCTTATTTTTATGACCAACGCTTTTTTAAGAGTCATTCGTTCTATTTATTTTGAGCCTTTACAAAACAGCTTTGATAGAACAGACAAATCTATTTATATTTGCTTATTCATCAATTTAGTATTAGTACTCATATCTATCTTCAATCCGGCATATTTATTGCACGATGCACAAATAGTTCTAAGCGGAGTAAACTAATGCAAATAAAAGAATGGTTTTGGCAAGAAGTCCCAAGCACAACTAGTACAAATGATGATGCCATAGAGTTAAGTGCTTATACTCCATATACACAATTTATTATCAGCGCACAAGAACAAACCAAAGGAAGAGGGCGATTGGGACGCATTTGGCATAGTCACAAAGGAAATTTGTTTTTTTCTCTTGGTATCAAACAAAAAGATATAGCCTTAAACCACTGGCCATTTTTAAGCTCTTTGGCTTTGGCACAAAGCATTTTGCATTTATCACCATCTTCAATGGTATCTTTAAAATGGCCCAATGATGTTTTATTGCAAGGGCATAAAGTGTCGGGAATTTTGTTGGAACAAGGTCAAAACAACTACACAATCGTAGGTATCGGAATAAATATTGTATCATCACCCTCCGCAACAGAAGACTTTTCATATTCTGTTACCAGTTTGCGCCAATGTGGAATAGAAGTAAAAACCGAAACTTTTTTGCAAATATTTATTGATAATTTAGATAAATTGATGTTTTTATATCAACACCAAGGTTTTGACATCATCAGAGACAAGTGGATGTCATTGGCGACCCATCTCAATCAAAATATAAGCATAAATACACCAAAGGGTAAATTGGACGGTATATTCAAGGGGATAGCCACAGATGGCGCGTTAATACTCTCACAGCAAGGGCAGTCCATGTCAATATATGCAGGTGACGTTTTTGAAAAGAGGAAATAATGGAACAAGAAAATAACAATAATCAATTATCCAGTTTCAACCAACAAGGTATCTATTTTGTATCTCTGGGTGGAGCCGAAGAAGTCGGTTTTAATATGTACGCATATATCGTCAATGGCAAGATTATAGTTGTTGATTGCGGTTACGGTTTTCTTAATGATGATTTTCCCGGAATTGAACTTGGCTTACCCGATGCTTCATTTTTAGAAAATTATCAAGACTGTATAGAGGGATTGTTTATTACGCATGCTCACGAAGACCATTTTGGAGCAATCGCACACATATGGCCCAAATTGCAATGTCCGATATATGCCACAGAGTTTACCGCCGGTCATATTCACCGTCGTTTGGCAGAATATAAATTAGATTCTATTGCCAAGATTCATATTGTCAAACCATCAGATCGCATCAAGTTAGATAATTTTGAGGTTGAGTTTGCTTCTATAGTCCATTCCACTCCACAAAGTGTCGGGCTTATTATTCGCACCGTTTATGGCAATATTGTTCATGCGACAGACTGGCGTTTTGATGATGGATCTCACCATATGTTGCCAACAGACTTTTCAGCTTTTGAACAAGTGGCTCAAGAAGGAGTAGCACTATATGTTGGCGATTCTACCAATATGAGCACATCAACAGATGAACCAACCGAGATGGAGGTTCGCCAAAGTTTACTCAAATTGGTTCCTACTTTTCAAAATACCCTGGTTGCAACTTGTTTTGCTTCCAATATTATGCGCATGGAGAGTCTTCTTTTGGCAGCAGATGCGGCAGGTCGCACTCCGGTTATTGCCGGTATGAGTTTGCTCCAGAATCTGGAAATAGCCAAAGAATGTGGCTACCTAAAAGATTGTCCACCTTATGTTGAGGCTAAAGATGCTGTCGATATACCTCTTGATAAAATATTATATATTTGCGCCGGTTCTCAGGGAAACTATCGCAGTTCTCTCACTCGTATTGTCAATGGAGAGAACAAAGAAATCCAATTAGGGGATGGTGATGCTATTATTTTTTCTTCCAAGATTATTCCCGGTAACGAGGAAAAAATAGAACGTATGCAAGAAAAACTCAGAGACGCAGGAGTAGATGTAATATCTACCGAAGATTACCTTGTTCATGCTTCTGGTCATGCTAATCCGGAGCAAATTTTGCAAATGTACCAATTGCTCAAACCTCAGGTGGTGCTTCCTGTTCATGGAGACAAGCGCAGTATTCGTCGCCAAAAACGCTTGGCGCTGGAGCATGGCATTCAAAATGTGCTAATCGCCCGCAACGGAGAAGTCGTGCTTTTTAATCAGGGCAATGCAAACATCTCTTCTGTCGTGCCAACCGGCATGTTGGGAGTGGACCGTAAACAACTTACGGATTTGTCATCTCAACTCATTAAAAACCGCAAACGCATAGCCTATAATTGCAGTTTGTTCATCAGCGTTGTGTTCAACCACAATTGGCAACTTGAAGACTTGCAAATATCATCTATTGATATTTTGGAAGAAAACGCTTTTGCCGATTTACGAGATACCATTATTGTAGAGATGCAACAAGAAATTCCGGAGCTTCTCGTCAAACACGATTACCGAGAGCCACAAGTAAAAGAGTTTTTGAGCGCCAAAATTCGTAAGAAAATATACAACGCAACAGATATAAAACCTGTTGTTACCTTGCATTTTTTCCGCCGTTCATCTGAATAATTTATTCACTGACTACCAGGGGCAAATAAACTGTAAAAGTGGTTCCTTTATATGCTGTAGAGCTAACAGTAAGGTTGCCCAAATGACGCAATATAATATGCTTTGTAATAGCCAATCCCAGTCCGGTTCCTTTTATATTTAAATCTTTGTGTTCCTGCATTCTATAAAAGCGTTCAGTCAGTCTAGCCAAGTCTTCCGGTTCAATTTTGGGTCCTTTGTTATTAACAGATATTGCAATTGCTTGTCCGTTTGCAGTCTTAAATGTTTTGGAGCTTGGAATTTTTTCAACCTTCTTCATGCTAATAGTCACACAGCTGGCTGCCACACCATATTTGATAGCATTGTCCGTCAAATTTTGTATCACTTGTTTTATTTGCGCCTTATCACCTCGAACCAAAGGCAAGTTTTTTTCACAATCTATTTCTATTTTAATTTCTCTTAGCAAAGCCTTTGCTTCCAAAGATTTTTTTACTTCTTCTGCAATTGGTTCCACATCAACAGCTTCTTGAGGTTGTTGATCTTGATTCATCTCAATTTTAGATAATGACAACAAATTTTCAATCAAGGCAGACATATATTCAGCTTGTTCTCCCATGATTTTCAAAAACTTATCTTGAGCCTCTTTATCATTCTTTGCCGTTGTTTGCAAAGTTTCAATAAAACCTGATATTATTGAAAGAGGAGTTCTAAGCTCATGGCTTGCATTTGCCACAAAGTCAGATTGCATTTTTTCTATTTTCATAGATTTCGTCATATCATAAATAGATACCACAGCCACAGCTTTTCCTTTTGATAGCCAAGGCAATTGTTTTATGTGTGCATACATTTTGCGTTCCAACGGTTTATGTACATAGAACACCAAATTTTCTGATTGTGTTTCTTGGTCTAACACTCTCTGCACTGCATTAATAAAATTGTTTGAGCTAAACAATTTATCAATATTTTTGTTGGTTATGTTTTTGCCAAAAGTCTTTCTGGCCGAAAGGTTTGCTCCTGATATATTACCATATTTATCCAACATCATAATAGGGTCCGGCAGGCTGTCCAATACAGCAGTGTCAGAAATGGTTTGAGCTTCCAATTCATCTGTTTTTTCCGCCCAAAATTTATGCATGGCGTTAACTGCCTCAACAATTTCCTTGGCTTCTTTTTCAGATAATTTCATCTGGATGTTGTCAAAATCTTCTCCTTGCGCCATTGTTGCAATATATTTTTTGATTTGTTGGAGTTCTGCCGTTAGCGGAAACAACCAAATTATATTAAACAATACCACCATAGCCAAAGATATAATGGCCAGCCATGGATCAACCAGTCTAAAAGCTGCCAATACTATAAAAACCAAAGCAGTAGGAAGGCTCAATGCCAAAACTTTTGCGGCAAAATTAGAATTTTTTTCTATTCCCAAAGATTTTCTTGCTTGCTCAAACATAAATGCTGTCCTATATTATGCAAAAAGTACTAGACCACCAATTTTAAACATACTAATATATAACAAGTTTAAAAACATTAAATATCTGAAAATAAATGACTGAAAACTCAAACAACCTAACGCCCCTAATGGCGCAATACCTTCAAATAAAAAGCGAGCATCAAGATTACTTGCTGTTCTACCGTATGGGCGATTTTTATGAGCTTTTTTTCCAAGATGCTGTAGAAGCATCTAAGGCTTTAGATATAGCACTTACCAAAAGGGGCAAATGTGAGGGCGAAGATATCCCCATGTGTGGTGTTCCATTCCATGCTTATGAGAGTTATCTTGCTCGCCTCATCAGACAAGGTTATAAAGTTGCCATTTGTGAACAGGTAGAAGACCCCAAAGAGGCCAAAAAGAGGGGATATAAAGCAATTGTCAAAAGAGAGGTTATTCGTCTTGTTACAGCCGGAACCCTCACCGAAGAGCCATTGTTAGATGCCAAAAAGAACAACTTTTTGCTGTCTCTGGCCAAGACTTCAGATAAATTAGGCCTTTCTTGGTTAGATATTTCTACCGGAGATTTCTTTTTGCAAGAATATGGCATCAGAGGCAAAGATGAAGCTGTTATCCTTTCTGGCATTTTGTCCCGCCTCAATCCTGTTGAAATAATCGTATCAGATACATACTTGCAAAATAGCGCTGTTTTTAACGTGCTTAACAATTGTCGAGAATTGCTGTCTGTGTTGCCTCAAGCAAGGTTTAATAGTGAAAACGCAACCCTGCGGCTCCAAAATATATTCAAAGTAGATACTCTTGATGCATTTGGTTGCTTTAGCCGAGCAGAGATATCTGCGGCCGGTGTCTTGTTGGACTATGTAGAAACCACACAAAAGGGCAAAATACCTCTCATCAAGCATCCTCAAAAAGTTTCCGAAAGCCAAATAATGGAGATAGATTCTGCCACCAGACGCTCGCTGGAACTTATCGATTCTCTGAGTGGAGACAAATCATCATCTCTTCTTGGAGTGTTGGATAAAACAGTCACCGGCTCCGGAGGCAGACTTTTAGCTTCTCGTATCTCCAATCCGCTCAAAGACGTTGAAGCCATCAATGCCCGATTAGATGTCGTTGAGTTTTTCTGTTCTTTTCATAATTTACGCCAAGATATCAGAGCGTTGCTAAAATCTTGTCCTGATATTGAAAGGGCCGTTTCCAGATTGAGCCTTGGTCGTGGAGGCCCCAGAGATTTGGCCAATATTAAAGGTGGTCTGGAAGTTGTTCCTGCTCTACGCAATTTGCTATATGCTAGTGGCTCCGGCCAACCAGACGCCCTAAATCCCATCATATCATCTTTAGGGGAGCATAGCTCTTTGGTTGCCGATTTGTCTTCGGCTTTGGCAGAAGACCTACCATTACTTGCCAGAGATGGCGGCTTTATTCGAGAAGGCTATTCTGCCGCTCTGGATGAAATACGCCTCATCAAAAACGACAGTCACAAATTAATTGTAGAACTGCAGAGCAAATACGCCGAGCAAACAGGTATTGGCAACCTCAAAATCAAATTCAACAACGTTATTGGCTACTTCATAGAGGTTCAAAGCAAATTTGCTCCCCAAATGCTAGAAGACAAAAACTTCATTCATCGACAGTCAGTCCTAAACGCAGCACGTTTTACCACGGTTGAACTCAGTGAGCTGGAAGATAAAATCAGAGGCGCATCAGACAAAGCTCTGGCACTCGAGTTGGAAATTTTCGACCGCCTGGTCAAAGATATTTTGCTTTATTCTGATGATATCCTAAAAACAGCTCAATCTTATGCCAAATTAGATGTTGCATCTGCATTGGCAGAGCTTGCTGTGGAGCGCAATTACTGTCGTCCCCGCATAGACAACAGCCTTGCTTTTGACATCAAAGATGGACGTCACCCGGTTGTGGAGGCTTCTATTGCCAAGTCTGGAACAGGCAGCTTTGTCGGCAATGATTGTGATTTAGGTGGCAACTCTGGGCGTTTGTGGCTATTGACAGGTCCCAATATGGCAGGTAAATCCACATTTTTACGCCAAAATGCCATCATTGCAATAATGGCACAGATGGGGTCTTATGTGCCATGTGCATCTGCCCACATAGGCGTAATAAATAAGTTGTTTTCTCGTGTTGGCGCCAGTGATGACCTTGCCAAAGGACGTTCAACCTTTATGGTAGAGATGGTAGAAACCGCAGGTATTCTAAATCAGGCCGATGAGCATTCTTTTGTAATATTAGATGAGATTGGCCGAGGCACAGCCACTTTTGATGGCTTGTCTATTGCCTGGGCTGTGGTAGAGAATTTGCACGAAGTAAACAAGTGCAGGGCTTTATTTGCCACCCACTACCATGAGCTGACAGCTTTGACAGATAAATTGCCTCAGATGAGCCTGCATTGCATGAAGATAAAAGAATTTAATGATGAGGTTATCTTCTTGCATGAGGTTATAGATGGCGCTGCCGACAGAAGCTATGGTATTCATGTTGCAAAGCTAGCCGGTTTACCAAAAACAGTCATCAAACGATCAGAACAAGTGCTGGAGCATCTGGAGAAAAACGGTAAAGGCAACTCTATGAGCCAGTTAGCAGATGATCTGCCGCTATTTGCCGCTCTACGAGAAAAAGAAGAGCAAAAAGAAGAAGCAAATCCTGCAATAAAAGCTCTGGAAGCAATTAACCCGGATGAACTCACTCCAAGAGAAGCTCTGGAAAAACTATACGAGTTAAAGAAGCTGTGTTAAATACACAGCTTCCATTTAATTAATAGGACTTACTTTGTCGTTGGTTGTTGGGTGTGATTGTCGTTTGTGTGGTTACTCGTTTTTGTTCTTGCGGCATTGTTCCACGTAGCTGGCCGATTTTTGTTATTCCATGCTTCTCTCCCGCAGGAACTCCTGTCAATTCTGCCATTCGTGCTTGCGCTGGCTTCACAATCACCTTATCTCTTACTATAGACAGCTTCTCTTCTATATTTTGTTGCATCCTTTCCGGTTTGTTAGTGTCATAGAGAACCTTATCAGCACTTTCAGATTTTTCTTGAGCTTCTATATGATTGTTAGTTGCTTTTCTATATAGTTTTTCTATTTTGGATAATGCATCCTGTTCTAATACATTTCCACCATACCTTTTAAAGCCTTCAATCGCTATAGGATTACTTGCTAAGCTAGCTACTCTATCATTAAATGTTTTTACCGTAGCATTTATCCAATCTTGTTTATCTTTTTCCTTTCTTTTGCCGAAAATAGATTTCCAAAAAGGTTTTTTAGGGGTAGGTAGGTTCAGCTTAAATTCTCTGCTTTCGCCTTCCTTGAAATCATTATTGACAACTTTTTGGATGTGTTTTTGCATTGCCGACAATATTTTTTCTGTCTCATTGTTATCTATAAGAAGTCCATCCCGCACCCAACCGGCAACATCTTGCAACTCTTTAATATGATTTTTTGCTTGAGCATATTGATAACGAATCTCACCAGCGTTTTTTGTTGCATTATCCTTTCGTGTCTTGTCCCATTCTGCATGCCTCACATTGCCTTCATTGGGTTTAATCCTTGTATCACGATGCCATGTTGCATATTCTTTTCCGAGTTTAAAAAACTCTCGTGCCAATGACGTAGAAGCAAGATTAGTGTTGTCCACAGCTGACAAACCTTGTTCTAGCGCACAAATATATGCTTCATTATCTGCGCGCATTGTTTCTTTATTTTGCTGACCTAGTATATGCGTTGCAAAGACCAACTTCACTTCTTTATTGGTGGGGGTTCGAGCACCAAAATAGTTTGATTCAGAAAAACAATCTGCATATTTTTCAAAAAACTTATCTCCCATTGTTTCAATAAGTTTTTTTGCAAAAGAAACACCTTTATCTTCATCACTATACTCGTGATATGATAAGAGTAAATTGTAATCACTTCTGTAGAGTTTTTCAAAATCTCTGTTTTGCAATTTGTCTTCTATTTCTTTTATTTTTTTGAGTGTTTCCGGCTCATGTAATATATATGGCACACTAGACATGGTAATTCTCCCAATTTTAATCATTATTAATATGATAATACCATATAATTAACATATTGTAAATATGTGATTGACAATGTTTGGCAAAATGTTGTCAAATTAGCAAATCTTAGTAAAAACAATGCATTAACAAAAGGTATTATTTTACCGCTGTTTAAGATATTGAAAAATAATGAAATTTTTTTATTGACAATGCATTTTTTTTAAGTATATTCAACAACGAATAATTTAACTATCTTTTATAAGAGAGAAAACACATGAATACATATGCAACCAAACCCTCAGATATTGAGAGAAAATGGTATGTAGTTGATGCACAAGGTGTTGTTTTGGGTCGTTTGTCTGCTCAGATTGCCAAAATCTTACAAGGCAAAAACAAACCAAACTATGTTAGCAACCTTGACTGCGGTGACTATGTAGTTGTTATCAATGCCGACAAAGTAAAACTTACTGGTCGCAAATTAACAGATAAAAAATACTTCCACCACACCGGTTGGATTGGTGGTATTAAAGAAACCACTCCTGCTAAAATTTTGGCAGGCAAGTTCCCAGAGAGAGTTATCATCAAAGCTGTTGAACGCATGATTTCTCGCAATCCTATGGGTCGTCAACAAATGACCAAACTCAAGGTTTATGCTGGTGAAACACACCCTCATACAGCTCAAAATCCGATTGTTTTGGATATGGAAGCTATGAACCCAAAGAATAAGAGGAGCAAATAATCATGGCTGAGAAATTAGAATCATTAAAAGACTTAAAAAAAGCCTCAGCTAAAGTTGAAGCTGCTTCTGCTGAAACTGCTGTTGTTCGCAAAGCAAAGAAAGACAAATTGGGTCGTTCTTATGCAACCGGAAAACGTAAAGACGCTGTTGCTCGTGTATGGATTAAGCCAGGTAAAGGCAATATCACCATTAACGACAAATCTATTGATCAATACTTTGCTCGTCCGGTTTTGAAAATGATTATCAACCAACCTTTTGAGGTAGCTAACCGTGTTAATGAATTTGACGTAGTTTGCACAGTTAAAGGTGGTGGTTTGTCTGGTCAAGCCGGTGCTATCAAACACGGTATTTCTAAGGCTTTGAACGAGTTCGAGCCTGAATTGCGTGCTGTTTTGAAAAAGGCTGGTTTCTTGACCCGTGATGACAGAACTGTTGAGCGTAAGAAATATGGTAAAGCTAAGGCTCGCCGTTCTTACCAATTCTCAAAACGTTAATCGTTTACAAGAATTTATACAAAGAAGGGCTGCAGTTTTTTGCAGCCCTTTTCTTGTATAAAAATGGTTGACTTTGGGTGATAAATTTAATAATTATCAAACACAAATAAAATTATTTTTTTGATTTTTAAAAAATTATATAACTCAAAAATACTTATGTTATGAGAAGATTTGATGTAATTAGAGCAACTGTTCGAGCAAAAGTGCTTTTTGCAACCAAAACTCAGAATAGAGAGTTGATGGTTTTGATGCAAGATATTTCCTACACAGCAGAAGATCCTTCTTCTGGTCGAGAAAAAACAGGAAGAGTTGTGTATGAAGATTTTGTAAAAAGAGCAAAATTCAAAGTTGTTAAAGACTGTGATGATGCTGGTTTTTGGGGGCGATATTTAAGACTTTGTGATGGAGACATCATCAAGTTCTCAATCAAGCGAGAAAACCATCTTGATTACCTTTTCACTTCATTAGAAATTGAAGGTGAGCAAGATTGCTGTTATGGTATAAATGGTTTGGCTGATATTATAAACGAATACAACCAAGAACAAGCTCAATAAGCCAAAAAAAAGCGGGGACATTGTGTCACCGCTTTTTTAGCATACAAAATAATCTAGACCTTTCCCCAAGGAACATAAATTGCCTTGCTGTTTTCATAAAAATAGTCACGATCCATACGATCTGAATCAATAGAAAAATCCACAATCCAGATGTATTGGTCGGTGCCTCCTGCAGCAAAGAATTTTTTGTTCAAAAGAGGCTTGCTCATATGAGCTAAAAACTCGTTGATTTTGTTTTTTTGCGCATACAATCTATCAAAGAAAGATACGCTCAGAGATTTTTTCTTCTCGATTCGAAAATAGCGATAAGTGCGCAGAGGGTAATGTTCAAACATCAAGTACACATCTTCATCGCCAAAAGGAAAAAATCCGATTGGATTAAGATCCTTTCCCTGCTCATACTTGGTTCTCACTTTTTCGCCATCAAGCTCACACAACAAGTCTGGATAGAAAGAGGCGGCTTCTAAAGTCGTATCTTTCTGAGTAGCATTAGTTTTCATAAGCAAATAATATTTAAATTATACAATTTGAAGCCAAGCTATCACATAGCCACTCAAAACTCAAGCTATAATCCCCAAACATTTGGTTTCAGATTGTTGCAGAAATATGCCTATTGACAAAAAATACAAAAAATGGTATTTTGACAACAAATTAAATAATTAACAAATTAAATTAAAATAAAATATGAAAAAGAGTATTATTCTTTCATTGAGTGTTGTCATTTTGACAATAGCGGTTTTAGTAGTTGTATACAACCCATACGCACTGTTCCAAACAGTTGCCATCGTTGCATTAATAGCAACTATTGCCATGGGAATAGATTACTTTAACAGTGTCCCTAAAGATGAGCAGAAAGGGCTTAAATTATACAATTTAAGCTATATCTTAATGGCGGTTTTGGCTGCAATATTTATGTTCATCCAATTCAGCATTAACTATGCCGCGTTAGCAATAATTGCTGAGTGTGTTGTATACATCTTTATGGTGCCGCTGTTTTATTCTGTAAGGGATAAGGAATAAACAACACACAAAAAACACAAAAAACACCACTGCCAGTCAGCGCAGTGGTGTTTTTTTATGAACAAAATAGTTAAATCATTGTTGTTCATTTGACTTGTAGTCAAACCCACTTTTCGTGGGTTCAAATCCCTACCTCTCCTCAGCATTTACAACAAAACCCACCATTCGGCGGGTTTCTTCTAAATGGCGGATAGGGTGGGATTACTTCGTTCACTTCGTCAATTGGCTAAAGCCAAACGGCGCCCTTCCGTTCGCCTTTGACTTGTAGTCAAACCCACTTTTCGTGGGTTCAAATCCCTACCTCTCCTCAGCATTTACAACAAAACCCGCCGTTCGGCGGGTTTCTTCTAAATGGCGGATAGGGTGGGATTCGAACCCACGGTACCCTTTAGGGGTACACACGATTTCCAATCGTGCGCCTTCGACCACTCGGCCACCTATCCAAAAACAAGGCATAAACTATAATATTCAAAATTATTTTGCAACAAAATTTTTTATATTTGATTCAAAATTTTTTGTTTCTGTTTATATCTGAAATGCTTTTGTTGAAATTAACCAACTGTTAAATTAAATTATGTATTATAAATATAGATGATGCTGACAAAAACTCTTGCATTTGTAGACTTTTTGTGCTACACAACCCTTTACAAAACTATGGATGTCTGAAAATGATAATTGATAGTAATAATAAAAAGCAGAAGAGTATTTTGACCAATAAGTGCTTCTATCAGACGACAGCACGTATCATGCGTGACTTCGAAGAGCGAGGTTATGCCAACTCTGCCGATGAGACAGCCAAAGTTATTTCAGCTTATCATGATATTGTCAAAAAGAAGACCAAAAACACGTTTAACGCAGATTATAACAGTGCTTTTCGTCGTATAGATGATGCAATCCAATCCCTGGCAAACCAAGTTTTTTATGATTGTGATAAAAAGAGTCTGGATTATGCATATCACTCTTTTGAAGAATTTGACCATATTGGTGCCATTGTCACCCGCCAAAGAGCCAAAAAAGGTTCTCTTTAATTTTCTTTTGCAAAAATGCGTGTACTTTTCAAATATGTTAGTTGCAAACTATCTTCATATAGTTTACTCATAATAATTATTTATAACTTTATAGGATTTTGACATGAACAAAATTTCTCTTATCGGATGCGGGCGTTGGGGTACTTTTTTGGGCTGGTATGCAGCCAATTATTGTGGTTATGATGTAGATATGTATGATATACCTACTTCGCCAAATTTTATCGAACTGCGTGATACTCGCAAAAATCCCTATTTGAACCTTTCTGATAATATGTTTTTGCACGATAATCTGTCTGCTGTCTTGGCTAATGATGTTATTATCGTATCTATTGGTTGCCAATATTTCAGAGGATTATGCAAAGAACTAAACTCATACAACCTTGCTGGCAAAACATTTTTGTTGGCCATGAAGGGGCTGGAAGAACCCACTGCGACTACCATGTTTGATATCATGCGTCAAGAGATAAACCAAGACATTCATATTGCCACACTCGGTGGTCCGGGGCATGTGCAAGACTATATGAAAGGGGTTCCTTCTTGTGCTGTGATAGACAGTGATGAAGAAGCCGTCAAAGAACGCCTTATCAATATGTTTTCCAGTGAGCTAATTCGCTTTTATTATGGCGCCGATCTCAAGGGCAACCAAGTTGGTGCTGCCCTCAAAAACGTGATTGGTCTGGCTGCCGGCATTTTAGATGGATTGGAGTGGTATGGTCTAAAAGGTGCTCTCATGGCCAGAGCTCCGGTAGAAGTAGGGCGTCTTATTGAATATATGGGAGGCAACCCTCGTACAGCCTATGGTTTGGCTCATTTGGGTGACTATGAGGCCACTTTGTTTTCCAAACACAGCCACAATCGTACCTTTGGTGAGAAATTTGCCAAGGGAGAAGATTTCGGAAAATTGGCAGAAGGTGTTCCAACTCTCAAGGCAGTCAAGCAAATTGCCGATTCTAAAGGCATTGATATGCCAATATGTCAGGCACTATATTCTGCTATATATGAAAAAGCAGATATCAAGTCTACCATCAAGGCAATGTTTGAAAGAGATCTTAAGAGAGAGTTCTAAAATATCTGTAATTATTAGGAAGAAGAGTTTGCAGTTTCTATGCTGCAAACTCTTTTAAATTATCTGCAATAATCAAATTAGCACCGGTAGAAGCAATAACATCATCAAGCGAAAACAGTGGATTAATCTCTGTCAACAACAAACCCTCAGGTGTTGCTTCTATAACACATCTCTCTGTTACAATCATGTCAACTTCGGCTTCTGCTGTCAGAGGAATTGTACATTTTTCAACAATTCTTGGCTCCCCTTTATTAGTGGTATGTTCCATGGCAATAATCACTTTTTTTGCTCCAACCACCAAATCCATTGCACCACCCATTCCAGGCACAAAAGCTCCTGGTATCATCCAATTTGCCAAATTTCCGAAACTATCAACTTGTAGAGCTCCCAAAACCGTAGCATCCACGTGTCCACCTCTGATAATTGTAAACGACATATTTGTATCAAAATATGCAGCTCCTTTTTTGGTGGTAACAGGAATACCTCCGGCATTTGTCACCAAAGGTTTTTCCGGTGCCGAAAAATCTCTATGCCCAACACCAAGCAAGCCATTTTCAGATTGAAAAATAGCATGAATATCATGAGGAATATAATTTGCCACTTCAGTCGGTAGACCGATTCCCAAAGTAATCACATCGCCTTCATGCACTTCTTTTGCCACTCGCTTTGCAATAATCTCTCTACATTGCTCTTTGGTTAATTCCATGTTTATCTCCTATTGGGCAATATAATCAACAAATATTCCGGGAATAGTCACTTCTGCCGGATTAAGCGCCTCTTCACAAATTTCATCGGCTTCCAAAATTACCACATCAGCAGCAGTTGCCATAACCGGATTAAAGTTTCTGGTTGTGCCATCTAAAAAAGCATTTCCGAATTTATCTGCCTTTGTAGCATATACAATTGCCACATCAGCTCTCAGAGGTTTTTCCAGCAAATATTTTTTGCCTTGAGATTCTATTATATCTTTGCCTTTTTCCACAATTGTTCCCACACCGGTAGGTGTCAAAAATCCACCCAAGCCGGCTCCTCCGCAACGAATACGCTCAGCCAATGTTCCCATCGGCACAAGCTCAACCTCCAGTTCTCCTGCATTAAATTGGCGTCCGGTTTCTGGGTTGGTGCCGATATGGGCAACAATAGCTTTTTTCACCAGTTTGTTTACAATCAATTTTCCTCTGTCAAACTCTGGTACACAAGTGTCATTGGCAATAAGAGTAAGCTCGCCGGTCTTGTTTTTTATAATCTCATCAATCACTTTTTCGGGGCTGCCACAACGTAAAAAACCCCCAATCATAACTGTAGAACCAGATTTTACCATTTGTCCGGCTTCTGATACAGATATAAATTTTTTCATCGGCTTCCTAACTTTTGTTTTAAAACACGCACAAATATAGCCTATTTTTTTGAAAAAGTCATCATTTTTCTGCATTTCACCATTATTTTATAGACAAAATTTCCAAATTGTGTTAGTTTGTATGCAGTAACCAATTAATTAGGAATTATGAAAAGTATAATTATTGCAACACTATGCGTGTTGTTGCTTAGTTCTTGTAGTGCCATTAATATAGGTAACAGAGGTGTCAGATATTTCTATGGACAAGCTGCCATAAACAATGCTCCCGTCAATCGCAGGGCTGTTGCTTCCACCAGCATACGCAGCTATGTAGACCGCAAAACCGGAGCCGTTGTAAATGCATCAGCCCATATCAAATATTGTTTCAGCGTGCAGTTTGGCACCCTAAAAGTTATCAATGGTCGCCAAGGGTTGGAGGTATATCAATACCATAACAACATATGGCAACGCATTCCAACACCATACCGCCAAGATATTTTAGTATGGACCAAACAGCGCCCACAATTGGTTTATATCAATGGTCCCTATGTTTATGTATATGTGGCAAAAAGGTCAAACATGACATGGAGGAGGGCGCAACAATTGGCAGTATACAAGTTTTAAGCAAGGGGAAGATTTTTCTTCCCCTTTTTTTTATATCTGTTAAAATCAAGACAAATATACAACAGACAAAGGAACCAATAATGAAAAATGCCGAATTTGATATCAATGCCGCCGAAGGGGTATATTTAAATACCTCATACCAACTGGATGGCAAATTCTATCCTGCCGGCCATGTCCTAAACAAAGAAGACATCATTATATTTAAGATGTTTGATATCACTCGCGTATCCGGTTCCATTATGGAAGAAAATGATATTCCTCAAATAACAGCATTAGGCATGGTTGCTGCCAAGATTTGTGGACACAATACTGCTTTTAAGGTGGAGGATAATGGTTCTTGTCATATAATCGCCACTATCGATGGGCTTTTCATCAGTTCAGAACCCAGAATTTCCAAATTTAACCGCCTTCACCCCTGCATAGTTCTTAATACTATTGCTCCATATCAAAGTATCAAAAAAGGAGATGTTATTGCCACTTTGGAGCTAACCACACCACTTATACCACAGTCAGAAATAGATGAGGTGTTATTCAATCTGTCTGGCAATGTTTCATTATTGCAGGTACAAGAGCTCAAATCTTTGCGCACTGCCTTTATATATGCCAAAATACAAGATAACAATGCCGAGAACGAGCATTTTCAAGCAGTGGTAACCAAGCTTGTTTCTTCAATGTCATCTTATCAACTTAATTTTATGCAAGAATATTCAGCCTTTTATACTCAAAATTACATAGCCGATAGTTTGCAAAATGCAGTTGATGCCGGATTTGAGGCAATATTTATAGTTGGAGCAGCCCGCACAGCAAACCCACAAGATGTAATCCCTACTGCCATATCATCTGTAGCCGATGATATCATCGAAGGAATTTGTCCCATATATGGAGCATCAGATTTGTTTATGGCCTCCAAACGCCAAGCACGCATCATTGCATTGCCTTACAACTATGCTCAAACCAACACCGATATTATTGACCGATGCATCAAGCAAGTTCTTTATTCCGACAAATTTTCGGCTGCAGATTTTTCTTGGATAATGCCGCCATTTTATCAGCAAGCATCTTCCGTAGATACCAAAGAATTATCTTCATTTGTGACAGCCAAAAACACATCAAGCAAGTCTAAAAAAGCCAGTATTGCCGCAATAGTTTTAGCTGCAGGTGTTGGTAGTCGAGCCGGACGCAATAAGCTTATCTCAGAGATGTCTGATGGCGAACCTTTGTTTATGCATGCCGTTAAAGCTGCAATAGCTTCAGATGCTTCTCCGGTTTTTGTCATCACCGGGCATAATGCAGATATTATGAATGAGTTTCTTGACAAAGTAGATGTTAACATCATACACAATTCATCTTATCGAGCCGGTGTTAAGACTTCTATTGATATAGGGCTGAAGTCCGTACCAAATTTTTGTGATGGTGCTATGCTCATTCCCGCCGATATGCCCAACATTACCGCCACAGAACTAAACAAGCTCATATCATCTTTTCGCAAAGACAAAGATAAACAAATATGTGTTCTGTCTCACAAAGGAATCAAATCCAATCCCATAATATGGAGCCAGTCTTTGTATTCAAAAGCAGATGTTGTACCAGAAAACGCTCATTTGCGCCCCGTATTTATGGAACACGCTGACTATACAAATGTCACCGAGATTAAAGACCCTCTCAAATTATTGGATGTAAATTACCCTAGTGATATCGAAAACCTTCAAAAATCCAAATAGAAGATTAGGTGTTTTTGCAACTCCATTTTCCGTTATTGTCTTGTTGCCAATAAAAACACTCATGCCCCAAAGATTTCACCTCTTTCCAAAAGCTCCGTGCTTGCTCTAAGGCTTCGGTTGAATGCCCATCAAACACATTAAAAACTCTTTCAAATTTCACTAGAGTGTCACTATCAACTTTAGCACCATCAACCAAAAACAACAAACTAGAGATATTGGGATTATCATCACCGCTGGTTAACCATATGGGTTGTAACTCGGCATTTCCGTCTTTTTTAGAACCATGTGGCAAAAAAGAGTTATCACTATAAGTCCACAACACTCCGTTTAAGAACTCTACACGTTCGTCATTTCCAACTTTCACCAAGGTAGATTTGCCTGTTTCATAGGCTTTTTCCAAAAGCTTAGGCAAAATCAATTCCAAAGGTTGATTTTGCAAATGATAAAAATCTACTCTAGTCATAGTTTTACCGTAGCAAAGTTTGGTGTTCCATTGTTATCGATACGCAACTCTACAGGGCGCCCATTTTCTCTGTTGGCTTCTCCAACAGCAGACCAAAAATCATCAGATGTCAATATTTGTTTTTTATCAACTTCTGTAATCAAATCTCCTTCTTTTAATCCCTTGGCTACAGCATCATTATTAACACCAATGCTGGTCACAATCACCCCAATAACATCATCAGCCAATCCATACTTTTCTCTCATAGTATCATCTATGTTGCTTACTTCAAAAGAAGCTTGTTTTTCTGTTTCTTTTGTAGTTGTAGATAGGGGAGGGAAGTTAGGCAAAGGCTCAACAGTCAAGTTTCTTATCTGTTTTACCCTATTCCGTAAAACTTCCACAGTTAAAACCTCGCCACAATGTCGCTCAGCTACCGATCTGGCAAAGGTGCGTGGATTTTCTATTAGTACCCCATCAATAGCCAACAAAATATCACCGACTTCAATTCCAGCTTTTTGAGCCGGAGAATTTTCCATAATGGTAGATATCACAATACCTTTTTCAGTTTCTTGCACTTTTATACCCAACCATCCTCTTTCAACTTTTCCTTTTGTTTTTAATTCTTCTATAACAAATTTTGCCAAATTTATCGGAGTTGCAAAACCAATTCCTACACTGGCACCGGAAGTTGAATATATTGCCGAATTAATACCAACCACTTCCCCTTTTAGGTTAAACATTGGTCCGCCCGAACTACCCTGATTGATAGAAGCATCTGTCTGAATAAAATCATCATAAGCCCCCGATGCAATATCTCTGGACATTGCAGAAACAATACCTGCAGAAACACTGCCGCCCAGGCCAAACGGATTTCCGATTGCAAGCACCCAGTCGCCAACTCTTAAATCATCTGAGTTACCTAATTTAGCTGCTGGCAATTTATTGGCAACAGACACCTTAAGCATCGCTAAGTCAGTTTTTCTATCAATACCTACAAGTTCGGCTTCCACTTGTGTTCTATCTGCAAATGTAACATCAATCTTTTTTGCATTTTCCACAACATGAGCATTTGTAACGATATGGCCGTCTTCACTAACCAAAAAACCCGAACCCAAAGAAGTTGTTTTTGATTTTTTTGGTGAAAAATAACGTTGCAATTTAGGATTATGAACTATAAATTCCACATCGTTGTCAGCATCATCACTTTCTGTTTCCAAGTTCTGAGTTGAAATATTAACAACACTTTTATGAGTCTTTTCAACTAATGGTGCGAACGAAGGTAATACCTCTTGAGCTTGAGCAAATCCGACCCAAGACATGGCAACAATCAATATATATCCTATTTTTTTAGACATTGTTATTTTCCTGTTTTGTTAAAAAAGTCAAAAAACTCACTATCCGGAGCCAATACCATAGATGTATTTTCTCTATTTGCCAGAGCATTTTTATAGGCTTCCAAAGAACGATAAAATGCATAGAACTTAGCATCTACCCCGGCAGCATTATTCCAAATTGCCACAGCTTGTTGATCCCCTTGACCTCTTATAATCTGGGCATTTTTTTCTGCTTCCGCAATAATCACAGCTTTTTCTTTTTCAGCGGTAGCTCTAATTTTTTGAGCTTCTTGTTGTCCTGTTGCTCTAAATTCTTTTGCATCACGTTCACGTTCTGCCTTCATACGTGCATTAATAGCTTGCAATACTTCCAAAGGCAAATCCGCACGGCGAATACGCACATCAGCAACTTGTACACCAATTTGCTCAGCATCTACTTTTACAGCACTACTGATATCCGCCATAATCTGAGTACGTTTTTGAGACAGTAACTCCTGCAGTGTAATCCTACCCAAAATTTTACGAACAGAAGAATTTACAATTTCTTCCAATTTTGAGCGTGCCTGAATTTCTGTTCTCACTGTTTTGTAAAAACGCAAAGGATCAATAATTTTATATCTGGTAAAACTGTCAACATCCAAACGTTTCTTATCATTCAACACCACTTCCTGAGCCGGAGGATCCAAATTTAGCAAGCGGTTATCATAAAACACCACCTTTTGTATAAATGGTATTTTAAATTTAAGACCAGCATCTTTCACTACTCTTACCGGCTCACCAAATTGCAACACGATAGCCTGCTCAGTTTGATGAACAATATAGAGCGAGTTTGCCAAAACAAACAACAAAGCGACAGCTACTATGGCAAAAGCAACTTTAATCTTATCACTCATCATTATTCTCCCGCTCTAGAATTAATTTGTTGAAGAGGCAATACCGGCAACACATTTCCACCCTTGGCAGAAGGATCAATAATCACTTTATTAGAGTTAGCCAATACATCTTCCATTGTTTCCAAATAAAGACGTTTTGCTGTAACCTCTTTTCCTTGTTTATATGCATCATATACAGATAAAAATCTTTCAGCTTCACCTTGAGCCTTGTTTATCACAGCCTGCTTATAGGCTTCTGCATTTTGCAATCTCTGTGCCGCCTCACCTCTAGACTTTGGCAAAATCTCATTGCGATATGCTTCGGCTTCATTCTTAAATCTTTCCATATCTGCTTTTGCACGTTGCACTTCATTAAAAGCATCAACAACCTGCTTCGGAGGGTCTGCTTTTTGCAGTTTCACACGCACAATCTGAATTCCGGCCCCAAATTCATTAAGCACTTTTTGCAATTCTTCTTTAGTTTCATCTTCCACTTTGCCTCTATCGCCAGAAATAATTGGCATCATTTGAGATTGCCCTACAATCTCTCGCAACACAGACTGCGCCGCAACCCTAACAGTTTGATCCGGGCTTGTCATATTAAACAGATAATCTTTTGCATTTGCAATTCGCCATACAATTGTCAAATTTATATCAACAATATTTTCATCACCCGTTAGCATATGGCTTTCTGTAAAATCATTTCGGTTTGTAGGCTCTGCCACACCAAGATTTATGCTTCGTTCCTGAGTGATATTCACTTTCTCAACCGTTTCAATCGGAAAAGGCAAATGATAATGCAGGCCAGAGTCTGTCGTATCATGATAAGCACCAAAACGCAAAACAACACCTTCTTCATTAGGTTGAACTTGGTATAATCCAGATGCCAACCACATCAATACCAAGGCACCAATACCCCAACTCCATTTAAAATCAAAACCATCTGGCTTAAAAGTTTTTTTCATTTTTGGGCGCCTAGATGGCATATCATTATCTTTCCACGGATTAGATTCTTCAACATCTTCCCAAGGGTTTGGAACTTTTACCATAAATTTTTCCTTTTCTCTTTTTTGGTTGCTTTACAAAAATTATATAATATAAATAGAGCAATAAAACAACAATCTATAAAATCTATCAACAGGAAGCAAGATATGCAAAACAAAGTCAAAGAAATCGCAAATAAATACTTTTCTCCTGAGCAAATTGAAAATATAGGCGTATTTAATGGCAGAGCAATAATCACCCTGCAAAATACACCTCAAGATACACAAAAAGCCTCAGCGATGGAACAAGAGATAAAAACTCTAGATGGCATCAACAAGGTGTCTGTTATCTACACAGCAGCAAAAGCTCCGCAGCCACTCAAAGAAGATTCGGGTAAATGGAATATTCCTGGTGTTAAAAAAATCATTGCCATAGCCTCTGGCAAAGGTGGTGTTGGCAAATCTACCACGGCTGTAAATTTGGCGTTGGCATTGGCTTCTCAAGGGCAGAGGGTTGCATTGTTTGATGCCGATATATATGGTCCATCTATACCCACCATGCTTGGCTATGAAGGAGCAACTCCAATTTCTTATGATGGCAAAACTTTTGAGGCTTTTGAGTTTCATAACATCAAATCCATGTCTATCGGAACCCTTATCGATAGAGCAACTCCTCTAATTTGGCGAGGATCAAAAGCTTGTGGAGCTATTGAACAATTGCTAACCGAGGTCAATTGGGGCGAGATAGATATTATGGTTATAGATATGCCTCCGGGAACCGGAGACATTCAAATCACACTATCTCAAAGATTACAACTCGATGGAGCTGTTATTGTTTCCACCCCACAAGACATTGCTCTTATAGATGCCATAAAAGGAGTAAATATGTTCAAAAAAGTAGATGTTCCAATTCTGGGAATTATCGAAAATATGAGCTATTATATTTGTCCTCACTGTGGTAGTAGAGACGAGATTTTTGGACATGCCGGTGCCAAAGAAACCGCAACAGAAATGGGCGTTCCATTTCTTGGAGAGATACCTCTTCATGTTGATATTCGCACCAATGCCGATGCTGGAACACCGATAGTCGTATCATCACCTAATGGCGCACACGCACAGGCATACCAAAATATTGCCAAACAAATTATTTCCGCTGTGTAGTTTTTTGTTTGAGAGGAAGCCCATTTTTATTTTGTGGGTTTCCTCCTGACTGTGTACGTTTTTGTTTATTTGTTTGCTTATTATTTGTTTGCTTAGTTTTGTCTTTACTTTTTGCTTGAGAGATTCTTTGTTCATTTATTGCTCTCGCTTTAATCATATCTTCATGCTTTGCAAATTCAGGTACGACCTTTATCAAATCTTGTTTATCAAATTCATGCTTTCCTACAACTTGCAAACCAACTTCTGCTCCAGCCAATAACAACAAAGCAACAAATTTTTTCGCTTCTTCCTCATTATCAGACAATTTACCTATGGCCAAAAAACTGGCTCCACTCTCTTTGGCTGCGATTGCCAACATCTTGAAATGCGCATACTCTTCACTTTGCATATCGACATTATGCTCATCATATACGGTTAATTTGCCGGTTGGTTTTTCTTGTTCTCTGGGATTCCAAAGATGATATTCCCGTTTTGATGTGTTTTTATCTTCGTTTTTTTCAAACTTAATTTGTTCCTCACCACATGCTTTGGCAATAGCATCATCAAACCCGATATACTTTTGTTCTTTGGAAACTTGTGTGTTTTCAGATTATATCTGCACTTCCGGTTCAATCGTTTCCTCTGTTTTTGTTTGTTTATCAGTATGATGATTATTATGTTTTTCCATCAATTTCGTAAGGTATTTTTTCTTGGCATATAATTTTGATGGTAACCTTCTTTTTACAGTTTTTTCATAAATATTTATTATATACAAAGATGATTCCACATCTGCAATGCCATACTTTTCATTGTCTTCTTCCATGTCTTTACGCGATGGCATTTTTTTTGCTGCAATGCTAACCACTGTTTCTATCGCATCTATATATTCGTCCCTACGAGGTCCAAATGTTCCGGCACGCAAATCTCCGATTAAGGCCGACAAATCAACCAAGTCTAATTCAGATAATTTGTCTTTATTATCTTCTAAAAATTTCAGAGCATATTTTGTTACGCCATTTTTTCTTTTTTTGTGATTTCTTATGAAAATATTTCTTTGTTGAAAATAGCAAAAGGAACCAAAAATTTCCAAGTTTTTAGCCCATTTTTCTTGTGTATTGGGTGGAGTGTGTTCTTTTCGCTGATTTATCGTTATTCCGCTCATCTCATTGGTCCCTTGTTTATAAGGAAATTATATCCTAAAAACAAAAAAAATGCAACACATTGACAACGCAAATTATTTTTTTTGCATAGTATCAATTTTATGTTCCAAATCATCAATCTTTAGAGCCAGTCGCTGATTAGGTTTTGCTTTTTTTGCAACCTTTAACTGCTCCAATGCTGTATCCAGAGCGCCTATCCGCACCGAATATTCTGCCGAAGCATAATTAGCCTCTGCCAGCAAATTAAGATACCCATAAGTTCTAGCCAATAACAGCCACGCAAACCCAGTTGGATGCTTGATTATTGCTTTGTTCAAAAGTGTCACTACTTTTTGTGCCTCATTTTTGTTGGGGGTGTCTTCCATCACCGCCTGCGCATAGCTCATTTGCAATAAAGCCGAAGACGGTAAAATTTCAAGAGCCTTTCGATATTCTTGCTTGGCCTCTTTTATTTTTCCGGTTTCCATAAAAATCTGTCCTTTCATTTCATGAAAATACGGATTATTAGGTTCAAGAGTAATCAATTCATCTAGCAATTTTTGCGCTTGTTGCAATTTTAGTAGCTTAAAATACGCTATTGCCCTTGCATATTTACCGGCAACAGAAACATCTGTTTCTGGATATTTCTGAAAAGTTTGCTGAGGCGAGTTAAGATAGGCAAATAATTTTGCTTTTACTCTTTCAAATTTATTTTGCATAGGCGAATGAGCGTCTTCATTTTTTATTGATTTTACAGCCCTCTCAAAAAAACTAATTCTTTCAGAAGTAATCGGGTGTGTCCTAAAATAAGGTGTCTCTTCGATTCCTTGCAATCGTTGATGTTGAGCGATTCTTTTCATAAATGCCAACATTCCTTTAGGAGATTGTTTTGTCGCTTCTAATAGTTTTAAGGCTGCCTCGTCAGCCGATCGCTCTTCTTCTGTGCGATACCTTGTATAGTTTGTCAGCAACGAACTTTGAGATCCTATCATTGCAGCCATTGCCACATCGGCATTGCCGCTCAAAACAGCTGCAGTACCTGCCGCCAACACCGATACCAGAGAAACATCTTGTAATGCTTTAGCTTTTAGTTTTTGGCGCAATATATGTCCTCCGGCAATATGACCGGTCTCGTGGGCAATAACACCGGCCAGCTCATTTGCACTTCCGGCATTCATAATGGTTCCGGTATGCACAAACAAAGCATTTCCATCTGCCACAAAAGCATTTAGGCTTTTATCATCAACCACAAAAAGTTCATTCGGATTCAGCTTTACCCCTGCCGCACCAAACAAAGGAGCTGCAATTTCTCGCAACATCTGCTCAGTTTCTTCATCGCTAATTAGTCGCAAACCTGTAGCCCAAGCTGAGCTGGACATTAATAAAGCAATTGGCAGCAATATACTGCCAATCCACTTTATTTTTCGTTTTTTTATCCTTTTATCAGTTTTTTCCACCATGTAGATTTCTCCTTAACTTCTCCATCTTGAGGAGCATCTGTCTTAGAGTTAGTATCTTCATGACTATCATACAAGATAACAGCTTCTGTTTTTTCTGCTTTATTATCTTCGGTGTTCCGATTCTCAAAACGCCCTCTACGGCGATCAAATCTATTACGTCCATGGCGTCTGTCACCACGGTTTCTACCTTTTTCTTCTTTCTTTTCTTCAGAAACAGGCTCTTCAGCAATATCTTTTTCTGCTAGTTCTGGTTGTGGCTCTGGCAATTCGAATTCCTCATTCTTAGATTTTTTATCCTCATTTGCCATTGCTGCTTTTTCTTCTTTACTCAATTTTGTACGTTCAATTTTGTAATTAGAAATACATTTAATACTGTCATCTGCACTAACCACAATTTCCATCTTATACTTTTGTTCCATTTCCACCAAAGTTTTACGTTTGTGGTTCAAGATATAGATTGCAGTTTCCATAGGTAAAAATACATTTATTTTTGAAGAACGCCCCTTAATACCTTCTTCTTCTATCGCACGCAAAATATACATAGCGCTTGAATCTACGGTTCTAACAATACCTTTGCCTTGGCAATGCGGACAAGTCTGATAATTACTTTCCCAAAAAGCAGAATGCATTCTTTGGCGAGAAAGTTCAAGCAATCCAAACATACTCATTTTGCCAACTTGGATTCTTGAGCGATCTTTTTTCAGAGCTTCTTTCATGCGTTTTTCAACAGCATGATTATTTGCTGGTTCGTCCATATCAATAAAGTCAATAACCACCAAGCCGGCCAAGTTGCGCATTCTTAATTGGCGTGCTATTTCATCACAAGCTTCCAAATTTGTCTTTAGAGCAGTTTCTTCCAAATCTTTTTCTTTGGTAGCTCGACCGGAGTTCACGTCAATAGAAACCAGTGCTTCTGTTGGGTTAATCACCAAGTAACCGCCAGATTCCAATTGAGCATTGGCGTCATGCAGTTTATCTAATTGTCCCTCTACCTGAAAACGTTGGAACAAAGGCATATCTGCATTGCGATAACTTTTAATTTTTTTCAAATTATGTGGAGACAATATCTTAAAGAAGTCTTTTGCCAGTTTATATCCATCTTCACCAGCCACAATAATTTCAGAAACTTCTTTGGTATAAATATCTCTCAATGCACGTTTAATCAAATTACCTTCTTCATGTACCAAAGACGGTACTTTATTTTTTAATGAATCTAGGCGAATTTGGTTCCATGTTCTAATCAAGTAATTGTAGTCTCTGACAATCTCAGATTTTGGTTTTTCTTCGCCTGCCGTTCTGACAATAATAGACATATCAGAGGTCAACGGCAATTCACGAACAATTCCTTTCAATCGATTCCTGTCCGTTGCATTTGTAATTTTTCTTGATACACCACCGCTTTTAATTCTGTTAGGCATCAATACACAATATCTGCCGGCCAAAGACAAATAAGTTGTAAGAGCAGCACCTTTATTGCCACGCTCTTCTTTTACAACCTGCACCAGAACAGTCTGACCTTCTTTTATCACATCTTGAATTTTATGACGATGGAACAGCTTGCGAGCTCTAATCAGTTTGCGTTGCAACTCAAAGTCAAGTTCATTATCATCGTCATCAACGTCTTCATCATCATCGTCACTATTGTTAGCAGCCTTAATTTCTTTTTCTTCAAAATCAGCGTCTTCGCTTTCTTCAAAGGTCTCATTTTGAGGCTGCTTAGCTTCTACAATATGCTCATCAATTTCTTCTTCCACCTCAGCTTTAACCACAGCTTCTTCACATCCGGTATCTTCAGCCAAAACTTTTAAATTTTCTTCTTTTTCTGCTTTTTCATTTTCCTTATTTTTGGCTTTTGCAACAGCCTTTTTGGCTTCTTCTTGTTTGCGGATTCTCTTTTTAATCAGTCTTTTTTTCTGAGGATGTTTTTTATCATCTGTTTCTTCTTGTAATATCGTAGCAATATCTTCATTATTTGTATTTTCATTCAAATCAGAAGCCTGCTCCGATTCAGACATTTTTTCTGTTTTTTCTTCAGTTTTTTGTTCCGAAGAAATATCATCAATAACAACTTCTTTTGCAGATTCTGTATCTGTATCAATGGTTTCTGCCTGCTCAACGGATTTTGTTTCAATATCTGTGTTTGCCTCTGCCTCAACTTTTGCGGCTTCCTCTGCTTCTGCCGCCAATCTTGCTCTTTCGGCTTCACGAGCTGCTCTTGCAGCTGCTTTTTCTTGGCGAATTCTTTCTCTTTCCGCTTCTCTTTCTTTTATTGCTTGTTTTTTGTTTTCTATGATTTCATCAACTTCTTTTTCAACTGCTTCCAGTTCTTCTTCCGTCAAATCATAATAGTCCGGATGAATTTCTCCAAAAGCCAAAAAACCATGTTTATTGCCACCATAGTCAACAAAGCAAGCTTGCAAAGAGGGTTCAACCCTCATTACTTTGCCCAAATATATATTTCCTTTTATCTGGCGGCGATGAGATGTTTCAAATTCCACATCTTCCAACTTGTTTCCATCCAGAACCACAACTCTTGTTTCTTCTGTTTGGGTTGCATCAATCAGCATTCTTTTTGTCATCATAATATCTCCCTAAGGCTTTAGCCAGGCTAAAACGCACATAATTTTCACAACATCGGAGGGAGTATCAAAAGATAAAATAAAACACACCAATACAAAATCGGCAATTTAAGCAACAAAATCAGAAATCATATCCGATTCTAACTTTTTTCAATCTTTCAAACTTCAATACATGGCTTTAGTTCTTCTTATTGTTTATTGACCACATATTGCAAAAACCCGTCCGACAAAACCTTGTCTCATAATCCTATTTGGTAGCAGCCTATCCTAATGATAAGGTTGCGGCACCCGATTTAGCTCTCAAAAAATAACCTTGTCTATCCAAAGAACTAATCCGGTACACATAACCCAAACAGGTAACCTAAGCATAAACAATTTGTTTAAAAACACAACAACAAAATTAATGTAACACATAATTTTTCGTAGGCTTAATATATTGGTAACATCTATTTGCTATAATTCTGGCATCAAAATTAAAGGCAATTAGGTTTATGATGATGAAAAATATATTCAAAACATACGTTTATCAGATGCTGTCGATTCTGGCAGTTGTTTTGATTTGTATGTTTTCATCATCGGCAAATGCTGCAGAGATAAAAGATCTACGCATAGGGCAGGGTGCTGCCAATGTAAGGGTTGTTTTTGATGCGGATTCGTCTTTTGACTATAAGGTTTTTTTGCTCAATGAGCCTAGAAGGTTAGTAATTGATACTCAAAACATAAGCATTAATCCTCGTGTTGAAAAAGCCCAAGATCCCAATAATATCATATCATCTGTTAGGTTGGGTTCTGCTGGCGTCGATGGGATTCGAGTGGTGTTTGATTTAGATAAACCTGTTGTGGTCAAAAAGGCATTTATGCTTCCTCCGCAAAGCAATTTTAGTTGGCGTTTTGTGGTCGATTTGGAATTGGTTTCTGGTAAGGAATTTGCCTCAAAGCTTGGTAATGATCATGCTTTTAGTAACGATTCTTATAACAAAGGAAAAACCTCTGTTAAAAATGTGTCATCATCAAAAGCCTCCGTCAAAAGTTCACGGCAACCCAAGAAGATTATTGTGCTAGACCCCGGTCATGGAGGAGTTGATCCGGGCGCTATTGGAGTATCGGGAACGTATGAGAAGCATATCACTTTGTCTATGGCCAAAGAACTCAAAGCAGAGTTGGACAAGACCGGCCGTTATACTGTTTATCTAACACGCAATCGAGATGTGTTTATTCCCTTGCGGCAGCGTGTCAAAATAGCTCGCCGTTACGATGCAGATTTATTCCTTTCGATTCATGCAGATAGCGCGGTTAATCGTCGGGCGACAGGCTTATCTGTTTATACTTTGTCCGAAAGGGCCTCAGACAAAGAGGCTGCTGCTCTGGCTGAAAAAGAAAACAAAGCCGATATTGTTGCCGGACTTGATTTTGCCGAACACTCAAAAGAAGTTTCTGATGTATTGCTTAATTTGGCACAAAGAGAAACACTAAACCGTTCTGCAGAATTTGCCACTTTTATGGTGCAAGAAATGCGCAAATCAACTCATACACTAGACAATACTCATCGTTTTGCAGGTTTTGCCGTTTTAAAAGCGCCAGATGTTCCTTCTGTTCTCCTGGAGTTAGGATATCTTTCCAACCGTGGAGAAGAAAAACTTCTCAAACAAAAAAGCTATCGCCACAAATTGGCAATTTCAGCAACTAAAGCTATCAATAAATATTTTGAAAATATGCGTAACGCTTCTGTGTTTTAATGTTTGACTCGTAGTAATTTTTTATATATTAAATATAAAAATATATGTATTTTATTTGAACAATTTAGGCACGCTATGTTAAAGACCCTTTCTTCATTATTAAGCACGTTTTTCTTCTTTGCAGTTATTGCTCTTATTGTTGTGATTACATCTGTATGGCAGATTTCTCAAGAACTGCCAGAATACCAACAACTTGCTGATTATGAGCCGGCAGTAACTACCCGTCTTTATGCTGGAGATGGGCAATTAATGATGGAATACGCAGCTGAAAAACGCCTATTTGTGCCAGAAGACAAAATACCGACTTTGGTCAAAAATGCATTTATTGCAGCAGAGGACAAAACATTTTATAGTCATTTTGGTGTAGACCCTATCGGTATTTTAAGAGCTGCTTTTGATAATCTCAAAAACATTGGTCGTGGTCGTCGTCCTGCAGGAGCATCAACAATCACGCAACAAGTTGCTAAAAACTTTTTGCTTTCATCAGAGGTGTCTTACAAACGCAAAATTAAAGAAGCTTTGTTGGCCATGCGTATGGAGCAAGCATTTAGCAAGCAACACATCTTAGAGCTTTATCTTAACGAAATTTATTTAGGAAATCGCTCTTATGGTGTTGCCGCCGCTGCTCTTAATTATTTTGGTAAATCTCTAGATGAGTTAACAATTGAAGAAGCCGCATATTTAGCAGCTCTTCCCAAAGGACCAAACAACTACAATCCCAAGACCAAATACGAGGCTGCTATTGGTCGCCGCAATTGGGTTATCGATAGAATGGTAGAAGAAGACTTTATCTCTTCATCTGATGGTGAGGCTGCCAAAGAAAAAACATTGGAGGTTGTTGACCGCCGAGGTGAATTTGTTTGGGGTGCAGAGTACTTTAGCGAAGAGGTTCGCCGCCAAGTAAAAAGCGAATTTGGAGAAGATGCGTTGTACGAGGGAGGTCTTTTAATCAGAACAACGCTAGATCCCAAATTGCAAAAAATTGCCAGCACTGTATTTGCCAATGAGATAAGAGATTATGATCTTCGTCACGGATGGAGAGGCCCTCTGGCAAATATTCCGCTAGATGATTCTTATGTTGAAGCTATGCAGCAGGTAGCTCTTCCTGCTGGCTACGCAAATGGTTGGATTAAAGCAATTGTAAAATCGGTTTCTACTGTAAAAGCAAATATCGAAACAATAGATGGCCAAAAGGGTATTATCCCTCTGGCAAGATTATCTTGGGCTCGCAAAAACCTCAAAAACCAAGGTGTCAGCAACCCTCCAAAGAGTGTTGCAGATGTTCTAAAAGTTGGCGATGTTGTTATGGTAGAGCCTGTTTCGCCGTCAGTTATTGCCAACAAAAAATTGCCGACTGACAGCTATGAATTGCGCCAAGTGCCAGATGTTGAAGGGGCCCTCATTGCAATGGACCCCCATACCGGAAAAATATTAGCCATGGTGGGAGGATATTCTTTCCGCAAATCTCAATTTAATAGAGCCACACAAGCAATGCGCCAAACAGGTTCAGCTTTTAAGCCGATTGTATATTTGGCTGCTTTAGACAATGGTTATTCTCCAACAGATTTAATTTTAGATGCTCCTTTTGTTTTGGATCAAGGCATTGGCCTTCCAAAATGGAAACCGGTAAACTACTCCAAAAAATTCTATGGTCTCATGACATTACGTCAAGGTATCGAAAAGTCCCGAAATCTCATGACTGTTCGTTTGGCTCAAGATGTAGGCATGGATAAAGTTGCAGAATATGCCAAAAAGATGGGTGTAAACCCCAGTTTGCCACACTTGTTATCAATGTCTTTAGGTGCCGGAGAAACCAAACTTATTAATATGGCATCAGCTTATGGAATTATGGTAAATGGTGGCAAAAAAGTAGAGCCATATTTCATTGAGCGTATTCAAGATCGCAATGGCAAAACAATCTATCGTCATGATAGACGCCCTTGTGAAAATTGTCAGGCAGAAAAGTGGCAAAATCAGCCACTACCGGAATTGGCTGACAATCGTGAACAGATTGTAGATCCTCTTAGTGCATACCAGATGGTTAGCATTTTAGAAGGTGTTGCTCAGCATGGAACCGGTGCCAGACTTCGCAGATTGCAAAAACATTTGGCTGGCAAAACCGGCACCACCAACAAAAACCAAGATTCTTGGTTTGTTGGCTTTTCACCGGATTTGGTTGTTGCCACCTACGTTGGTTTTGATGAACCCAAAAGCTTAGGTCGCTATGAAACTGGAGCAGCACTAGCACTGCCTATCTTCCACAATTTCATGGCAGAAGCACTAAAAAATCAGCCGGATACCCCATTCAGAATCCCTGCCGGTATTAAACTTGTGCGTGTAAATCATGACACCGGCAAACCGGCCAAACCCGAAGATCAGTCCGTTATTTTAGAGGCTCTAAAACCGGAGTTTAGTTTTGATAACACATCTCAGCGAGTTATAGGCACTCCTGCAAATGATAATTCATCAACAGAAGACAACTCCCCTAGTTTTGCCGTAGATGCAGATGATGAAGTTCAGTTAGGTTCAGAATACTAGTCACAGAGGAAATAAAATGCGTTCAGAAATTTATGATTTGACCGAAAACATCAAGCAGTCCATATCTCTGCTAAGGAGGTCTCTTTGACTATGACAATGCGCTTATTCGTCTGGAAGAACTTGATGCACTTACAGCCGATAGTAATTTGTGGACAGACCCGCAAAATGCTCGCAAATTGATGGCAGAAAAAAATAATTTAGAATTTAATCTTTCTAATTTTAAACAGCTTAACACATCTCTCACCGATTTAATAGATTTGGCAGAGTTGGCAGAGGCAGAGAATGATGAAGATGTCATTACCGATATTATAGCTCAGCTTACACAATTGCTACAAGAAGCCAAACATGGAGAGTTGGAGGCTTTGTTGTCCGGAGAAGTCGATGCCAACGATGCCTACCTGGAGGTTCACTCTGGCAGCGGAGGAACAGAGGCGCAAGATTGGGCTGAAATGCTTCTGCGTATGTATACACGTTGGGCAGATGCACACAAATACAAGGTTGAATATATCGAAGAAACCGAGGGTGACGTTGCAGGCCTAAAGTCTGCCACCATCAAAATAAGCGGTCGCAATGCCTATGGGTGGCTCAAATCCGAAAGCGGAGTACATCGTTTGGTGCGAATATCTCCATTTGATAGCAATGCTCGTCGCCATACCAGTTTTGCCTCTGTGGGAATATATCCGGTTATTGATGATGAGATAGAAATAACCATCAACGAGGCTGACTGTAGAGTAGATACCTATAGAGCATCGGGAGCCGGTGGACAACATATTAACAAAACCGATTCGGCCATCAGAATTACACATATTCCAACCGGCATTGTAGTTCAGTGCCAAAACCAGCGCTCTCAATTTCAAAACAGAGATGCAGCGTGGAAAATGCTCAAAGCTCGCCTTTATGAATTGGAGCTCAAAAAAAGAGAAGCTGCCGCAGAAGAACAACGAGATTCTCTTAGCGATATTGGTTGGGGTCATCAAATTCGTTCTTATGTTTTGCAGCCATACAAAATGGTCAAAGATTTGCGCACCAATGTAGAAACATCTGATTGCAAATCTGTTCTAGATGGAGATATAGATTTATTTTTATCTGCATCTTTGGCCGACAAGGTAGGAAACCAAGCGCATGACTAAAAAAATATTGAAAATATTTTCGTTTACAGCTGTATTTGCATATATAGCATTTTGTGCTGCTGTATACATTGCTCCTCAATATTTTTTCTACAAACCAAGCTCGCAAGCCTCCGATTTAGAAAAAGCCCACCATCAAGGCTATCCCGCCCAAAAAGTAGAATACACCGCACAAGATGGCACCAAATTATATGGTTGGTATGTTCCTCCTACTCAAGGCAAACCTGTTGTTGTTTTTATGCACGGCAATTCTTATAATATTGAGGCCTTTTTTCATAAACAAATTCCGTTAATTAAATTAGGATATGGTTCGTTCATGCCGGAATACAGAGGCTTTGGAGATATACCAGGCACCATTAGCCAAAATAGCTTAGAGCAAGATTCTGTCGCCGCAATTCGTTGGCTATATTCACAAGGATATCGCAACTCTCAAATATATTTATATGGAATGTCTTTAGGGTCTTTCACCGCTACTCATGCAGCATATAGCTTAGGACTCAGATCTCCTTTTGCCGGCCTTATTTTAGAAGTTCCGTTTGATAGCTTGTATGCTGTTGTAAAAGATGTTATTAAATTTCCGCTTCCTTTGGATTATATAATAAAAGACAAACACGATAATATTGGCAAAATCAAACAACTGCGTGTGCCTTTATTGGTTATGGGGGCTGAAAAAGATACTGTTGTTCCGGTTGCCAGGGCGCAAAATTTGTTTTCACAAGCACGTCAACCTAAAAAGCTTATCATTTATCCCAATGCTCAACACAGCACATTGTACAATCACAACAATCACCAAGATATTTTAGAATGGCTCAAAGATAATGAAAAAACTAGACCCTAAAACATATCGCTTGCGCCGTATTGTAGATTATTTTGGCGTAATACTTCTGATAATGTTGCTCATGTTCATCTGGCAACTATACAGAGGCTCTATAATGGTGCCATTTCTCAAGCCCTATATCATCAAAGCACTCAACCATGATGATGCCGAATACCAAGTTACACTTGATTCTGTAAATTTAGAGCTTGTGCGTTCAATCAAACCCTTACGAATTATTGCCAACAATGTTGCTTATAAAAAGAGTGATGGTTCCATATCTATCACAGCGCCCAAAACTTCAGTTTCTTTTAGCATCAAAGCCCTTTTGCATGGTATTGTCGCACCCAGCTCCGTAGATGTCTTTAATCCTAAGGTTTATATCTTTAGTTCTTATGGTTTGGATAAAGAAAAACAAGAAGAGTTAACCCAGAAAAAACTTGAATATTATTTTGATAGTTTCAAAGATTTTTTGGAACGCTTTAATTCTGAGGATCAAGCTTATCAAGAAAGCTACATAAACGATATCAATATCATTGGAGCCGAAATGGAAATACATGAGGTAGACGTCGGCAAAAAATTAATATTTAGTGATGTTAATTACCGTTTTGACAGAGGCTTCACACAATTAGAAACAGAGTTGAGCGCTCTGATTAAAATTAATAATTCGTTTTCTTCTGTTGGGGTAGAGGCAATTTATCGACCATTACCCAACAAGTTAGCTCTACAACTTTATTTTTCAGATTTAGTTCCTGCCAATTTATTAGCCCTCATAACATCGGCCGCATGGCAAGATAATTATAGGGCAGATATTCCGCTCAATGGTAATATAGATATATTGTTAGATTTAGAACAACTAAAGCAAAATCAAACTACTCTCATAGACAGGTTAGATGCTGCAGTAGAAAAGTTCACTTTTTCCATAGAAGGAGGACAGGGTCACATTGCCTTTTCTGATAATAAGTCCGAAAACTTCAACATCGGAGCGCTTACCTTCAATGGAGAGATAACCGGAGGACTAAACCAGCTAAACATCAACGGAGCCAAAATGGAGTTGGACGGCCAGCAAGCAGAATTAGGATTGGTGGCTAAAGGAGTAAAAAATTATATCTTAAAATCTTCCCCCAACGATTTGAGTTTAACTCTCAAAGCTGGCGTTAAAAAGCTTGCAACCAACGATTTGTTCCGCTATTGGCCAAGTCAGATAGCTCCCAAAGCGTGGAAATGGTGTCGAGATAGTCTTTCTGAAGGCTTTATCGAAAACGCAAGCTTCGACTTTGATTTTGCTTATGACAAAAAAAGCAAACAATTTGTTTTTACCGGTTTAAACGGTACAGCCATGGCTTCTGGAGTGTCTCTAGATTATTTAGATGGTATGCCCAAGGTGACAGATGTCTATGGCAAAGTTGATTTTGCTTCAGACAGCCTCAAAATGTATTTTGATAAAGGCGTATCTGATGATGTTATTTTGGACAAAGGATATATAGAACTATATAATCTGGATAAAGATGATAACTTTGCTAAAATAAATTTACAAGGCGTAGGCACTATAGCTGATATATTGCGTCTGATTGATAATCCTCCTCTGGGCTACACATCAGAAATGGGCATCAATCCCAATATCATCAAGGGTACGGCTGAGGCCGATTTGGGGCTGGACTTTGAACTCAAGCAAAACCTATCACCAAGCGAGGTCAAGGTAAATGTCGGAGCAGCACTGCACGATGTTCAAATATCAGGTGTTATAAAAGACAAAACAATAGATGCCAAAAGGCTAGATCTAAAAGTTGATAATCAGGGATTGAATATCAGTGGCGTGGCTAATTACGATGGTTTACCAATAACACTAACTTGGAAAGAAAATTTTTCTAACAAAGAGTATCAAAGCCGATACCAATTAAGTTTTAATTTTGATAATAATTTTAAACAGAAATTAGGACTCGATTTTTCAGCCCTGGGTAATGACTATATCAAAGGTTCTATACCAGCACAAGCCACCATTACCCGATATGCTGACCAAAAAGTTATAGCCGATATCAACGGAGACCTCAAAGGAGCCGCTATCGATTATTCATTTTTAGGTTTCAAGAAAAAGAGCGGTACCGAAGGTGTAATTAGTACTCGCATCAACATAAAAGATGGCAAGATTTTAGATATTCCTATGTTTGCTCTGTCTAAACCAGATTTCTCCATAAAAGGGCAAATAGAGCTTTCTGCTCAAAACAAAGTCAAAAAAATTAATATAAGCGAAATAAAAGGCCCCAAAACAGCAGCCAGAGCTAAGATAGAATTTGAGCATTCTCCCAAAGAGAAGGTAAAAATAAATGTTTCAGGCAGCAGCTACAATTTATCAGAGTTTTTTGCCAAAGATGAAAAAGAAAAACAACTTGCAAAAGAAAAACGCCAACAAAAGAAAATGCAAGCAAAGTCTTCTACCGATGCAGAGGATAATCATTGGGAAAAAGTTGCTGACACCGATATTAATATTGCTGTAAATAATTTGTGGACCAATGACAGTATTGCAATCAGAAATTTTGCCGGTTCCGCCAAAATTTTGCATGGTATTGGTATAAATGAAATGCATATTGTTGGACAATTCGATGCTCCCAATAAAAAATCATCACCTTCCAGACTAAAGCTGGATTACACTCCTCGTCCTCATAAAGAATATATCCTAAACATAGAAAGCACAGATGCCGGTTCCACCTTTAAGTTTTTGCGGCTATACGACGATATGAAAGGCGGCACCCTTAGTATCAATGCCAAAAGAGATACAGACAAAAACTTTGTAGGACACGCCAAAATTAGAGATTTTAATGTTCATAACACTCCGGTTTTTGCCAAATTGCTGACTGTAGCCTCGTTCTCAGGTATGGTAAATCTTCTCACCGGAGAAGGAATGGCCTTCTCGCATTTTGATGCTCCGTTTGAATACAAAAATTCACAGCTAAAAGTTAACGATGCCAAGGTTTTTGGGGACGTTGTCGGCATTACAGCCAAAGGATCTTACTCCATGGATTATCAAGAGTTTGATATTCAAGGCATGATAGCTCCTGCTTATAGCCTAAATACATTTATCGGTAGCATTCCTGTAGTGGGCAATCTCTTAAGCGGTAAAGATGGTACGGTTTTTGCTGCTAATTATAGCATCAGTGGCGATGTCGATGAACCTGTTATTAATATAAACCCGCTTTCTGCACTTAGTCCGAATTCTCTCAAAGAGCTGTTTTCATCCATATTTGGGGGCAACAATTAATGCCAACACATTCATACAAAATTGGTCTGGATTATCATGGTGTTGTAGATAAAAACCCTCAATATTTTGAAGCCTTTTCTGCTGTAGCGTATGAGCGTGGTCACCAAATATATATTATTACCGGCGGACCATTGTCTTATGTAAAAGAACAACTAAAAATACATAATATATTATATACCGAAGCGTTTGCAATTTTAGATTATTGTCAACAAAAACAACAAGGTTCATATCAGCCAGATGGTAGCTTTAATGTCCCTACAGATGTGTGGAATCAAGTCAAGGCCGAGTATTGCCGACATAAAAAAATAGATATTCATATTGATGATAGCCTGGAATATTCTAAATGGTTTACAACTCCATATTGTACATACAACCAATTAAACCACAGTTGCCAAACAGACAATGGAATTTGCATCAATTTTGCAACCTCTGCTTTAGATGCCATTATAGAAATAGAAGAATATCTGTCATTGCTTTAGTTTTTTATGCTTTACCATTTATTTAGATATTTCTTGTATTTGTAATACAAGAAAATGAGGAACTTTACGCAAATGATAAGCGAAGAAATTGTTCATATACAAGGAATTCCCAAGAAATTGGTGGTGTTTTTGCACGGTTATCTGGATTCTTCTGATGCTGTAGATGCTCGTATCGGAGAGTTATGTGATTCTTTGCCCGATTTTGCGGTTCACATTCCACAAGCTCCATTTTTGTGTGAAGTCGGCTCGCATATGCGCCAATGGTATTCTATGTATCGTTTTGATCCGGAATATGCTCGCAAAAACGCACCCAATATGGAAGAGTTTTTGCGCTATTACAATCGGATGTCTTTAGGGCTTTCTGAAACACATTCATTTTTGCAACCATACATAGAGCAAACATTGTCAGAATATGGCCTGGGCTACCAAGATTTATTTCTATGCGGTTTTTCTCAAGGAGCAATGGCAGCTATCTACACAGCATTAATGCTACCGGAAGAAATAGGGGGGCTCATAAGCTTTAGCGGTATAATGGCCGGTCACGAGTATCTTCTCAAAAATGCTTTGTCACATCCCAAGACATTGCTGTTGCATGGAATCGACGACAATCTATTACGTCCCGAATCTTTAGATTTTACAGCCGAACAGATGCGCAAGCTCGGAAGCCTTGTCACGTGTCATCGTATCAAAAATTTGGGGCATACACTGGATGCATCCGGGATTGAATATGCCATAAAATTCATCAAAAAACAAATTACACAAAAGGCGAAGCGATAATCAATCCGCCATTTTCAATCAGATTGTTTTTGTCTCTTTTTATGTTGATTGCAGAGTCTTCTCCAATGTTTTTGTCATACATCTCGCCAAAATTACCTCTTTGTTCCAAGGCTTTCCTGACCCAATCCGGATTTAGTCCAAAATCCATCCATAATTGCTGATTAAATCCAAGCAAGTTCTGTATGGATTCGTCTTTCACGCTGGCAAAAGCCTCGGTGTTTTTAGAGCTAATTCCCTGTTGCTCTGCCAATTTTGGCGCATTGATAATCCATTTGCCGATAATTCTTAGTTTGGGATTATTTTTTGCACTATAAGCATATATTGGGCGATATGCAATTACTTCCGGCAACACGGTCAAACGTTTATCTTGGGTAATCATTGTTTCTGCTAATCCTTTCAAGAAGAATTCGCTCCCGGTAATAAGTTGACAACGTTTCAAATAAAAAGCTTGTTTGGCGGCATCTGTGTTTGGAAAGGTTAATAGCTTGAACTCCATGCCATATTTATGATTATAGGCATTTACATTTGCATAATCAGAGGATTTATCCAGCACGCAAACCTTACTTCCTCTAAAATCCTCCATAGAGGTTGCTTCTGTTTCTCCTCTCATGGCAAAAATTTGTTTGTCATAATATATCACATCAATAGCAGCTGCTTCAGATGTAACTTCTTGTTTTGCAGATAATGTTGAGTTCCCCAGCATAATATCAATATTGCCGGAGATAAGAGCTTGAGAAACCTTATCTGAATCAACGTTTTGCATTTTTATTGCTTCTTCATTGGCAAAAATTGCCAATGCAAAATTTCGACAAATATCAGCATCAATTCCTCGCCAATAACCGCTTTCATCGGTATAAGCCATAGATTTTGAACCCAAATTTGTACCGCAAGTCACATACCCTTTTTTGTTGATTTTAGCCAGACCATTATCATTAGCGTGCAGTGTTTCACTCCATACCAACCCTAGCAAAACCAAAAATATCAGCTTCAGTTTCATTTTATTAACCAATTTATGTTACATTTAACTCATAAGAAACTATAAGGCAAAATTTTATGAAAAGTAATCTTTTTTTACGAGTTATCAGCGTATTGATATCAGTTTTTGTGTGGCAAGAAGCATATTCTGCCGAAATTTCTCCTATAAAAGCTCAAGAATGGGCAGAAGAAAAGGGGCGCTTGTTGATAGATACTTTTCAAGAGTCGAATATTTCTTTGCGTTATCAAAAGCTAGATTACCTATTTAATCAATATATAGATGTGCCATATATTGCTCGTTTTGTTGTGGGCAAATATTGGCGACAAATGAGTTCTGAGCAACAGCGTGAATATTTGCAAGTTTTTCACCGTTACGCTTTGGCTTTATACAAAACATTTCCACTGGATTTTGTAGATAACATCAAATATCGCATATCAGGAGCCACACCGGAGGGAGATTTTATGATTGTAAATGCGGTTGTCAGTGTAAATTTATCGCCAAACGAACCAGCCACAGATTTTTTGCTATCATTTAGGTTACATCAAGTGGCAGAAGATATAAAGTTAGTAGATATAAAATTGGCAGAAAGTAGTTTGCTCTTATCGTTCAGGAGCAAATTTTATGAGATGATATCTGCCTTAGAGGGTGAAATGGAATGGTTTATCGAAGATTTGACCCTCATGACACAAAATGCCGAAAGCCACAATCAAACAAAACTTTCAAATATCTAAAAATATTCTTGAAATCAGCAGCATATGCCTGTAATATCTTTCACTAGTTTACAATTAATTACAGGTCAAGTTTAATGAGTAATATCAAAGTTCGTTTTGCACCAAGCCCAACCGGCTATATGCATATTGGAAACACTCGTACAGCTGTTTTCAATTGGTTGCTTGCACGCAAATTAGGTGGCAAGTTTATGTTGCGTATTGATGATACAGATACCGCCCGCTCCAAACAAGAATATGAAGATGCTCTTAGAGATGTTCTTCAATGGTTGGGACTCAATTGGGATGAAGAAGCCCGACAATCAGCTCGTTTAGATCGTTATAACCAGGTGGTTGAAACTCTCAAACAACAGGGTAGGGTATATGCTTGTTATGAGACAGCCGAAGAACTCGAAGTTATGCGCAAACGACTAATGAGCAGAGGTTTGCCTCCAATCTATGATAGGGCTTCATTAAAACTTTCTGCAGAGCAAATTGCCGCCTATCAAGCAGAGGGTCGTCGTCCCCACTATCGTTTTAAGCTAACCCCCGGAATCATTGAATGGCAAGATATGGTCAGAGGCGTATGTCGCTATGATGCAGCCAATTTAGCCGATCCGGTCATCATCAGAGAAGATGGCTCATATTTATATCATTTGCCTTCTGTTATTGATGATGCAGATTTTGGCATAACTCACATTATTAGGGGAGAAGACCACGTTACCAACACCGCTTTGCAAGTGCAAATGTTCGAGGCACTAAAAGCTCCAATCCCGAGCTTTGCACATTTGCCGTTGCTCACCGGTACAGAAGGCAAACTTTCCAAACGTCTCGGCTCTCTTGGCGTCAGGGAACTAAGAGACGAGGGTGTAGAGGCTTTGGCTATCAGCTCATTTTTGGCCAAATTAGGCACATCTGAATCAATAGAACCTTTTTATAATTTGGATTCTTTGGCAGCTTCTCTAGACTTAAACAAGTTAGGCCGTTCTCAACCCAAATTTGATGTTGAAGAACTCAAAAACTTCAATACTCATTATGTTCGCTCTCTTCCTTTTACCAATGTAAAAGACCGTGTTGATGTAACTGAAGATTTTTGGAATAAGGTTAGAGGCAACCTCGAAAAAGTATCAGATATCAATACATGGCAACAAATTTGTTCGCAAAAACTTAACCCTGTGATTGAAGATGAGGAGCTAACATCTTCTGCTGCCGCAATTTTACCGTCTGAGCCTTGGGGCGAAAATACTTATTCCGAATGGGTTGCCGAACTCAAAAAAGTTAGTGGCAAAAGTGGCAAAAACTTATTTCACCCTTTGCGCATGGCTCTTACTGCCGCACCACAAGGACCGGAACTCAAAACCTTATTACCTCTCATTGGTCGAGAAAAAGCCTATGCTCGCCTAATGGGAAAAGCAGCATAATATTTAAGGAGTAGATATGACCAACATTCAACTATACAACACCTTACATCGCCGCAAAGAAGAATTCACACCAATAGATGCTTCTAATGTGCGTATGTACGTTTGTGGTCCTACCGTATATGATAGAGCTCACTTAGGTAATGCTAAAACGCCTGTTGTGTTTGATGTTTTATTTCGTTTGTTGCGCCATGTTTACGGAGCAGATTGTGTTACCTATGTTTCTAACATCACCGATGTTGATGACAAGATTCTAAACAAACACAAAGAAACCGGAAAATCGATTCGCGAAATCACCGAACAAACATATCAGTGGTATATTGATGACATGGCCAAATTAAATGTTTTGTCTCCCAATCATCGTCCTCGTGCCACCGAATATATCTCCGAGATGATAGAGTTAGTAAGACTGCTGCTTCAAAATGGTCATGCCTACGAGGCCTCTGGTCATGTTTTGTTTGATGTCGATTCTATGCCTGGTTATGGATATTTGTCTGGCCGCTCTATGAAAGAAATGCTTGCCGGCGCCCGTATAGAAGTTGCCGATTACAAGAAAAATCCGGCAGATTTCATTTTGTGGAAACCATCAGATGCCGATCAGCCCGGGTGGGATAGCCCATGGGGATATGGTCGTCCTGGTTGGCACTTAGAATGCTCGGCAATGAGCTCTAAGCTATTGGGAAACAGCTTTGATATTCACGGTGGTGGATCAGACCTTATTTTTCCTCATCATGAAAACGAATGCGCTCAATCTATGTGTGCGCATCCAAACGACAAATTTGCCAACTACTGGGTTCATGGTGGTATGCTTATGGTTGATGGTGTCAAAATGAGCAAATCCCTTGGTAATTTTTATACCATAGACCAAGTATTAGAAAAAGCTCCTGCAGAGGCTTTGCGTTTGCTGTTTCTAACCACGCACTACCATCAGCCGTTCAATTTTACATTTGAAGGCTTGAATCAGGCCAAGTCAACATTAGATAAATTTTATAATGCTCTTCTAAAGGTAAAAGATATCAAGGTTGAAAATTCTTTGGCCGACGAGCGTGTTGTTTCCGCTCTGGCCGATGATTTAAATACACCTCTGGCACTCACCTATTTGCACGAGATTGTAAATAATCTTAACAAAGCAGACACTACAGAACAACAAACTCAATACAAATCATTGTTAATGGGTTCTGCTAACTTGCTTGGCATTTTGTGGCAAGATCCGCAAACTTGGTTCAAAGGTGAAAATGCTCAAGACGGTAGCGACATCGAGACCAAAATTGCCGAACGTGCCGCAGCAAAAAAAGCCAAAAACTATGCCCTTGCAGATCAAATTCGTAATGAGTTAAAAGAGCAAGGTATTTTGTTAGAAGACACTCCTCAAGGTACAACTTGGAAACGCATATAAAAATACCCCGCTCCAAAAGCGGGGTAAAACTTGTCAATTTTCCACATTATAATATTAGTTCTTTAGCCTATGTACGCCATTTGTTGTTTTCATTATATTATGAGCAAAAGATTTTTTTGCGGCGTATGTCATAAACAAAGGTTCTTCCATTTTCAGCGCTCCCAGAGTTTCTTCCAAAGCCTCAAAACTCTGATAAATCTTGCTGACTAAAGACAAATTATCTTCCACAATATCATAAAGCATCATTGGTTGATTCGGTCCCATTTTTTTATCCTCCTTTATTATTTTTTTTGCCGATTCATCTTTTTTCTGATGATGAAAAAAGTATAATCTCAAAATTAAAATTGAGAAGATTTTATTACTCGTTTCTTTTGGTAAAAAAAATCGTACAGAAATAAAAAAATATTTCTATGCGTGTCCGGAATTTCCCGAAAACCTAGCCAAATCAATGCCTAAGGAGCCAAGAGCTTTATTCCATTTTTCTTCATCTTTAGTTCTAAAAATCAGCTCCGGAGAAGCTTCTGCCACCATCCAACAATTTTGCATAATTTCTTTTTCCAGTTGTTGAGGGGCCCAGCTGGCATATCCCAAAGCAATCAAATTTTCTTTAGGACCGGAACCAAAAGCAATCTCTGTCAAAATATCCATAGAAGAAGATATTGCAATTCCGCCTCCCGGTTCAATGCTGTCGCCACTCATATAGTCAGTAGAATGCAAAACAAAACCTCTCACCTTATCCAAAGGCCCTCCTTGATACAAATCAATAGGCATAATCGGTTTACTAACATCAATCGGCATTTGCATTGCCAAATCAGCAAAAGAAAATTCTTTTATTTTTTTGTTCACCACAAATCCCATAGCCCCATCTTTGCTGTGTGTACACACATAAATTACAGCTTTTTCAAAAGAAGAATCTTTCATCGAAGGTGTTGCAATCAGACATTTGCCGGTCAAATATTTAGCTTCAAAATCTTCCATCTTATCCCTAAAAATATCAAACAATCACTCTAATACTTGTATTCTAACACAAATTATCGTAATTTAAAAACAAATTTTATCTTGAGATGCAAAAATGTTAAAAAAGCTTGTTTATATTTTATTGTTGTTAATAGTGCCATTGTCTTCTTTTGCAAATATCCAAGAGGGGGGCAAGGTGATTCTGCAGCTAGAAGACAATGCAGAACCTCAAGCCATAGATTATCTCAAGTTATATAACGAATATATATCTGAACTTGATTATTTCGACCACAAATTTCCAGGCAATCGAATTCAAGAAGATTTTAAAGATGAAATTCAGCAGTTGCATCCCGAATATACAGACAAACAAACAGCCATCAAAGAAAACGCTCTTTGGTTTGGAATTCGCTTGCGCAGAGCATATCGCAAAGCAGAACAAACAGTAAAAGATTTTTTATTTGACAACGGGCTTAGCTCAACTCCGGCTCCGCTATATTCAGATAATGAACCCATTCCCTACAATCCCGATATGGCAGCCAAAGTGATTGTAGATATCAAACAGCCCCAAACAAATTCAGATTCGCCTGCCGCTCCATCGTCATTTGGCGCACAACAACAAGCTTTGCTCAAAAAATATTTGCTAAGTGGCAACTGGAAGAGTTTTTTCCAAGAAATATTATCATCTTTTATTTTGCTTGATGACGAAAGAGGTATTGGCAAATGGGTTCACAACAATGGTTTTCAAGCACGTCTGGTGAGTGACAAAACCGCATTTAATACAGACACAATCAACGGTTCTTTGCAATTTTTTATTCCCCAAAAATATTTTCTGTTGTCTCGAGACTACAAAGAATACAAGGCCTCTACTGTTCAATTTTCGGCCTCGGAAAACCTCAAAGATATCAGCCTAAATTGGCCAATGCCACAACGAATGTATGTCAACCTCAAACACAGCATTACAGGATATACGCATATTGTAAATATCCCTTTTGAGGCAAAGCTTGTCGATTCTGCAAAAACAGCAAAATTGGTAGCCAATATCTCAGGCAATATTTGTAAAGAAGATACGTGTATATCCATCCATACAGCTGCACAGTTGGAGCTTCAACCCGATTCTAATCCCCAAGATTCCGCAGCACAAACCATGCTGGAAATAATGGCTCTAAATTCCCCCAAACCCCAATCTGAAGATTTCGAGCTAAAATCACTGTTGGTAGAGCAGGATGCCTCAGGCAATCAAGTTTTGCGTTTAGATGTGATAACTTCTGGCACTCCATCATCTTTTGAAGCCTACATAGAGGGAGACGGAGCTGATGAATTTCTACCGCCGCTGACACGTATTGACGGACGCAAAATAGCTGTTCGCTTTGTGCCTTACAACAGCTCTGCACAATTAGAAGGGCGCAAGTTCAGTATTCTGGCCTCCACCTCGCCACACCAAACAATTCGTCAACAAATGACCGCCAAAAGCAAATCCATTACAGATACAGATAGCACTCAAGTAAATTTAGGTATTGCTCTGTTGGCAATATTGGGCGGATTTTTACTCAATTTTATGCCATGTGTTTTTCCTGTTTTGGCCCTAAAAATAATGTCATTTACCAAATTCGGAGCTCTCAAGATAGATCAAATACGCCGCACTTTCATATACAATCTTTGTGGTATATTATTGGGATTTGTTCTTTTAATAATCTTGCTTATCTGCTTCAAACTTCTGGGGTATGCAGTAGGGTGGGGTATGCAGTTCCAAAGTATTGGCTTCTTGGTAATTATGATTTTTGTAATCACAACATTTATTGCCCATCTGTACGGAATCATCAATATTCCAATTCCACAAATTTTTGCCCAATATACAAATATCAATCACTCACAAGCTTTATCACAGATTCTAAACGGTCTGTTTGTTGTGCTTCTATCCACTCCATGCACGGCCCCCTATCTTGGCACCGCATTAGGTATAGCTTTGGCAGGTAGCCCGTTGCATATTGCCCTTTTGGTTGGTTGTGTCGGTCTTGGTCTTTCTATACCATATATAATATTTGCCATTTTTCCCTATATGGCATATTATATGCCACGCCCTGGACGTTGGATGACTTATATAAATCATCTGATGTTTGCCATGCTGATTATGACATTGCTATGGCTGTTATCTCTCATTTCTGCGCAAAGTGCCGGAAGTAGCGTCTGGGCATATATTATCTATTTAGGATGTTTTTGGTTTGTGCTGATATTGCGCCGTTATGCTTTAGAAAGTTTAGAAAGCCAAAAAATAGATGCGTATATATACAAACAAGTACGCCGCCTCATAAACATTATCGTAGCAATAATAATCTCTATTATAATTGCCATATCATATTTCAATACATCCGATTCTGTTGCCAATAAAATTAGTCAGAATCAATTCACTCGTTTAGACACTCTAAATATGCAACGAATAAACAATATCTTAAGAACCAACCGAGGAGCGCTGGTCAAAATTGGTGCCGATTGGTGTCTAACCTGCAAATATAACAATTTTGTAGCATTTGATTCTCCTGCAGTTCAAGAGTTATTAAAAAGCCGTCATATAGAAGTTATAGAAGTAGATTGGACCACTTATCGAGAAGATGTTTTACAATTTATGCGCAAATTTGGCCGTAGTGGTTTGCCTTTTTATGTTTTGTTCACACCACTTCTGCCCGATGGCATGGTTTTGCCTGAGTTTATAAACGAACTAGAGCTAAAAGAGATACTTTCTGCACTCACTCCATATCGCAAGTAGCAAATTGTTTTGCTTGTTCTCTGGCAAGTTTATCAACACGTTCATTTTCCGGATGTCCATTATGCCCCTTCACCCACACCCATTTAATCTTGTGCAAGGGCAATAATCCATCTAACTCTTGCCATAGTTCAATGTTCTTCACCTGTGATTTTTTATTAGTTGTCTTCCAACCGTTTTTTTTCCAATTAGGCAGCCATTCATTCACACCGTCCATCACATAACGGCTATCGGTATACAGCACAACATCACAATCTTTTTTCAGAGCCTTAAGAGCCTCAATCACTGCCTGTAGCTCCATACGGTTGTTGGTGGTTTCAGGTTCACCTCCGCTTAATTCTTTTTCAACTTTACCATAGCGCAAAATCGCCCCCCAACCGCCGGCTCCAGGGTTGCCGGAACAAGCCCCGTCCGTATAAATTTCTACTATCGGCATTCCATATCTCCGCTAACATATTCGCAAAAGAACTCATTCAAAAGTTGCTCATCACTGTCTTCACTGCGAATAACTTTTGCTACATAAGAGCGTAGTTTATTTTTGGGAATATATATTCTAAAATCTTTTGGTACGGTTTTATCTGCACCAATCACACCTTCAATTACAAAATCCTCATCAATATATGGAGAAAGAATAATATCCACTTTGCAAAACCGCAACACGCCTCGAGGAGGCAAACGCAAATCTGGTCTGGTAATCAAATTCAATTGTCCTTCCACACCAGATATTGAATCCATCTGATTATAATTAGAAAATCTGACTTTATTATATTCTCCACCGCTTTCTACAGTTCTGCAGGTCAAATACAATTCTCTGGCAATCACATTGCTACTGTTAGATGCTTGCAGAGCAAAACTAATCTTCACATATTGCTCCGGTGGATTATCAATGCTATTCGGATACAACATATCCTCATCTACATTTTCCAGAGCCTCAATTTTGCGCTCCCCCATTATCAATTCCACATTGGGTTGCGGAGCTCTCCCAAACATTCCGGCAATCACGGCATAAGGAGCAGGCATATTATTAGAACCCGAGCGGATATATATTGCATTAGAACCTGTTGTCATTAGGGGCGCAATATCCGACTTTGGAATATAGGTTGCCAAAAAACCATCGCCATTTTTATCAACACTCACAATATGGTTGCGCACTTTGTTGTGGCTCGGAATAGTGCATCCGGAAATTGCATTTTCTACCCAACTCAAAAATCTATGTACGTTTTTTACCTTAACTTTAGCTTTGGCCACATCACCAACTTCCAAATCTCTGGAGCATTCCACACCCCATAAAATAACTCCACCTTCAGAGTTTCCAAAGCCGGAAATAGCTTTGCCCAAATTTTTGCGGTCATCTTTATGCAAAGTAGTAAAGTTTTTGCCGGTAGAAACAGCCTGCTTAAAATCCAAAAACAATTCTTCGCTTTGGCGGTTCAAGATAAATTCATCAATTGCATCTTCACCAAAATATATAAGTTTTTGAAAAATATCTTCTGCTCTAGACATCTTGCAGCTCCCAACAATTAAAATACCTATCGATATTTTAACCATTGAATCTTAAAATTCGGATAACATTTAAGCTTTTAGCAGTTTTTGTAGCTCATCATATTCTGTTCGCTCATCAATCGCCCCCAACAATGTATAAGTCGGTGTCGAGGCAAATATTTTCTGAGCCAGATTCTGCACATCATCAAGGGTTACTTTTTCAATTCTGGCAACCATCTCTTTCACCGGAATCACCCGATTATATATAAGCATTTGTCTTGCCATCATTTCTGCGGTAGAAGATGGGCTTTCCAAAGCCATCAGCATACTGGCTTTCATTTGTGTTTTGGCACGTTTAAGCTCTTTTTCCGAAAACTTTTCATTACAAGTTTTGCAGATTTCTGTTGCAATAACCGGCACCACGTTTTTCACATCTTTAGCGCCTGTTCCGGCATAAATACCAAACATTCCTGTTCCGGTGTGTGCAGCGGCAAAACTATAAACCGAATAAGCCAATCCTCTTTTTTCTCTAATTTCTTGAAACAATCTAGAAGACATTCCTCCGCCCAACATGCTAGAGAGAAGCATTTCTGTATAATAATCCTCGGTTTTATATTGCAACCCCTCAAAACCAATTGCTACATGAGCTTGTTCGATTGAGCGTTTTTCTGCAAAAAAACCGCCCTTATACAATTGTTTTTCTGGTTCAAAATTGGTTTTGGTTTTATAATCTCCCAGTCGACTTTCAATCATTTTCACAAAGTCTTTATGGTGAATATTTCCAACCGCACAGGCCACCATATTTTCGGCACCATAATTGCTTTGCAAATAATCATCCAATGTTTTTTTGGAAAAAGATCGTACTTTTTCTTTTGTACCCAAGATAGAACGCCCCAAGGCTTGGTTTGGAAAAGCAGTCTCTTGAAAATAATCAAATATAATATCATCTGGTGCATCGATGGTTTGTTTAATTTCTTGCACCACAACTTCTTGCTCTTTAACCAACTCTTCTTCAGGAAAAGTAGAATTTTTAAGCGAATCTGTCAAAACATCAACAGCCAATTCGGCATCATTTTTCAGCATTTTAGCATAATAAGCCGTAAACTCTCTTGCCGTATAAGCATTAGACTGCCCACCGACATCTTCAATTTCTTCCGAGAGTTGCAAAGCTGTTCGGGTTGTTGTTCCCTTAAAAGACATATGTTCCAAAAAGTGAGAAATACCGTTATTTTCTTCGGTTTCATAAGCAGAGCCAGTTTTCACCCAAAGCCCCAGAGAAACACTTTCCAGTTGTGGAAAATTAGCGGTTATAATGCGTAGTCCGTTTTTTAGAGTTGTTAATTGTGACTGCATATTTTGTTTGCTTTCATATTAATATAAATTATATTTACCATAACTATAAAACATTTGATATTTTTTACAATACCTATTTTTACCTAGATAGAAAGGATTTTTACCATGGAAACCGAAGCTCCCAAATTTGCAGTTGTTTTATCTGGCTGTGGTGTTTTTGACGGTTCAGAGATTCACGAAGCTGTATGCACCATGCTTTCCATAGAGCAGAGCGGCTGTTCTTATCAGTGTTTTGCACCCAACACGTGGCAAGCTCGCACCATAGATCACTATACCGGACACGCAGTTGCTATTGCCGGAGACGAGGATAATCGCAATGTTTTGGCAGAATCTGCCCGCATTGCCAGAGGCCAAATTAAAGATTTATCGGAGTTCAAGGCCAAAGATTTTGATGCAATAGTTTTTCCCGGAGGCTTTGGTGCTGCCTTAAATCTTAGTGATTTTGGGGTTAAAGGTGCAGATTGTGATGTTAATGTAGAGGTCAAAAGAGCCATAGAAGAAAGTCATCAAGAAGGCATAGTAATTGGAGCCATGTGTATAGCTCCGGTTGTTATCGCAAAAGTATTAGGCAAACATAGAGTTCATATAACAGTTGGCAATGACAGCAAAGTCGCCGCCGGTGTTGCCAAAATGGGCGCTGTTGCCGAAACCAAATCTGCCACAGATGTTTGTGTAGATATTGACAACAAAGTTGTCACCACGCCATGTTATATGTTGGCCACATCGATTCCTCAAGTGTATGAGGGAACTCGCAATCTTGTAGATGAAATGCTGGAACTCATCACTGGCTGTTAACTCAGCGAGGCATTGGAGGGGGAGGGAGACAAGCAATTAGCTAGTTGGTATACAAGCTCTGTCTGCCTGAAAGTTTGGTACAGATTCCCCCTCCAATATAGAAAACTTAATAACAAGTCGTGTATTCATCAACGCAGCGATCATAGCATTTATGGTAACCACCTTGGCATGTTCCATCAGAAACATAGCATCCGTTAGAATTCATATAGTAGTTCCAATTTCCTGGTATTGGTGCAGAACTATATTCGCCTTTGCTACTATCGCAAGTATAATTCTTCTGACAACCGGAACCTATTTTGGTATACCCGGGATTACAAGTAAATCCTGTTCTACAGCTACAAGTGGGGTCATAAGTACATGTTGCATTTGCTGGGCAAGACTTATCGCAGGAATTACAAGTATATCCCGTTCTACAGCCACAAGTAGGATCATAAGTACATGTTGCATATGTTGAAGGACATGACTTATCGCAGGAATTACAAGTGAAGTCACATCTTTTACACTGAGTATAAGTGCTATGGGCAGGACCTAAACTATAATATCCTTTTGATGATGAGCCACAATACGCTACATTCACAGCATATCCACTAGGACAAGCATTTGCCACACATTTTTTACAAGTCAATGAGCCACACGTACTCTGCTCACTACTACTTAATGTATAATAACCATTACCGCTATAGGTTCCACATCCACCAACAGTCGTAGCCGCTCCATTTTTGCATTTGTTACCAACACATGTTCCACAATTGTTAGCATCATAAGAGGAAAGAGTGTATGTACAATATGTTAGATCTGAGCAAGACTTAACATACGGAGATTTACATTGTAATTCACATTTATAACAATTAGATGTGCCAGAACATCCACTTGTTGCCGTACCTAATTTATATTCACTATTTCCCGGGTTATCAGTAGGACATTTTTTAGCAGATGTTGCATAACCGGCAGGACAATTTTTCGGCTTACAAGATGTATCTGATTCTTTTTCATAGCAAGTGTTTGTGCATTGTATTTCACACTTTTTACACTGAGTATAAGTGCCATGTGCAGACCCCAAACTAAAGCTTCCATTGGTTGCGGAAGGACAAAAATTTTTGTTTATGGCATATAAATATGGACAAGCATTTGCCACACATTTTTTACAAGTCAAGCTCGCACATGTGCTTTTCTCACTTTCGCTCAAAGTATTATAGCCATTGCCGTCATAGGGTTCACATTCACCCACAACCGTAGCCGCTCCATTTTTGCATTTGTTACCAACACATGTTCCACAACCATTTAGGTCTGGAGTATCTAAAGTATATGTACAATAAGTTTGATCTGTGCAAGATTTGGCATTGCCTTGACTGCAAGTACTAGTGTCTGGAAAATAAAAGGTTCTATCTTTACACTCATCATGACAAGGAGTATAAATAGATTTGCTTAATCCTGAATAAGTAGAAACAAGAGTTTCAGAAACTGTGTAATAGATAGATTCACCCTTTAGACAAGGTTGACAACAACCAAGATAGCACCATCTTCCATTGGACAAACGGAACCTGCTATCACAATTTTGTGTATCGACATCGTCTTGGTCTGTTGCATTATATGCTCCACAACCAAAATCATTTGTGCGGTTAAATTTATTTGCATCTGCATCTTTAGGAAGTTGTTTCGTTCTGCCTTGAGCCCCTTTTTGGTGTATATCATTAGCCTGATAATCGGGCAACCAATAGACTTTGCTTATTGCGTTTGAAGCAAGAAAAAAGCAAGAATACAGCAAAACAACAAAAAAACGTACCAACATCTGTCCAAACTCCCCCAGTGATCACTGATTCGAGTATAACAGTTATTTTGTTATATGTCAAACACTAATTATACCTAATAGACAAATATAAACAACACCAACCCAAGGGGGATAAATACAATAGGACTTGATATTTGCCGAATTAATCCTTAGATTTATATAGCTACATAGAGTACCATTTTAATCCGTTTTTTATACCTATTGGGGCAAATTGGGAGCCATAAATGCCAGAAAACAACCTACCAGAGCTAAGAGATATTCACCTCCCGGATGGCGTATCAGCTTTTCCGCCAGCTTATGGTTGGTGGATAATGTTGCTATCTATACTGGCAGTAATTGCCATGGCTTATTTATTTATGCTAGTCCGTCGCAAATCCAAAAAAATATACGCTCTACATTTGTTAAACAACATTTATTGCAACAACAGCATTCCTGCTGTTATAGAGATGTCTGCCATATTACGTCGTATCTGCGTTTTCAAATACAAAGAGGCAACATCTTTGTCTGGAGCAGATTGGCTCAGTTTCCTTAACTCCAAGGCCAAAAAACAACTCACCGGCAAACCTGCAGAACTACTAATAAGCGCTCCTTATATTCCTCACAATAGCAAGGGTTTTTCCCGAGAAGATGTTGTTAAAATACGCCAATTTTGTCGTGAATGGATAGGAGAAAATCTATGACAAGTTTTGCCTATCCGCTAGCTTTTTTGCTTTTATTCTTGCCCTTCGTATGGCGTTGGGTTGTACCTGCAGTCAAGGGCTTGCATGGTGACGCCTTGCGTGTGCCGTTTATTAACGATTTAGAAAAAATTTCTATCAAATCCGGTGCTATATGGAAGCTTGGCGGCGCATCTGCAAACAAGGGATATTCACGTCTGTTTTGGGTTTTGTACACAATTTGGACCTTGTTGGTTATTGCGGTTGCCCGTCCTCAATGGGTTGGTGAGCCGATTCGTCTTCCGCAAGACAGCAGAGATATCATGCTGGTATTAGACATATCAACTTCTATGTTGGCCAAAGACTTCACATATCAAGGACATCGACTAGATCGTCTTACTGCTGTCAAAAAAACAGCATCAGACTTCCTACGCAAGCGTTCTAACGATAGAGTAGGATTGGTGCTTTTTGGCACCCGAGCATATCAGCAATCTCCGCTCACCTATGACCACAAATCAATAGAAGATATTTTATGGAGCATGGATGCCGGCATGGCCGGAGATTCAACCAGTATCGGTGATGCTTTGGGTTTAGCCTTAAAAAATATTCGCCAAAACAAAAAATCAGATAACAAAATTATTATATTACTCACAGATGGCGAGAACAATGATGGAAGCCTATCTCTACCACAAGCCATAAAATTGGCTGCTGACGAAGGTATCAAAACCTATACCATAGGCGTTGGAGCAAAAAGTTCATTTATGGGATTGTTTATGGGTGGAACAACTGGTGTAGATGAGCGAGGCCTAAAAGCTCTTGCTGCTGCAACCAACGCTCAATATTTTAGAGCCGAAGACACATCTTCTTTGCAAAACATATATCAAGCCATAGATGAGTTGGAGCCATCTGTCAATCAAGACAAGTTCATAAGAGAAACCAGAGAATTATACTTTATTCCTTTGCTTGCAGCCATATTTTTGGCTTTGGTGCTTAGCCTTATCCTAAGGAGAATTAACTGATGGAATATTGGATAAGTTCATTTCATTTTTTACGTCCATGGTGGTTGTTGCTTTTGATAATCCCACTCTTGGCAATGGGCAAATATTTGCGAGGAAGTCAAAACAAATCGACATGGGAAAAAATAATAGACGCCAAACTTCTTTCTTATTTGCTCATCAAAGGATCTTCCGGTCAAAGAAGACTCATGGCGTGGGTGGGGCTTTGTGGAATTGTTTGTGCCATTTTGGCGGCGGCAGGTCCCAGTTGGCACAAGCAAGAGATGCCTGCTTTAGAACCGCAAAACCCGCTTATGATAGCATTGCAACTATCTTCAGATATGGCAGTTTCAGACATCAAGCCCAATCGCTTAGATAGAGCCAAATACAAAATAAAAGACATCTTAGAAGCCACCCCCGGAGTTCAAAGCGCTCTTCTTGTGTATAGCTCAGAACCTTTTGTGGTTTCTCCATTTAGCGATGATGCTCAATTAATCATCAATTTGCTATCTGCTATCAACCAAGATATTATGCCTGCCAACGGAGATCGTCCGGACAGAGCCATTGCTTTGGCTGTTCAAAAATTTATTGATGCCGGTTATACTAAAGGAGATATTTTGCTTATAGCTCCAGATGTCGGACAAGGTTTTGATGTCGCTCTAAAAGAAGCCCAAAAGGCCAAACAACAAGGTTACAATCTTTGGGTTTTGGGAACAAGTGCCACATCTTCTGAAAAATTACAACTTCTGGCTCAGAACGGAGGAGGACAATATTTGCTTCTTTCCGGAACCGATTCTGATGTTCAAACAATTGCCTCTCACATTCAAAAATCAGATACAACTTTACAAGAGGGAAAAAATTGGCAGTCCATATGGCTTGATTATGGTTATTATTTGTTATTTATACCATTAGCTTGTTGTCTGTATTTCTTTCGCAAAGGTATCTTAGTTGTTTTTCTGGTGTTTTGTTGTTCTCAGGCACACGCCGGTTTTTTTCTAAACAACAACCAAGAGGGTTTGCGGGCATTCAATTCCGGAGACTATGCGACTGCCAGCTCCAAATTTGAAGATTACAAATGGAAGGCCTCAAGTCTTTACCGTCAAGGAGACTATGCTCAAGCATATCAAGAGTTTTCTAAAGGCACAGATCAAACATCATTGTACAATCAAGGCAATGCGCTGGCCAAAGGAGGCAAAATAGAAGAGGCTATTGCCAAATATGAGCAAGTATTGGAGCAAAATCCTAACCACGAAGATGCCAAGTTTAATTTAGAATATCTCAAACAACAGCAACAGAATCAACAGCAACAACAAAATCAAAACCAAGAAAAAAACGACAATTCTCAACAGAATCAAGAACAAAATTCAGACAACGCTGCATCTTCTGACAATAATGAAAGCGATTCTGAACAACAAAAACAAGATTCTGCAAATGATAAGCAGTCTTCTGGCAATAATCAGTCTTCACAACCGGAAACCAACCAACTCGAAGACAACTTGTCTTCATCAGAGCAAAAGGTCGGAGAGCAACAAGACCAAGAACAAAATACACCACAACAAGGCACTGCAGAGCAACAAGGTTCTCCTGAAGATGAATATACTGAAGACGCTCAAGCTCGCACTCAACAATATCGAGAAATTCCCGAAGATGTTGGAGGCTTGCTAAGAGCATTTATATATAAAGAATACAAACGCAACCGTTATAATGATTAAAGGTGATAAAATGAGAAAAATAGTATTGATTCTAGGACTGTTTATGTCTCTTTGTTGCAATGCACATGCCCAGACATTTAGCTCCCGTGTCAATCGAACCGATGTGCCGGAAGGCGAAACATTTTTGCTTACCGTTGAGCTGAGTGGTGCCAAAAGTAGTAATACTCCCGATTTTAGTGTCTTAAATAAAGACTTTACTGTTTATTCTGTTTCTAATTCTTTTCGCACCAATATTATCAATGGCAATGTTTCTCAGGCTCAACAATGGAATTTGGTTCTCATGCCCAACAAAACCGGCAAGCTGGAGATACCAACCATTTCACTAGATAAATACCAAACAAAGCCATTGTTTATCAATGCCGGAGCCATCAGCCAAACTTCAAATCCATCAGATGGAACAAATACATCAAAGCCTCGCTTTAAGATTGAAGCAGATATCGACAACAAAAATCCCTTTGTTCAACAGCAAATCAACTATACTCTAACCCTATACGATACCGGTGGCCTTCAAGGAGAAGCTCCCATATTCTTGGCTGATAACGAAGAAGACTGGATAGTCAAAAGCCTTGGTTCTCCACAAATTAGCACCAAAAACATCAATGGCCAAAATTATAGAGAAATAAAGTTTTATTATGCCTTATTTCCTCAAAAAAGTGGCGCTTTAAAAGTTCCGGAAGTTCGTTTTAATGGTTATTATCTCACCAAAGACAACCGCCGAGATCCCTTTGCTGATTTTTGGGGTGAAGATGCCTTTTTTTCCGGTTTTCGCATGACAGATGTTTTTGCCACCAGAAATCCGGTTGTCCTAACAGCCAAATCAATAGATATAAATGTTCGTCCCGCTCCAACAGATATTGGTAGCTCTTGGTGGTTGCCGGCTGAAGAAGTCCACCTTTATTCAGAGTTTGTTCCACAAAAACCAAATTTCAAGGTTGGAGAAGCTGTCACACGCAACATCTATGTTCAAGCCACAGGGGTAATAGATAGCCAACTTCCGGAGCTGAAGTTTAAAGATATAAAAGGCATCAAACAATATCCGGAAAAACCTCGCCTGGACATGAATATAGAAAACGGAAAAATAGTAGCCATGGAGCAGATAACCAATGTCTACATCCCCAGCCAATCTGGTCGTCACCAATTGCCCGAGATAAACATTCCATGGTTTAATGTAAAGACCCAGAGTATAGAAACCGCAACTTTGCCGGCTATGGAAATTGTAGTAGCAGAAGGAGAAACTTCTGCAAATACATCTTCACCTGTTGTTACGTCTAATACTTCAACGCCAGAGCCAAGTGCCACAGTAATAGAAGAAACAAACATTACCCCCAAACAAGAGCTACACCTATATATCTGGTTGATAGGTTCTTTTGTTGCCGGCATAATGCTTTGCGCGCTGCTAATGTTTGGTTGGAATCAATTGCAAAAATCCAAACCCAACTACCAAAAACAAGTAGTATCTGCCGCCAAGTCCAAAGATTTACGCTTAGTAAGAGATGCTCTTTTATCTTGGGGGAGTGAGCGCTTTCCATCTCAAAAGATATTGAGTTTGCAAGATATAGACACCGCTCTAAATGACAAAGAGTTCCGTTGTGAGTTGGACAAGCTCACCGAAGCCTTATATGCTCAAAACGACGCCGAGTGGAACGAGTTTTCTTTTATCAAAATTTTCAATAAAATTTGCAAACAAAAACGCAAATCACGCTCCCTCGCAGAACCCTTGCCCAAATTATACAAATAACACAACAAAAAAACGCTCATCCTCAACGGTGAGCGTTTTTTTTCAGAGAAATTACCATTTGATTTCTTCATTTGCTAGAGCCGAAGGAATTTTTCCTTCATAAAAAACTGTAGTATAACAGAACAAACCAACATCTTTATCATATTGCTCCTCCACTTCATAGCCGGGAACAACAATTTCAAAGGCGCAAGCTTTATCCAAAATCTCTTTAGGACACTGCCACAACACTTCTTTTACATAGGACTGAAAATCATGGTATTGATGATAGGTTTTAATCCTACCTATCTCCTCCAATCCTTCTGCTTTTGCAAAAGGGTGACCATTGTAAGAATATCTGTAGTTGTGTAACAACTTAAAATATCCAACCCAATATAAATCACCATCTGCAAAACTGGAGCCAAAGCCAATCAAACGATCAAATCCTCGCAACACCGGTTTAATTTTTTTTGCATAAGCAATAATTTCTTCTTCAGACATTGCCTTTTCTTGCTCTTGCAACGACATCAAAATTTGCCGGCATTGTTCATACCTTTTCTTAGATATATTTTTCATACCCAAGAACATCAATTGTACATCATAATTCATATCACAAAAATTAACGATTCATAAAAATTTAAAATAGGTGTTGCTTATAAATAAAAAAGCCCTAAGTGTCAAGCTTATATACAAAAAAAACTGCTCCAAAGAGCAGTTTTCAGAACTTACCATTGCACCTTTTGCTTTGCAATATCATCTGGCAACTTGCCTGTATAATACACAGTAACAAGACGATGCATTTCAAGATCCGGATCAATTGTGTTTGCAACATTAAAACTAGAAACAACAAACTCAAAGGCACAAACTTTATCCAAAATATTCTTAGGACACTGCAATATAGCATCATCTACACTAGGTTTCAGAAAACCATAAAAGCCCGCATATTTGTGATAAGTTTGTATGCGTGCAATTTCTTGCAGTCCTTCTGCCTCGCGAATAGCTCCGGTTGCGGCAAATGTAAAGCTAGAACAATGAATTGGTTGCGATTCCAGCCAATACAAAACACCCTTTTCCTCTGCTTTAGGAGCAAACATTAATTGACCGTCAACCATTCGCATCAGAGGTTTAATTTTTTTCGCCAGTTCCAAAATCTTTTCTTTCGGCATTCGTTTTTCTTGTTTTTCTAAATATTTTAGAATTTTGATTTTGCTTCTGGCTTCAGACAAATGCCTCATAACCTCCCGGGCTTTTGCAGCATAGTGACTAATCTGCCTAGGATGAGGAATAGCTCCTCGCAGGCCTATTTTTCGTAGCAATGTCTCTTTTTGCTTGGTCAAATCTTGACAGCGCAATTCAAGTCGATAGATTTTTTCATTATAATTCATAAGCTTAATAATTAAGGTGTTATACAAATATTCTTACGCCATCAATCTACTGTGCTGATAATTTTTTGTCAAATTATTTTTGGTGCAAAAAAAAAGAGATTGCTTTGTGCAATCTCTAATAAAATAAGCGCTACGAGACTGGATGATAAACTCATTGAGTTTTTTGGGCAGACATCAACATATTAACAGCCATCGTAGCGCTAAAAACAAGAACTTAAGTTTTCTGTATCCAGAAAAGAAAGCTCATCAATCTAAGGATTCTACATTTATCAAAGAAAAGCTCAGATTATATCAAAAAAATCAGAGATGTAACTCGAGATATGTTCGTTACGAAAGGAAAAGAAACTATGATTTCAAAAAAGAAACATCTCTGATTATATAATTCATCTACAAAAATAAAGAAGTGAACACAACATATTGCCAAAAAAGACAAATGTCAACACTTTTTGTATATGAATATTTCTAGATTTAGTTTTTACAATAAAACAAACCCCACCACAAGGGTAGGGTTTATTTTAATGGCGATCTCGAGAGGATTACTCTACGCATAGCTGGAGTTTCACTGGCGCAATTTTTGCTGTTAGCAAAACCGGCGATACCCGCGTCTCGCCTATTGCTTGTAGTCGAACCTCTGAATCAGAGGTTCTAATCCTGATATCACAACAATAAAATAAACCCCACCACAAGGGTAGGGTTTATTTTAATGGCGATCTCGAGAGGATTCGAACCTCTGACCCACAGCTTAGAAGGCTGTTGCTCTATCCAGCTGAGCTACGAGACCAATCTCGCCGTGATTATGGCCTCATTTCATTTGGTCGGGACTATAGGATTCGAACCTACGACATCTTGCTCCCAAAGCAAGCGCTCTACCAGGCTGAGCTAAGTCCCGATTCTTTCGACGAGATAATAATTAGCCAAATAAATTTATTTTGCAAGAACTTTTTTATAGAAAATAAACATATCTGCTATTATAATGCCTCCCAAGGCTAAATAAATATACAAAGGAGTACTCTCAAATGAAGCAATTCTCTAGAAGAGAAGAAGATTTTATCTGTGAGCATTGTGGCACCAAGGTTCAAGGCAACGGATACACCAATCATTGTCCTCATTGCCTATACTCCAAGCATGTAGACATCAACCCCGGTGACCGAGCAGCAGACTGCCACGGTCTCATGGAGCCTATAGACATAGAACAAAAAGACGGCAAATATATTGTTGTACAACAATGCCAAAAATGCGGATTTATACGCCGCAACAAAATAGAAAGTTCCGATGATTTTGAGGCTGTTCTAAATATCTCTCGTCAAAAGACCCAAAAGCTCAAGCAACGATAAATAATCTTGAGTTTTATATTTAAATCTGAGCAATAGTGATTACATAATCTCTGAATTTCACATATTTCAGAGAATTAGCATGATACCAACAAATGATAATCAATCAGTTTTTTTTCTAGGTTCAGATTACAGCCTAACTTTTCTCAATTCGCTAGATTGTAGCATGATTTTTCGCAATTCTGCCGATCAAGCATTGGCTGTACTGTCTGGTTGCAACAACAAAATTAGCGCCATAACTCCGAGCGAAGGCCATACCCTAAGTAAACTAGAAAAAGACTTATTGTTTCGCTTCATTATAGACAATCAGTTTGAGATTAGCACAGATACAGCCTACATTTTGGGCATAACAATCATTCGCTGGCTTGATGGGCGAGAAGAATACCTAACCGAAAAACGTTTGCGCAATCTGCTAAAACAACCCATCGAATGCGAGAGTCTATACATAGGCAGTCTCAATGCCACAAGTTTAAATATTGCCAGTTATAGCCAGTGCGGTGTTTGCAATTTTGGTCAGGTAAAGGTTAGCAAATTTATAATCGGTGACAATTGTAGCGGTCAGTTTGATTGGCGAGACAACGATAAAATAGAGGTTATAAAAGTAGGAGATTCTTTCAGTGGAAGCATCAATCTTTCTCGCACTAGCGCCGAATATATAGATATAGCAGATAACTGCCGTTGCGACCTTACTATTTATGATTGCAAGCGTTGTTTTTATCTGAATATCGGCGATATATATAGTGGCAAACTAGACATCAAAGATACTTGTTTTCATAGCATAAACATCGGATACTACAGCTATGCATACATAAATATGGTAGACAACTGGGGGCATAAAGAAGTTTCCATCGGTCCTTCTTTTCGTGGCAAGTTAAATATATCTGGACTCAATGTCCATTCTTTGCGCCTTGGGCAAGATTGCAAAGGCATTATTTCTCTTAGCAATGGCAAACAAGAGAGCAACACGCATTTTGTAGAGATAGGCAATAATTTTGCCGGTGTAATGGATATGCGAGGCACCTCCACCGTAGAAGCTCTAAGAATTGGCGAACACGCTCGAGGCAAATTAAACTTGTGGAGTACAACCGGTGTCAAAACTGTAGAATTTGACAAATACTACAGTGGGTACGCCGATTTTAGCGAATCAAAAATCGAGCGTCTCCGTTTTGCAGAAGGCAGTAGTGGTGAGCTTGTTTTATTAAACTGCCCCAATCTCAAGCTTCTCATTTTGCCACGCAATCATGCAACCAATCTTACTGTAGATTCCAAACCACTAGATATTCGCCGAGACGATAGCAACGTATATTTTTATTTTTCTATCGATTCTTTTTCTGCACTGGAAGAAGTCTCGCTGTATCAAAAAATATATCGTGGTGTTAAAGATATTTTTTTCTCCAATCCCCATTAAAATATTACAATTTTATTACAAAAAGGTTGTATTAGAGCTATAAATATGATATATTAAAAATATAGAAACCCCCGATACTAAAGGAGGCGGAAATGACCAAAGACAAAGCAAATAAAAAGTCTGATTTTTTGAACAGAATATCTGTTGCCGGACTAACCAAAGAATGTTTGTTTGAAGCTCTTTTTGATGCCAGAGGCACCGGAGACGACATCAACACCAAGCATGTGTTTTTCCAAGATGTCATCATCAAGTTCAATGCCTCCAAAGCCATGGCCGTAATCAAGAATCATCTTCCGTATGAAACTGATAGCCACTATGTAGATGTTGCTCTCTATCGCTATATGCAAATTGGTGGCAATATGAAAGAATTTGATGCCGATCTTCATAAGTATAAAGAAGAATATCGCAAAACCAGAGCCTTTATTCCGGCCAAAGCATCAGAACGTTGTTCTGCCGTTCTGATGTAAGCAAAACTCTCAAACAAAAATAATGCCCAGTATTATGGGCATTATTTTTTTGAGATTAACCAAATCTCTTAATAAGATCTGGCATAAATCACATCCATTGTTGCCGGCTTTCCGGTTAACAAACAAACTCCTTGAGTGTTGCTTTGGTCAAAAGGAATGCAACGTATTGTAATTTTCATGGCTTTAAGCAACTCCTCAGATTGCGGGTCTGCACACCATTTTCCTCTAACAAAAGCCACCTTTGCTTGTTTACCGTCTTCAATCCACTCATTAGATTGTCCAAAATATGCCGCAAATTCTTCCACGGTTGAAATATCTGTTCTGATATTACTGTGCAAACGGCTATTTGCCTTGTCAAACATAGCTTTTTGAATATTCTCCAATCTTGATGAGATACCTGCAATCATCTCCTCACGAGACAGAATCAACTTTCCTTCTGGGGTTCCGAGTTTGATTCGTTCTTTGAGCATCACATTATTGCCATCTGCATCACGCTTGCCAATTTCCAAAATAATCGGAGCGCCTTTGCGTGTCCACTCCCAGAACTTATCAACAGAGGCTTTATCTCTTTTATCTAGTTTAACTCTGATTTTTTCTCCGAATGGCATTTGTTTTGCCAACTCAGTTCTAATTTGTGCAATATAATCCATTACTGCATCTTCATCCGTTGTATTTTTAACCACCGGCACAATCACCACTTGATATGGAGCAATCTTCGGCGGCACAACCATACCTTCATCATCTGCATGAGTCATAATCACACCTCCAATCAAACGAGTAGAAACACCCCAAGAGGTTGTGTATGCAAATTCCTGCTGGTTTTGTTTATTCACAAAGCTGATATTGGCCGATTTTGCAAAATTCTGCCCCAAAAAGTGCGAGGTTCCGGCTTGCAGAGCCTTTCCGTCTTGCATCATTGCTTCCACGCAATATGTATCAACTGCGCCGGGAAATTTCTCATGTTCTGGTTTGCGACCTGTTAGCACCGGCATAGCCAAAGTATTTTCGCACAAATCACGATAAGCCTCCAACATACGAGTTGTTTCTTCTTCGGCCTCCTCAGATGAAGAATGAGCCGTATGTCCTTCTTGCCACAAAAACTCACGAGTACGCAAAAATAGGCGAGGGCGCATCTCCCAACGCACCACATTTGCCCATTGGTTTACCAACACCGGCAAATCTCTATAAGACTTCACCCATTTAGAGAAAGAATCAGCAATAATCGCCTCAGAAGTCGGGCGGACAATCAAAGGTTCTTCCAGTTTTGAATCCGGCACTAGTTTTCCGTCTTTCATAGATAGTCTGGAGTGAGTAACCACCGCCATTTCTTTTGCAAAGCCATCCACATGTTCAGCTTCTTTCTGGAAAAAAGACAAAGGAATAAACATTGGAAAATAGCAATTTTCATGGTCGGTTGACTTTATTTTTTCATCAAACACATCTCTAATTCTTTCCCAAATTCCATACCCCCAAGGTTTTATCACCATACACCCCGGAGAAGAAGAATTTTCGGCCATGTCTGCCTCAGCCACCACAGCTTGATACCATTCCGGATAATTTTCTTTTCTAATTTTTTTCAAAGCCATAACATTTATTCCTTTTTCATAACGTAATGAAACATCCGCGAGCCCCATTGCCGCAGATTTGCAAAGCGCAATCTAGCAGAAGATTTTTAATTTGTGAAGAAAAATCTGCACCAAAACCAATTTAGGAGGCGATATCCTATCGCCTCCCGAGTCAAATTAGTAACAGCCGTATGTGCCGGGCCAACCATTTTGTGCGGCTTCCCAACTTGATTGCACATCTTGTTCTACTCGGCTGCAATCCATATCATATCCCAAATAGTCTGTAGGCACACAGCATCCGCTACAGTCATAATAGTCATCGGCACAGCCGTTAACTCGATAACATGCACCTGCAGCCACCACATCACAATCAAATCCGTTTGGACAAGAACTAGCATATGGACGTTCACAGCTTACATCACAATCTCCACAGCCAAATTTATCTGTATGATTGAGGAAAACAGTTCCATACTGTTCAAACTCACTACTACAATCATTTTCATCAGTTGTGTAACTCTCTTTACATTTATCAAAAGTTACGCAACCACAACTATCTACATTGCAATAAGAATTTACACCACATTCTTTATCACAACTTGTTGGACAGCTTACTTTACATCCACTTCCATCAGAATTGACTTCATAACCACTCGCACAAGCTGTTACTTTATATTGGTAATTACCGCAACAAGCAGGGCTAGTGTCAAAATCTGTTGCATTCTCAGCACTTTTGCTAGG
>SUUX01000010.1 GCA_015062305.1 Alphaproteobacteria bacterium
TTTGAGAAACTTTTATTTTATAACCATACTCAATACTTTCGTTTCCACCGGTGATGGTCATGTTACAATCTCTGAGCAATATACCATCATCTATGCGGATAACACCATCATTTTTTGCCTCCAAAACTACTAATCCGTTATCAGAATATATGGCGTTGGAAACCTTTACTGAAGGATATAAATTAGAGTATTTATAATCCACATAGTTACCCGAGAACACACTCTCTCCACCATCTGCTGTGATAGTCAATGTTCCCCAGCTGTTTGAAATAGCCCCACCTTTACTTAAACTACGGGGGTCAACAACATGGTCATTTTCTTCATCATCATCCAAAGATATTGGCAAATTCGCTTCTTCACTATGCGATCCATAAAAACTGGAGTTTATTAGGTGCAAATTTCCGCTATTAAAAATCACTCCTCCATTACCAAAAACATTGTTTATAGTGGTGTTTATTTGGTTTTGCACAACACCGCCCTCGTTTATAACAATGTTGTTATTAATTCCAGCTATTTGCGGAGCTTCCAAAACCTCGTCTTCATCTAAAGAAAGAGATCCTGGGACTGCTCCCATAAAAAACAGATACCCCCCTTGGTTAACAATCGCATTATTAATCAAGGCATTGTCATATATTTCCACTCTTCCATAATCATTAACTGTAACACCATCTGCGGAAGAGTTGTTAGAAAGATATAAATACGCATAATTATTCCCTATACTATCCCCATTCAATACGACTTTTTTAGCAACGGAGTTGTGGTTGACAAAAATATATCCGCGCTCATTTGTAATGTTCTGCAATAAACCTTCATCATTAACTCTTATATCAGAGGCCAAAAGTGTTGAGTCTTTCAATATTCCGTTTTCATAAACTTCTAGGCAATTAGTGATAGTCAGACCACTTTCACTCTCTCCACCAACAATTTGATAACATGATGGTAGGGTTGCCATTACAGGGGTGCTATTAAAAACAAAAAATGCTGTCAGAGCAGCAACTCCACAGCCAAGCCTCCAAGAACTAAAACACATAAACCTTCTCATAGCGCCCTCCAATCACCCACAGCTTTTTGGCTCACTCCCCTATCCAAAACTCTCTCTTTTATTTCCCTCCCCCTTGATGGGGGAGGTAAGGTGGGGGTGATATCCAAAGCTGAACACCTTTTACAACCACCAAATATGGCTATAATCAGAAACACCATCTCTGATTATACCACATTTTTTGTCCTTCAACAATGATTATGTGACTTAGAGTCATTAAAATAATCTTAACGCCAAACCTAGAGATTCTAACGATTCTCTCGCAAACCAAGACTCAGATTCGCTTTGAGTCCAATCAAAAAAATTTTGAGCAAAACCTTTTTTTGCTCAAAATAGGCATTCCAACTCTCCGAATCGCAAAAAAACACCCTCTGCTTATCACAGAGGGTGAATTAGTAACTATAAAAGTTTACTTTTTGGCATTGATAACACCCAGAGCTTCATCCAAAGTCAGCTCTTTGTTATGCAGCTCCTTTGGCAAAGCATAATTTGTTTTTCCGCACTTGATATACGGACCATAACGTCCGGACATTAGTAAAATATCTTGTTTGTTTGCCGGATTTACACCCAAAGACTTTCCGCTTGGTTTTTCTACAGCGTTGCCAAGTAGTTCTTTTGCTCTTTCCAGTGTGATGTTAAATATATTATCAGCGCCTCTCAGCGATTGCGATTTGTTTCCTTGCTTTATATATGGGCCAAATTTTCCGCTGTTTACAACAATTCCTTCACCCAAATCAAAAGGCAAAGAGAGCAATTTGGTTGCTTGCTCAATAGAAACATCTTCCGGAGAAATATCTTTGGGCAAGGCAGCTCTTTTGGGTTTTTCTGTTGTTGCTGTGGCATCTTCACCCAATTGCAGATAAAATCCATATGGACCCTTTTTCAGATATATACTCATGCCGTTTAATTCACCCAAAATTTTGTCTTCTGGGCTAGGAGCTTTTACTGTTGCGGCAGCTTCTTCGTCTGCTGTGTCTATCAGTGGTTTGGTGTGTTTGCATTCCGGATAGTTAGAACAACCGATAAATGCTCCAAATCGTCCTAATTTGACACTCAACTTACCATTGTGGCAATCTGGGCAAATTCTAGGGTCAGAACCATCTTCTTTGGGTGGAAAAAGATGATAAGACAAAACTTCATCAATCTTTTCGATAACTTCGCTGATTTGCAAAGGTTTTACAGCATCAATGTTTTTAATAAACTTCACCCAAAAACCACTCAAGAGTTTCTTCCATTCCATTTCTCCGGCAGAAACATTGTCCAAAAACTCTTCTAATTGCGCTGTAAAGTCATATTCAACATACTTTCTAAAGAAGTTTTCCAAAAAGACAGTGACAATCCTGCCTCGATCTTCCGGAATAAAGCGCAATTTTTCTACTCGCACATATTTGCGTTCCTGTAACACAGCAATAATTGTAGCATAAGTAGAAGGACGTCCAATTCCCAGTTCTTCCAGTTTCTTTACCAAGCTGGCTTCTGTAAACCTTGGTGGTGGCACAGTAAAATGTTGCTCAGTAGAAATTTCTCCTTTGGTAACTGCCTCACCATTTGTCACATTGGGCAAAATTCTGTTGTCATCATCGTCATCTGCATCATCTTTAGATTCTTGATACAATTTCAAGAAACCGTCAAATTCAATAACTTGTCCATTGGCTCGCAACAAAATTTGCTTATCTGCAGAGATGGAATCAACCACAACTTTGTCCATAACAGCAGGATTCATCTGACACGCAACTGTACGTTTCCAAATAAGCTCATACAATTTATGAGCATCAGCATCAAGTTTGGTCTCCATCTTCTTGGGCGTGTTCATCACATCAGATGGTCTGATAGCCTCGTGAGCTTCTTGAGCGTTTTTAGATTTTGTTTTGTATTCTTTTGGCTCTTTGGGCAGATAGGCCTCTCCAAAATATTTTATAATAGCGTCACGACAAGCAGCAACAGCCTCTTTAGAAAGGTTTACAGCATCAGTACGCATATATGTAATCAAACCGTCTTCATACAATTTCTGCGCAATTTGCATGGTCTTTTTGGCCGAAAAACGCAATTTTCTGGCAGCTTCTTGCTGCAATGTAGACGTTGTAAACGGAGGAGCCGGATATCTGTTTGATTTTTTGCGCTCAACATTGGCAATAGAAAAATCTTGCGCTTCTATCTTAGATTTGGCATCTAGGGCTTTTTCTTCTGAGTTTATGTCAAATTTTTCAAGCTTTTTACCATCTAGCTGGATTAATCTGGATTTTATTAGCGCCTGCGTGTGTGTAAAGAGCTCAACATCAAGAGTCCAATATTCTTCGGGCTTAAATTTTTCAATGTCGGTTTCTCTTTCGCAAATCAAGCGCAAAGCCACAGATTGCACTCTTCCGGCAGACTTAGACCCCGGCAATTTGCGCCACAACACAGGAGATAGTGTAAAACCAACCAAATAATCTAAAGCTCGTCTGGCCATATAAGCAGAAACTAAGTTGTCATCTATCTGACGAGGATTCTTTATTGCTTCAGATACGGCAGTTTTTGTAATTTCATGAAAAACAACACGTTCTATTTTTTTATCTTTAAGCAATTTTTTTGCTTTTAATTCTTCTAATATGTGCCATGCAATAGCTTCTCCCTCTCTATCCGGGTCGGATGCCAGTACAATCGTGTCACATTGTTTTACGGCTTTTACGATGTCTGCAAGTCTTTTTTTGCCACCGCCGGATAGTTCCCATGTCATTGCAAAATCATCATCGGGGTTAACAGAACCATCTTTGCTGGGCAAATCTCTAATATGGCCGAAGCTAGCCAAAACTTGATAGTCTTTTCCCAAATATTTGTTAATGGTTTTTGCTTTTGCCGGAGATTCCACAATAACAAGTTTCATATTTTTTCTCTCTTTTATTTCTGTTTTACCAAAGCCACTTTGTTTCCGCTCTGGCGCTCTATTTGGCCGTTCATTTCAAGCTCTAAAAGCTCCAACGCAACCTCAGAAGCACTCATTCCGCTAGCTCTGATTACCTCGTCAACATATACTCCATCAGCACTCAAGTAGTCAATGATTTTTGTTTCTGGTTTCAATTGTTGTTCAGAAACAGATTTCTCTTTTTCCAAAGGTATTTTCATCTGGCAGGCAGACAAGTTTATTTTTATTTGCGGTTTTATAGATTTTTGCATTGTTTTTAGAATGTCATCTGCGTTTTCGGCCAAAAAAGCCCCTTGTTTAATAAGCTGATTTGGCCCACAGCTTCTGGCATCAGATGGAGCACCAGGCACTGCAAACAGTAGTTTTCCATAATCTGCCGCTTGTTTTGCAGTGATTAATGACCCAGATTGAGCATTTGCTTCAACAACCAAAGTTCCAGCAGATAGAGCCGCTACAATTCGGTTTCTTCTAGGGAAATTTCCTGATTGAGGCAATGTTCCGGGGCAAAGCTCCGATATAACACATCCTTGTTCAACAATTTGCTCATAGAGTTGTTTGTTTTCTTCAGGGTATGGAATGTCTACTCCTGTTCCAAGCACAGCAATAGTCGGTCCTTTCTGTTGTTTTGCATAGAGAGCCCCTTTATGTGCCGAAGCATCGATTCCTCTGGCCATTCCAGACACCACAACAATATCTTGGTTTGTCAAATCAAAAGCGATTCGAGATGCTGTTTTTCTTCCGTTTATCGATGCATTTCTTACCCCAACGATAGATATTCTGTTTGGATTCAACAACGTCTTAATATCTCCCTTTATATACAATATTGGGGGAGCATCTGAAATCTGTTTTAAGGCATCAGGATAGATATCGTCTAAATAAGAAATTATTGTAATATTTTTTTTATTTGCTTCTTCAAAAATACGCACAGCCTCATCTCTATCTAACAAAGATATTTTCTTGTTTATGCTGTTCGCATTCTTTATAGCCTCAGCCGAAGAACCAAACTCTTTGATTAATTTATAAAATGTAACTGGCCCCAAATTTTCGGAGTTTATCAGTTGTAAGATATTGATAATTTCTTCGTAATTTTGCACGCCGGTCTCTTATTTTTTGAACTTTATTTTGCTCTCTTGTCCTTTGAACAGTCTTACAAAATTCGCATGATGTCTAACTAACAAAAGAACCACAATTAATGTATAAAATAAAGTATGCACATCATCACTTAAAAAATATGTTATTACAGGTGTTAGCGTTGCAGCTGTGATTGCAGACAAAGAAGAATAGCGGAACAACACAGCCATCAGTATCCAAACAAACAAAGCCAACAAAGCAATTTTCGGTGTTAAAACCAAAACCAATCCAAAAGAAGAGGCAACGCCTTTTCCTCCCTTAAATTTTAGCCATACCGGGAAGTTATGTCCCAAAATAGCACAAAAACCAGCAACCAGAGCCGCTAATGTTGGGATGTTTGTTGAGATATCCCAAAAAACAAAATCTCCTTCTGGAGCAACAACTTTAGCAATGTAGGCCGCTATACCAGCTTTAAAAGCATCCAGCAAAACTGTCAAAAGAGCAAGAGTTTTGTTTCCTGTACGCAATACATTGGTTGCTCCAATATTTCCAGAGCCAATTTTGCGAATGTCACCGTATCCGGCCAAAAAACACAAAACCAAACCAAAAGGAATAGAACCCAAAAAATATCCTCCGATTCCTAAAATAGAAAAAAGTTCTGCTATCGTCATAATAGATTCTCCCAAATTTATTTATATTATTTTTAGTCCAAACATAAGTTTTTGGCAATGCTTAAACAACTTTATTGTGTTTGATTTCTAAAAATTGTGCGTTTTCTTTAATAGAAGAAAATAATTCCGGATCAGTTGAGGTTATCCATGCCTGTACACCAAGATCTACAATTTTTTTCAAAAGAGCCTCCCTCTTGGCATCGTCTAAATGTGCAACAACCTCATCAAGCAACAAAATGGGAGCAAATCCTCTATATAGTGTCTGACATTTTGTTTGTGCCAAAATAATGCTGATAAGCAAAGACTTTTGTTCTCCTGTAGAACACAATTCTGCTGGCATTTTCTTTTTTCTGTAAAAAACCTTAAAATCTGTTTTGTTTATACCATCGGCAGTTTCGTTTTGTTTTATTTTTATTCTTTGTTTTTTTAACAATTGTTTATAGAAGTCTTCAACGTCAACAGCGGGGAAGGTGTCTAATCTTTTTTCAATCACACCGTCAAGTTCTAATCGTACACTCGGAAAAATATCTTCTGGTTCATTTTCAATAAAAGTGTTTAGTCTGGCAATTTGCTCTCTTCTTGCTGCAGCTATTGCCACACCAACAGTCGCCATGTTTTCTTCCAGGGCTTGCAGCCAACAATTATCGTCTTTGTTTTCTTTCAAAAGTCGATACCATTCTTTGTAGTAATGCTCAAATTTTATAAGTCTTTTTGCGTGTTCTGCATCAAAAGCATACACCAGCCTGTCTAAAAAACTTCTTCTTGGTTGGCTTCCTCCTTTAAATAGCCTGTCCATTTGCGGAGTTAGCCATATAGCCGAAACAAATTTACCTAACTCTGCTTGCGAAGAAACTTTTGTTCCGTCTATTTTAACGATTCTTTTTTCAAAAGACCTAAAGCTGTCTTCCTCGTCTGCTTCTCTTCCGCAGTGCTCAACAGCTGTTCCTATTTTAAAGGTGTTTTCTCCTAAAAATACATCAGCAGCAACGGCCCAGTTTAAAGAAGATAACGATTCTGGTGCGTACTCATCATTCTCCGGAATAATAATTCTTTTTATTTCTGCCAGACGAGCTGCTCTCAATCCTTTTCCTGGAGTCAAAAAAGATATCGCTTCTAAAATATTGGTTTTGCCGCTACCATTTTCTCCATGGATTACAATAATTTTTTTGTGAGTTTCAATTCTCAAAAATTTATAATTTCTAAAATCACTTAAAGTCAGACGTAAAACGCCTGACTTTAAATGATCAAAAACATCTATATTGTATGCCAAATTGTTCATCTATACTCGCATCGGCATCAAAACATAGATTGCGCTAGCATCGCTAGTGTCATGAATAACAGAAGGAGAAGACCCATCAGCAAAAGAGATTCTAACCGTTTCACCCTTAACTTCATTCAAAATATCCAACAGATAACGGAAGTTATATCCAATTTCTAGCGGGTCGCTTTCATATTTTGCATCCAAATCTTCAGAAGCATTTCCCAAATCTGGACTAGATGTCATGATTGTAACTCTATTTTCGTGTGTAATCAGTTTAATAGCTCTGGTTCTTTCTGCCACAACAGAAACACGGTCAACAGCAGAAGCCAATTCTTTAACACCAAGCTCCAAATTCTTGTCGTTTTCTGTAGGAATCACTCTTTCATAGTCTGGGTATGTTCCATCAATAAGCTTTGATGTTAGAGTTGTATCTGCAAAAGAGAAACGAACCTTATTTTCAGATATTTCAATCGTCACATTCTCAACGGAGTTGTCGTCTAATAATTTGCGAATTTCTGTAACGGTTTTACGGGGGATAATAACCCCTTTCAAATCTTCAGCACCCTGAGGAAGCGGAGATTCAACACAAGCAAGGCGATGCCCGTCTGTTGCAACCACGCGCAACACATTATTCGCCCCTTCTTTTTTTGCGTGAACATATAATCCATTCAAGTAGTATCTGGTCTCTTCTGTCGATACGGCAAATTGAGTGCGGTCTATCACGTCTTTAAGCTCATCTTTTGCCATGACAAAACTTGTTGGCAATTTGTCTCCGGATATAACTGGAAAATCTTCAACACCAATTGTTGATAAAGAAAATTTTGATCGACCTGATGATATTGTTAATTGTCCTTTTTCATCAGGAAAAGTCAATTCAACCTGTGAACCATCAGAAAGCTTGCGCACGATGTCATAAAGCATATGAGCTGGAGCTGTCGTTGCTCCTGTCTCTATGGTTTTTGCATCAACAATCTCCGTAATCTCCGTATCCATATCTGTAGCTTTGAAACTGATTCCATCGCCTAAAGCTTCGATTCTAACGTTAGATAACACAGGAATAGTGTTTCTTTTTTCAACAATGCTTTGCACGTGGCTAAGCGTTTTTAGTAGGTTTGCTCTCTCAATTACAAATTTCATTTTTTTAGACCTGTAAATATTGTTATTCTATTGTCCACAATTCTATCACAAACTATATAAATCAGAAGATAAAACAGTTGATATTAACAACTTTTTTGCTTGAAAGGATTGTATTTTTGTAAAAAATTACTCCAAGGTAAAAACAATGGTTGGGGTAGGTTATTTGTTGCAAACCATTTCCACTCAGAGCATTTATCTTTTTCTTTTATCAGAGGTGTTTGCCGACAATTATTTGTTTGAAAGAAGATAGAAACAAAATGTTTATCTTCTTTTTCAAAGATATCATTTGTAAATCCGACAAAGGTCATTTCTTTAGCAGTTTTTTTCAAGCCTGTTTCTTCCCAAAGTTCTCTTGCTGCAGCACGTTCTGGGGTTTCATCAGCCTCAAGTTTCCCTCCGGGAGGAGCCCATGTTCCTCCTCCTAGAGATGATTTTCTTAAGCCTAGCAATATTTGATTTTTTTCGTTAAAAACCAAAACAGCTATACCTATTTGGGGTTGCTTTTTTTTCATTTCTTTCTCCTAAAAAAAGCTCGCAATAGCGAGCTTTTAATGTGTTATGCTTCAAGAGATCTTCTCAGTGAATCTATGCATTCCGCTAAAGATGAATCCTCAATTATCAACTCTTCAACCTTTCTAACAGCGTGCATAACAGTTGTATGATCTCTATCAAATTTGCGTCCAATCTCCGGTAAAGATCTAGAGGTTAACTGTTTTGCCAAATACATTGCAATTTGTCTTGGTCTGGCTACAGTACGAGCTCTTCTTGAAGACTGCATTTCTTTTACTGATATATTAAAACGTTCTGCAACTTTCTTCTGAATTTCATCTATAGTGGTTCTTTTATCAAAAGAACGCAACATATCTTTCAATACATCTTGAGTCATGTCTAAAGTGATTTCTTTATCAGATAAAAGCTGAGCGTGAGCAATAACTCTACGTAAAGCTCCTTCCAATTCTCTAATGTTAGAAGAAATCTTTTGTGCTAAAAATTCAGCAACCTTGTAGGGAAGTTCTACGCCAAGTTGTTTAGCTTTGTTGTTCAATATTCCAACTCTCAAGTCAAAATCTGTCGGGTGTATGTCGGCAACCAAACCGCAACCTAAGCGAGATTTTAGGCGAGATTCAATGCCTTCTAGATCCGCCGGGGATTTGTCCGCCGATATAATAATCTGACGTCCTTCTTCTATCAAAGAATTAAAAGTGTAGAAAAACTCTTCTTGAGTGGAATCTTTCCCTCCCATAAATTGTACATCATCAACCATCAATACATCTACAGAACGAAATTGCTCCTTAAAAGCTGCGGTATCTTTATAGCGCAAAGCTCTAACAAATTTATACATAAATTTTTCGGCTGACAGGTAGACAATGTTTCTACTTGGGTCTTGCTGTTTGATATGCCACGCAATTGCGTGCATAAGGTGAGTTTTTCCTAGACCAACACCAGAATACAAAAACAAGGGATTAAAGGATATGTTGCGAGATTCTGCAACTTTTCTGGCTGCGGCATAAGCAAACTCATTAGTCTTTCCCACCACAAAATTATCAAAAGTATATTGAGGATTCAATGGTACAGATAGTGAATCGCTCATCAATCCGCTATTACAATTTGCAACAACAGAATTAACGCCAGATTGATATATGTTTTGAGGGATTGGTGTTGAGGTGATTCTCTTCAATAAAGAGCGGCTTGTAGGATTGTAAAGGCTAGGAGCTTCATCTCTTGCGGCCTGTACAATAAAGTTGATGTTTTTTATGGCAGGATTCTTCTTTTCCCAAATTTTATGGATTCTGTCGCTGTAGTGTGTAATCACCCAATTGCGCATAAAGCGGGTTGGTACACATATATTCATAACTCCATCGGTAAAAGAACCTAAGCTAAGAGGTTTCAACCAACTCTCAAAAGCTGTGTCTCCAACCTCATTTTTTAATTGGCTGCAAATTTGTCCCCATTGGTCTTGAACGGAACCGTCATTAACTATTGCTTCTTCAGCCATCATAACTCCCCAATTAAATCAAAAATTAACTCCCCAATCAACTCATCAAGCCAAAACAAACCACCCCACCATTGCAGAGAAAAAAGACATGCAAATTCTTTTGCAACAGGTAGGATTCGAACTTCCTTCTTTATGGTCTTGCCAAATTCCCCATTTACAATCCCCATTGTCTATAGAGAAAAGGAAGCTCTCCATCAGCATATCTGAGTTAACAGATTCGCTTTTTTTATTTGTCAGAGAAATTTTCGAACAGAGCGTTCTTATAAATTGCTTTAACAAACTCTTAAAAAGTGATTCGGATGTTAATCACATTTTTTTCAAAATACAACATAAAAAGAACAGAACATTTGTCGAACATTGCAATTAATCTTCTTGACATAGATTCCTTGCAGAGTCGCTTAGATTCGCTATTTTTTTGCATAAAAAAACGCAAACCCAAAAATCCTGAAAGCTTCTCAGGATAAGGGTTTGCGCAAAAATTAAGAGCTCTGTCTATTAGAGAGATTTAATCTTCTTAGACAAGCGAGATGTTGTACGAGCAACAGTATTCATCTTGAATACACCTTTACGAACAGAGCGCATCAATTCAGATTCTGCAACCTTAAAAGCTGCAACTGCTTGCTCTTTGTTTCCGCTCAAGATAGCTGCCTCAACTTTTTTCACAAAAGTACGAACACGACTTCTGCGAGCACCATTGATAACGCTTCTCTTGTTGTTGCGTACGATTCTATTTTTTGCCGACTTATGATTGGCCATTTTTCTTCTTCCATTCTTAAATAAAAAGTTAGCTACAATATTTTAAATGTAATGCTTTATAAACTCTAACTACTTCTTAAGTCAACAACATTTTTCATGAAAAAGGCTGTTTCCTTAAATTTTTTGCGCAAAATTACTCAAAATATCCTTAAATTCATCAGTGTTTAGGGTGAGTCGGCAACTTTTTGCTTCTAAATCTTCTCCACTTCTGATAGACATATTTTCCACTTGTCTTAAAGTTTCTTTTGCTTGCATCACTGCCTGAAAAGGTAAATCTGCGATTCTATTTGCCACTCGTAAAGATTCGTTTTCCAAATCTAACAGATTGACGATTCTGCTAATCAAGCCACATTCATTTGCTTCTTCTGCCGATATTGCTTTGCCGGTTAAAATAGCCTCCATTGCTTTTGCTCGTCCTATTGCATGAATGAGCTTAGAACATCCACCAAATGCAGGAATGATTCCAATACTTGTCTCAGGGTATCCAAACTGAGCGGATTCTGCAGCCAAAATAATATCACAGGCCAGGGCTAAGTCGCATCCGATTCCCAAAGCATAACCGGCGACAGCAGCAATAACGGGCTTAGAACAGTTTGCAATTTTAGAAAACTCATCTTGCCATGTTTTAAGGGCAAAACTTTGCTGTTGAATTTCTTCACTTAATTCTTTCAAATCAATTCCTGCAGCAAAAACATTATCTGCCCCTCTTAGTATAATGACCCTAATTTCTTCATCATATTCCCATGTTTGCATCTGATAAGAAATATCATTCAACATCTCAAGGCTAACCGCATTTAATACATCTGGCCTGTTCAATGTTATAATTCCAATATTTCCTCTAACCTCTGCTATAATATTATTTGAACTTTCTTGCATCTTTTTTGTTCCTATATCTTGCTTTTTACAGTGATTCGCACATTTAAGGGTGATGTCGATTCTTTTGATATTTCGATAAGCTCACCTTCTCTTTCAAAGATGAGAGTAGATTCCCTTTTTCCTTGATATATCCACCCCATCTGGGGCAATGTAGTTTTATAAAAGTCTTCTACTTTTTCAAAAGATAGCATTTTTTTTGCCTGTAACACCGTCTCGACCAGTCGACTTTCTTCATTTCCAAAAGACAAATTTTCCGTTGTTGTTTGGGTCATGCCTTCAACTACGGGAATATCTTCCAATCCTTCTATAAAACCTGCTTTTGCATCTATACTTACAAACAATAAAAATAGTATTGCAATAGATCTTTTCATGTTTTTTCCTATTTCTGTTTTTGAGGACAATAAAAAGTAGAGCGTCCACCAATAACTACTTTTTGAATACCTCCACTTTTATTAATATTGCATGTACAATTAGGGCAAGGCAAGCCCCTTTTATTATACACACAATGTTTATTTTGAAAATATCCCAAATTCCCATCCGGTTTTTCATAGTCCCGTAATGTAGATCCTCCGGCAGCAATAGCTTGTTCTAATATTTTTTTGACACTGATTATAATGCGCGCAGCTTCAGATTCATTTATTTTATAGGCCGGACGCAAAGGAGATATTTTTGCATCAAATAGTGCTTCAGAAGCATAAATATTGCCGATTCCCGTAATAATTTCTTGATCCAATAAAGCCGCTTTTATCGGTACTTTTTTATTTTTTAATTTAGCTAGTAAAAATTTTGCATCTAATTTTTTATCAAAAGGCTCTATTCCCATTTTATAAAAAAGTTTATGTTCTTGCAGTTTGTCAGATTCGCAATATGAAAACATTCCAAATCTGCGAGGATCATTATATATAATATATCCGTTAGATGTTTTTATAATTATATGGTCGTGTTTTTTTAATTCAGAAGGCAATTCATCAACTAATAGTATCTTGCCACTCATGCCCATATGCCAAATTAAAGATAAATTATTACTCAAATAAATAACAATATATTTGGCTCTTCGGTCGTAGCCCTTTATTGTGGTTCCTTTTATTTTGTCAGCCAAATCATTAGGCACAAGCTCTCTCAGTCTATTGTTTCTTATCCACACGTCCTCTATGTGAGCGTTCCCAATAGATTTTTGCAGAGCACTTTTTATTGTTTCTACTTCAGGTAATTCAGGCATGATATCTCCTTGTTTATAAGTTCTATTATAAATAAAAAACCACATAATACAATTTATAAAATTCTAAAATGCAAAAGATGACAAAATAAGATTGCTCTTCCCTTTTTAATATATTATGATATCGCGATATTTAACCAAAGAAACCGATATGAAAAGAGTTCGTAGAAGTAAATATTTTGCACCACAAAATGAGCATCAAGCCCATTGTTGCGATTATCCCGGATGTAAAGAAGCGGGCGAATATCGCGCACCCAAAGACAGAAGTCTGAAAAGTTATTATTGGTTTTGTCTTAAGCATGTACAAGAATATAATTCCAAATGGAATTACTATGAAGGAATAGACGCAGAAGAAGATGAAGAGCAAGAAAAAAAGAAAAGGCGTTTTAAATTTAGTTCAAACATAAAATACAATTTTGGATTCGATATTAATGGCAACTTCAATTTTTTTGATGACTATTCTCCAGACTATTCAACAATACGAGAAGCCAAATTTACCAAGGACGAAAAAGCTTGTTTGCAAATATTAGAAATTGATATTTCAGAACTATCGGTAGAGGTTTTAAAAAAGCAATATAAAAAGAAAGCAAAAAAATACCATCCGGATTTGAACCCAAATGATAAATCTGCTGAAGAAAAATTCAAGATTCTAAGTACAGCATATAAAAGTTTGCTTACAAAAATAGAAAGATAACATCACTCATTACAATAGAAAAACAAATATCTTTTATACACAGGAGTATCAAATCCGTGAGATGAAGTATATGAACGTCTATTTTTGCCTTCTTTATAAGAGCTGTTATATATATTTTTAGAAGAAAGGGTAGAGCTTGTGTCTTCAATAGTGTTTATAACCTCAAAATCTCCAGCGCATTGTTGAGAAGCCAGAGCATAACAATCACTAATGTCTCTGAGTCCTCCGGAACAAGAGGCCTTATACACTTGTTTGCCATCTCTTACATATATGGCCTCAACGGACGCACAAGCCGACAGCAAAAAAAGAGAAAACAGAAAAAATTTTTTCATAAGCACCTCCTCAATAATATATCATATATTATATCTTTTTACATTTAAGTCAATTGAGAAAGGTTCAAAAAAAAGCTCCAGACAAATCTGGAGCAAAACTGGTAGCGAGGGAGGGATTCGAACCCACGACACAAGGATTATGATTCCTCCGCTCTACCGACTGAGCTACCCCGCCATCAAATTCTTCGTACTTAATAATATTTTACAAGTGCTTTGTCAATAACTATTTTTTATAAAAGCACCAATCTTCATTATTTAAATCTGAAAAATAATACATATATCGAAATAGCATTTATTTTTGTTTTAAGGAGAAAAAATATGAAGAATTTTTCTTTAGCGCTTTTATTAGCATCAACATGTTTATTTGTAGGATTTTCTGCAAATGCCATGTACCAAGGTCCCGGCTCTGCAGAAAATAGCAAATCAACCGTTGCACAAGTAAAAGAAATGCCAGATGAATCCATGGTTTTAATGGAAGGCACAATAACATCTCAGGAAGGTTCAGAGACATACATTTTCGCAGATTCTACCGGCACTATAAATCTAGAGATAGAAGCGGATGATTGGAATGGTCAAAAGATCAATGCTGAAGATATTGTTCTTATTCAAGGAGAAGTTGATAAAGACGGCAATTTAGTAGAGGTTGATGTTGAAGATATCACTTTGGTTAATCCGCAATAACATTGCAGGCCGCTATGCGCTAGCGGCCTATTTTTAGGAAAAAACAATGGATTTTATTCCACTCATTCATACTAGACGTTCTATTTATCAACTTAATTCTGAACTTCCGGTTTCTGCAAAAATTGTAGAACAGGCGATAGCAAATTCAATTCTTGAATGCCCTACCGCTTTTAACTCACAAACAGGGAGAGTTGTTTTGCTTTGGAAGAAATCAAGTGATATTCTCTGGCAAAACATAGCAAGCCTGTTACAGCAACAAATACCGGCAGAAAAGTTTCACAAAACAAAATCAAAAATAGATTCTTTTTCTGCCGGAGCAGGAACCATTTTATTTTTTTCTGACAACAAAGCCATTGAGGAACTGCAAAAACAATATCCTCTATATTCCAAAAATTTTATCTCATGGGATGAGCAATCAGCAGGTATGTTACAGTATATGATATGGACTTCTCTAGCAGAAAAAGGGATTGGAGCTTCTTTGCAGCATTATAACCCCATAATAGATTCGTTTGTTCAATCTCAATATCAAATTCCTCAACATTGGCGCCTTTTGTCGCAAATGCCTTTTGGTGGAATAACACAATTAGCAGATACAAAAAGTTATTTGCCATTAAACATCAGATACAAAATTTTTAGCTAAAATCATAGACTTTAACCTAAAATTAAAACATCTTCGCTTACAATAAAGCTTAGGATTGATAATTGTAAGGTTTAAGTAAAATGGAAAAATCTACGACTATAGGTTTTATTGGCGGAATTCTGTCTGTTGGTGTTGGTATGGCATTAAAGGGTGCAGACCCTCATGCTTTGATAAACCCTGCGGCATTTTTAATTATTTTTGCAGGAACAGCTGCTGCTATTTTCAATGCTTTTCCGATGAAAGATATTAAAAAATTTCCAACGCTTATAAAGATTATTTTTACAGGTAAAAAATTTCCTGAAAAACAAGAAATATTAGAGCTTTTTGTTTCTGTCGCCAAATCAGCCAAACAAGAAGGCGTAATGGCTATAGAAAAAAGGGCCAACGAGGTTGAAGATCCATTCATTAGAGCAACAATGATTATGGTTGCCGATGGCTTTAGTGGCGAGTTTATAAACAATGTTGTTGATTTGGAAATAAAACAGATGGAAGAACGTCACCGCTCTGGAGCCCAAATTTTTGCCCAATGTGGTATGTATGCTCCAACATTGGGTGTGCTCGGCGCTGTTATTGGCTTGATTGCTGCTTTAGGAAACCTCAGTGATATTGACCAGTTAGGGCATTCTATTGCTGCAGCATTTGTGGCTACTCTTCTTGGTATCTTTACCGGTTATGTGTGTTGGCACCCATTTGCAAATAAACTTAAACAAATCAATGCCGAAGAGGTAGAGATTCGTCGTATGGTGTTAGAAGGTGCTCTTGCTTTGCAAGAAGGAGCTTCATCTATAGCAATGGAATCTCGCTTACAAGCATTTATTCCATTATCTTCTCGTAAATCACTTCGTGAAAGAGAGCAATAATGAGTAAAATGGTAAAAAAGAAACCTCCTCACCCCCATCATGAAGAACATCCTGATGAAACGTGGCTAATTCCTTATTCTGACTTATTAACCCTTTTGTTAGCCCTCTTCATAGTGTTATTTGCTTCATCTAATATGGATAAAGATAAAGCAGCTCAAATTCAATATGCGTTAGCTGCAGCATTCAGCAATGCCACGGCAGACCCGTTGAGTGGTACTATTATCAATTTTTTGAATGACGCACAAGATCTCAAACTTGAAGAAGATGGTGTTATAATTTCTTCAGATGCGCAGGGTGCAACACTAGAAATGACCACTATTAATTTGTTTGATAAAGGTAGTGTAAAAATAAAAATGGAAGCAATTCCTGTTATCAAAAAGATATCTTATTTATTAGATTCTAATAAGTACAAACGCTTTCGCATAGTTGTAGAGGGTCACACAGACGATACAAGCGAGTCTCAAATTGCCGAACTGCCCTCTAACTGGGAGCTATCTGCTGCACGAGCAGGCGCTGTTGTTAGAACAATGATATCTAATGGAATGGAAAGTAGCCGATTCAAGGCAGTAGGTCTTGCCGGTATTTCGCCAGCATATCCAAACCTTAATCCATACGGAGAACCTATTCCGGAAAATCGGATAAAAAATCGTCGTGTTATTATCCGTATAGAGTTTTAAGATGAATATGATTAAAGATTTTTTTTCTAATCACATGGTTGTTTCAACATCAGCCATGTGGTTGGTTTTTGGTGTGATTGTTGTCACAATTTTGTTTTTAGATCTTTTTGTTTTTCACAAACATTCAGAGGCTCCATCAATCAAAAGCACCCTAAAGATTTGCTTATCATACATGCTAACAGCTATAATTTTTGGCCTGTTTGTTGTTTATGAGCAAGGTCTGGATTCTGGGATGTTGTTTTATACAGGATACTTGGTTGAGTTTAGCCTTTCAATGGACAATATTTTTGTTATTTCTTTAGTTTTTACAGGTTTGAGTATTCCTTCGGCATATCAACACAGAGTTTTATTTTGGGGTGTCATGGGTGCCATCATCATGCGAGCCATCATGATTCTTTTAGGAGAAAGTTTGGTTAGCAATTTTCACTGGGTGTTGTATTTGTTTTCTCTGTTCTTGATATATACAGGGGCAAGTATGCTCAAACACAAACAAGAACACGAAAATATTACAGATACAAAAGTATATAAATTTGTAGCCAGCCGATTACGAGTTACAAAAAAACTGCAAGGAGAACACTTTTTTGTGAAACTTAGAGGCAAAAAATATATGACCCCACTGTTTTTTGCTTTAGTTATTATTGAGCTTATGGATGTTATTTTTGCAATAGATAGCATTCCTGCTATTTTTCTGATTACCCAAGATGTCTTTATTGTTTATACTAGTAATATATTTGCCATCTTAGGATTAAGGTCTCTCTATTTCTTATTGGCAGCAGCTGTTTGCAGATTCAGATACTTAAAGCCAGCATTAGCAATAATTCTTATTTTCATAGGTTCAAAGATTTTTCTACCCTACGTAGGAATAAAAATAAATCCAAGCATCTCTTTGTTAGTAACGTTTGGGATTATTGCTAGCGGTATGATTTTGTCTGTGCTTAAATCAGAAAGATGCAAAACTAATCTCTAAAAATATCTTTTGCAGAAAGATTCCGTCTCTTATTCTCTTTGGGTTTAATTGTTTGTTTTTTCGTTTCTTTTTGCTCTTTGCTCTTTTTTACAACAGCATCTATGTTTTTCTTAGATTTTCTGCCTGATTTTTTTAAAATTAGCTCGGCAACATCTCTATCGTCTGTTGCCTTTTCTCCTGCCGTTATAACTTCTTCAATTTTCAAATTTTGTAAAGCCTTCGTCTGAGATTCATCTGCAGCAACAGCCATTTTTCTAATTCTATCAATGCCTCGAAGCATAGTAACCGTTTCACTTTTAGAAAGCCTTTTAGTTGAAGAAATTTTCCTATTCTTCATTTCATCTGATAGTATTTTTTCTACAGAATTATCTAGCAATGTCACGTCATGAACATTTGTTGCAACAGTTTTATTCGCTAAACCCTTTAATCCGGATTCTTTTATCATTTTGTCTGCAACCAACACAGCTTCCATATTTCCGACAGTTTGTTGCATCTTTTGAACATTCAAAGTGTTCTTCTGTTGTAATGTTCTTTTTTCATCTTCATATAGAGCATTCATGAGGCTATTATTCAAATCTAGAGGCGATATCTCATAATATTCCTCTTCTTCCTCATCATCATATACCTCTTTAATCTTTTTTCTGATTTTTTTCAATCCCTTTGGCAAATCGGCAGGACGAGGAACAGAAGTTGTTGCCACCGCTTTTTTTTCTTTTGCTTCATGTTTTAGAGATTTTTTTACATCGGTTTTTCGGGTTAATTTTTCTGTAACTCCAAAACCTTTTTTATTTTTCCATTCTATATTACTGTTAGAAGACGTATCTTCCATTTAAGACTCCAAGAAATGTTACAACTACACATTTACACAAAAAAACTTTTTTGTCAAACAATCTAAAGTTTTTTATATGTCACCATTAGTGAACCATCAGATAGATTCTTTGCGGCAACCTCTATAATGTCCTTTTTATTTCGGTTTAATTCAAAGCTTTTAGTCGTCATAGAAGATAAGTGGTTTACAATATTTTCTTTGATTGTTTTCCAGTCATCTTGCTTGTTGAAGAAAGGTTTTTGCATATCAATCAATTCATCCAAATTTGGCTCTTCTTTTAATTTTTCTTCAGAGGCTTTCCACATTTTGACATATGCATTGTTATAAAAATTTAAACGTCCGTTAGTGCCAAAAATCAAAACAGCATCAAATAAATTCTCCAAAATTTCTTTTTGTACGGAAAGCAAAGCATTATAAGCGCTGGTTGTTGCCAATCTGTCGGTTATGTCTTCAAATGCAAAAATCAGTCCTCCGGCCGGATAAGGAGCCCTAAGTCTTCTAATAGTCTTACCGCTAGGTAGGTGTAACAAATCTCTCTGCGTTTCTATAATGCTTTCAAATTTTTTTAATTCATCTCTTTTAAACATAACATAATCTGGCACTTCCGGAAGCAATCTCTTTTCTCGGATAACATCCAAAAAAGAAGTATATGCAGGAGAATTTTCTAACCAAGAAGTATCTAATAGCCATAAATCAGCAAAAGATTTATTATAAAATGCTAGTTTATAATTACCGTCAAACACAGCAAAAGCGGTTCCTAGAGTTCCCAAAATTTCTAGTTGAGCATTTTGATGTTCTTTCAAGTTTCTTTTTAATTCATCCAATTCACTAATATCAACCAAAGACCCCACTGTATATATTTTATCAAGACTTTCTTCTGCATGAAAAGGTGTTTCTGTCGCAGTCATAACCATTCTTTCTCCATCTTTTACAATGTTTACGACAGATTTTCTTGTTTTATTTGAATTAAGAGCTTTTTTTGCCAATTCCTTTGATACGCTGTCTCCGCTTATAGTGTTTATTTCTAAATCTTGATTGTCTTTTGCAGAGCTATTTACCAAACCACTCATTTCTGCAAATTTCTTATTATATTTTATTATTTTTAATTTATCATTTCTAAGCCAGATAGGAAATGTCAAATTATCTATAAGATCTTGAATTTGGATTAATTTTGTAGAAGCATCTTTTTTTTCTTTTTCTAGCGAAGATATTTTTGCTGTTTCAAAGCTAATATCTCTAAACCAAATCATATCACAATAAATGTTTCCATCGATGCCGTTAATGCGAGCACCAACCAATCGCAAATATTTATTGGCTGACTTTAACATAAATTCATCATCAAAAGAAACCCCGTCATCTCTAAGCAGGCTAACATATTTTTGGATTTTCTTGGCATCTTCTTTGTAAAAGTTTTTTAATATATCTTCAAAAGAAGATTTAACTCCGGCAGACAAATTCATAATAACAGCCAAACGCCTAGAACATCTTTCACTAACATTTTGCCGAGGATCATTAACCTTTTGGTCCGGATATATAAAAGCAAAATAACCATCTCTGGAGGCATATAATGTTTCGGCGTAACGTTCCCTATCTCTGTTTAAAAAGTAATTTTTTTGCTTTAGTCGCAGTATTTGAAACGCTTGCCAGACAACAATCGTAAACATTAATAACAAAATTGAACTCAAAATATACCACACTTCCGGTGCGGCATAGTACATATCGCTTAAAAGAACCCAATCTATCATTTTACCTTTATTTTCAAAAACGGTTGTCTATTTAAATATTTTATTCTATAAATCCAATTAATAAAACTTAATTTTTTTTATTGGTGGAAAAGATGTATATATTGGCTTTTGACACGACAGCATCAGCTTGTTCAATCATTCTTCAAAAAGATAAAGAAGTTTTATCGGAATACAAGCAAATCATGGATTTTGGGCAATCAGAAGTTCTTATTCCTCAAATTCAGAAAATGTTAACAGATGCCAATTTGCAGTTTAAAGACATTAATTTACTTTTTGTTTGTGTTGGACCGGGATCTTTTACTGGCGTGCGCTCTTCCATTTCTGCAGCCAGAACATTTCAGTTAGCTTGTCCGGAGCTGCTATTAAGCGGAGTTTCTGCTTTTGATGCCTATATATTAACACTTGCACCTCAAGAAATAACCGATATAAATGCTGTCATTATCGAAACTAAAAGAGACGATTTTTATGTTCAGCTTTTTGATTCTTCCTTAAAAAAAATATCTCCACCGCAAGCTGCTACATATGACACGATTCTCAATATGCTAAAAGGAAAAAAAGTTTCATTAATCGGAGATGGGGTGGAGCGATTTTTAAGACAACCAAGCGGACTATCTCTTCACTGCATAAAAATGGAAGATTGTCCGAGTATCAATGGTATCATAAGTGCAGGGTTAAGGCAATTTAAAGAAAAATGCTTAGACTATCCAAAGCCGCTATACTTGCGCGCCCCAGATGTCAGTCAGCCTAAAAGCTAAAATCCATTCCTGCATCTCGCCCTAAAAGCTTATGGATTGTAGAGCGAATTTCATCTTTATGGTTGGATTCTATAATTTCTATTATTTCAATTTCTTGTTTATCTAATCTACGATTTACTCCCATGGCATCATAATATTGTTTGCTGCTGTTATATAATTTTGCAGCCTGCAAACTATTGCCTTGCGCATAAAGATATTGAGACATGTTTTTGCTAGCATTTGCCACTTCTCTGGCATTGATTTCTCCATCTGCCATATCCAAAATATTCTGATATGCCCAAATGGCCTTGCTATTTGATTCTGCTTTTGCATACATATCAGCAAGTCTGCTCCAAGCGGGAATGTTCTTAGGATTTAATTCAATTGCCAATTCAAAAGCACCAGTCGCCAAATGCACATCATTTATTGCTGCCAAATTACCAAAGGTAACAGCCTGTTCAGAAACCATTCTAAAAGTTTCATCTCGTCGATTCTCCATTCCAGGCTTTGATACATAATCAATATGCAAATCCATAAGATTCTCCAATAGAGCCAGAGCAGGGGTTGTATCGCCTTCTGCCATATGGATCAAAGCATCTTCTTCATTGGGCAAAGAGTCATAATTATCTAATTTAGAAAATTCCTGATTTTTGCATATATCAATAAAATTCTTTATAGAGTCGATAATTTGAAAAACATCTTCTTCCGAGCTCATATAGTGATTTCTATATAAAATTGTTTGTGCTATCTTAAGGTCATCTACTCCTCGTCCAATCATGTCTATAATCAAGCCCAAAAGTTCGTTCATTTGTTTGTTGCTTTGATGATAAGACATTATACTAGGGGAAAGTGCATCAGAATTGTCTTTGCCTGTTGAGTTAAGCAAAGTTCCTTTTTTCCAGTCTAATTTTATTGCGGGTTCTTTTTTCTTCTTCTGTTCTTTCTCTTTTTCTTCTTGCTTTTTTTGTTTTAAAGCTTCTTCTTTTATTTTTAGATTTTGCTCTTCTTGTCTTTCTGCTTTTTCTCTTTCTGCCTGAGCAATTTCCAATTCTTTTTGCAGTTCTTTTTCTAATTCTCTTTCGCGATCTTGGTCTTCAATTATTTGAAGTAGCCTGCGCTCATCTTCTTCATCGAAAATATCATCGCTTTCATCAACAATATAGCTCTTTTTTTTGACAGGAGCTTTTAAGAAATTAATAAATGAACGGACATACATTACGATTAATACAAACAAAAACATCAAAGCAGCCAACACCATCAGTAGTATTGACACCAGTTTCAAATCTTCCATATTAGATAAATATTGGTCGACAACCTCACTTAGCACTTTAATTTTTTCATTTATAGTGCCGATTATATCGAGGGATGATATTTTTGTTATAAGTTGTTCTATCATATCTTTTCAGACCATTTACAAAATATAATTTAAGAGCTACAATGTCAAGCAAATACTATAAATGGCAAAAGTTAAAAAAACATAATAGAAAAGAACAAAATGGGTTACTTGTCTCAAAAGAAAAAACTTTCCAGAGAAAACAGCTTTCTAAAAATTATGATGCTGTTTATTGGTGTCGCAACTTTAGCTTTTCTCTTTTCTGGCGGTTTAATAGGTTTTAAACGTTGGTTTTTTCAGATTTACTTGCTGAATATTTTGGCTTTGGTTTATTCTTTGTTCATTCGCAGATTTTTTGCGAGTTGCATCTTTGTTTTCATGCTTTTGATAAACTACTTTAACTTAGCATCCTGCACACAAATTTTCATAAATAGAGATGTTTCATCGGAGAGAGGTTTTCATTTGACATATATGCCCAAACAAGACCTACATATCTCGGGAGAAAATATCGAGAAGATTCGCAGTGGCCGCATTCTTTTAGCGCCCAATGCCGAGGCTTATTTTTCCACCATAAAACAACAAGAACAGATTCTAACATTAATACAGATTGATTGGGAAAATATTTCATACAAAGAAAAGAAGACAGCAATTAAGCAGTTAGAGCGCTTTATCTTAAGTCTCGACAACTCAGCAGTTGTATATGGTGATTTTGGGGTGCCGGCATGGTCAAGAAGCATGAAAAATTTAATGGAAAACACGGGGCTAAAGGTTAAAAATAGGTTGGTTTTTTCATATAAAGGAAGAACCAGCATCCTGTTTTCCATTCCCAGTTTTTATGTCCTTTCTTTTCAAAATGTTGGTGTAAAAAGCATAAAAGCAAAACCAGCAAGAGTAGATATAGACATAAGCATTAATTGATAGATTGCGTTTCTTTCAATAATTCAAGCAATTCAGAGTTTCCGGATTCTTCGGCATATTGTAGCGCTTGTTTGTAGTCTTGCTCTGCAGATTCGCATTTACCCCTTTTTCTTTTGGACAAAGCAATATTTGCACAATCTATTGCTGCGCCAGCCCATCGTTCATTACAAACCTCAGAGTTAAGAGATTGCATAAACAAGGCTTCTGCTCTTTTATATTCTTTTTTTCTAAGATACAACAATCCCAACAAGCTATACACATTTGCAATATGAAAACAGGTTTTCTGTTGTTTTGCTTTTTCTAAAAGGGATCGCAACAACAGCTCAGCCTTTTGAGATTTGTTTTGTTCTATAAGCGCTTGAGCTTTCAATAACATAATTTCTAGTTCTGCTGGAATATTTTTCGTCTTTTGGTATAATTCTTCTGCATCTGAAGCCGATTTTATAACGGTTTTCCACTTCTTTTGTTTGGCAGAAATCTGCGCTTTTAAATCATAACTAAGAGCTAGCAACCTTATGTTTTTAGATTTTTTTAGTATGTTCATAGCCTCTCGTGTTAAATCATTTGCTTCTTCAGTCCGGTTTTGCAAAAGTTTCATCAAGGCTTTTTGGTTCAAAACAGATGCTTCTCCATCAGAATCTTGAATCTTACAATATATCGAATTCGCTTCTGCAAAATAATCATAAGCTTCTTCAAATCTTTCTTCTGCAACCATTAACATTCCTTGTGTTGCTGCCGTTTCTGCTTTTTTGGCAAACGCACGGCATTCATCAAAAAGATTCTTTGCAGTTTGCAACATAAGCATTGCTGTATCAAAACTTCCGCAGGCTCTATACACAGAACCGCTTAATAAATAGGCACATCCCTCCTCGTAAAAATAAAAAAGTTTCTTAAAGCTCGAGGCCGCTCTGGTCGCAAGCAAAGAAGCATCTTGTAGATCTCCTTCTTTAAGAGCTACAATAGCACTCAAATAATCAAATTTTGCTTTTTCATATCTGTTTTTAGGTTGAAGTTTTTCCAATATTCTCGCCACCTTATCAATCTCAAAATCAATAACGGCCTTCTCAGCTTTTTGCCAAACTGTCAATGACGGACATTTATTTAAAAACATCGCTTTGATAGATTTTACTTCAACTGGAGACACATAACTTTTCAATTCATCATATTTAGATTCGGATATTTCTTCCAGTATACGGATTATTTTTTGTTTAGAAAGAACATCCAGTTTTTTTGCAATATCTCTAACAACATCAGACGCATACCACGCCCCAGATTTTTGTCTGCTCAGCAATTTCTTTTCTAGCAGTCTAAATAACAACTGTTGTCGCATTTTTTTTGCATTCAGCCAAAACAGCCACAAAGAAATAATTATTGTTAGCAGTAAATATTCCATTATTTTTTACTTTTCTTTACTCAATGTTAGCTTTTAGTAACATATCATAGAGCATAGCTTTTCTGCAACCTAATTTATAGGGATTTTTTATTATGAGTATAACCAGACTGAAATCAAAAGAATTATACACCAAATGTGATCCTCTGAAATTTAAATTTTCTTCAACAGCAGAGCTGGAAGAACGCTTATCAGCTTTAGGGCAAGATAGAGCTTTAAGCGCTGTAGAAATAGGCATAAACATCCAGTCTAAAGGTTATAATCTTTTTTGCTTGGGGCCAGAAGGGACAGGAAAAACCAGTCTGGTTAAAAGAGTATTATTTAAAGAAGCTGAAAAAAGGGCTACCCCTGATGATTGGGCCTATGTTTATAATTTTGAAGAACCCTACAAACCACACGCCATAAGTTTCAAAGCTGGTACGGCGGCTGAGTTTGCCAAAGATGTAGATGAGCTTATAGAAACACTATCTTCTACGATTCCCAGTATTCAAGAGAGTGATGAATATAAAGCCGGTATCAATATAATTCACGAAAAATACAAGCAATATAAAGAAAAATACATTAAAATGCTTCAAAAGAAAGCTAAAGGAAAAAGTGTTTCTTTATTACATATGCCTGTTGGTCTTGTTGTTGCCCCGGTCAAAAATGGAGAAGTATTGAGTCCGGAAGCTTTTGATGAGTTGCCAGAAGAAGAAAAGAAACAACTGATTGAAGATTTAAATCAGATGCAGGAAGAAATAGAAAATACTGCACAAGATATGCCTCAATGGGAAGAAAAACAACGAAAAGAGACCAATATTTTGCGAGAAAAATTTTTACGTAATGCCGTAAAAAATCCTATAGATGAACTTCATGAAAAATATAAGGGACATCGTAGTGCTAATGATTTTCTAAGAAGCATTCAAAAATATATCATTACGAATAGCGAAGATTATTTGCCCAACATTGAGCAACCCACTCCGGGAGCAGAAGGAGCTGGAGAAGACCCTTTAAGCGCTATTTTTTCTAAATTCAAGCAACCGGAAGAAGATAAATACGCTAAATTTAAGGTTAACGTTATTGTTAAAAACGAGCCTGATGCAGGGGCTCCTATAATTCATTTGGATCATCCAACACAAGGAAATCTAGTCGGAAAAGTTGAGCGTATTCAACAATATGGAGCTTTGCTAACCGATTTTACCTTAATCAAGGCAGGAGCTTTACATAAGGCTAATGGAGGATTCTTACTTATAGATGCGCGCAAACTACTAATTCAGCCCTATGCATGGGATTCTCTAAAAAGAGCGCTGGCATCTAAAACTATAAAGATTGAAGCTCCTAGCGAAGAGACAACGTTTACTACAATTTCTCTAGATCCTGAGCCGATTCCTTTAAATGTAAAAATCATTTTAACCGGAGACGAAGAACTATATGAACTATTGTCAGAAAGAGATCCCGATTTTTCAGACTTCTTTAAAGTAGAGGCTGATTTCGGTGTGTTAATGGACAGAACTCCAGAAAATGAAGTAGAATATGCAAAACTTATCGGTTCATTGTCTAAGAAAAAGAAGCTTCGTTCTCTAAACAAACAAGCTGTCGCTAGAATAATTGAGCATTCTTCACGCTTAGCTGATAGCTCCGAAAAATTAACTGCACATATCGCATCAATAGGCGATTTGTTAAGAGAAGCAGATTATTGGGCTCGCAAATCAAAGTCCAAACAAATCGGAAAAAATCATATAGAGCAGGCCATAGAGGCTCAAATATATAGGAGTGATCGCATCAAACAAGCTATGCAGGAGCAAATAGATAAAGGTACAATCTTGATTGATGTAGAGGGCAAAAAAGTAGGACAAATTAATGGATTGGTAGTGTACAATTTCTCTCGTACTTGTTTTGGCAAGCCTGCTCGCATTACAGCGCAGGTCAGAATAGGCAAGGGCGAGTTTATAAATATAGAAAGAGAAGTTGACATGAGTGGTCCTATTCACTCCAAAGGTGTTTTAATATTAGAAAGCCTCATTGCTAATAGATTTGCCAAATATACACCTCTTTCGTTGTCGGGTTCTGTTGTTTTTGAGCAATCTTATGGCGGTGTAGATGGTGACAGCGCATCATCTACAGAATATTATTGTTTATTGTCAGCTATAACCGGCGTACCAATTAAGCAGAGCATTGCCGTTACCGGATCAATTAATCAGTTCGGAGAAATCCAGCCAATTGGAGGCGTAAACGAGAAAATAGAAGGTTTCTTCGATATTTGCGCTCATCACGGGTTAACCGGAGAACACGGCGTGATAATTCCTCGAACGAATGTTAAAGACCTTATGCTGAGAGAAGATATTCAAAAAGCAGTAGATGAGGGATTATTCAATGTTTGGGCTATCGACACCGTAGACGATGGTATTGAAATTCTGACTGGCATCAAAGCCGGAGCTGCAGACAAAAGAGGAAATTATCCTAAAGGCAGCATTAACAGAAAAGTCCAAGACAGTTTGGAATATTTTTATAAACAATATGCCAAATTTGCTAAAGAAACACACGGGGGCTTTTAATCATAAAAAAAGAAGCCACTTTAATTAGTGGCTTCTTTTTTATTTTCTCTCTAAAGCTAAAGTTTTTATTTTGGGCTTCTGGTGTGTCAAAATACTGATGACTCTTATTAGTGTATCTCGCAACTCGATTCTTTTTGTTACAATGTCAACCATGCCATGCTCTTTTAGGTATTCTGCACGCTGAAACCCTTCAGGTAGTTTTTCTCTAATTGTTTGTTCTATCACTCTAGCTCCCGCAAAGCCAATAACACAACCTTTTTCCGCAATATGAATATCTCCCAACATCGCAAAGGAGGCAGAAACACCTCCGGTTGTAGGGTCTGTAAGGATAGAAATAAAAGGAAGCCCTTTTTCTTTTACCAGATTCACTGCCGCTGTCGTTCTTGCCATTTGCATCAAAGACAATATGCCCTCTTGCATTCTGGCTCCGCCTGATGCTGCTATTGTAATAAGAGGATAGTTTCCTCTCATTGCCAGTTCCCCCGCTTTCACAATGCCTTCTCCAACAACAGTACCCATTGAACCACCCATAAAAGAGAAATCTATTGCTGCTATTACACAGGTAATACCGCCTATTTCTCCTTGTGCAACCCTAATAGCATCTTCTGCTCCGGTTGCTTTCCTGTATGAGCGCAAACGATCTGTGTATTTTTTTGAATCCTTAAAGTTTAAAGGATCCTCTTGCAACTTAGGTAGCGTTATCAATTTATATTCGCTGTTGTCAAATATCATCTCAAATCGTTTTAATATAGGCATACGCAAATGGTGATCGCAGTAAGAGCAAACAAAATCATTCTTTTCAAGCTCTTTTGTATATAACATTTGACCGCATTGCGGACACTTGGTCCACAAATTATCAGCTATTTCTTTGGTTGTTATTTTCTTTATTTTGGGTCTTACAAAATCGGATAACCAGTTCATTTTTTATCCTTATAAATTTAAGCACTGAGGTTTTGTTGGTCTTTTTTCGCTTTAAAAAATCTTTTAATTTTTGATCCAAAAGACATTTTTGCATCTGTTTTTTCAGTGTCTTGCATATTTGCAATATTAACATGCAAGACCTCAACTTCCTGCGCCAACTTTTGTTGCTCTTTGTGTAGTTTTTTGTTTTGCTTCTTTTGTTTTCGCAAAGCCTGTCTAACCGGAGCATAAGACATCCAAGAAAACAGGCTGCCAAAAACAAAACCAAACAAAATAAAAAAGACAATTGCGACACTCAAAGAGACTGTTATTTCAATGTAGAAAGGCCACAAACTAAAAGTTGCTAAGTCGTTGTTCACAAAAGCAAACACCAAAATAACAACTAATAAAGGTAATCCTATTAACATTTTCATAAAAGCCATGAGATAGCTCCTGTCTGTTGAAACGAAACTATTATTTATTTAATAGTTCAAACAACTGTTTACCAGTTTTAAAATGAGGTATTTTTCTTTCTTCTACCTTCACCTGTTCTCCTGTGCGAGGGTTCTTCGCAACACGAGGACTACGAGTTCTTACAGAAAACGCTCCAAATCCTCTAAATTCAACCCTATCACCTTGAGCTAATGATTTTATGATTCTATCAAAAACAACGCTCACGATTCTTTCTACGTCTTTTATTGTTAAGTGCGGATTCTTTGCCGCAATTTTTTCAATTAGTTCTGATTTTGTCACTTTATTTACCTCTTTAATTTACTTTTTCAATGCTACAATACTTGTTTTTAGCATAAATATCAATATAGCAATTTTAAAAAAAACAAAAAAACAAAAGCTCACTTATCCAAGGAATTTTAGCAATCATTCGCCAGATGAGTAACAGCCAGGCGAGAAGCATCTTCGCCAAGCTCAATATCTTCAATTTTTTGAATGCGTCTGCTTATTTTCCCCGATGATATTTTAATGCTTTCTACGTCTTCATTTGCCTGTTTAAAATGTTTACAAAGGTTGTCAATGCGCACGTCCAACCTACTTATGTCTTCAATCAGCGAGCCTACCTCTTTTTGGATAACTCCGGCTTGTTCTCTCATTTTTGCATCTTTTAATACCGCTCTTACAGTATTAAGAGTGGCCATTAGAGTCGTTGGGGACACAATCCAAACCTTTGATCTATAAGATACTTCTACTACATCTGTAAAATTAGCATGCAATTCTGCGTAGATAGCTTCACTAGGCAAAAACATCAAAGCCGATTCTGCCGTTTCTCCATTTATTATGTATTTTTCCGCTATATCTTTTATGTGTTTCAATACAGATGCTCTAAAGAAACGTTCTGCTTCAATTTTGTCTCTGTCTGTGTTTGCCGAGCGCAAAGCATGATAACTTTCTAAAGGAAATTTTGCATCTATTACTATGCTTCCCGGAGGATTCGGCAGCCTAAGTAAGCAGTCGGCTCTTTTAGTATTAGACAGCACAACTTGAAATTCATAAACATTTGGCGGAAGAATAGATGTTACTAGATCATTTAATTGTATTTCTCCAAAAGCACCTCTTGCCTGCTTGTTTGAAAGCACTTCTTGCAAAGAAACAACTTGCTCTGAAAGTGAAGATATTTTTTGCTGGGCTACATCAATTTTTGTTAGGCGTTCTCTCAAATCCGTTAACGTCTCGGCTGTTTTGCTGGCGTTTTGTTGTAGCCCTTCGCCGACACTTTTGGTTACTGCCAAAAGTTTTTCATCTACCATTTTAAGCATAGACAACTTTTGTTCATGTATAGCTAGTGCTATTTTATTTTGCTCTTGAGCGTTGTGCTCGCTCAATTGAGATATCCTTCCGGCTAATTCAGCTTGCCCTCTAAGTAATATGTCGTTCAGAGGGTCGTGTTGTTTTTTTGATGGCGAAAACAGCCAAAAACACACATTGCCGATTAGTAAAAGAACCAACCCTGCTAAAGAAAACAAAGCAAAATTATTTGTCAAAAACTCATTTAGATTCTGCAAAATGACGTCCCATCCTCAAGAATTTTTCTGTTCTACGCTTTTTTAGTTCATCTCTATTTTGATTCTGCAGCTCTTTAAGGTGCTTTAATATGCTGTCGCCAACTCTTTCAATTGTCTGCTGCGGGTTTCTATGTGCGCCACCAAGGGGTTCGGCAATGATTTCATCTATAACACCCAGTTTGCGCAAATCCTGAGCTGTTAGCTTAAGAGCTTCAGTCGCTTCTTTTACCTTATCTGCAGAGCGCCACAAAATTGAGGCACATCCTTCTGGCGATATCACAGAATATATTGAGTGTTCCAACATCAAAATTCTATTTGCTGTAGCAATAGCGATAGCTCCTCCAGAGCCACCTTCGCCAATTACAACGGATATAATAGGAGCACATATTTGTAAGCATTTTTGTATTGAAGACGCTATGGCTTCTGCTTGTCCTCTAGCTTCTGCCTCAACGCCCGGAAAAGCCCCTGAGGTGTCCACAAACGCTAATACAGGCATATTAAATTTATTTGCCATATCCATTAGTCGTTGTGCTTTTCGATATCCTTCTGGTTTTGCCATTCCAAAGTTATATTTTACTCTGGATTCGATGTCATGCCCTTTTTCTTGTCCCAATACAACAACAGACATCCCCTTAAATCTTCCGATTCCTGCAATCATTGCTTCGTCGTCTGCAAATGCTCTATCTCCACATAGGGGTGTAAAGTCTTCAATTAATGCATAGATATAATCCAAGCAATGAGGCCTTTGAGGGTGTCTCGCTACCTGTGATTTTTGCCAAGGAGACAGGTTGGAATAGGTTTGTTTCATTTGCTTTTCTAGTTTTGCTTGCAAACGAGAAACCTCTTGAGAAATATCTACATCCTCATTCTTCGCAAGGTATTTTAGGCTTTCTATTTTAGATTCTATCTCAAAAATTGTCTTCTCAAAATCAAGAACTAAGGTGTCCGAATTGCTCATGTTTTTCCTTTTCATCATTTAAATCTGGCAAATTAATAACACATTTTTTAACAAATTTCGACTCTTATTTTTTGTTTTTGTGCAAGAAACGGTGTTTTTTGTTGGAAAAAGCAAGATATCTGTTAGAATGTTGTATTATGTTCAACAAGGAGTTCGACCTGTGCTTGCATTTTCTTTTTTTGCTCTGATTTTTTCTTCTCTGTTGTGGTTAATGTTTTCTCTAAAATATGTTGCGGAGAGCCTTGTTGGTGTGTCGTTTTTTGATGCTGGGGTTGCCAATATTATCTTATATTGTCTAATGATTTGCTTGCCAATATTCTTAATGTGGGCAGTGTTCGGATATGTGAATCAGTATATACACAATCGCATGGTGAGCAGTCAATTGCGTAAACTTATGGGGCAAATGAAAAAGAATCAAGATTATTCAGACCTTTTAGCCAGAGCGTTGATAGAAACAGAGCAACAAATCAAAGATGGTTTTGTTTTGAACCGTATAGATCTATTGATTGCAGATATAAATGAGTTGCTAGCAGAGATTATAAGATCATGCAAGCTGGCGTCACCTGAGCAAATTGAAAATCTTTGGCGCAAAATACAAAACGGAAGTAAATGGGCTTTCGGCAAAGTAATTGTTGAAATAAACAGCACTCAGACTGAGTTTCGTCGGAGGATTTTTGAAAGAGCAGCATATGATAACGTTCTTAGTGGAACAATATTGGAGTTTTGTGCCAGATACCAGTTGTTAATTTCTGTATTGGAGAAGCATGATTCTGAAAAAATGTTTTTAGACATGATAGAAACAGGAATTTTAGGGAAAGTATATAGTATTATGTCTCCAATAGCTACAGAGGTTAAAAGAGGGAGGGAAGCTGTGGCTAATTTTATGTCGCAATCAGAGCTTCCAAAATCTCCGATTACTGAAGTAGCTGTAAAAGAAAAGTCATCCACTGTTGCAGAGCCGGTTGCTAAGCCTAAAGTTGTGGTTCAGGCGCCACAAACAAGAGAAGAAGAGCCTTTTTATAAGAAGATTGGTTTGTTCAAAAAAAGAATTATTGAATCTAACAATCTTCGCAAAGAGCCGGAAAGAGATCCTTTTTCTATTGCTTTGGAAAGGAGTTTTGCCAGCGAAGAGGTTGTTGAAAGCCATGATGTAGAGCCAGAGGTAGAAAATAATTTTTCTTTGACTGTAGGCGAAGAGCCGATTAGAGAGCTTCCAATTATAGAGATGCCTACTGCTAAAGAGCCAGAGTTTGCGCCAGAAATCTTTATAAATCCAGAAATAGAACCTACCGATACACAAAGAACTCTGGATAATCTAAAAAAAGAATGGCAAGAAGATACCATAATTGGCGAAAATCCTTCAGAAGAAGAGATAATTATTCCTGCCCCAGAAAATATAGCATACCCTTTCGGTAGCTGGACCAACGAGCAATCTTACCGCAAATAAATGAAGATACGCCTAAATACATATTTGGTGGTTTTATTTTGCACATTGTTGTGTTCTTCTCCAAATGCCAAGACCATAACAACATCCCTATCTTTGTATGGTTCTCCAAAGTATACTTCACACTATAAACATTTTGATTATGTTAACCCTCATGCTCCTAAAGGAGGGCAAATAACCTTGCCTGCCTATGGAGGTTTTGACAATTTCAACCCTTTCATTTTCAAAGGCATTGCCGCCCCCGAGGTTGCAGAACTTACTTTAGACAGTCTTGGCTTTGTTCCGCTAGATGATGAAACAACGGTATATCCGTTAGTTGCCAAAGAATTTGAGACACCTGATGATAAGTCATATATCGGCTTTATTTTGGATGAAAATGCAAAATTTAGTGATGAAAGTCCGATTTTAGCAGACGATGTCATTTTTAGCTTTAAGTCTTTAACCGAAAAAGGTTCTCCGTTTTATAAGGTTTATTATTCAGATGTTGATAGGGTAGAAAAAGTTAATTCCCGTCATGTCCGTTTCTATTTTCGCAAAGGAGCAGCAAACAAAGAGCTTCCTCTGATTCTTTCTCAATTTAAAATTTATTCTAAAAAAGATTGGGACGGCAAAGACTTTGCAACCCCTACGTTAAATATCCCTTTGGGTAGCGGCCCTTATATATTAGAAAGTTTTTCTCCTAATAAATATATGTTATTCAAGAAAAACCCTAAATATTGGGCAACAAATCATCCTTCTCGAGTTGGTTTTTTCAACTTTGACAAGGTTAGATATGAGTACTATCAAGACACCACGGTAACCTTACAAGCTCTTTTTGCTGGCAACATAGACATCAGAGAAGAATACATTGCTAAGATATGGGTTAGTGGGTATGACAACGAGCTTGTAAAAAGCGGGCAAGTTATAAAACAAGAATTTGCTCATAATCAGCCTGCTGCTCTTCAATTTTTTGGTTTTAATACTAGGTTGCCCAAATTTTCCGATCGCAGAGTTAGAGAAGCAATAGGTCTTGCTTTCAATTTTGATTGGGCTAACGAAAATCTATTTTATAATCAATACAAGCGCATAGACAGCATTTTTGCCAATACGGATATGGCTTCATCTGGAACACCTTCTGTTTCTGAACTCAAGATTTTAGATAAATATAAAAATTCTTTGCCTGCATCTGTTTTTAATAAAGCGTTTACTCTCCCTCAGCACAAAAATTTTATGCAAACAAGAAATAATTTGCGTCAAGCTGTCAGTCTTCTGCAATCAGCTGGCTTTGATTTTCAAGAAGGGGTAATGACAAATACATCAACAGGGGAGCCCCTTACCGTAGAGGTGTTAGGCAATGCGGCCAATGGTTCTGCCTTCACTAGAGTTATGCTACCTTTTATAGAAAATCTCAAAAAAATAGGCATAAAAACAACTTTTAGAAATTTAGAAGTAAATGTCTTTAAAAATAGACTTGATAATTTTGATTTTGAGGTTGCGATCCTTGGCTTTCGCATGAGCAATTTGCCGGGGAATGAACTCAAAGAGCTGTGGGGGAGTGCTTCTGCCAATACAAAAGGATCTTACAATCATACCGGTATAAGTAATCCTGCTATAGACCATATTGTGGACACGATAATTTCTTCAGAAGACAAAGACATATACATTTCTGCAATCAAAGCTCTAGATAGGGTTTTATTGCATGAACACATTATCATCCCTCAATGGTATTCTCCTCATAATCGAGTAGCCTATCGCAAAGGGCTAAGTTTCCCGCAAACAAAAATTAAGGCAGGTTTTAATCCCCACACATGGTGGAGAGAGGAGGATATTTGAAAAATTATATATTAAAAAGAATAATGCTAATTCCTGTTACTTTATTAGGGATATTGTGCTTAAATTTCTTGATTGTTCAGTTTGCACCTGGCGGACCAATAGAACATGTATTAGCTAAATATAGCGGAATAAATGTTGATAGTAAGAGTTCTATCTCTGGCTCATCTTCTCAAATTGTAGGAGGGTCGAACAAATATCAAGGAGCCAGAGGTGTTCCGCAAGATCTGATTATAGAGCTTGAAAAACAATTTGGCTTTGATAAACCTCCGTTTGCACGCTTCACAAAAATGGTAAAAGACTATTTTATGTTTGATTTTGGTAAAAGTTTTTACCAAGACAAGACAGTGTGGCAATTGATAACCGAAAGAATGCCTGTTTCTGTTTCTCTGGGATTGTGGTCTACTTTGTTAATATATCTTATAGCGATTCCTTTGGGTATAAAAAAAGCCATATCAGACGGTTCTTCCTTAGATGTTTGGAGTTCTTTTGTTGTTGTTCTAGGTGCTGCAATACCTGTATTTTTGTTTGCTGTATTTTTGATCGTTTTCTTCGCCGGAGGCACATATCTTCAATGGTTTCCTCTACATGGTCTAACATCTGATAATTGGGAAACTTTGTCGCTATGGGGCAAAATCAAAGATTATTTTTGGCATATCACTTTGCCTGTGGTGTCTATGGTAATAGGAGGTTTTGCAAGTCTCACAATGTTAACCAAAAATTCTTTTTTAGATGAATTAGGTAAACAATATGTATTAACCGCCAAAGCCAAAGGCCTAAGCCAAAATCAGATCCTTTATGGCCACGTTTTTCGCAATGCTATGCTAATTGTTATTGCTGGTTTTCCAAGCCTGCTAATCAAAATGTTGTTTACAGGTTCTTTGTTAATAGAGGTTATTTTCTCTCTTAATGGCCTGGGCTTGTTGGGTTATGAAGCCATCATGACCAGAGATTATCCTGTTGTTTTCGGAACTCTATATATTTTCGCTCTTATTGGGTTAGTATTGAAGCTTGTATCCGATATAACTTATTCTCTGATTGATCCTCGCATAGATTTTTCTTCTCGCTAGACGTAAAAAAAAGACCGATTCTCTCGGTCTTCTTTTTCGAAGGTTGCTTTTTATCTTACAAATATTTGCACTTCTGAAGAATTTGCATCACCAGATTTTGCAGATAGGTTTATTCTATCTGCGCCCACCCCCATATCCAACAAATCTTGGAAAATTTTTGTTGCATTATCTTTTGCAACTGCAGAAGAAGATCCTGCAGGGCTTACAGCTACCACATCAAAAATCACATTAGCTTTTTTTGCTTGCGCAGCTGCAACAACTTGTTTCAGTCCTTCTTTGTAATTAACGCCTGGCTTATTAAATTTGGCCACAAACAATGGTGAAGAAGAGCTAGTAGCAACAGCAGAGTTAAAACGAGCAGAGCTGCTACCCATAGAAGAAACCATCGGTACATTATTCACGCCAAAGCTACCTACTTTAATGGCAGAACCCAAATGAACAACAGTGTCATTAGCTGTATTTATATATTGTTTTTGACGTACAATGTCACTATTCACTTCATTCAACAAACTGTTCATCAATACAGAGGTCTGGCTAGCTTCATTTTCCAATACACGCAATTGACGATGATCTTCATCAACTGCTCCGGATATTGTATAAGCAGCTCTGATTGCATCAACCAAATATTCTGTATTTGCAGTGTCAGCAGCCACTTTACCAGCCAATTGTGTTAGAGCATTTGTATTCGCATTCATAACTTGAATATTGTTCTGTGCTTTTTCCAACATTGCAAACATATTTGGGTTGCCGGGAGTTGTTCCCACTTGCAACTTGGCTTCGATAGTGCCGGTTACTTTATGATATTCCAAAGCGTTACTAATCACAGAAGATCTAATTTGTTGCAACTGAGCATTGTTATTGCGGATAGAAGATTGCAACTGTGTTAACTCATTGCGGAAAGTAACAACTTTTTGCCCAACAAAAGTACCGGTATTGCTGCCGTCAGAAACTTCCAAAGGCTCAAAATTTGTTGTGCCCAAAGCAGGCAAAGCCATGTTGTCTACGGTTGCCTGTTCATTTGCCATAGATTCTTGTTCATCAGAGCCAAACAGAGAAGGGAACAACGCATCAGAAGAATATGCGCAACCATTCAACACCAACAAAGCAGCTACTGATAAAGACATTTTTAATGCAGATTTAAACATCGAATAAAGCACCTTTTATAAAAAAATACATACACTTAAGTTTTTTACACCATTGAAAGCTTTTGTAAAGCAATTTTTATAAAAAACTGTAAGAGATAGTAATTTAGACCCGAATTTTTCTATTCTAATTTGAAGTTTTAGCGCAAATAGATTAAAATTCTTTTAAATTATTTGAAAATTTTACTTGCATTTAAATTCGAAAGGCTGTAATAACACATACGTTACGAAGCGCTCGTAGCTCAATTGGATAGAGCATCTGACTACGGATCAGAAGGTTAGGAGTTCGAATCTTCTCGGGCGCGCCAGTTTCAAAAAAAGGTTTGAGATTATCTCAAACCTTTTTTCATTCTTATTTAGGCAACAAACAAATCTTTTATCTTATCCAAAAAACTTTTTGCTTCGGGTTGACATTTGTCATCTTTGCTAATAGCTCTAAATTCCTCCAAAAGCTCTTTTTGTTTTGCCGATAAATTAACAGGAACTTCAACCCTCAATTTCACAAACAAGTCGCCTCTTCCCTTAGATCTCATCATAGTCATGCCTTGGTTTTTTAGCCTTACGACTTGATCATTTTGTGAGCCAGCTTCAATATTCAACTCTAATTTTTCTCCTCCGATTGAAGGGATTTCCACTTTTCCACCCAGAGCTGCACAAATCATAGACACCGGCACTCTCGTATATAGGTTTGCACCTTCTCTAGCGTATAATTTATGCTCTTTAATACCAACAAACACATACAAATCACCATTTTCGCCCCCACGCACGCCAGCCTCTCCGGCTCCGGGGATTCTCATTCTGGTTCCTTCTTCGATTCCAGCGGGGATTTTTACTTTGATAGTTTTTTCTTGTCGAACAAACCCTTTTCCTTTGCATTCGGCACAAGGCTCACTCACTTTGCGGCCGCTACCTTGGCACTGAGGACAAGCTTGTTCTACCACAAAAAAACCTTTTTGCATCCTAACTCTGCCACTGCCTTGACAATGAGGGCATACAGGAGCTTCTTTTCCATCTTTTGTTCCGTGTCCATGACATTTCTCACAAGTAGCAGAAGATGGCAAACTAATTTCTTTTTCCACACCACTAAAGGCTTCTTCAAGAGAAATCTCCAAATTATAGCGAACATCATCTCCGTCTACGGCGTAGTTTGCAGCTCTTTGTTGTCCGCCGCCCATAAAATCAGAAAACACCTGCGAAAATATATCCGAAAAACCACTGCCAAAATTAAAATCAAATCCTCCAAAAGGATTACCTCCGCCGGCACCACCCATACCGTTGGCAAAAGCCTGATGTCCATATCGGTCATAAGCCGCACGTTTTTGTTCATCTTTCAAAATTTCATAGGCTTCATTAATTTCCTTAAATTTAGCTTCGGCTTCTTTGTCGCCGGGGTTTCGATCCGGATGATATTGCATAGCTAACTTGCGAAAAGATTTTTTAATTTCATCGCCGTTTGCTGATTTATCTATACCTAAAATTTCGTAGTAGTCTCTTTCTGTCATTTTATTTTGCCATCAAAACTATATTAAATTATTTTTCATTTAGGGTATTTTTTTGCAAAAAGCAAGAGATTAAAAGCTTTTTGTTCAATCTGATCAATAAACCAATCAATTGACAAAACAGCTTGCTCATTTTGTCAAAATGTGTTAATGTTAATTTAAACAAGGCAAGATATTATATCCTCAAAGGAGAATTACCATGGCTGATTTTACAAAAGAACAACTTCAAGAAATAAAAAATAGTAATGAGTTTAAGGAATTTGTTGAAAAGTGGGAAAGAACAGGAATAGAGAGAAATGCAAATTTGAATGATTATCTTGGCAATTCGAATAATCGTACAATGTGGGAAGGTAGATTTTCTGCTTCTAAAGATACTTCTCCGCAAGATGAACAACAATCAATTCAAGAAAAATTAGCTGAAGAAGAACAAGCAAATGCAAATATCTTGAGTGATGCTGAGGCTCAAGAAGGGCAACACCGCCAAAATAAGTCTGTTCCTAGTTGGTATGAGGAAGAAAACGAGGAAAAACACTATAGCTACGAAATTAAACGAAGTGATAAAGGCCAAAATGAATCGTTAGAAAGAAAAACCATACATACCTTTGTTAAAAGAGACGGTAAAGCAGATGCTTTTACCTTTGATTCTACACACAGATACGAAGATGACAATAAACGCACTACAGAATTAAAAGCTAAAGATGTGAACTCGAGGCTAAAGAAGAACGGATTTGCTGGGTTTATCCTTTTCGGAAAGGAACCAACTCAAAAAGAGTTATTTGTTATAGTGACAGAAAAAGATAATAAAATAACTCTCGCTTATAATCCTACACAAGAGATTGAAGGTTATAGAAAACAAATAATTGAAAAAGAAAATTTTTTAGATGCACAGGTTCTGAAAAGTGTTTTTGTTGATATATATGAAGACAGTGATGCACAAGTTTTAGCCTCAAGCATTATAGCAACATATCATGATGTTCAAAACATCAAAACAATTTTACAATCTAATAATCCTGCAATTAAAAACATTGCCAATCCGCCATCAGTCACAGATATTAAACGTGAAGACAATATTATTCATGACATTGTCTATGAAACCACCCAAGAAAGGGAGCGTAGTCCCCTTTCTGATGAAAATGAGTTTATGATAGATAAAATTAAGCTCAAAGTTTTACATGATATGGGCATTATTGACGAAAATATATATAGAGAAGCTATAAAAAATCCCTCATCAGCTATTGAACAAATAAATCAAAAAATTCCACTTAAAGAAGAGCAACAAATAGAATTTGAAAATAGAGTTAGTGATTACATGTTGGAAAATGAAGAAACATTTAAGCTTCTTCCTCCAATGATGTTAGCCAAACAATATCAAAAAGCTCTTGAAGAAAAGAAAAAAGAACAAAAACAAGATAAAAACGCAAAAAGTGATGGTAAACTAGATACTAAAATATCCAAGCTTGAAAGTCGTATGGATGAATTAAGCTCAAATCTTTATCATAATCAAGACTTGTTTTTTGCTGACATCACAAATATTAGCGATACCTACGATGGCTATATGCAAATGTTTAAAGTCAGAGAAGAGACTCTTGGGCAAGAAGGCGATGATAAATCTAAAAGGGATATTATTTCTGCGAACCGTGATAGTTTAGGCAAGCTTATTGATGATTATGATAGTAGATGGAATCTGCAAGATGTTCAATCTGCAGATGCGGATAAGCTAAATGAACGTTTTGACAGTCTTAATGAAGAGTTAGAAAAACTTGATGTAAATGATGAAACCCTTGAACTTGTAAGTAACTTTCATTTCATAAACGAAAATAATGAGCCGGAACCTCAATTTATTGATAAAGATGGTAAACCAACTCTCAAATATTCTAAGGGCTGTCAAGTTGCACAAAATAGCAAACTGGCTAATATTATCCGTGTTGCTAAGCAAAACGTTTTAATGGAAATGCTTGGTTCAAAAGATGATTTAGATAATGAAAAACTTCAAGCGGCATTAAATGAAAAAGTTCCGGAAGTTTTATATGCCGCTCACGTTGCTAATCAGGTTGAACAAGGTATTAAAGAAAATCCTAATCAATTTACTGATAAAAAATATCTAACCCAATTTATTACTAATTTGGGTAATACTGAAAAACCAATGTCAGTATCTCCAACTGCTTATGAAGCCACAATAGATGGATGCATTAATGCTGTTGGTGGTTTTGCTCATCGATTGGGTTCAAAAATAGGTAAAGATAAAGCTGTTGTAACTAAATTGTTTAATCCGCTTAAGGATTTAGACAAGCGAGCCGATGATCGTACAACTAAAAAAGTTGATAAAAAAGCATATCGTATTGAAATGCTCAAGCGCACAATAAAGGGCGGTGTATCAGCATTTTTGGTATCAGGAGCCATTACGGTGGTTGGAACCATGGCCGCCACAGATGCTTCTCTTACTGCTGCAACCTTGGGAATGAATAAATATGCTGGTATGGCACTAGGATCTGCTTTAGCAATAGGTATGACCATTAAGCAGATTCATAACTGGAATAAGGATAGAAAGAAAAGAGGGGGAAAGACAGGTCCTAAAGCCTTTTTTAAGGATATGATTAAGGATCGTAGGCTGGCAATGACTATTGGAACAACCGCCCTTGGTGCAGCAGCCCTTGGCTTTGCTGCAACAGGTAACCCCGGAGTTGCACAAGCTCTTGGTACCGGAGCATTATTGTTGGGAACCTCTAATATGGCAATTAATACTGTCCAAGATGCTAAAGAACAAGGTGTTAGCACTCTAGAAGGCATAGGTTGGGCAGCATTACAATCTGTTGTTAATGTTGGTGCTGCGTTTGGAGGTAGGTTGGCGGCTAATGAAGGGATAGATGCCTTTAACAATCGTCACAAAGATAATAACATTTTCCAGCATGGCGAAAAAATAGGTACAAGGGAAATAGAAGTCACAACAACTGAAATAGAAATAGGTTATAGGGACGGTGTAGTAGAAAACGCTCAAAAGATTTTAGACTACTGGTATAATGATAATCCTGAATTATTACAGCAACGTATTGAGGCTATTGAATCTTATAACGCTGAACATGGCACCAATATTAATCCTCAAAGATATTTGCTCGCTGCTCATGATGCCGGAGCTCTATCTGCAGACAATAATTTGCTTCACAACCAAGGAGGGGAAGATTTTCATACCCACTCCAATCATAAGGTGCTAGGACAGGGATGGAGTAATACAACAGGAGTCGCTCAATCTACTGTTGACACGCTAGCGGGTAGCATTAATGGCGGAGATGTCAATATAACCCCAGAAAGCATAAACGCCTTTAATCAAATAGATAGATTTATTTCTGCCAATAATCAAGTTGGATACGCAGAGGGCGCCCCATATCAAAATGATGGAGTATTGGGCTATAATGCAGAAGCTGATGCCAGTGGTAGGATGGTTGCCTCTGAAAATGGAGATAGATGGACTACCTATGCAGATGGTGATAGTGCTTTTGAACAAAAAATTGTTGAAAAAACAACACAAGAAGAAGTTAATGTATATGGTATGGTTCGCAATGAAACGGATTTGGGTCTAGGAATGTTTGGTGTTTTGGGTAGAAAACTCCAAAATCTCCAATTGAAAGAGCGTATCGGTTCTCTAAAAGATAGAATTATAAAAAAAGACAAAACTCCAAACAAAGGAGAATCGGGTAATAAAGTTGCCGCTACAGACAAGGGAGAAAAAGGAAAAACTCAAAACAATAAAATCCATCCATCTGGAGGGAATACATCACGTTAGTAAATAGCATCTAAAAACAAAAGGCCGGAAGAAATTCCGGCCTTAGTTATTTTATCAGAAGTTCTTATTTAACTTCTTCAAAGTCAGCATCAACAACCTTTTCATCTTTAGGTTGTTCAGCACCGGTATCTGCGCTCTGAGTAGCACCATTTGCCTGAGCTGCCTCGGCTTGAGCTTTATACATAGCTTCTCCCAACTTTAAAGAAACCTGCATCAAAGCCTCTGTTTTTTCTTTAATAGAGGTCAAATCCTCAGCTTCCAAAGCTGTTTTCAGAGCTTTTACAGCATCTTCGATCTGAGTTTTTTCAGCGGCAGAAACCTTATCTCCATGTTCTTTGAGTGTTTTTTCGGTAGAGTGTACCAAAGATTCTCCTTGGTTTTTGGCTTCTACCAATTCTTTTTTCTTTTTATCTGCTTCGGCATTAGCCTCAGCATCTTTCACCATCTTTTCAATATCGGCATCAGATAAACCGCCGCTAGCTTGGATTCTGATAGCTTGTTCTTTGTTAGTAGCCTTATCTTTTGCAGACACATTAACAATACCGTTAGCATCAATATCGAAGGTAACTTCAATTTGAGGCATTCCACGAGGTGCAGGAGGTATTCCTACCAAATCAAACTGACCAAGAAGCTTGTTATCTGCAGCCATCTCACGTTCACCTTGGAACACTCTGATAGTCACAGCTGTTTGTCCATCTTCGGCAGTTGAAAATACTTGAGATTTGCGAGTAGGGATGGTTGTATTTCTGTCAATCAAACGAGTAAACACACCACCTAATGTTTCGATTCCCAAAGACAACGGAGTAACATCCAAGAGCAATACATCTTTAACATCACCCATCAACACACCGCCTTGGATTGCAGCTCCGACGGCAACCACTTCATCTGGGTTAACACCCTTGTGCGGCTCTTTGCCAAATATTTCCTTTACTTTTTCTTGCACTTTGGGCATACGGGTCATACCACCAACCAAAATAACTTCGCTAATCTCAGAAGCTGAAACTCCAGCATCAGCCATAGCCTTTTTGCAAGGTTCAACAGTTTGATCAATCAAATCTTCAACCAAAGATTCCAATTTTGCACGTGTAAGCTTAATGTTTAGGTGTTTAGGTCCTGTTGCATCAGCGGTAATAAACGGCAAATTAATTTCGGTCTGAGTTGTAGAAGAAAGTTCAATTTTAGCTTTTTCAGCTGCTTCTTTCAAACGTTGCAATGCCAAGCGATCATTTTTCAAATCAATTCCGGATTCTTTTTTGAATTCATCTGTCAAATAAGTAACTAATCTCTGGTCAAAGTCTTCTCCTCCAAGGAAAGTATTTCCGTTGGTAGACTTAACTTCAAACACACCATCACCTATTTCCAAAATAGAGATATCAAAAGTACCACCGCCAAGGTCATATACAGCGATGGTTCCGCTGGTTTTTTTATCCATTCCATAAGCCAAGGCTGCGGCTGTAGGTTCGTTGATAATACGCAATACTTCCAAACCGGCAATTTTACCGGCATCTTTGGTTGCCTGTCTTTGTGAATCATTAAAATATGCTGGCACAGTAATAACAGCTTTTTCTACTTTTTCCCCCAAGTAGTTTTCTGCATATTCTTTGATTTTTTGCAAAACGATTGCAGAAATTTGAGATGGAGCATATTTCTGACCTTTCACCTCTACCCAAGCATCTCCATTATCACCGTCTACAATCTTAAAAGGCACCAACGCTTTATCTTTAGCAACTTCTGGAGAATCATATCTGCGTCCAATCAGACGTTTAATTGCAAACAAAGTGTTTTCAGGGTTGGTAACCGCTTGACGTTTTGCCGGAAAACCGACCAATCTTTCCGTATCTGTAAAAGCCACCATAGAAGGGGTTGTTCTGGCACCCTCAGAGTTTTCTAAAACCTTTGGTTCGCTACCATCCATTACAGCAAAACAAGAGTTTGTTGTTCCAAGGTCTATACCAATAACTTTATTGCTCATATTTTTCATCCTTTTTTTGTTATCAACGAGATGTATTTATTGTTTCTAGAAGTTATATAGGGACGAAAAATTATCGATGCAAGGGGATTTGTATTTTTTTTGCATATTTTTATATAAAGGTTAATTTACTGAATATTTACTAAAAAAATATAACATGGTTTCATATAAGTAATTTTGCACAAAAGCATATAAGATTAGAGGTGTACAATGTTGTTTGTAAAAAAAGCCTTGTTAGGGTTTGGCGCTTTGTTTTTGATTCTGTTGGGTGGAGCTGGCACTCAAACCCAAAGTACGTTGTTACAGGGCGGCGGTTTTTTGGGACTCATTATTGGACTGATAGTCTTGTATATATTTGCAAAGATGGCCTGGCGAGCAATGGGATGTCTTCCTTCCCTTTTCCTAATTGCTGCAATAGTTGTGTTTATCATGTATGCTATCGGAGCTTTTAGTGGAGGCGTTTCCAATGTCGTTCCAAATATCAAAAATTTCTTAGGGCAGAGCAGTCAAAGCACAAGCTCTCAAATGGCTTCTCCTCAGATAGACTTGTTAAACGAAGAAGATTTTGATGCTCCTATTTCAGAGAGTTTCCCTCCTTTGCACGAAGAAAATGTATCTCAACCCAAACAACAAGCCCCGGTTAAACCGTCAGAAGGAGGATTCTTGGATAAGATTTTTAGGTCTCAAAATCAGCAGGCTAAAGCCACAAACTATCCAGAAATATATTCTTCGGCCAAAGTCATTAGTGGAGACACCCTTGTTTTGGCTGGCGGACGTTATTTTAGGCTGTTTGGTATTGATGCTCCCGAGAATAATCAAACCTGCGCAGATCAGGTTGGTCGCCCATATCGTTGTGGTCGCCAAGCCGCAGCTTGGCTCAGTGGTTGGCTACAAGATAATGAGCTGGCATGCAAAGTAATGCAACAAGACAATAAAGGAAATATGATTGGAACGTGTTCTTTAGGAGCCTATGACATCGGAGCCGCCTTAGTAAATGCCGGTTGGGCTGTGGTATATTCAAAACACACAGATATTTATCTACCATATCAAGTTCAGGCTCAAAATAATGCCAGAGGTTTATGGCAGGGAGAGTTTTATATGCCTTGGGATTGGCGCAAAATTCAGTCTAGAACTCCAAAGGTAAAAATTATAAACAAACCAAAAAAACGCAAACGTACGTTCTTCAATCCTATGGGATAATAAGCAATGCATACTATGGAGTTATATCTGAAAACAGAGGCTGATACTCAAACAATTGGAAAAACATTGGCTAAAATTGCACAAACTGGAGACGTTTTTGCTCTTTATGGTACTTTGGGCATGGGCAAAAGTGTTTTTGCTCGGGCTTTTGTTCAAGAGTTATGTGGCAACCAAGAAGTCCCCAGCCCTACATTCACATTGCTTCAGACTTATGAGGCGCCAAATTTTGATATTTATCATTTTGATCTGTATAGGTTAAAATCAGCAGAAGAGATTTTTGAAATAGGAATGGAAGAAGCTCTTTACGGAGGTGTAAGCCTTATTGAATGGCCGGATAAAATGGGCGGATATTTGCCTAAAGATATTTTCAAGATAACAATAGAGCCATTCAAAACAGGTCGAAAAATGACAATTCAAGTAGCATCAGAAGAAAAACATACTCGCTTATTAACTTTGGGAGTGTAGCATGGTTTCAAATATACACGCTTCTTGTCTTGTTGTAAAAAATAAAGGACTTCTCATTTTAGGGGATTCTGGTTCCGGAAAATCAGATTTATGCTTGCGTCTTATTATGGAGCATGGCGCAAAACTTGTCTCCGATGACAGAACAGACATCAGTATAAAAAAACAAAACATATATGCTTCAGCTCCCAAGCTGTTGCAAGGATTGTTAGAGGTTAGAGGGGTAGGGATAATCAAACAAAACTTTGCCAAAAGAGCCAAGATTGATGCGGTTATAGGTTTAGAGTCATCGTTAGATAAAATAGAACGTATGCCGAAAGAAGATTTTTTTGAAATAGAAGGGCAAAGATTGCCTTTGTATAAAATTTTTGCCAAAGAGGCCTCAGCTCCGGCAAAAGTGCTGGCAATTATTTCTTTGCTGTGAGGATTTTTCTTTTGTCAGTTGATTCTTTGTGGCAAAGATTGTAAAATAATGCCAAATTCAAAATCATAGAGAGAATGTAAATGTTTATAAGATCTGCAGAAAATTTCTTGCGTAGGCAAGGTAAACCTTTAGTAAAGTTTTTTTCTGGGCTGGGTGAATTTGCACTATTTGTTGCTCAGTCTGTATATAATTGTTTTACGCCACCTTTATATTGGCGTAATTTATGGCGGCAAATAGTAGATATGGGATTTTATTCTCTGCCTGTTGTGGGTTTAACCACAATATTTGCTGGTATGGTTATTGCCTTACAAAGTTATTCCGGGTTTATGCGATTTGGTGCAGAAGGTGCGGTTGCGTCTGTTGTGCTTATTTCTGTTACAAGAGAACTCGCCCCTGTGCTTTCGGCCCTTATGGTTGCCGGCAGAATAGGAGCCGCAATGGCCGCAGAAATTGGAACAATGCGAGTAACAGAGCAAATAGACGCTTTAGTCACACTTTCTACAAATCCATTCAAATATCTTGTAACACCACGTGTTTGGGCTGGACTGATAGTTATGCCTTTGTTGGTTTTGCTTGGCGATGTTATCGGAATTTTTGGCGGTTATGTTGTGGGCGTATATAAATTAGGATTTAACCCTGCTAATTATATCAACTCTACAATTCAAAATTTACAGGCTATAGATATTACAACCGGTTTGGTAAAAGCCGCTGTTTTTGGTTTTATCATCTCTATAATGGGGTGTTACAACGGATACAAGTCCAAGGGTGGCGCCCAAGGTGTTGGAGCTGCCACAACAAATGCAGTTGTTTCTGCATCTATTCTTATTCTTATTTTTAACTATGTCATTACCGAACTGTTTTTCTCAAAATAGTCAGACGGAGAGCAAAAAATGAGCGAAACTAAAATAAAAATCACAAATCTTCATAAAGCTTTTGGGCGAAAAGTTGTGCTATCCGGTGTTGATTTAGAAATACCTAAGGGAGAATCATTGGTTGTGATTGGTGGTTCTGGCACAGGAAAATCTGTTTTGATTAAATGTATTCAAGGATTGTTAACGCCAGACAGCGGTTCTATTTTGGTTGATGACAAGGAAGTTGTTGGTATTAATGAAGAAGAGAAAGAAGAACTGCACTCAAAAATGGGTATGCTATTTCAAGGAGGGGCTCTATTTGATAGTTTGAGTGTGTGGGAAAATGTAGCTTTTGATCTTATCGAAAATCGAGGAATGAATAAAAAAGACGCCAAAAATGAAGCAATTAGGGTGTTGCGCTCTGTTGGCTTAGCTCCGGATGTGGCAGATTTATCCCCATCAGAACTTTCCGGAGGAATGCAAAAACGTGTAGGTTTGGCAAGGGCAATTGCCTCTAAGCCGGAAATAATCTTTTTTGATGAGCCAACAACCGGATTAGACCCCATTATGTCAGACGTTATCAACGACTTGATTATAGAGTCCGTAAAAGGGTTGGGGGCAACCGCTTTAACCATTACACACGACATGGCGTCTGCTCGCAAGATTGCAGATAGAATAGCAATGCTATATAAAGGCAAAATTGTTTGGCAGGGAACCGTAAAAGAAATGGAGAAAACGGATAATCCGTATGTTGTCCAATTTATCAACGGATGTTCTCAAGGGCCAATCAAAGTGGAGGTCTAGTTTTGGCAAAAAAAGACAATAAACAGTACGCGTGTCAAACATGTGGTTGCGTTTACCCCAAATGGCAAGGAAAATGTGATTCTTGCGGAGAATGGAATTCCATTGTGGAAGAGACATTAGGCGGAGAAGGATTCTCTAATCTCAATGCCAAAAAGTCCAAAGGCAAGATGTTGGACTTTGTTTCTTTGTGCGGAGCAGAAGAGCATTTATTTCGTGTAAAAACCGGAATTAAAGAGCTAGATCGTGTTGCCGGGGGTGGGCTTGTTCCTGGCTCTGTTGTTTTAGTTGGCGGAGACCCCGGAATAGGAAAGTCCACTCTTTTATTGCAGGTTTGCGCCAAAATAGCAGATAAATCAGAAAAAGACGTATTTTACATTTCTGGAGAAGAAGCAATAGATCAGGTTAGGCTTCGCGCCAAACGTCTAAAATTAGATCAATCTCCGGTAAAACTGGCAAGCTCTACAGAAATAAAAGATATTATTGCAACTTTAGAAAAATCAAAAGCTTCAGTTGTTGTGATCGATTCTATTCAAACAATGTACCTTGACGAAGTTGAGTCTACACCGGGTAGTGTCGCTCAAGTAAGAGCATGTAGCTACGAGCTGATTAAAATGGCCAAAAGAAAAGGATTTACACTTTTTTTGGTGGGTCACGTCACTAAACAAGGCGCTATCGCCGGACCAAGAGTATTAGAGCACATGGTTGATACTGTTCTATATTTTGAAGGCGAAAGAGGTCATCACTTTAGAATTTTAAGAGCAGTAAAAAATCGATACGGAGCAACAGATGAAATAGGCGTTTTTGAGATGCAAGACCAAGGGTTAGTAGAGGTAGAAAATCCATCAGCCCTGTTCTTGGCAGAAAGGCAAGGAAATATTTCTGGTTCATGTGTGTTTGCCGGAATAGAAGGTTCAAGGCCTGTGTTGGTAGAGATTCAAGCCTTGGTTAGTCCCACAAGTTATGCCAGCCCCAAAAGAGCTGTTGTTGGTTGGGATTCTAATAGACTCTCCATGGTGCTGGCCGTGTTAGAAGCTCGTTGCGGTATGAATCTTAGTTCTCAAGACATATACCTTAATATTGCAGGCGGTCTCAGAATTTCTGAACCTGCCGCAGATCTTGCAGTAGCTATGGCGGTAATATCATCTCTCACAAACAAACCCTTGCCGGCAGATATGGTTATTTTTGGTGAGATTGGTTTATCGGGTGAAATACGAGCAGTATCACAGCCATCCCTCCGCCTAAAAGAAGCACAAAAATTGGGTTTTGCCAGCGCAATAGTGCCACCGACCCATGCAAAAGAAAAGAAAACAAATGTAGATATAAATATTTTTGAAATTGGTAACGTTCAACGTCTGATAAATTGGTTTAACTAAAGGATTCTTATATGCAAAATCTAAACAACCTAGATATTATAATACTTATTGTTATTGGTATTTCTGCTCTTATAGCTCTTTCCAGAGGGCTTGTAAAAGAAGTGTTATCAATAATCGGCTGGGTTTTGGGTACAATGGCCGTTATATATTTATTACCTGTGACAATGCCTTTTGCTAAAACCTATATTGCTAATGGCTACATCGCTGGAACAATTTCTGCTATTTGTATATTAATATTGTTTTTTGTAATTTGGATATATGCAACATCAGGTGTTGTCGGCAAAATACGTTCCAGCAAACTAAACGGCATGGATCGTCTTTTAGGTTTGTTCTTTGGAGTTGTTAGAGCGTGTTTGCTTGTTGTTTTATTTTATATTTTAATAAGTTGGATGATACCTCAAGAAAAACAATCTGAAGCACTTACGGAATCAAGATACTTTCAACAAGCAGGAAAGTTTGCTAAGCCTCTAGAAGAGATGATTCCAGAAGAAACTATGAAACTGATAAGAGAGAAAACAAAACTAGTTGCTTCAGAGCAAGAGCAAAAAGAAAAGGCCGCTAAACAAGCAGAAACAGAAGAACTTTTTGAAAAGCTCGCCCAACCTCAAATAAAAAAGAAAACTGAAGCTGATTCTGAGATAAAAAACATCAGCGAAAGCTTTAAAGGCTACAAAGAGACAGAACGAGATAACCTTGATAGGCTCATAGAAAATATGGAGTAATCTATATATCTTTGCGAGAGTTTAAAGCTAACTGTAAAGTTCCCTCGTCCATATAGTCCAATTCAGCCCCCATAGGTATTCCTTGAGCCAGGGTAGTAACCTTAATCCCCATATCTTTAATTCTAGAAGAAAGATAGTGTGCGGTAATTTGTCCATCAACAGTTGCTGGCAGAGCCAAAACAACCTCTTTAATTTCGTTTTCTGACAATCTTTTTATCAAGTTTTCTACATTAAGATCTTCTGGAGCAACGCCTTCCAATGCCGACAATATCCCTCCCAAAACATGATATTTGCCCTTGAACTGTGAAACTCTTTCCATAGCCCAAAGATCTGCAACATCTTGCACAACACACAACACCTTATCATCTCGAGCAGATGAAGAGCATACAGAACAAGGGGACGTTGTGTCAAAATTGCCACAGATATCACATGTTTTTATATTATTTGCCACATCTTGCATTGCATCTATCAAAGGGAGTAAAGATGCTTCTTTTTTCTTTATTAAATGTAAAACAATTCGTCTGGCAGATCTTCCTCCTAAAGAGGGCAATTTTGCCATCAATCTTATTAGTTTTTCAATATCGTTTCCGGCCACGGCGTTTCTCTTAGAAAGGTAACTTCAATCCACCAAGATTCAAGCCACCGGTCATTGCAGCCATGCTATCTTGCATTTTTGCATCAATCTTATTTTTTGCATCATTATATGCTGCAACAATCAAATCTTCCATAATCTCAACATCCTCCGGATTCACCAAGCTTTTATCTATAGAAAGCTTTTTCATCTCAAACTTTCCATTCAATATTACTTTTACCATTCCTCCTCCGGAAGAGCCTTCAACTTCTTCTTGAGCTAGTTTTGCTTGCTCTTCTTCCATCTTTTTCTGCATCATTTGGGCTTGTTTCATAATTCCTTGAATGTTCATCATTTTCTATATATCCTCATCATTGTAGTTGTCATAAAAAATAGATCCTTCTTGATTTTCACTTTCATCAAGATTCTTTTCCATTTTGCGCATGATTGTTTCCAATTTTGCTCCCTTAAATTCAGCTAAAATTGCTTTAACAAGTGGTAATTCAGAAACACTTTTTTTATTCGCATTATCTTCTGCTTGTTCTTTGTCATACAGTGTTTCACCCAGAATCCCACGCTGAACGTCAATATCCCATTTTGTTCCGGTTGTTTCTATTAAAAACTTTTGTAAGTTTAATAAAAAGTCGTTATTAATTTTATCAGAAAGCACGACTTTCATTTTGCCATGTTCAAACTCACTAAAAGATAAGTCGTGTTTGATTCCATAGGCTAGCAGCATTTTTTTTGCATTTTGTAAATATTCAGCCAAATCTTCAGGTTTTTCAAACCTTATTTTTTCCGAAACAATATCATCGTTTGTCAATGCTGTTGACTCTCTAGCCGTATAGACTACAGATTTAGTCGCAACAAGATTCTCGTTTAGGTTTAATTTAGAGTTTTTTTTTACGTCATTTAAAACTTCATAAGGGGTTGGCAAGCTTGCAGAATAAGAAATTCTTATTAAAATCATTTCTAAAGCATCTATTTGCACTGGAGCAAGAGCTAACTCAGAAAGGCCTTTAATCATCATTTGCCAGATTTTAGAAAGTATTGCAATAGGTGTTTCTGGAGCCAACTTTTTGCACAACTCTTTTTCTGTTTCAGACAGGCTACTATCTTCTACAAAAGAAGGTACAATTTTCACTTTTGCCAACAAATGAGTCGTGTTTATCAAATCTTGCAAAACTGTTAAAGGTGTAGCACCATTTTTATACATTTCCATTAAAGTTAACACAACGGCATCTGTTTTACCACCTAATAGTTTCTCAAACAAATCGAAAGTTTGGCTCTTATCTGCAAGCCCAATCATGTTTTTTACGACGTCAGTTATAACTTTGCCTTCTCCCAGGGATATGGCTTGATCCAACAGTGACAATCCATCGCGGCAAGAACCATCAGCAGCTTTTGCAATAAGGTGCAAAGCTTCTTCCTCAGCAGACAGATTTTCTCGCTCTATTATGTTAGAAAAATGTTTAACCAATGTATCTATAGACAATCTTTGCAAATCAAAACGCTGACATCTTGACAACACTGTTATAGGAACTTTTCTTATTTCTGTTGTAGCAAAGATAAAGATAACATGAGAAGGAGGTTCCTCCAACGTCTTTAATAAGGCGTTAAAAGCGCTTTTGGAGAGCATATGAACTTCATCGATGATATATATTTTGTACCGTCCGTTCGTAGGCTTATATCTCACACCATCCAAAATCTCTCTCATATCATCTACACCAGTTCTGGAAGCAGCATCAAGCTCCAAAACATCAATATGTCTCGATTCTGAAATGGCTCTGCAATTTTCACACAATCCGCAAGGGTTTATCGTTGCCTCACTATGCCCGTCTTTGCCGATGCAATTCAATGCTTTTGCAATAATTCTGGCTGTGGTTGTTTTACCCACGCCTCGGATTCCTGTTAAAATATATGCGTGGTGTAGGCGATTGTTTTTTATGGCGTTTGTTAGCGTCTGTACCAATGCATCTTGCCCCAACAACTCATTAAAGTTTTGAGGACGATATTTTCTTGCTAGTACAACATAATTTTCTTGATTTTGATTGTTTTCAGCCATAAGTCATCAACCTAAAATAAAATCAGTGAAGAGCAGACGACCTTAACCTTATTCGTTACGGCTGCTTTCTTCCGAACCTGACCGGATTGGCGACAGGCTAACCCGTCGCTCTTCTTTTGTATACTTAACAGATTAGTCACAATTTTCAAGCAAAATTTGCTGTTATTGTTCATTCAGAGATTGCGTAGCAGGCTGTAGCAAAGTTCCATAAATTGCAATTTGTGCAGATTGCTGATCTTTTCCAAAAATTCTGGGGGTTTTGAGGTTTTCATCTGTATTAATAGAGGGCAATCTTTGTGCAGAACCATCATCGAAGAATTTGTTTGGAGCTCTGTCAATAGAGACATCCCCTTCTGCACCAATCTCCATGATGTCTAAACTGTGCTGATTCGTGCCGTCTTCAAAAAATCTAAATGCGCCATTTATTCCTCTGTAGCCATCTGGATTGATGATTTTGCTATTCAAGTTTTCCGATTCTGATCTGGATAATTCATTCACTAAAGCTATTGCATCATATGCAAAAGAATATAAGCTACTGGGACGTTCGTTGAAGATTTGATTGTATTTGCCGGCAAAATATCCGCTGTATGCACGAGAAATTGCGGGATACCAACTTTTACGCATTACAGATTCGTTATTAAATTTGCCACCTTCCCAAACAGAAGTTCCCAAAAATTGTACATCGGGATATGCCGCATCATAATATGCAAACATTGATATTGCAGAAGTTAGTTTTGCTCCACTCTCTGGAATCAAAACCATATCAAATCCAACATCTCCAATGCCTTCCTTTGTTGATATTTGTTTTAATTCATAGGCCGCACTGGCATCTCCGTTCTTTGTCAAGGCTTCCAAATTTGCTTTAAGCCTCAAAACCTCTGCATGGCGTTCATTATAATTAGTCATTTGTTTTATTATTCCGGAAAAATCAGATGTTTCTGGAGGATAATAGCCGATAACAGTCACTTCTACATGATTCTTTTCTGCTGACTTTAGAGCAGCTCTGGCAACAGCATTTCCTGTTGAGTTATCGGGAATAAGCAGGGCTAACCTTTTTCTGTTTTGAGCTGCTGCATAAGAGACGATTCTATCAACTTGTTCTTCAACCAACAAACCCATGGTATATACCGTAGGCTGTAGCACTTCTTGCGCTGTTGAAAAAGCAATAACAGGGACTCCCTGATAAATTGTTTCCTCTGCAATTGCTTGAACTTCTACACTCATCAAGGGTCCTATTAATATTTTTGCTCCTTGTCGTATAGCGTTTTCTGCTGCTATTCTAGCGCCACTAGGGGTGCTTTGAGTGTCATAATATTGCAAAATTAAGTTCTCATTTTTTATATCATCAAGGGCTAGCATAGAAGCGTTTTTCAATCCCTGTCCATGCTTTGCCGCAGCACCGGTTAGAGGCAAAAGCATTCCTACTCTAAAACTTTCTGCATCAGTTATATTAATTTCTGAAATATCTGTATTAAAGTCACTAACGCCGCCTTTATCAGAAATAATTTTATTACCAGAAGTGGAACATGCTGCCATTATATAGCAAAGAGCTAATAAACTAAATTTTTTTAACACTTGCATTTTACCCCAAAATATAAAACAATCTTAGTATGTTGTAATAGAAAAATTGGCTCTTGTAAAGAGAGGTGTTATGAAAAAAGGCATTTATATTGTTGCAACGCCCATAGGCAACTTAGGTGATATATCAAAAAGAGCTTTAGAGGTTTTACAAAGTGCAGATGTTGTTGCTTGCGAAGACACTAGGGTTACGAAAAAATTATTTAATCTGTTGGGGCTGGATACTCACAAAGAATTTCTTCGTTTAGAAGATCACAATGAAGCAGAACAATCGCAAAAGCTTGTTGAAAAAGCATTGTCTGGTCATGTTATTGCTCAGGTCAGCGATGCCGGAAGTCCGCTAATTTCCGACCCTGGGTATAAATTAATACGAGCATGTAAAAATAATGGTGTCGATGTTTATGTTGTTCCTGGTCCTTGTGCATTAATTTGCGCCCTACAGCTTTCAGGCCTTCCAACAAACAGTTTCATGTTTGCCGGCTTTATTCCAAATAAAGACAAAGCTCGTAAAGATGTTTTTCAAAAGTTACAACATATTGACACCACTTTAATTTTTTATGAGACCTCAAACAGATTATTGAAGAGCCTGTCTGCAATGTCCGATGTTTTCAAAGAAAGAGAAGTTTCTGTAGCAAGAGAAATCACCAAAATATATGAAGAATGCAAAAACGGAACAGCGGCAGAATTATTTTCTTATTACTCAGAAAACGAGCCAAAAGGAGAAATCGTGGTAATGGTTGCTCCTCCTAGTAAACATCCGTTGGCAGACATCAATATAGAAGATATAATACGTCAAGAGTTGCAGGAAAACAGTCTAAAAACAGCAGTCAAAAATATTGTAAACAAATATAAGTTAAATAAAAAAATGGTTTATGACCTGGCTTTGAGGATAAAAGATGAATAACTACCATGCCGGACATTTTGCTGAAAAAGTTGTTTTATGGTTTTTGCGTCTCAAGGGATATCGTTTGGTTGCTCTCAATCACCAAACAGGCAAAGGAACAAAAGCTGGAGAGATAGATATTATTGTTCGCAAAGGGCAAACAATAATTTTTGTAGAAGTAAAAAAACGAAAAGATTGTGCAACCGCAGCATATTCTGTTTTGTTATCACAACAGCAACGGATTCGCCGAGCTGCAGAGGTGTTTGTTGCAAGGCATCGGGAGTATCATGATTTCAATATGCGTTTTGATGTTGTTCTGATCGGCAAATGTTGGCAGATATTACATATTCAAAATGCTTTCTAACCCTCGCTAAATATAGATTTTTTGTTTATGATTAATCTTTAAACCTTGCCTCCCTATATGTTTTGCGTTATGTTCTGCATAGGAATATAAAGCTTTTTAGAGAGTTATAAGAAAAATGTCAGATTTGTTTGAGGCAACAACACCTGTTGCTAATGAATATAGTGCAAATAGTATTGAAGTGTTGGAAGGGTTGGAGCCAGTTCGGCATCGTCCAGGTATGTATATCGGAGGAACAGACGAAACAGCTCTACACCATTTGGTTGCCGAAATTTTAGACAACTCCATGGATGAGGCTGTGGCCGGATTTGCTAATAAGATAGAAGTTACAATGAATAGTGACTACTCTATTACTATTACAGATAATGGTCGAGGTATTCCGGTAGATCCTCACCCAAAATATCCGGACAAATCTGCTCTCGAGGTTATTATGACCAAACTCCATTCAGGGGGCAAGTTTGGTGGCAACGCATATAAAGTATCAGGCGGTTTGCACGGTGTGGGCTTGTCTGTTGTTAATGCTTTGTCCGAAAGATTATCAATTGAAATTGCAAGAGATAAAAAATTATACAGACAAGAATATTCCAGAGGCTATCCAATGGGGCCTTTGGAGCTTGTTGGAAATGCTCCAAATCGTAGAGGCACATCTATCACTTTTAAACCGGATCCTGAGATTTTTGGTGCCAGTTCCAATTTGCAACCCAATAGAATATATCGCATGGCCAGATCCAAAGCATTCCTTTTCAAAGGAATCCGTATTAATTGGCGTTGTGCTTTTGACATATTGGAAGAAGGAGGTATAACTCCGGCAGAAACAGAATTGTGTTTTCCCAACGGAGTGTTGGATTTCCTTAATTATCAAGTTGGTGCAAGAGGGACAATAAATCGCAAAGCGTTTTCTGGCGAAGCAGAGCTTTCTGGAGACGAGGGTAAGGTTGAATGGGCAATTACCTGGCCAGAAGACGAAAATGGCTTTTGCAATTCTTATTGTAATACTGTAATTACTCCACAAGGCGGTACGCATGAGATGGGATTTAAGTCTGCTTTAGTCAGAGGTCTCAAAGAATATGGGGAGATGGCCAATATAAAAAAAGCATCTATGGTCACAGCTGAAGACTTTTTAAGTGATGCTTGCATTATGCTATCTGTTTTTATCAGAGATCCTCAATTCCAAGGACAGACAAAAGACAAGCTCACATCAAACAAGGCAATTCGACTGGTAGAATCCGCTGTGAAAGATTCTTTTGACCACTGGCTATCTTCAGATCTCGAAAATGCTACCGCTTTATTAGAATACGTTATTGAAAGAGCAGAAGCTCGTAAAAAGAAAAAAGAAGAAAAAGTCCAAAGTCGCAAAACTCCAACTAAGCGGCTACGCTTGCCCGGAAAATTAGCAGATTGTTCCCAAGCTGCAGCAGAGGGAACAGAAATATTTATCGTTGAGGGCGATTCTGCTGGAGGCTCTGCCAAGCAAGGAAGAGACCGCTTCACTCAAGCGATTTTGCCCTTGAGAGGAAAGATTCTGAATGTTGCCAGCGCAAGCCTAGACAAGATTATGCAAAACCAAGAGATAAAAGATATGTGTGAGGCTCTGGGTTGCGGTGTCAAAGAAAATTACAAAGAAGAAAATCTACGTTATGAAAAAATCATCATTATGACCGATGCCGATGTCGATGGTGCACATATCGCTTCTTTGCTCATGACGTTTTTCTACCAGCAAATGCCAAAACTAATGGAAAACGGGCATGTTTATATTGCGACACCTCCTCTTTACAAAATAGCGGTTGGAGGCAAAAACTATTATGCACTTGATGATGCAGACAAAGATAAAATTTTAGCAAAAGTTGTAAAGGGCAACCAAAAGCCGGATATCAGTCGTTTCAAAGGACTGGGAGAAATGAGCGCTCAGCAACTCAAAGAGACCACCATGGATAAGAAAAATCGTTTGCTGCTCAAAGTCACAATACCTTCTACAAATACAGAAGAAGGTAAAGAAGAAGCGTTTGAAACCAGAAGAATGGTTGAGCGTTTGATGGGTAAAAATCCGGAAACCCGCTTCAAGTTCATCATAGAACGCGCAAAATTTGTAGATGACTTGGATATCTGATGATAAGAATAATAAAAAACTCTGATATTCCCAAGGTTTTGGATTTATGGCTGAAAGCTTCGATTCAAGCGCACAGTTTTGTGTCGTCCGAATATTGGCAACAAATGCAGTCTTCAGTAAAAGAAAACTATCTGCCTTATGCTCATACCTTTGTTTTTGAAGACAAACACCAGATAAAAGGATTTATCAGTATATTAGATGACCGACATATTGGAGCTCTATTTGTTTCTCCTAAATTTCAAGGAAAAAAAATAGGCCAAAAATTGCTCAAAACAGCACAGAGAAGATACCCTTTATTATCTCTCAATGTTTTTACAAAGAATCAACGAGCGCTGGAATTTTATCAAAAAAACGGCTTCAAGATAATCAGTGAACAACAAGAACCCAGCACCAAAGAAACCGAGCTTTATATGTGCTGGGGCATGGGTTGCAAAAGTGGATTTTGCAAAAGGTATCAAGGCGATTCCTAACGACCTGTTGTTCTTGAATTCATTACCTGCTGTGCTATAGAAAGCTGTTGATTATTTTGCGCACTCTCAGATTTTACAACGTCATATTTGTTTTCTTTTATGTCTGATAGCAATTGTTCTGCAAACTTATCGGGATAGGCTCCTCTTTCTATAAAAGTGCTACTATCTTGAGAATTTAGCATTTCATGCTTAGGATGTCCTTCTGACACTTCTAACAAGACATTAGTTCCTATAAACCTCATCATCTTTCCACCTTCCAGTTCTCCCCCTTTTGAAAGAACGGCAACTCTAAAACTATTGCCATCGGCATCTTTTCCGACATAGTGATTGTTTCCAAATTGGTCTTGCTCAATAATTACCTGGTTGTTTTGTAACTTTTCTGCATCAGACATATCTATTGGAGCAATTTTATCGGCCATTTCCTTAAAGGCAGCATGAGGAGATGTATTTTCTTGCTCTTGTGCAGTGGGCGTATCTTTTTCATTAGCAATAGATGCCTTTTCTTCAGCTTGAGAAGCGTGTTCAATAGCTTGATTTTCAGCAGACTGCTCCACTTGATTTTCAGAAACACGCTCAGATGTTCTATCCATAATTGTCATAAGCTTTTCATATCTGTCTGCATTTCTGGCCACGGTTTGTTCTTGTGAATTCACATAATCCAGTTCTTCCTTAGAATATACGTGAGAGCCCGAGCGATGAGATACCAACTCCCCTTCTTTGTTGATAACAGATTCAACCTCAACAGGTTTTCCTTCAACATCAACATCAATTCTTATTTTAATGTCACCATTTTCCATTAGTTTTATTTTATTGTAATCAAGGTCTAAAGAACCCAATTCGTTTGTAGAAATATGGTTAACTACTCTCTCTCCATTTGCATTTTCACCTACTATTTTTGCTTCATCTCCATCTATTTTTATTTTGTTTATTTCCATGTTCGGTGTTGCCTCAGGTCTATTTTCGTCTGTTAGATCTAAGGTCGGCTTTTCAAATTGCAAATCTATGTTTTTATTTGTCAAAACACCTTCGAGTTTTTCATGTTCAACAATGTTTTCCGGTTGTTGAGGAATATTTTCTTTTTCCGGCTCATTGAGTCTTTGCCAATTTGCTTGAGCTTCTTCTTCTCTTCCGGTGTCCACATAACGCCCATTGTTATCAAAGGTTTTATCAGCCGCCTTTACCAATTTTTGTCTTATTTCATTGTCAATTGCATCTTCTTGTTCCCACATTTTTTGCAATTCTGCACTACTATGCCACTTACCATCACCAATAACTTCATTTGCCATAGCAGGGTCTCTAAGCATCATAATCTCTAATTTATGAACTTGGCTATCTGTCAAATCGTTCATATCAAAAGTTTTATTAGGTTCATAATATTCATACATTGCTTCAGCGGCCTGTTCTCCAGCACTTTGTGTCGGCAAGTCAGTATCTTGATGTGCTTTGTTCTCTGTATAATAATCATTCATTGCCTTATCGGCCTGTTCTCCAAAAGTTTGAGTTTGCGACTCATTAAATTCTTCTGTCATTGGTTCTGTTGTTGATTCTGTTGTTGGTGTATCAACACTTTCATTTCCCGCTATTCCTCCTAGAGTTTTTCCTGCTAATACAGCGACACCAAAAGCTGTTGCAGAAACTCCAAAAGCTCTAGCTCCTGCTTTGAATTTTGCCCATTTTGAGCCTTCTGCAGCCTTATAGGCTTGAGAAGCCTGATGAAAAGCCCCAGCTGCAGCCAAAGCAATTCCAGAAGCCGCTTTAGCCGTATTAGCCGCTGAATTGCCGGCCAAAAAACCTCCGGTTACTATTGACGCAGAGCTTAGCAAAACACCGGCAGCTCGAAGTTTGTTGTCTTTCAGATATCCCCAAAAACCTAGTTTTTCTCCTTTGCTTTGAGCGTGTTCTTGTTGTTTTCTAAAGTCTTTGTACATATTATAAGCTTGCCACGCTGTTGAAGCTGTCGCAACTGCAGCCAAACCTGCAGGACCGGCTATGGCTCCAACTTTATAAGCAGCTCCCCAACCCAAACTTTTTAAAGCTCCTTTTGCTAAGGAATAGGCTGTTCCATGAGTTTGTTTGTTGCTTTCATCTTGAGTTTTTGTTTTTTCAACCAGGCTAGATATCTTTTCTTTATATCCCGGGCGCTTTTTTTCTGTCACATTATAAGCTGCTTCTAGAGAGGCTTGCTTAGCCGCATGCCAACCGGCAAAAGTCGACATATTTATTTTAATTGATTTATCTTTGTTTTGCGCCCCCTTAAGTAGTGCAGTTATTCTCTCGTTAATTTTCTCCTGGCTTAATTCTCCTCGACTAGCTCCATTGGCGCTAACAAGCTCAAACAAGCCTGTGTTCAGACGATTGCTAAATTCTTGAACAAAATCTTTATCAGAGATCTCTTTGTCAGATGTATTTGCCAAATAAACCTCTGTTTCCAGACGAATTTGCTTAATAAAGTTGTCTTTTATTTGTTTTTGTTCATCTTCAGAAAGCGTCTTTCTGCCAAAAGTTTCTAATTCTCCAAGAATCTCTATGTTATCAAGCAAATTCAATCCATCAGTAAGTTCAGAATGTTTTCTTGGCAAATTTTTCTCATGTTTACGCTTTGCTTCTGCTATCAGATCTCTTCTTTTGTTAATAATCTTCTTGGCTTCATCATCTATATTTGATATACTTGCTGCTTCTTCAAGCAGATATTCCAAGTTTCCAATGTTTTCAGGAGACACATCTTCCCACAATGCATCATTTTTTACAATTTCCAGAGTTTTTTCTTGTAGTTTTTGTAGGACATCTTTTTCTTGTCGTACCCCTTCACACCGCAGAGCTCCAACAATTGGAGATGCCTCGGTAATTTTGCTTATATTCTGTACTACAAGCCTCACATCTTCATAACTTGTAGGAGGCTGTACCACATATTCTGCATTCTTTTTATCAAGCAGATCTTCAACTTTTGGCATCTTTTCCGTATTTTCGACAATCTGCTCCACAGATTGAAGAGATTCATTGTTTATTCCATATTCGTGTTCAAAAGCTTCAATTTGTTTATTAATTTTGCTTATAGCATCATTTATAACGTTCTTGTTTTCATCTTTCGCCATAATTTCACTTCTGTCATACTGGCTCACATTGTCCAGCAAGGCCTGTAAGCTATAAACTTCCTCCATATTTAATACGGCATTTTTATTATTATTAAAATCTTTTGCCAAAGCAAGTATGTTCAAATCTAGAGTTTCTTGAGCTTTTTTGTTTCCATCTGCTATTGTCCCATTTTTTCCGTGAGCAAGAGCTCTTCGCATAGTATACAAATCAGAAGGTTTGGATTCTTCCCAGTTTTTTTTATTTAAAATTTCACTAACTACTTTAGTTTTATATTCTTCATCAATATCCTGCAGTCCGATATTTCCGACTAAACTAGTTGTTTCTGTATCACTCATCAAAACTCTCCTAAATCATTATACTGCAACATACATATCATCATAATACCACAATATTAAAATTTTATCAACAAATATAGACAAAATAAATCAAACCAATAAAATACATTAAAAAAACATTGACAAGTTCTAGTTGTTTTCATATATTCTGTCACATCAGCATTGGGGTTATAGCTCAGCTGGGAGAGCGCTTGAATGGCATTCAAGAGGTCAGGAGTTCGATCCTCCTTAGCTCCACCAATTTTATCAAAGCCTTATCGTTATCATGATAAGGCTTTTTTTATTGACATTTGTTTTTTGAATAGTTATTTTAGCAACTCATTCCTTATTTTTATTAAATTAAATTTCTAGTACTATGGTTGAAAAACACAAGAAAAACCTTGAAAAAGGCTACGGACTTTTCGGATCTGTTAAAGATTTGGAAAAAAGATTAGCAAAAATGTCAGATGACCAGCTTATTCACAAACTCTTACAATCAAAAGAAGAATTGAAAGAGGTTGAAGAGCAAGGTTATGCAACTTATTGCAGCCCGATTGTGATAGATAGAAAGCAGTTGGAGAAGATACAGTATGAAGACTCCTTGCTTATCAGAGTTCTCAAAAACGAGATAGAGCGACGAGGGATAGCATAACACAAGGTAAAGACAAAGGTTTAGCCCGCTCTCTTAGAGAGCGGCTTTTTTTATGTTAACCTATAAGGTCATACAATTGACAACATGACGTTGTTATGGTTGAATGATGGCAGTTAATATTTTTTTCAGAAAGGTTTTCTTATGAGTAGAGTAATAACCCTAATGCCTGTTCGCATGGCCGCCACCAGATTGCCAAACAAACCCTTGTTGGAGGTCAATGGCAAAACCATCATCCAACGAGTATATGAAAACGTAAAAAATGCGATTGATGGAGATATTGCAATTGCTGCCGGCGACCAGATAATTGTTGACGAGTGCAAAAAATTTGGCGCCAAAGCGGTGCTGACAGATCCTAACCTGCCCAGTGGAACAGACAGAATTGCTGCCGCCCTAAAAGAACTTGATCCAGACGGAACAAAATATGATATTGTTGTTGACTTTCAAGGGGATAATTTAAATGTAGACCCCAAAGTAAACCTACCTCTCATCGAAATGATTGAGCGCACAGGTTGTGATATTGCAACTTGCGGCATGGTAATCAAAAACGAAGAAGACAAAACCAATCCTGCAGTGGTTAAGATTGTGGCAGGCCTAAAACCGGGCGAAGATGAAGCACGTTGTCTATATTTCACCAGAGCCACCGCTCCATATACTCGCAATCCAGAAAAATGCAAAAATCAAGACTTATATCACCATATTGGAATATATGTATTCAAAGCTCAATCTTTGCATAAGATGGTTTCTCTAGAACCAGGAATATTAGAGCAAAGAGAGTCTTTAGAGCAACTTAGAGCGCTGGAAAACGGCATGGAAATCAGAGCCAAAATGGTTGGAGATATTCGTCTCAACAAAAACGCTCCGGCAGATATCAACACGCCGGAAGATTACGAACTTTGCAAACAATACATCAAATAATAAAAAAGAGCCGATTAAGGCTCTTTTTTATTAAGAACAACCTCTTTTTTAGATTTTAGTTGACCACAAGCCGCCAAAATATCTTGACCTCTGGCCACTCGCACCGGAGCCTCATAGCCGGCAGCTTCCAATATTTCAGAAAAAGCCCTCACTTTATTGTTTGAGCTTGGCTGATAATCACACCCCGGCCACGGATTAAAAGGTATTAAATTAAACTTTGCTCCCAGCTTATATTTTTTCATCAAAGATATTAGTTCTTTAGCATCCTCTGGAGAATCATTAAAATCTTTCAGCATCAAATATTCAAAAGTCACATAACGCCCAGGGCTCATTTGGCTCTGATATTCCTGACACCCTTTCAACACTTCTTCAATAGGATACCTGTTATTAATAGGCATAATTTGCGAACGTTTTTCATTATTTGGCGCGTGCAAACTAATCGCCAACTTACAGCCCAATTCTTTTGCAACCAATCCGATTTTTGGAGCTATTCCCGATGTAGACAATGTGATTTTTCGCTTAGATATCGCGATTCCATCGCCATCAGACAATATTTTCAAAGCTTTGAACACATTATCCGGATTATGCAATGGTTCACCCATTCCCATCACCACAATATTTGACAAATATCTGGTTTCATTTGTAGGAGAAGGCCATTCTCCATAGGCATCTCTGGCCACCATAAACTGAGCCACTATTTCACCTGCAGACAGATTCCTGGTAATTTTTTGGCTTCCGGTATGGCAAAACCTACACCCGACAGCACAACCGACTTGTGTTGATATACAAACAGCTCCACGGTCTTCTTCCGGAATATACACCGTTTCGATTCTTTGCCCGTCTGCAAACTCCAACAACCATTTATGGGTTTTATCTTTAGATATTTGTTCTGTTACAATTTTAGGGCGAGTTATGCTAAAATTTTCTGCCAATTTGGCTCGCAAATCCTTTGATAGATTCGTCATCTTTTCAAAGTCTGTTTCACCCCTAAAATATATCCATTGCCAAAGCTGCTTAGCCCGAAACGGTTTTTCACCAATCTTAGCAACTTCATCGGCCAACTCTTGCTTAGACAGCCCAATTAGCTCTGTTTTTTGCATTATCTTGCCTTGCATTTATTAGAGATTGCCCTATAAGCGCTCGAAAAACCAGATAGAGAATAGGTATCTTTGGTGTGTGTGCCTTTAGAAGACACTCCGTGAACCACCATTCTTGATCCTCTTTTCATAGCGGCAACAATATCCTTGTCTGTTTTTTCGCTTACAGACCACGCTTTGTCTCCACTTGTAAACAGCTTATCAAAAGTAGATGCGCCAATTTTCACCTTAAAAGGAGCTCCGGATTTAAAAGTATACCCTGCGTTAAAGTTAATCACATCAAAACTTTTTTCATTAGGTCTGTGTGTTACAACAGCATAAATATCACCTCGTTTGGTATATTTTCCTTCATCTTTTTTTGGTGTCGAAGCCATATAACATACAGCTCCGGCGCTGTCACGGTAATAATAGGCAACCCAGTCACCATATTCTCCCAACACCTGAGGAGCAGCCGCCTTTGCGTCAGATCCTTTAACAAAAATTGCTAATGCTATAAAAAATATAAGTTTTTTCATACTAATCTACCCACAGTTTTAATTAAATTTGCAATAATAATAATTGAAAAATATATAAAAACTGTTAATTTCATAAAAAAATTAGGAAAAGGTCATGATAAGAGACAAATATCTGAATATCAATAAGCTAATCAAAAACAAAAAGCTCATGCGATTGTTTTTGGTGGTTGCGCATCATGGCGGGGTTCTTCGCTTTGTTGGCGGAGCTGTCAGAGACGCCCTCAAAGGCATAGAGGGTTCGGATATAGACTTTGCCACAGATTTGTCTCCGGATGAATTGGTAGAAGCCTGCACTGAAGAAGGCATCAAAACAGTAGGCATTGGCATAAAATATGGCACTGTCGGAGTCATTATAGATGACACCATGGTAGAAGTCACCTCTTTGCGCCGAGACATCAAGACCGATGGACGTCACGCAATTGTCGAGTTCACAGACAATTGGGAAGAAGACGCTTCTCGCCGAGATCTCACTATCAACGCTGTATATGCAGACGAAAAGGGCAATGTTTTTGACTACTACAATGGCATAGAAGATTTAGAAAAGGGCATTGTTCGTTTCATTGGCAAAGCAGACCAACGTATCAAAGAAGACTACTTGCGAATTTTGCGTTTCTTTCGTTTTTATTCCATGTTTGGCAATGGTTCTCCAGACAAAAAGGCTCTAAAAGCCTGCACAGAGAATAGAGAAGAACTCAAAAAACTTCCCATGGAAAGAATACGTGATGAACTTCTAAAATTGTTGCTTACTCCCAGAGCTGTAGAAACCATAAAGATTATGCAAGAAAACAACATTCTCAGCTTTGTTATGCCCGACGCCCATCATTGGCAAGAGCTTGAATATCTCAAAAAATTATTCAATGGCAAGGTGTTGGAATCAAAACCTCTTTTATACTTGTTTACCTTATACCAGCCTAATTTGTCTTTGGCCGAAAACATGGCTACTCGCCTCAAGTTTAGCAAAAAAGAGCGTCAAAAGTTTGTCAGCTGGGCAGAAATACCGGTTTCTTGGCAAGATATCTTAGATGAGAAAACTCGTTTACACTTGGCCTATGAATATGGCAAAGACTTTTGTTTAGAAAAACTTTTGTTAATTGCAGCTCAAAATCAGCAAGATATTCCTAATTTCTGGGATATTTATTCACAAATAGAGCAGATGTTTGTGCCGGAATTTCCGCTCAAGGGCAAGCACTTGATAGAGCAGGGGGTAGAGCCTGCGCAAATTGGCGCAATCCTCAAAATCAGAGAATTAGCATGGATAGAGAGTGATTTTTCTCTTAGCCAAGAAGAACTTATCCGCCCGTTTCTGAGCAAAGTATCCGGTGAATAACTCATCTTTTATCCTCACCTTTCCACCCCTTTTCCGAATCGGGTGAGAATCGCACTCCAAAATACCAAAAAATCACCCCAAAAAACCCTTCACACTCCTCAAAAAAACATCAACCGATTCTTTCCCGATTCTCCTCAACCCCAACAATTCCAATCCTTTGTCGTGGATATGCGATTATGCTTGCTTTTCTGCCGATTCCGTGCTATAATAAATTCATATTTTGCTTCAAGTAGAAAGGAGCTAACACTATGAAAAAGATAGAAAATCTTCTCCATAAAATAGCAAACCGCAAGACAATTCTCCTTGCGGTTGTAAGTCTATATTTTTCAGCATTTTCTGTCCAAGCCAGCTCCGAACTCACCACTATCGATACAGCCTACCTCAACTCCCTCACCGGCGCCAAAGTTACTTGGGAAGAGGTTGCCTCTGCCGGAAAAGATACCATTGCCATTGGTGATAAATTCTACAAATATACCTACCACATGCCCGATGATTACGAACCTAGTACAAGACTTGATGATAATCTTACTGTAGAAAACACTACAAACAAGGTGTTTATTGGTGAATACATCGATATCAATAGCAATAGTGATGCTGAAGGTGGAGCTATTTATAATACTTCGGCGTCTACGGAAGCTATACACTCTGATTTTGTAGACAATTATGTTAATAGCAGTTCTGGAGCGGCCCAAGGTGGAGCTATTTATAATTATAGCGGCACCATAGGCGATATTACAGGGGAATTTATCGGCAACTATACTTATTCTAATTCTAATTATGAAAACAGCAACAGCATGGGAGGGGCTATTTATAATTATGGCACCATAGGGGATATTACCGGAGATTTTATTAATAATTATTCTAAGCACAGCAGTTCCGATCAAGCTCAAGGAGGGGCTATAGCTAACGTAATATCCGCTAAAATAAACAACATTTCCGGTAGTTTCATAAAAAACTATGCTATGGCAGAAAACAATGCTGCCGCTGGTGGAGTTATCAATAATTTTGGCGAGATAGATTCCATTATTGGAGATTTCATTGGTAACTATGCTTATTCTAAAAACGGATTTTCCGTAGGCGGAGCTATTAGTAATGATAGGTCTGCTAGTAATAGTGGTAAAGGAAAAATAAATAACATAACAGGAACTTTTAGAGATAATTATGCTTATTCTGAAAATTCTGGTGCCTATGGTGGAGCTATTTATAATAATGGCGACATAAGAAATATTATAGGCAATTTTAGCGGTAACTATGCTTATTCAGAAACATCTAGTGCCTGTGGTGGAGCTATTGATAATAATAATGAAAGAATTATCAGCGATATTATAGGTGATTTCATAAGTAACTATGTTTATTCCAATTCTGAAAACCGCGAAATCAGCTATGGTGGAGCTATTAATAATAATGGCACCATAGGGGATATTACTGGCGATTTTATTAATAACTATTCTAAGAATACTGGTTCCGGTCAAGCTCAAGGAGGAGCTATAGCTAACGGAAAATCCGCTAAAATAAACAACATTTCCAGTAATTTTATAAGTAACTATGCTTATTCTGAAAACAATTCAGCCATTGGTGGAGCTATCAATAATTTTGGCGAGATAGATTCCATTATTGGAGATTTCATTGGTAACTATGCTTATTCTGAAAACGGCGGAGCCTATGGAGGTGCTGTTAATAGTAGTAAAACTGCCAGTAATAGTGGTAAAGGAAAAATAAATAACATAACAGGAATCTTTAGAGATAATTATGCTTATTCTGAAAACGGCGGAGCCTATGGTGGAGCTATTCGTAGTAATTATGGCTCTATAACATTAGTCAATAGTAGTTTTTATGATAATTACGTAAAAGGCAGATATGTCGATGGTGGGGCTATTGGGAGTAGTGGAACCTTAAATATTATAGCCAATGATGGCAAGAATTCGGCATTTAAGGGTAATAAAAGAATTTATAAAGATGAAGCCGGAAATTATATTGAAGAATCAAATGCCATTTATATGAACGGTGGTATATTAAATTTATCAGCAGTAGAGAATGGACAAATTATATTTGATGATAAAATTACAACTAGTACGGGAATAACAAACACAGCAGCTTCTCCTATTGAAGCAAATAACTATAATTATGCTGCAATGTCCGAAAAAGAAAAGTTCTTTGTAGCTGCAGGTTCTTCAGAAGAGAATTATATTGAAACATATTTAGATCGAGTGGTTGCTTATAGTGTTTCGAGTGGAATGAACGCCTCATGGGAAAAGCAAGACAATAAATACATCTTTATTGAAAAAACAGGTGATGAAACACAATATGAATACCGAAGAGCTGAATTTTCTTATTTTGAAGAATTAAACGGATATGTTGGAGACGCTTATCAAGGTCAAGCAATTATTTTCCCGTCAGATTTATACGGAGGAGATTTGCAAACTTTGGTTGATATGTTAAGAGCAGAAGCTGAAGCAGGTGGAGCAGAATTTTCTTACGAATATAAAGATGGTGTTTATTATTTTTCAGCATCAGTAAATGGACAAACAGCGTCGATGACCATTAAAGAAGATACAAAATCTGGCGGTGCTTTGCTAACACAAGAAGCTCCTATTATAGAAAAAGAAACAGAAATAATCTCTTTAAAAAATTATAACGGAAATATAGAAGCTTATTTTACAGACCGACGTTTTGACTTTGTTAAAAAAGACGGAAATTATTATGCAGTTGATTGGTATCCGGATGCCACAGGAATGCTTATAAAAATAGATTCCTCCTTAAAAGGCTATACAGATGATAATGGTAATTATATCAATCAAGAACAAATTGAGCAAATAATTGCTCAAGCAAAAGAAGATGGAAAGTCTGTTGCTACAAGCAATAGTCAAGTTATTATCTATGATAGAAAAATCTATGGTGGAGAAAGTGGATATTTTTATCAAGATGAAAATGGAGAAGTGGAATTTTATAATTATCTGGATAATAGCGTTGAATTTAATATTACCGGTGATGGAACAGGTAAGGTTGTGTTTAATGATGATATTGAACATGAGGGAACAATAAATGTCAGCAATACAGAGGTTGAAGTAAACGCCAAAGGCTTTGATAGGGCTAATCTTGGAGATGGAGCTATTGTTAGCGTTGGAGCTGATAAAGTTGTTAAAGAAACAATCATAAACTCCGGAGCTTTGTTAAAAATAAAAGATGGTACCAAGGCTTTGATAAACATGATTGCCAGTGGTGGTAAAATGTTGGTTGAAAGTGGTGGCGAAGCTGATGATACGGTTGTATTCTCCGGCGGAACACTAGCAACCGAAGTTCAAGCCAAGTTGAACAACCTGTTGGCGCAAGGTGGAGCTATCTTAGACCTCGATGCCGGAACTGTGCTGACCGGTAATATCGTTATTGATAGCGCCGCCAATATGGGCGGTGAGTATGATTATTCTAAGATATTCAAAGATGAAGTCACCGATGCCGGCTCTCTAACCTTGGTTGGCGGTTTGAATGACAAACTAAAAGCAGATTCTCTGGTTAATAATACCGCCGATAAAAAGCTAAATCTCACCGATGGTAATTATTTGTTAGGCAATTCTGCCTCGGTTGCCGGTTGGGACAAACTTACCATATCTGACGCCACAGTCAAACTCGATGGCGCCATTAAGATGGCAGATGCCCAAAAACCAATTAACTTGACATCTACCTCAGAGCTAAATTTGGCTGGTAATTCTCCTTTGGTTACAACCATCATTGGTAGTTTGAACAATGACGGTATCTTAAACTTCCACCATGATAGTGATGATGCCGATGATATAACCAATATCTATGGCAACTATAAGGCTTATGACAATGCCAAGATGTATATTGATGTAAACACTCAAACAAATAAATCTGACCAAATGTTGGTAGATGGAGATGTTTCCGGCTCAACCAAGGTCACCATCTATAAAAAAGGCTCATGTGAAGCCTCTGAGCTGATTAAGTTTGTAGATGCTCCTAATG
>SUUX01000018.1 GCA_015062305.1 Alphaproteobacteria bacterium
ACAGTAAAAATTATGTACCACAATAAAAACCAGCACTTATTGCAAAGTGGCACAGATTGTGGGCTTTTGAGGGGAGTATTTAAAATAAAAAAAGAGGAGGTATAAACCTCCTCTTAGTAAATGGTGATCCCAACGGGATTCGAACCCATATTACCACCGTGAAAGGGTGATGTCCTAACCATTAGACGATGGGACCATCTAAATCACTAGGGCATATATAAATGCAAAAATTATTTAGGTCAAGAATTTTTTTTATAAAAATGTAATTTTTTTTGTTTTTTATTTTTTATTTTGTTGAAGGGTGCAAAATATTAACAATTTTGCTCAATGGTTCCAATACAAGGCCTTTACTTTCTAACATAGGCAGCCACTCTTTCAGAGCCTCATAAGTTTGGCTCTTGGGGTGACCGATTGCAATGGCATATCCATTTTTTCTGGCCACATTTTCAGCTTTTTGCAACTGTCCTAAAATATATTCTTTGTCATTGTTGTTATCTATAAATATATGTCTGTGAGCATAGGCTATTCCTGTTTCTTCGGCCGCTTCTTCTGCTTTAGAAGCTGCTGATGTTTTTGAATCTAAAAAAAACATATTGTGTTTCTTAAGCACTTCCATTATGGCCAACATTCTGTCTTTATCTTCTGTCAATTTGCTACCCATATGATTATTTATGCCCGCTACCTTATCAAATTTGGCAATCATATCTTCAATATTTTTCTTTATTTCTTCGACACCCATTTGTGTTGTCAATACATCTGGGGCAATATCTGTTGCATTCTGAGCCTCCATTGGCACATGAATCATTATTTCTTGTCCTGCTTTTTGGGAATTTTCTATTTGTTTTTGCAGATTTTTGCCATAAGTCAAAAAAGATGCTGTCAATGGAGCCTGCAACGATGCAATATCAGCCGTGCGTTTATAACTTATGCCCATATCATCAATCACCACAACAATTACCGGTTTTTCACCAAAATATGGGGGCTTATGACTTGGAACAAAACCAATATTTTTCAGCTTGGGATTAGAAACCAAAATATCATCAGGCAATTCTTCCTCATACATTTGTTCTAAAATATCTTGATTATGCTGTGGCAATTCTGCAAAAAAATTATTGTTTTGTTGAGGTATATCAAAATCAACATTTTTTTCAAGCCAATCACCAATAACATCAGCTTGAATTTTTTGTTCTAACAATTGTGGTGAAAACTCTTCATTTTGCACAATTTGCAAATTTTCTTCTGCTGTATTTTGTTCCAAAAAATCATTCGTTGTAGAATAATCATCAATCTCCACATCTTCTTCAAACACAACTTCAATCTTAGATTGAGGTTGCAACACAACAGGAATAGTATCATGCGAACGATGATGTTTTACCGCACCAAACAAAATCAAACCAACAACCACAAGCAAGAGAACCTTGCGGATAATCTTGCGTTTGGGCGGTTGCTGGTTTGTGTTGTTCACTCTTAGTCCTTTCTACGCAGAGTAGGGAATGCAATAACATCTCTAATTGTTGCGGCTCCGGTCAAAAGCATGGCAAGTCTATCCACACCCATTCCCATTCCTCCGGTTGGAGGCAATCCGTTTTCAAGAGCAATAACAAAATCTTCATCAAGCATTTGAGCCTCATCATCACCGGCTTCACGTTCGGCTACCTGAGCATCAAAACGTTCTTTTTGCTCCAATGGGTTAGACAACTCAGAGTATGCACATCCTATTTCCATTCCTCCGATATAGGCATCAAAATGTTCCACCAATCGAGGGTTGCTTCGATGTGTCTTAGCCAGAGGAGAAATATCTCTTGGCATATCCATCACCAATGTTGGCTGAATTAGATGAGGTTCAACTTTTTCATCAAAAACTTCTTGTACAACTTTGCCCCAACAAGAGCAATCATCTGCATCTACGCCAACAGACTTGGCCATCGCCTTGGCTTCATTCAAGTCTTCGGTAGCAAGCAAGTCAATGCCGGCATATTCTTTAATCAAATCAATAATAGATTTCCGAACAAACCCTTTTGACAAATCAATTGATTCTCCACCAACTTCTATTGTTTTGGTACCCAATACTTTTTCTGCCACAAAAGGGATCATGTCTGCAAACAAATCAGCCATATCGTTGTAGTCGGCATAAGCTTGATAAGCTTCCAAAGCGGTAAATTCCGGATTATGGTTCTTATCAATGCCTTCATTACGGAAGTTTCTGCCAATCTCAAATACTCTGTCAAATCCGCCGACAACCAGTCTTTTCAGAAATAATTCTGGAGCAACACGCAAATACAAATCCATATCCAAAGTGTTATGATGTGTAATAAATGGTTTTGCGCTAGCTCCCCCCATAATGGTGTGCAAAATAGGTGTTTCTACTTCCATAAAACAGTTCTCTTCAAACCAACGTCTAATGGCCGATATAATTTGACAACGTTTTTTAAAAGTTTCTTTGCTGTCATCATTCATAATAAAGTCCACATAGCGCTGGCGATATCTGGCCTCAACATCAGTCAAGCCATGAAATTTTTCTGGCAAGGTTTGCAAAGATTTAGATATGATATCAAAATTTTCTGCGGCAATAGATAGTTCACCACGAGGTGTGCGACGTACATATCCATAAATACCAACCAAATCACCAACATCTAAAGATTTGAGTCTTTCAAGTTGCTCTTCTGACAAATGATTCTTATGGCAAAAGGCCTGTATTTTGCCACTCATATCCTTGATATCTATAAACATACCATTGTTTCTAACCGCCATGGCACGTCCGGCAATAGTAACTCTGTCCTCAGTATCAGTTCCAGCTTCCAAATCTTTATATTTTTCCTGCAAATCTGCAGCAAAAGCATTAGGCTTAAAGCTATAAGGATAAGGGTTGTATCCTTGCTCTTGTAATGCATTTAGTTTCGCCAAGCGAGATTCTCTGTGAATATTTGTTTCAATAGCCATAATTTTAGTTCCTTTTTAAACACAATTGCTCACACTATATACAAAGCATGTTGTTATTTCAATAGAAAAATACTTATTTGCGCCAATAAACGAATATTTTTAAAACTTGACAATGTGGCAGAACTAAAGTAGAACAAAATTGAGCGAAAATTTACCAGATTCGGAGGCTTTTTATGCTAACACCTAAACAATACAAGCTTTTGTTGTTCATAAACAAGACCATCAAGGAAACGGGTTGCTGTCCTTCTTTTGATGAGATGAAAGACGCCGTTGGACTAAAGTCAAAGTCTGGTATATATGCCCTTATTGAGGCGTTGGTAGAACGCAATTTTCTTCGCAAGCTTCCACATAAAGCCCGAGCTTTGGAGGTTGTTCGTCTTCCCAAACTTAAGCCATCGGCAATAATTGATGAAGAGAAAAAAAGAGATGAAGCTTTGCTAAATGCTATGGTCGAAATTCCTCTCTACGGCAAAATTGCGGCAGGAACCCCCATAGAAGCAATAGCCAACGAAAATGAAAAAGTTTCTGTTCCTTATGAAATGGTTAGAGGAGGGCGATTTTATGCCCTAACAATTGAGGGCGATTCTATGGTAGATATTGGCATCTTAGACGGAGACACCGTCATAATCAAAAAAACAGAAACAGCCAATAATGGTGATATTGTTGTCGCTCTTGTCGACAATTGTGAGGCAACTCTCAAACAGATTCGCAAAGAAGGAACCGAGGTTGTGCTGATACCCAAAAACGAGGCCTATGAGCCGAGGCGTCTTGCCGCATCTAGAGTTAAAGTTCAAGGTGTATTAAGCTCTCTTTTTAGAACATATCACTAAATTGAAATTTCTCCAAAGAAGACTATCTCATTATTTATCATCAATAGTAGGAGATAAACAATGAGAAAAATATGCTTCACCTTAATTTTCACTTTTATTTTGTTTGCTTGTGCATCACCAATTAAATATGATTCCAAGTTAAATAATTTGGTGGGAGCCAACAAAGCAACTCTAATCAAAGAAATGGGAACGCCTAGCGCTGTAAAAATGCTATCTGATGGTAGTGAGGTTTTAGCTTATGTAAAAGCCAATGATGTATATGTTCCATCAGAATTTTATCTTTACAACCAAGGTAATCCTGCCAACCAACAAGATGTATATTCGCCATTTTTAGAAGACTATGATTTTTCTCCTTATGGAGCAGCTTTCGGATATCAAGTTGAATATTTTTGTCAGACAGCATTTTTGTTACAAAACGGTGTAGTTACAGCATGGAAGTGGCGAGGGAATGATTGCAAATCATATTAATTTTTAATTATGCTAAGCAATTATTAACCTAAATCTGTTTCACTTAAATATTATGAAAGAAGGATTCTGCAAGCTTCTGCAAAGAGTGGTTATATAAAAAAGGAAAGAAAAATGGAATTCCTATGGGATATTCAAAATAAACTGAAGAAATCAGGACTGTGGCTCTTGGGCCCGATTGTGATGTGCTACTTCATATATCACACCATTAGTGGCGACAGAGGCTTATTAAAATATATTTACCTAAAACAAGAAATTGTAAAAGCCGAAAAAGTGGCAGAGCAATACAGTCTTCAAAAAAAAGAGCTTGAGGAAAAAGTAAAACATTTGTCAAATGCCAGTTTGGATTTGGATTTATTGGAAGAAAGAGCCAGAATAGTGCTTAATATGGCTAACGACGATGAGTTTATTTTGCTGGATGAAGAAGATTAACAATGTTTGTGTATCCCTTTGAATTGTTGTTCAAAGGGATAACTTTATAAAAAAAGCTGTATTTTTTTTATTTTTTTGCTATACATTAAATCATGAAGAGATTGCGACAACCTGGTTATGTTTGCAACTCTTTGTTTTTTGTGTAAATTTTTTGGACTCGTGTATGAAGAAAACTCGTATTATCAAAAGAAAAGCGTATTCTCCTCAATATGCTGAGAAGAAACCGTTTTTTTCTGAAAAAGAGATTATATTTCGCAGTGCTGGTCGAGCAAAGGTCTTTACCATATCTTCTCGTATGCAGGTTATCATTCTTTCTGTTCTTAGCCTAATAGCAGCTTGGAGTTTTTATTCATACCATATATATAACAAATCAGGGCGTATAATTAGCTATAAAAACCAAGAACTTGTTGAAACCAGAGATGCTTATGTTGATTTGATGAGTGATTTTGTTGCAATCCAAAAAAACATTGATGCTGTTTTAGATGCTATCTCCGGCAAGAGTGGCAAGTCTGGTAAAGAGATTGATAAATACAAACGTCAGGCCATGGCCGTGGGTGACAAAATAAAACAAATGACAGCAGAAAAGTCTTGGGCAGATGATAAAAAAATAAATGAAAAAATGAGTATCAACGAGGCAATTTTGCAAAGAGATTTGGCAATTTCTGAGCGAGACGAGCTTCGTCGTCAAATGTCAGATTTAGAGGAGGCTGTTAAAGACATCAAAGAAGCAGAGATGGAGGTCTTTAATCGTGTTGAAGCTATTGCCCAAAAAGAGATACAAAAGATTAAAAGAGCGTTCAACGCAGTAAACAAATCAGTCAAGCAACAGGGGCTATATTTCAACCCTTTGGCAGGTAGCAAAAAAAGAGAATCCTCCGGAGGCCCTTTTATTCCGGCATCGGTATCTCGTTTGCAGGATAAAAGAATAAATAATAAAGTTGCTGCAATTTTTGCTGCAGCTGATGATTTGGAATATTATAGAGAAGTTATCAAAAGTGTTCCCATTGGCAAACCGGTATGGAGTTATTGGCTCACCTCCAAATTTGGTGTTCGTAATGATCCCTTTAATCGCAAAAAAGCAGGGCATAAGGGTGTAGATTTGGCTAGTCGCACCGGCAATAAGATACAAGCTAAAGCAAAGGGGCGAGTTATCAAAGTGACACACTCAAATAGAGGGTATGGAAACTATGTTGCCATAGATCATGGCAATGGTTTTGAGACCAGATATGCTCATTTGCACAAGATATATGTAAAAAAAGGTGATTATTTAAAATTAGATGATATAATAGGCGAAGTTGGCAACACCGGTCGTTCAACTGGTCCGCATCTTCATTATGAAATTTTGTATAAAGGTCAACCGGTAGACCCCTTGCCATTTATGCAAGCTAAAATATAGCTGGAGGAAAAATGAAAAAGTTTAAAAGATTGCTATACATCAAATTGGCTCGTCGCCTCAGTCGCAGTACAACAGGGGCTCCGGTTCCCACCATTGTTAGTGAAAACACTCGTCTTAAGGGTGATATTATTAGCGATGGCATAGTTCATGTCGATGGCCAAGTGGAGGGAGATATCAGCTGTGAAGAGCTTATCATTGGTGTAAAAGGCTCAATAAACGGCGTTGTAAATGCCACAAATTTGCAACTCTATGGCACATTGCATGGCAAAGCTTCAGCAGACAACTTGTTTATTGCCAAGTCTGCAAAGCTGATGGGTGATGCCACTCATAACACAATTGCAATTGAGCCAGGAGCTTACATAGACGGGCATTGCACACGCATGGGAGCCCCAATTCCAGCAGAACAAGGAAAGCCAGATCTCATGCTGGTAGATAATCGCAAGCAAGCTTAGCCTGTAATTCATATAAAATTTAGCCCAAGCACCGTCTTGGGCTTTTTTTTTGGCACATTTTTTGCATTTATATCTGGTAAGGATATTTATATACAGAGAGAGGTGCATCATGGCGCTTAGTTCATTTTTTCCATCTAGTTCGGGGCTTGAGGCTCAAAGTCACGCCCTGGGACAAGTATCTACCAACATAGCCAATATGCGTACAGTTGGTTACAAATCTAACCAGACCATGTTTTATACTCTTTTGGGTTCTACACCGGTTGTCCAAGCACACAATTCGGGGCTCAAGTCATCTAGGGCAGATATTTCCGGAGTTGAGTACTATGATCGAACCAATGTTTTGCAAAGAGGCGAAATTATGGTCACCGGAAACAACTATGATGTTGCAATCTCCGGAGTTGAGAATGCTTTTTTTGAGGTTAAAGATCCAGCTAATAATACCTACTATACCAGAGCCGGAGATTTTGATACCAGAACCGAAAATGGCATCACATATTTGGTCAATAGTAGCGGTTTCAAGGTGCAGGGTTTTCCTGCTATCAATGGCAAAGATAGTTTTGGTGTCGGAGCCGAAGATATCATCATCAAATATCCCGAAAAGATACCTCCGATTCCCACCAAAGAGCTCACTGTCACAGCCAATGTTCCTGCCACGGGAGTAGACCACAGTAGCTATGTTATGACCATTTATGCCACAACTCACGATGGTGAGAACTTATATATGAACTTTGATAAGATAGAAGGGCAGGCCAACACTTGGAAGCTATCATTTGCTGTAAATGGAGGCACCGCTAGTGGCTCAGAAACCATAGTGCATTTTGATAATAATGGCGATTTAGTTTCTCCCAAGGCGCTAAACGTAGATATCAATTGGGATGATGGCGACACCAACAGTATCAACTTAAATCTTTCCAATATGACCCAATTAGCCGGAGACGAAGGCATTACTTTTGTTGAGCAAAATGGTTCTCCTGCCGGCAACTTTGTCAAGAGCTTTATCGACAAAGATGGCGTTGTAAAAGCTTTTTATAGCAATGGCTCCACTTATAATTTTGGCAAATTGGCTGTTGTTGCTTTCACATCACCTGAAAACTTAGTTCCCATCAATGGCACACTGTTTGAAGCCAATGCCGAGACCGGAGCCACACATTATGTAGATCAAGGTGGTATTTTAGAATCACAGTCTTTGGAACAATCAGCTGTCAATGTAGAAGAAGAATTTTCCAATATGATAATCGTACAAAGAGCCTATAGTATGAACACCCAAAGTTTTACCGCCATTAACGAAATGTTAGAACTTTTGGTAGATTTAAAGAGCTAGTTGTTGTAGGAAATTTTTACCTTAACGGGGAACAAAAGTGCTAACTAGAATATTTTACCGAATATGGAATTTTTGGCTTCGCCTTCCGGAGAAAATGCGTTTTATTCTCATTGGCGGGGTGAACACAGTTGTTGCATACATCATATTTGTCATTAGTTTACTTATTTTGGGGTCAGATGTCTACCAATTTTGCTTGCTGCTTTCTTGGATTCTGTCATCAGCCAGCTCATTTGTCCTCATGAAAACTTTTGTTTTTTGCTCCAAAGGCCACTGGTTTAACGAATATTCCAAATGTGCCATTTCTTGGGTTGTCAGCTACTTTGTCAATGCGTTAATATTGCAAATATTAGTCAGCAACCTAAGCTGGAACGTATACATCGCCCAGCTGGTTGCCATCATCATATATAGCTGTGTCACCTATATTTTGTTCAAATATTTTGCGTTTCACCGCAGATAGTACTTATATTTCTGGCCAATTCACCAAATTTTCCAAGAAGCTGTCCACAAAATCAGCTCTTCTGTTCTGAAAATCCAGATAATATGCGTGTTCCCACACATCAACCACTATCAAAGGTTTTAGCCCCAAGGCAACAGGGGTATCTGCATTTGCAGTTTTCAATATAGTCAAGTCATCGCCATCTTGCAAAAGCCATGTCCAACCGCTACCAAACTGGGATAGCGCCACATTTTTAAACTCTTGCTTAAAGTTTTCGTAAGAACCATATTTTTTATTTATCAGTTCCAAAAGTTTTCCTTTGGGTTCTCTGTTTACTTTTGGCGCCATAGATTTCCAAAAGAACTCATGATTCCAAACTTGTCCGGCATTATTAAATATGTTTTGTTTTTCTGGTTTTCCGTATGTTGCTTTAATAATCTGCTCCAACGACATATTTTCATATTCTGTACCGGCAATCAGCTTGTTCAACGTGTCCACATAATTTTTATAATGTTTGCCATAATGAAACTCCATTGTTTTCTCCGGCATATAGGGCTCAAGTTCACCAATTCCATAGGGCAGGGCAATCATTTCAAACATATTTTTTCTCCTTTAGCTTGTTGCTTCATGATTTTTGATATAAGCATTAGTTCCAATTTCATCAAGCATTTTCTGATCTTTTTGTTCTTGTTCAAAACGCTCATGTTTTTTTCGGTTTTCATCAACAATTTCAAAAGTTTTTTGTTCTTTAAACATATCAGACATTTTATCTCTTATTGTTTCAATTTCCTGTCGCACTTTTTGCAAGTAATCTTCTTGTTCTTGTCTTATTTTCAAGTATCTTTTAGTATAGGCGCCAAAATCACCCACGCCGGGGTTGTTGGTTGCAAATTCTTTTTCTTCGGCAAATTTCTTATCTAACAGTTGAATATTTTTAATAATTTCTTCTTCTTTTGTTAATTTTTCCATAAGCAGTTTTCTCTGCTCATCAATCTGAAATTTTTTTATTCTGCCAAGAGTTTTGAGGGACTTATTCATTTAGGCTAGACTTCCGGACTATAGGGCAAAGCCAAAATCTCACCCAATTGTTTATAGCATTCTTCCAAAGAAAAACGCTCTTTTTTTCCTTGCGACAAAAAAGCCTCAATTTTAGGATAATAAAATATTGCTTCATCAACTTCACGATTAGAGCCCTTTTTATATGCTCCAAGCCTAATAAGTTCCGCCATATCTTCATAAGCAGAGATATATTTTCTGGCCTTTGCCACCAGAGCATATTCTTCTTTAGTGTCACAATCGGGCATAGTTCTGGATACTGAGCGCAATATATTAATAGCCGGATATCTGTTTCTTTCTGCAATAGATCTATCCAACACAATATGTCCATCCAAGATAGAGCGCACAGCATCAGCCACCGGTTCATTGTGGTCATCTCCATCCACCAGCACTGTAAACAATCCGGTAATAGATCCGCTTCCGGAACCTGGGCCAGCTCTTTCCAGCAATTTGGGAAGCTCTGCAAACACGCTTGGTGTATACCCCTTAGAAGCCGGAGGCTCTCCAATAGAAAGAGCAATTTCTCTCTGAGCCATTGCAAAACGTGTTATTGAATCCATCATACACAACACATCTTTATTTTCATCTCTAAAATATTCTGCAACGGCCATTGTCACATAAGCAGCTTGTCTGCGAAGCAACGGGCTTTCATCAGATGTTGCCAACACCAACACCGATTTCGCCAAACCCTCTGCACCCAACACATCTTCCACAAATTCTTTTGCCTCACGTCCACGCTCACCAATCAACCCGATTACAGATACATCGGAGTTTGTTTGTCTGGCCATCATAGACATAAGAGTAGATTTTCCCACACCGGAACCTGCAAAAATACCCATGCGTTGTCCCTTGCATATTGTCAAAAAGGTATTCACGGCCTTCACGCCCAAATCCACCTTGCCCTTAACTCTGTCCCTAAATTGAGCCGGCGGTGGAGAAGATTTAATAAAATAGGGTTTACTTCCTTTAATTAAGGGGCCTTTCCCGTCAATTGCTTCTCCAAAAGCATTCACAATTCGCCCCAACCACGAATGATGCGGATAAATCACCGGATGCGCATCTTCCACTTCCACCAAGCAACCGGCTCCAATCCCGTCCAAAGAACCATAGGGCATGAGCAACAATTTGTCTTCCTTAAAGCTCACCACCTCACAAGGCACTTTTTTCTGATTTGTATTCACAACATTACATCTGTCACCAATAGACAGTCCGGCAGGAATCCCGCTCACTTCAATAAACAAACCTTGTACACCGCTAACTTTACCATAATAAGCTGCAGTTTCAATTTTGCTAATATTCTGTATAATGTTATCACTAAGTTCTGACACTTATTTTTCCTAAAACATTTTCTCTCCATATATGCAATATAGAACACTTGTTTCAAAATTTCAGCCTTTTTGTTGGTTATTAACATCTTTCAACAAAATGTTACGTTTCTATTACAAATTTCAAAATAAACATTCATCTTGTTGACAAATAAAAAACCCTATGTTACGCTGATATTAGGGTTTAGGAGTATATTGTTATGTCTAAATATAGAGTTTACTTTTGTTTAGCACTTTTAGCGTGCCTTTTTGCCGGCAGTGTAGTATCTGCCAAAGTATGGTTGTTGCCAGATTATGAGAACAACGATTTATTTAAGAGCCGTAACAACACCAAGACGCGCCCCAGTGATCCGGGGCGAGAGTGCACGGGCTATGGCTGGAAGTCTCTGGCCTCGTTTCCTT